>CANSLJ010000033.1 GCA_947647735.1 uncultured bacterium | reverse complement strand
AATGTATTGGGGGGTTACAAGTAGTATAATAGCATACCACCCCTCTGTCCACAAGACTTAGAATTCACAAATTTCACAAATTTCGATGTCTCAATTTGTTAATATTGCACAAAAAGATGTTCGAATTCTTCTCTGGTGATCTTTTCCTTCTCCAGCAGAAGCGCCGCACAACTGTGCAGAACCTGCTCATGCTCTAAAATGATCTCCTTCGCCTTCTGGTAGCATTTGTCAATGATCGCTTTTACTTCCTTATCGATCTCTCCCGCAATATTCTCACTGTGGCTCTTCGCATGAGCGAGATCCCTGCCGATAAAGACTTCATCGTCATCGTCATCATAGCAGACCACACCGATATTTTCAGACATACCATACCGCGTCACCATCATGCGGGCTTCTTTCGTCGCCTTCCGGATATCGGAGGACGCCCCGGTGGTGATATCATCAAAGATGATCTCCTCCGCGATACGCCCGCCCAGCGATACCATGATCTCCTGCTCCATACGTCCCCTTGTCAGGAACATATCGTCCTTATCCGGCAGCGGCATGGTATAGCCTGCCGCACCGATTCCGGTAGGAATAATGGAAACCGTATAGACGGGCCCCACCTCCGGCAGCACATGGAACAGGATTGCATGTCCCGCCTCGTGATAAGCTGTGATCTTCTTTTCTTTATCGGAAATGATCTTACTCTTTTTCTCAGAACCGATACCCACTTTAATAAAGGCTTTGTTGATATCAGCCTGACAGATATATTTCCGCTCATCCCTCGCCGCAACAATAGCCGCCTCATTCAAAAGGTTTTCCAGATCCGCGCCGGTAAATCCCGCCGTAGTCTGAGCGATATGCTCCAGATTCACATCATCCCCCAGAGGCTTGTTCTTCGCATGTGTCAGCAGGATCTCTTTTCTGCCGCCCACATCGGGCCTTCCCACCACGATCTTTCTGTCAAATCTGCCCGGACGCATGATCGCCGGATCCAGAATATCCACACGGTTTGTCGCCGCGATCACGATAACGCCTTCATTGACGCCAAACCCGTCCATCTCCACCAGGAGCTGGTTCAAAGTCTGTTCTCTCTCGTCATGGCCGCCGCCCATACCGGTGCCGCGCTGCCTTGCCACCGCATCGATCTCATCGATAAATACAATACAGGGCTCGTGTTTCTTCGCCTCGCTGAACAGGTCCCTCACACGGGAGGCGCCCACGCCCACATACATCTCCACAAAATCCGAACCGGATATGGAGAAAAAGGGCACGCCTGCCTCCCCGGCAATGGCTTTCGCCAGTAAGGTCTTACCGGTTCCCGGAGGCCCCTCCAGTAAAACGCCCTTCGGAATCCTTGCGCCGACTTCAATAAATTTTCCCGGATTCTTCAAAAACTGGACGATCTCTTCCAGATCCTCTTTCTCTTCCTTCAAGCCTGCAACGCCATCAAAAGTAACGCTGTCGTCTCCCAGGGACAATCTCGCGCGGCTCTTTCCGAAATTTGCCATTCTGCCGGCACCGCCGCCGCCTCTGTTCATAATGGCGATCACCACCATAACCACCAGCATACTGATCCCCAGCGGCAATATCACAGTCGTCAGAATACCCTCCCCCTGCGCTTTGTTTATCTCAGGATATATATTGTATTCTTCCAACATCTTCTCGGCTTTCGTCACATCCGTCACCTGGACAACGATGCTCCCGCCGTTTGACAGTTCCAGCTTTACGGAACCTGTGGGCGGCGTCTGATCCGGTGTGATCTTCGCTCCCGTCACAACTTCCGAGGAAAGCAGCTCCTCCATATTGTGAATGGTGTATCCGGGTTTGCTCGCCGTATAAAAGCTTGAAGCCCAAAGCACGCCAAGAAGAATGATCAAAAGCAGTACATACCCCGCCATCCCTTTATTCGGTCTATTGTTCTGATCCAAAATTTATTACTCCTTTTTTCTTTTATAACAGGCTTTTTCAGTCAAATTCCACCACGCCTATGTAGGGCAGATTCCTGTATCTCTGGTCGTAATCCAGTCCGTAACCCACGACAAACTCGTCAGGGATCTGAAAACAGGTATAGTCCACATCCACATCCACTACCCTTCTTTCAGGCTTGTCCAGTAATGTGCAGAGCTTTATGCTCTTCGGGCCTCTGTCCTTCAGCATCTCCAGAAGATAACTCAGCGTTCTGCCGGAATCCACAATATCCTCCACCACAAGCACATCCTTGTCCTTTAAAGGCTCGTCCAGATCCTTCACGATCTTTACCACGCCGCTGGACTTCGTAGCGCTGCCATAGCTGGATACCGACATAAAGTCAAGAGATACCGGCACCGTGATGCGCTTTGCCAGTTCGCACATGAAAAAAGCTCCGCCCTTTAGTACACAGATAAGATGTACCTGTTTTCCTTCATAATCTTTGCTGATCTGATCACCGATCTCCTGTATCCGCCTGTCAACATCTTCTTCCTTCAGTAAAACCCTTACATGTTCCGCCATGTTTCCTCCTCCGTTACTCTTCCGTGCAGATCCTTATCTGCAAGATGGTTTTTGTCTGTTCTGTTATCCTATAATAGCTGCTCATCCTTCCGCCCGGCACCCACATCACATGCGGCCCGTCCGTCAAAAGCCAGATGCGGTCCCTGCAGGAAACCGGAACCTTCTTCTCTATCAGATAACGCCGAAAACTCTTACGCTTCATCCCGTTATCTATCGTCAGATAGTCTCCGCCCTCCCGGTGTCTGAATGAGAACACTGTTTCTATTTTATCATAATCAAACCATTTCGTATACGTTTTTTCGGGAATACATCCCATGATTTCTGAAATATCCCGAATCCCGAAACGCATCCTTACGGCTTTCCCGTCTGAAAGATCGATCAGTTCCGACTCAAACAAAGGCTCCCTCTCCCCATATAAAAATCCTTCCAAAGGGCACTCCGGCATGGAGCCTCTCTCATCTCCCCGCCCTTCCCGGGCGATCAGCAGCCTCTGATAAACCTTTCTCACCTGCACCCTGCCCGGCAGGTCAAGCTCTCCGTTCCCCTGCTTCCGCACCAGTCTCAGGATATCCTCCACATGCACCGCCCCGATATCCTTCCGCGCCGCTGACACCCGCTCAAGCCCGTACAAAATAAGCTGCTTTTGTAAAAAAATATCCTCCTTCAGCAAAAGCGTGATATCAAAAACAAGGCTTTCATCCTGCTCCGCCGCAACCCTCCGGTAAACCGCCTCCGTCTGCCTCCTGATATACCTTTCAGCCTCCCGCACGATCTGGGCGGTTTTCCCGATATGAGCGGCTGCTCCCTTTGAAAGTTCCGCCTCCACATACGGCAGGATCCGATGCCGAATCTTATTCCTGCTATACTCCTCCGATGCATTGGTCTTATCCTCACACCAGAAAATACCCTTTTCCCTTAAATATCCCTCAATCTCCTCTCTGGAAAGACAGAGCAGCGGCCGGATGATATTTCCCCTCTCCGGCAGGATCCCCCGCAGCCCCGAAAGCCCGCACCCCCTGAAAAGCTGAAACAGAACCGTCTCCGCCTGATCGTTTTCGTGATGCGCCGTGGCGATCTTATACCGGCATGTATATTCCGCCTCTGTCTCCCAGTTTTCCAGACATTCCTGAAAATCCCGATATCTCAGAATCCGCCCGGCCTCCTCCTCGCTCAGCCCCTGCTCCTTCGCAAACCCCGGCACATCCTCCCGAAACACATAACAGAACACGCCCTCTTCCTCACAGAGCCTCTCCACATAGGCAGCATCCTCATCCGCCTCCCCGCGGATCCCATGATGCACATGAACCGCCCTCAGCTCAAACCCGAGCTCCTCCCGAAGCCCTAAAAGCACATAAAACAGACAAACCGAATCCGCTCCGCCCGATAAGCCGAGAAGAATTCTGTCACCTTCTTCAATCAATCCCTCTTTTTGTATAAAATCCCTTATCTTTTTACTCGCGCTCATTCCTCTACTCTATAGTATACTCCTTGAAAAATCAAGCTTTTCCTATCCGCTTATCCACAATCGACGGCTTGGCGGAACCACCACAATCGTACAACCTACTAACGTGCCCTCTCCCAAAACCCGGTCACCAGCACCGTCATATCATCCCGTATATCCCCCTTACACTGGCTCAGTACATATCCCAGAATATCATTCGCCAGCTCACTGGGATTCCTCGTCTGGAAACGGCTGATGATCTCCGGCAGCGCCGCTTCCCCGATGCCCTGATTCATGGCATCCGCCACCCCGTCCGACAACAGGATGATATAATCTCCGTCCTCCAGATACCTGGTCACCGACTCACTCTCCGGCTCCTCCACCAGCCCCAGCGGAAGATTTCTGGATGAGATCTGCTCCACCAGATTTCCCCGCTTCAAATAGGACGGCGCCGCCCCCACTTTACAGAAATGACAGAGTCCCTGATACAGATCAATATTACAACAATCTATCGTGGAGGTATTCTGGCTGGTGCCGCTCGTCAAAAGCACGCCATTGACCAGCCTCATGGCAGCTTCCACGGAAAAACCCGCCTCCAGAAACCGCTGCATCAGATCCACCACCATGGAACTGCTCTTTAAAGCACTTTCCCCGGCGCCCATACCGTCTGACATCAGGATAGCCACACTGCCCTCCCCATATTCAAAGCTCTCAAAGCAATCCCCGGACACCGCCTCCGACTGCTTGATCGCTTTTGCGCTTCCGGTCAGCACATGAAAGGAAGGCTCCTCCTGAAATAGATATGTCCCCCACTCCTGTGACAGGAAAAAGGCACAGTTCCTGTGAGGCACGATGCGCATGTCCAAAAGCACCGACAAAAGCCCCGCCACATCCTCCGAAGAGACGCTGACAGATTTTACCGTCCTCATCTGTATGCTGTACCTTCTGTGCCCGTCCCCTGCCCGTATGTAAAAAAGATCTCCCACAAGGATCCCTTCCGATTTCATCTCCCGCACAAGCTGGCGGTATTTCTTCTCGCTGATCTTCTCCACGCTTCTCTCCTGGCTTGCAATATCGAAAAGCATCCGCGACATTTCCTGTAACTGTCCGGCAAATACCGAACGCTGCTCCGATAACTGCCTCTCCCAGAAGATAACCCCTCTTGTCCCTTCCGCCTGCATGATCTTTTCATTTTCCTCTTCTGTCTTGAAATTCTGAAAGGAATCCGCCAGCTCCCGGAATGAATCCGCATATTCCAACAGCCTCTGCCTTTCATAATCCTGTATTATCGTTGTCTCCATGATCATCACTCCTTCCACAAATCCGGTGTGATGATTATAGACACAAAAAACCCACGATGTTTGTCAAAATCGCACCCGTAAATCCAAGTTTTTTTCGACAGGATGCGCACCGGAACCTCCTGCAGGATATTATGAACCCGGATCTCAAACCACGAAAAAAGCTGTCCGTCTCCGAACAGCTTACTCTCCTTCCGTCTTAAAAACAATCTCATCTTCATACACAAGCCCCAGCTTCTCTTTTGCCATATCTTCAATATATTTCTGAGTCTGCGTATATTTCTCATACTCCCTGATCTCTTCCGCTCTCGCTTCCTCCTGATCGATCTTCGCCTGCAGCTCCTCCTGCTTTACCGCATATGCCGCCTGCTTCTCACGGAGCTCTCCCTTTCTGATATTCACCACAACGATCAGCATGAACAGCACCAGCGTAACCAGCAGCATGGCAAATTTATTCTGTTTTTGTTTCTGATATGCAACTCTTCTGCGTGCCATCCCCTGGCCTCCTTCCGTATATACCGGCCGTCAATGCTTACATAATAATATTCTAATCATTTTCCGAAACACCGTCAACTTCTTTTTTAAGAACCTTCCCAAATGCCTGCACTTTCTGCCGCAGAGTACCTTTAAAGCATAAAGCTTTGAAGCCGCAGCCTTCTTCGGCTTTTCCAGAACCCCTTCCGCCTTTTTTCCGGCTTTTTCCGCCGCCTTAAAAGCGCCCGCCTTGGTTTTGTTCAGCACCTTCGCACTGTACTTCACAAAAAATGCGCCGATCGAAACCGTATAAAGAAAAATACCGCAGCAGACGCCCAGTATCGTATAAAAACGAAGGCTGCCGTTATGGTATTCATAAAGCATCAGAAACACCTTGATCCCCGCCCAGAGCCAGTACAGAAAATCCTCAAAGGCCATCGCAAGCCTGTTATGCCCTACCACCCGCCTGAAAATGCGGAGCAGGTCATAAACGAACGCCATCTCAATACCAAGATAAGCTGCATACAGAAACAGTACAAACTCCGTAACCACCAGTTCACTCATAACGGCATTCCTCTTTTTCCCCTTTTTCTCTACTGAAATAATCTGGAGAAAAAGGATTCCGTTTTCTCTCTGGCGCCTGTTGTATCAGAATAGGTCAGCGAATCCACGCTGCCATCCACATCTACTTCGCCCTTGTCCAGCGAAAGCCTGCTGACATGGAGCTCCGTTCCCTTGATCATCAGCATGCCCTGCTCCGTCTCCAGCAGAACCTCATTAATATCAAAGGAGAGCACATCGTTTACACCTGTAATAGTACAGGTTTTCCTGCCGTTTAACACGATCTTATGCGCCCGCAGCTGTGTCTTATTATAACCGCCGACGCGGTTACTTCCATTATTGCCGCTATTGTTATAGATGCCGCTCAAATCTTCCATCCCGTTTCCTCCTCTACTAATAAAATATATGAACGGGACGTCCATCTGATGCCAAAATCTTCTCTGTTTTAAAATACTTTCGGATCGTTACAGATAGCGGTACATTTCTTTTGCCTCTTCCTTGCGCACAACCTCTGCCACATCCAGCACTTCAACCTTAACCTCTTTAGAACCGAACTGAATCGTAATGATATCTCCCACCTTTACGGCAGTCCCGGCTTTCGCCGGTTTTTCATTGATCAGCACTCTGCCCGCATCACAGGCTTCATTCGCCACTGTACGCCTTTTAATAAGCCGTGACACTTTTAAATATTTATCCAGTCTCATCATATACCTCCCTGAAAAACCAAAAGCCCGGACATTGATGCCCGGGCCTGTGCTCTATAGCCTGTCCGCCAGTTTAAGCGTTCAGCATATCCTTTAATGCCTTGCCTGCTTTGAACTTCGGTGCTTTGGATGCAGGGATGTTCATCACTTTACCCGTCTGAGGGTTACGGCCTTCTCTTGCAGCTCTCTCGGATACCTCAAAAGTACCAAAGCCTACCAGCTGAACCTTTCCGCCCTTCTTTAATTCATCAGCAACTACGTCTGTGAAAGCCTTTAAAGCTTTCTCGGCATCCTTTTTGGAAATTTCAGCCTGATCAGCAATTGCTGTAACTAACTCCATTTTGTTCATTTTAAATCCTCCTATAAAACATCGATTGGTTTCTGAAATTTTTTCCTGATATTCCGTATTTAACGCGGAAAAAACGTCTCTACATATTTATAGTGGTTTTTCCCTTGTTTGTCAAGGATTTTATTGATTTTTCAGACTTTTTTACGCCTTTGTTCATCCCCGGTATTTTAAACGGTATAGTAAGGACCTGCCCGTGAAAAAGCAGGTCCCTACAGGAAAATAATGTTTGCTGTCACTTTTATGCTTTTTTGCTTTCTTTAATCTTGGCAAAGACTGCCTGCAGAAGAATAAAGAAACATAACAGGATAGCCGTAATAATGTTTGCCCAGGAACTCACCAGCTTACCGTTGGATTTTACCAGGGTTGAGATCGTGCCGTTGATCATAACGCCCACCAGCGAGCCAAGAACATTGCCCACACCGCCTGTCAGCAGCGTTCCGCCGATGACCGAGGATGAGATCGCGTCCATTTCAAGGCCTGTCGCCTGTGTCGTCGTACCGCACATCGTATTTAAGCAATAGCAGATACCGCCGATAGAGGTCAGGAAACTGCTCAATGTATAAGTCAGTAATTTTGTCTTCCGGACATTAAGCCCCATCAATGTTGCCGATACCTGGTTGCCGCCCACAGCATAAATGCTTCTGCCGAATTTTGTATATTTCAGCATCAGATAAACAAGCACCACCACAAGGAGCGCCACCACAACAGTGGGCCGGATAAAGGGAGTCTGATAAATGCCCTTTTTATTTTCATATCCGCCGAAGGGGATATTGATCTTCGCATTGGAGATCGCCGTAAACAGTTTATCCGAAACGATACTTACCTGATCCTTACAGATCACCGCCGTCATACCTCTGGCAAAGAACATGCCCGCCATTGTTACGATAAAGGGCTGAATCTCCAGATAAGCCACACAGAATCCCTGTACCAGTCCGAATACGATACCGATGATCAGTACCATGACCATAAGCACCGGGCTCTTCATGCCCCAGGTTTCCATGCCGACCGCCAGAAACATGCAGTCCATAGCGATCAGGGAACCTACGGAAATATCAATGCCGCCTGTCAGCATCACACAGGTCATGCCGGCTGCAACAGCGATCAGGCCCGCGTTATTGATCAATACATTCAGGAATGTCTGAAAGTGCGTAAAACCTTTGTCTGCATAAATGATACAGCCGCCCAGATACATGATGACAAACAGTGCTACCGTAATAGCAAGTAATATATTATTGCTGCCGAGTTTTAATTTTTTCATGCCTGTACCGCCTCCTTTGCTGCTGCCTTTTTAGCGGACAGTTTTTTGAAATAAGCTTTCACGGGCTCCGACTGGATAACCACGATCAGGATAACCACGATAGCCTTAAATACCGGTGCCTGTGCGGAAGAAACGCCCAGAGCATACAGTGTTGTTGTGATCGCCTGAATGGTATAAGCACCAATGATGGAACCGGCAAGATTAAACTTACCGCCGCCAAGGCTGTTGCCGCCAAGTGCCACTGCAAGGATAGCATCCAGCTCCATGTTAAGTCCAATGTTATTTGTATCTGCAGAATAGATTCTGCAGGTTGCAACCAGACCGGAGATACCTGCGCACAGGCCGCAGATCACATAACATAACAGGATGATCTTTGCGGAATTAAAACCGGAAATTCTGGAAGCTTTTTTATTGATACCGACACTCTGGATATAAGTACCCAGCGCTGTCACACGCAGTATGATCGAAGCGATCACAACACAGACCGCTGCAATGATGATCGGTGTAGGAATAATGCCGCAGTATGCTCCAAAGAACTGGAAGGAAGGCACACGCACATACACGATATTACTGTTGCAGAGCAGCAGCCCTATCGCCCTGCCCGCAGACCAGAGGATCAACGTTGCCACCATCGGCTGAATATTCATATATGCCACAAGAAATCCGTTAAACAGACCGCAGACACATGCGATCGCAACACCTGCCAGCATACCGACCCAGAGGGGTACGTTATACTCGCTCACGTTGGTCACACCGTAACCTGCCAGCAGCATACAGCACAGGCCGCCGGATAAGCTCATAACGGAACCCACCGAGATATCCGTACCTGCGGAAGCTGATACAACCAGCGTCATACCGATCGCCAGGATCGCAACTTCGCTGCCACGGTTCAATACATCGATCAGACGTCCGTATAAAATGCCATTGTTAATACTGATCGTAAAGAAACTGAAAGGAGCATTCCCGCTGGCGATATCATAGATCACATTGATCATCATCACAAGGATCATACTGAAGATCGGCAGGAACAGTTTCATCTTTGTAATTTTTTTCACTTTATCCATTATTTTGCACCTCCCGCGATTGCCTTCATAACACCTTCCTGAGACAACTCTTCACCGCTGATCTCACCAACCTTGGCGCCGTCTCTGAGCACCGCCATACGGTTACAGGTCCTGAGCATCTCTTCAATCTCGGAGGAGATAAACATCACGCTCTTTCCCTCTTCCGCGAGCTGGATCACCAGTTTCTGAATCTCGGTCTTTGTTCCGATATCAATACCACGAGTGGGCTCATCCAGAATCAGGAAATCCGGATCTGTCGCAAGCCATCTGGCGAGGATAACCTTCTGCTGGTTACCGCCGGAAAGCTGCTTGATCAATGTCTCCCTGCTTGCCGTCTTGATCTGAAGCAGTTCGATAAACTTATCTGCGATCTCGATCTGTTTTGCCATCGGGATCTTCTTAAAGATACCGAGTTTTGCCTGCATTGCAAGAATGATATTCTCGCGGACAGACAGATCTCCAATGATACCTTCCGCCTTTCTGTCATCCGGCAGAAGCCCCATGCCGAGGTTCATGGCATCGATCGGATTTTTGATCGTCACTTCCTGTTCCTTTACCTTTAATGTACCGGTCTGTGCCCTGTCCGCACCGTAGATCGCACGTGCCAGTTCGGTTCTTCCACTTCCCAGAAGCCCTGTCAGGCCGATAACCTCTCCTTTATGTATCTCCAGGTCGAAGGGTTTGATCGTTCCCGCATGGCTGAGTCCCTTTGCATCGATAACAAGGGGCTCTTTGGATTTATCGCCGCTGCCTTCCGGCTTGATGTTTGCCAGATCATCAAAATCCTTACCCATCATCGCCGCAACCAGTTTCACACGGGGCAGCTCCTCAATACTGTATTCCCCTACCAGCGTACCGTTCCGAAGAACTGTGATACCGTCACAGACTTCATAAACCTGCTCCAGGAAATGTGTTACGAAAACGATGCCGACACCCTGCTCACGAAGCCTTCTCATCATACCGAAAAGCTTTGCCACTTCGTTATCATCCAGTGAGGAGGTAGGCTCATCCAGGATCAGAACCTTACAATCCATATCCACCGCACGGGCGATCGCTATCATCTGCTGCAGAGCCAGTGAATATTCTTCCAGATTCTGTGTCACATCGATATCCAGATCCAGATCCTTCATCAGCTTTGCCGCCATTTCGTTCATTTTCTTTCTGTTTACCGTACCGATCTTTGTCATGGGCTCTCTGCCGATGAAAAGATTTTCCGCCACGGAAAGGTTCGGACACAGGTTTACTTCCTGATACACCGTAGAGATACCTTTTCGCTGTGCGTCCATCGTATCCTTGTTGACGATCGGACCATCGATGCCGTCCAGATAGATCTCTCCGGCTTCAAATTTGTTTACCCCAGTAAGACATTTAATCAGTGTGGATTTTCCGGCTCCGTTCTCCCCCATGAGCGCACGGATCTCGCCTTTTTTCAGATTAAAATCCACATTTTCCAACGCTTTTACACCGGGGAATGTCATACAGATTCCTTTCATACTTAAAACAACATTATTTTCCATGTAGACATCTCCTTCCAGAGTTTTTCTTCCCAGGTATTACCTTTTTTCTTCAAAATGCGTAAAAGGGAGAAACCCCAGTCCCCCCGGGATCTTCTCCCCTTTTACGATTCATTTTAAATTCTTTTATTTGTATTTTACTGCTTCTTAGTAAGCACGGCCATCCAGTACTTCCTGAGTCATGGTTACTGCATAAGCACTTTCAATACCAGCTGCTACGAAAGCTTCATCTTCAACCAGTGTCCAGGCGTCAACTTCTTCGCCAGCTTCCAGTTTCTTGATAACTTCTTCAGCAAAACCTGCCTGCAGAGGGTTACACTCTACGTTACATGTGATCTTGCCATCCAGTGTGTACTGAAGTCCGTCATGTGTAGCATCGAAGGAGATGATGATAACATCGCCGTCAACACCGTATGTAATGCCGGCTGCATCCATTGCGTCCATTGCGCCGTATGCTTCGTTATCGTTCTGACATACAACTACGTTGAAATCGCTGTAGGATTTGATGAAGGATTCCATAACTTCCTGACCGCCTGCCTGTGTGAAGTCACCAGACTGAGAATCAAGAACTGTCCAGTTGGAGTTCTGAGCTACGATGTTGTTAAAGCCTTCTGTACGGCCAAGTGTTGCGGATGCGCCAACGGAACCTTCGATAACGAGGATGTTTGCATCTTCGCCGTTTAAGTACTCAGCAAGCCAGTTACCTGCTGCTTCGCCTTCAGCAATCATATCGCAGCCAAGAGCTGTTGTGTACAGAGAAGGATCAGCGTCCACTGCACGGTCAACGATCAGAACCGGGATACCTGCATCCTGTGCTTCCTGAAGAACTGTGTCCCAGCCAGCGGACTGGATCGGAGCGATACAGATGTAATCAAGTTCCTGCTCGATGAAACCACGAACTGTCTCGATCTGAACTGCATGGTCATTATCGCAGTCTACGAAAGATAACTCATAACCGTTTTCTGCACTGAATGTATCCTGGTAGTTCTTTGTGTTAGCTGCACGCCAGTCAGACTCGTGACCAACCTGTGCGAAACCAACTGTTACAACATCGCCGCTTGCTGCAGGTGCTTCTGCTTCTTCTGCAGGTGCTTCTTCCTCAGCCGGAGCTGCTTCCTCTTCTGCCGGAGCTTCCTCTGTAGCTGCTGCCGGAGCTTCTTCTGCTGCGCCGCCACATGCAACCAGGCTGGAAACTGTCATTGCAGCAACTAATAATAACGCAATTTTTTTCTTCATTTTCTTTCCTCCCTAATGGATAAATTTTTTTGCGTCGGAACAGTTTTTCTGTTTCCGTAAATCCACTCTACCGCATCTGTTTTTTGAAATCAATTTATTTTTGTGCATTTTACCTAATTTCGTTCAACTAAACAATACAAATTTTTGTATATTATGCTATTTTTCGATACAAATTTTGTTTGGTTTGTTGGAAATTTCATGATTTTGTAAGAATTCTTAAGATTATTTACACTTTCCTGGATTTTTTCAGCTTTATCATCTCTGTAAAATATATGCCAAATTGACCAAAAGAAGAAATGTCCTTTGAAAAATATTGAATTTTTTAAACTCCGCCCTGAAAAAGAAGAAATTTTTCACCTTTCCTAACAGCCTTTCTCTTTATATTATTCTAATATACAGACAGATATTTCCACTCTACACATTTAAAGCGCTCAGATAAGGAAAACTTTATGTCCGCAAAATATATCCAGCTTGCCAGTTTATTAAAAAATCTCATAGAAGAAAACGCAGGCGATACCTACAGGCTGCCTACGGAAGCTGCTCTCTGCCAAAAATATGGTGTCAGCCGCCAGACTGTCAGAAAAGCCCTTTCTGTCCTGGAGGCAGAACATCTGATCGAGAAACGGCAGGGCAGCGGCTCCTATGCAACAGGGCTCTCCGGGCGGGCCGGAAAAGACAATATAGCTATTTTGATCTGCTCCGATACGGAATACATCTATCCCGGCGTTCTTGCGGATCTGCGGAGCACGTTACAGGAAGCGGGTTTCTCTTCCACTATCTATGTGACAGATAACCAGGTATCTAAAGAAAGGGAGATCCTCCAGCAGCTTCTGGAAAATCCCGTGCGCGGCATTTTGAGCGAGGGCTGCAAGACTGTCTTTCCGACACCCAACCACGATCTGTATAACCGTCTGGAGCAGATTGGCACTTCCATCCTGTTTTTTCATGGAAACTATGCCAATCTGCCTGATCTTCCTTCTATAAAAGACGACAATTACGGGGGCGGATACTGTCTGGGAAAATATCTTACTTCTCTCGGGCACAAAAAAATAGCCGGCATCTTCAAAGTGGATGATATACAGGGCACCGAGCGGTGTTTCGGGCTTTTGTCAGCTCTGCGGGATGAAAATATTTCTTTTGGCGAGAGCCGCATCAGCTATTTTGATACCGCCCAGCTTGATATGCTGCAGAAGAGGCAGGATACCGGCTTTTTATCAGAATTTGTTATAAAACAGTTAAAAGACGCTACTGCCGTTGTCTGTTATAACGATGAGATCGCCTATTGGCTCATCAAAGAATTGTCTTATAGAAATCTGCGGATTCCTGAAGATATCAGCATTGTCTGCTTTGATAATTCCTATCTCAGCGAGCTTTCTTCCGTACAGATCACTTCCCTGTCTCATAAAAACCATGAAATGGGAACTGTTACCGCAGAAAATATCCTGAAACTGATAAAGGGAACTTCCGTTACTTCCCAGAAGCTCCCCTGGCATCTTTCCATAAAACGCAGTTCCGGTCCTCCGCCTGCCTGATGCCTGTCTTGTTTTTATCTGTCCGCTCAAACTCATCTTCCGGCTCTTTTCCGGCGGAAGTCTTTACTTTCCATTACGATATTCCCGCGGCGTGCATCCCACTGTTTTCTTAAAAACAAAGCTGAAATAATGAGGGTCTTTATAGCCTACCTCCGCCGCTATCTCACCGGAATGTTTTTCACTCTGACGCAGCAGTTTCTTTGCCTTTTCCATTCGTTTTTTTGTAACATACTCAATGAATGTCATTCGCATTTCCTGACTGAAGACACTGCTGAAGTAATTGCCGCTGACGCCGATCGCACCCGCCACACTGTTTAAGGAAAGGGAATCCTCGCTGAAATTCTCTTCAATATATTCCAGCCCTTTGTTCAATACCCGCTTACCCTGATTTTCATTCTCCCGGTCCCGAAGTGTCAGCGCCCTCTCAAGAAGCTCCTGCATATAATCCTGTATATTGCCGCTGTTCACAGACACTTCCCGAATTCTGTCAGGATCGTTTTCCGGCAGAACCTCCTGCTGGTCTATACCCAGGGTTTCTATATAATGCACCGTTGTAAAACGTATATTCAAAAGCAGGTAATCCCGAAACAATCTGGACTCCAGCGCATCTTTCACCCCTGCGAGATAGCCCTTTATAAAATCTTCTATTTCTTCCTGCTTTCCCTCCCTTAGAAATCCCTGAATGATCTCGGGATTCACTTTTGCGCTGTCTACAGACTCAAAACTTTTGATCTCCTTCCCCGGCAAAAACTCCGCCGCGTCCTTCTCTGTCAGGATATGCTGCCTGGGATTAAAAAAGCGATGCGCAAGTATATGGTTCACCTTTGTATAGCACTCCGGCAAAAGCGAAAGCCTCTCCACCGGTTCCCCTGCCGCCACATGCCATTCCATGGAAAATTCTTCTTCCGAACAGATCTTTTCTATATTCGTAAGGCAGCGTTCCTTTAATTCCTCCATCCGCTCCCCGTCACCTTTTATCAAAACACCGTACAAGCTGATATTCCATCGAAAGACCAGATATTCGGGAAACCGCATAAAGTACCGGAACATCGCCTCCTTTACTCTGTCAAAGCCTTCCGGTTCCTGTCCCGCAAGCTCCGGATTCTGGCGTTTTACCTGCAGACTGAGCAGCACGACATTATAGCAGGGGCCGCCCAGTTCCAGAGATATCTTCGCAGCCTCCTCATAGATCTGCTGCACAGAGAGAACCCCCCCGAATACCTTCTCCAGAAAGCTTCTGCGGGAATACTCTTCGTATTCCTTCATCTCATTCTGAAAAGTCTCCAGATAATTTTTCTGTTCCTGTTCTGTCTCAATTTTTTCCCGGATCTCCAGAAGCACTTTCCGCAGCGCTCCTCTTGTGATGGGTTTTAACAGATACTGCTCCACCCCCACGCGGATCGCCCGCTGAGCATACTCAAACTCGTCGTAACCGCTGATGATGATGATCTTGATATCCGGAATTTCCTGTGTCACGATCTGGCTCAGTGCCAGTCCGTCCATAAACGGCATTTTAATATCCGTGATCAGTACATCCGGACGGATCTTCCGGATCATCGGCAGCGCCATCTCCCCATCGCTTGCCTCCCCCATAAACTGGTAACCGTACTCCCGCCACGGAATGTTGTTCTTTAATCCTTCCCTGACAATACTTTCGTCTTCCACCAAAAATACTTTGAGCATCTGTCTTTCCTTTCTCCGGTCAAAGAGACAGCCGGCATACTTTTCAGGCTGTCCTTCGATTCATTAATATGTCCTGCCTTCCAGAAATTCCGCCACATTCTCTCTGGTAAATATATTTTCCTCTACCACATAACTTTTTTCCACCGGCTCCCCGTTCTCCAGTTTCTGTATGATCATATCAATATAGGCGCCCTGCACCGGGTTGCATTCAATATCCACATTGATCAGCCCCTCATCCACCATTTCCAGCGCATCCCGGATAGCGTCAAAGGATATGACCGCCACCTGGCCGTGCTCTCCAAAGCTGACACCGGCTTCCTGCATCGCTTCGACGGCGCCCATCGTCATATCATCGTTCTGTGATACCAGCACATCGATATTCGGATAACGGCGAAGCATTTCCCCCATCACTTCTTTTCCTCTGGCAGCGGTAAACTCCGCTGTGGCTGACTCCAGGATATGCCAGTTGTCATGGCGGGAAGCGACCTCCTCAAACCCTTCTGTCCTGCCGATCTGCGCCGTAGAGCCTATTGTTCCCTGCAATACTACAATATTGATATCCTCCGACTGTCTGTTCTTTTCTCTCAGATGGCGCTCCAGCCATTTTCCCGCCTTCTCCCCCTCTTTCCAGGCATCCGTCCCTATCCAGGTGGTATACAGGGAGGAGTCCGCCACATTTACCATACGATCTATGATGATCACCGGTATCCCGGCATCCTTTGCCTCCTGCAGCACAGTATCCCATCCGTCCTCTATCACCGGCGCAAACACGATATAATCCACCCGCTGGGAAATAAAGCTGCGGATCGCCTTGATCTGATTCTCCTGGATCTGGCGGGCATTGCTGAAGATCAGAAAGTAGCCCGCATCCTTTGTCAACGCATCCTGGATCGAAAGGGTATGGGCTGTTCTCCAGCCGGATTCGCTGCCAAGCTGGGAAAAGCCTACCACGATCAGATCTTTTACCTCCGAATCCGGAGGCGCCTGCTCCACCTCAATCTCCTCAAAAAGGCCGTGCCCGATAAAGAGAAGCGGCGCGGCACAAAGCAGCAAAATACAGATACCGACATGCCCGAAGATCACCTGTTTTATTTTTTCCATTGCTTTTTTCATGCGCTCTCCTCTTTTTTATCTGTTCCCGCACTTTCCAGCAAACCTTCTCCCGGCAGTTTCTCATGCAGTTTTACAGCCGGGATAGCCACACTGACCTTCGTGCCGCCGCCCCTCTCAGATTCTATCGTCATCCCGTATTCCATCCCGAAGTTCATACGGATCCTTTCATTTACATTGGCAAGCCCGAACCCCTTTTCCGTCTCCTTACAGGGTTTGCTGATCTCTGTCCGAAGCCTTCGCAGTTCTTCCTCATCCATACCGACTCCATTGTCCTGCACGCACAGTAAGATCCTGTCCTCCTTTGGAGATGCTCCCCGCTGCATCTCCCCCGTGATCCAGATCTTTCCCTTTGCCCGCTTATATTTAATGCCATGATACAGAGAATTCTCCACAAGCGGCTGCAACGTCAGTTTCAGTATTTTATATTGATACAATTCCGGGTCTATATTGATCTCATAGTCCAGAATATCCCGGTAACGCACCTGCTGGATCTCCAGATAACCCCGGATGTGCTCCTTTTCCTCCCGGATGGAGATGTATTCTTTTCCCTTGCTCAGCACAAGCCGGAAAAACTCGGAGAGCGCCACGACCATATCCACCGCTTTATCCGGATCATCCCCCTCGATCAGCCAGACGATCGTATCCAACGTATTATACAGGAAGTGAGGGTTTATCTGTTCCTGTAAAAGCCGCAGTTCGGCATGCCGCATCTTTCTCTCATCCTCTTTGATCTGATGTACCATGACTTCCAGATTTTCCGACATGTCGTTCACGCTGTCCGACAATACCTCCAGTTCATCCTCCGTGTGCATTCTGGCACGGTCCGAAAAATTTCCTTCCGCGATCTGGCTGGTGATCCGGCACAGTTCCTGGATCGGTTTTGTGATACTGTTCAGGATAGCGCTTGTGATCAGGATCACCGCCGCGACAATACATGCTCCCAGCAGAATACTGATCAGGATAACATGCTCCACTTCCGTATTTAATTGGACTTTCAACTGTTCGATGCTTCTCGTCTGATAATAAATATACTGCTGGATATCATCCTGTATCAGTTCTGTCAGAATATAGATATCGTTATACAGCATGTCGATATTCTTCTCGTACTGCCCGTCCGCCTCCTGATTCAGCTTGATATCATCCACCCTGTCCTCCAGCGTATCGACATTGCGCAGAAGGCTCTGCAGCCATATCCGGCTTTCCCTGTCCGTCGTCATCGCCAGCAGGTTATTGCTCCCCGTCCTCAGTTCCCCGATCAGCTTATAGGGGTCCTTCAGCGTCCCGTCCTCCTCGATCGTATCAAAGGTGACATTGCTGACCACCAGTTTATAGAGGCTCTCGTCCATCTCCTCCTTAAAATTAATGTTGTAATTGTTTGCGACGGTCATGCTGCTGACGATCTGGTCATAGGCACGGCTGTAATTTAAAAGCGCCATGATCAGGTAGATCGTGATATACAGGATCGGTACCATCGCCACAAGTACCAGCACGATCAGTTTATTTTTCAGGGGATATTTTATCTTTTCCGCGGTCATGATCTTTTCCTTATTTATAATTACCATACCTCAGTCAGAACCCTGCCCGAGGTATTCCACTCCGTTTTTCAGCCTACCCATATTCTATCAAGCCGTTTCTTCGATTGCAACCGCGAGATTTTGACAAACATCCTTTAGTGTGCTAAACTGTTAAAGAATTTTACAAAGCTGTGAGCTTCATGATTCTGTAAATCTGAAGCCGCCGTTCAAAATGAGGAGGAGAAAATTTATCATGTTGACACAAAGCTGTATCATCCTTGCTATTGTGATCTATCTGTGCGGAATGCTTTACATAGGTATTTCCTTTTCCAAAAAGAATTCCAACACAGATGATTTCTATTTAGGCGGAAGAACCCTCGGGCCCTTCGTTACCGCCATGAGCGCGGAGGCATCCGACATGAGCAGTTATCTGCTGATGGGGCTTCCCGGGCTGGCTTACCTTTCCGGACTTGCCGATGTCGGCTGGACCGTGATCGGACTGGCTGCCGGCACTTATCTGAACTGGCTTATAGTCTCGAAAAAGATCCGCCGGTATTCCCATGCGGTAGGAGCGATCACCATACCGGATTTCTTTGCAAAACGTTATGGCGACAAAAAGAATATCCTGACAGCCATCGCGGCGGTGATCATCATCATCTTCTTTATCCCCTATACGGCATCCGGCTTTTCCGCCTGCGGTAAACTGTTCAGCACACTGTTCGGCATGAACTATATGGTTGCCATGATCGTCTCTGCCGTTATCATCGTAACCTACTGTGCCTTCGGCGGCTTCCTCGCGGTAAGCACCACCGACCTGATCCAGAGCATCATCATGACGATCGCACTGTTTATCGTGATCGGCTTCGGCGTGGTACAGGCAGGCGGTACCGCCGCAGTTATCGAAAATGCGAAAGCACTGCCCGGATATCTGAGCTTTACACAGACCTATGTGGCAGCCTCCGGCAGCGCTTCCCCGTACACGCCCCTGACCATCGTTTCCACTCTCGCATGGGGGCTCGGGTATTTTGGCATGCCCCACATACTGCTTCGCTTCATGGCGATCGAAAATGAGGAAAAACTTTTCCTGTCCAGAAGAGTTGCCAGCGTATGGGTTGTGATCTCCATGACGGTTGCCATCCTGATCGGTATCATCGGATACAGCATGACGCAGGCGGGCGTGATCCCTGCTCTGGAGGATTCCGAGACGATCATCATTCAGATCGCCGGTTATTTGAGCGGATTCGGCATCTTTCCTGCGCTGATCGCAGGCGTGATCATGGCGGGTATTCTGGCTGCCACCATGTCCACGGCGGACTCCCAGCTTCTGACTGCCGCCTCCGGCATCTCCCAGAATATCATGCAGGATTTCTTCGGCATAAAGCTGAAGGAAAAAACTGCGATGACCATCGCAAGGTGCACTGTGATCGCCATCGCCGTGATCGGGATCTTCCTCGCAAAAGATCCGAACAGCTCCGTCTTCGGGATCGTATCCTTCGCTTGGGCGGGCTTCGGCGCAACCTTCGGCCCCGTCGTTCTTCTGGCACTGTTCTGGAGACGATCCAATAAATGGGGTGCGCTCGCCGGTATGGTCTCCGGCGGTATCATGATCTTTGTCTGGAAATTCGGTATTGCGAAACTGGGAGGCGCGTTTAATATCTATGAACTGCTTCCGGCTTTCCTGATCGGCTGCCTCTTCAACGTGGTTGTCAGCCTGCTGACACCAGCGCCGGAGGATGAGATCACGAGAGTGTTCGATCAGGTCAACGGTAAATAAACAGGGCGCCGCCATATTTTTTGAAATATCTGACATACAAAACCGCGCTTCGGCTTTCTGTTCTGCAAAGCCGGAGCGCGGTTATTTTTCCTAAAATCTGTTATACAAAATAACATAAAACATTCTCACGGATCACAGGACACCAGCATGCCGTGCAGTACATATCTGGCATCCTCAAAATCATATTCACAGGTGGAGAGGACTACGAATCTTTCACCTGAATCTATCTTCACATCTGAACTGAAATCAGAATTTACATAAACGGCCTTCAAATATTCATCGAATTCCTGACAAGAGCCTTGATAAATAGTATAAGTATCCGATGTTCCTGTTGTTGTATAACCACTGAACAAAAGCAGCTGATAATTCTGCTCCGGTGTTAGTAACCAAAATATTGGATGTTTTTCATAATATTCTTGATCAGCCCAATTTCTAAGCGTAGCAAACATAGAACCATCTTTCATATGATGACCATATATAATCGTATTGGAATCTACAAAATTCGGTGTATTATGTGCCTCTACAAATATAGATCCCGCCCGGTTGGAAGCTCCATCGTAAGTATGATACAGATAAAAATCATTATCTCTCCCCTGAAGTACTGGATAATTAATATCTGTATCTTCACAGTATATCCATCCAACTATATCTTCATTTACAATTTGTAATGCATCAAAATCCACGATGATTGGCGCTACACCTTCTTTTCGCTGCTCCATTTCTTCAGGAACTTCTTCATCTTTTTCCACTGTTATAGTAAATCTTGCCGCCAAATCTTTATATAATTTGTTTGTAATCCGATATCCCATTATTATTTTTAAAACCAGTACTGTAGAACAAAAAAAGATAATACATAAAACAACAATTAAAAATCCCCTTATTTTTTTATTCATTTTCGTATCTCCAAAACAAATTTCATCAGCAATACAATATCTACAATTATCATGACCATCAGAAAGCGGCACCATAGTGCCGCTTCCCACATCATCAATATATCACCTTGTTTTAAAGTCTCTTCAGCAGTTCTTCCCTCTGTTCCTCATATCCCGGTTTTCCAAGCAGTGCGAACATATTCTTCTTGTAGCTTTCCACACCGGGCTGGTTAAACGGATTCACACCCAGCAGATAGCCGGATACGCCGCAGGCAAACTCAAAGAAATAGAAAAGCTGTCCCAGATAGAATTCATTTACTTCCGGTATCTTTACCATAAGGTTCGGCACCTGCCCGTCGGTATGAGCGAGGATCGTACCGTTCATCGCGGATTTATTCACAAAGTCCACCGTCTGTCCCGCCAGATAATTCAGGCCGTCCAGATCCACAGGCTCCTCTCCGATCGTGAGGGTCTCTCTGCTCTTTTCCACATCGATCACTGTCTCAAACATGATCCTTGCGCCGTCCTGAATGAACTGTCCCATAGAGTGCAGGTCTGTCGTCAGATCCACGCTGGCAGGGAAGATACCTCTCTGGTCTTTTCCTTCAGACTCGCCGTAAAGCTGTTTCCACCACTCGGAAATGTAGTGTACAGCCGGCTCGTAGTTTGCAAGGATCTCAACGGTTTTGCCCTTTCTCAATAGGATATTGCGGATCGCCGCATATTTCAGGGCATCGTTGTCCTCAAAAGCATTATTCAGCGCCGCCTCTCTGCCGCTCGCCGCGCCCTCCATCAACTTATCGAGATCCGCGCCGGATACAGCGATCGGAAGCAGTCCTACTGCCGTCAGTACGGAGAAACGTCCGCCTACATCATCAGGCACTACAAAGGTCTCATATCCTTCTTCCGTCGCCAGTTTCTTCAGTGCTCCTCTGGCCTTATCCGTTGTCGCGTAAATCCTCTTTGCCGCCTCTTCCTTGCCGTATTTCTTTTCGCACATTTCCTTGAAAATGCGGAATGCGATAGCCGGCTCCGTCGTGGTGCCGGATTTGGAGATGATATTGATGGAGAAATCCCGGTCTCCGATCACATCCATCAGATCCTTCAGATAAGTAGAGCTGATGGAATTTCCGCAGAAATAGATTTCCGGTGTTTTTCTGACGGACTTGTCCACGATATTATAAAAACTGTGACGTAAAAATTCGATCGCAGCTCTTGCGCCCAGATAGGAACCGCCGATACCGATCACCAGAAGCACCTCGGAATCGCTCTGGATCTTCTGTGCCGCCTTTTTAATTCTGGAAAACTCTTCCTTATCATAATTTACAGGAAGATCGATCCAGCCCAGAAAATCATTTCCCGCTCCGGTTCTGCCGGTAAGAACTTCTTTTGCCGCCAGTACGGGTTTTTTCATATTTTCCACTTCATGTTCCGCAATAAAGGGTTCTGCTTTAGAATAGTCAAACGTTACTTTGCTCATTGTTTTTGCTCCTTTGCCTGAATTTTACATTGTCTTTCGCCGGACGGCGAACCGACACTAATCTCATCAGCTTTAGTTTAACAAAGAACAGGTTTTCTTTCAATAGAAATTCAGTATGAATGGGAAACAAATTCCAGCAAAAGGCCCTCCAGCTCCTCCACTTCCTCCGGCGCAAGCTTTTTATCTTCCCTGTTCTTTTTGTGGGATGCAAAATCTTTCATTTCAGCCGTCTGTTTCTCTGCTTTCTCCGGGTTTTTCAGGAAGATCCCGCTTTTCCCGCGCTGATCCGCCGTTTCCATCTCCGGATCGACGCCCCTCTCCAGTTCATCCAGCCTCTCCTGTTCCTTTTTAGACTGAGGAATCCGCACACTGATATTATTCTCCAGATAATCAATGAGATTTGTTTTCAAAACCTCCTTTTTTCCCTTGATGTCCACTGCCGCCGAGATCGCAAAATAAGCATAGAGCATCACAAAAGAAAGGATATAATAGGAAAGAATCTCTCCTATGGTCTCCTCTGTTATGATCGCCCTGCAGGCTCCGGCGCCTGTTATAAAGATGGAGAGCAGAAGAAGCTGTCCGCCGAGATGCTGCAGGCTCCTCGCAGAAAACGGCCCAAACCGGATGCTATGTATAAACTTGTCCACAAAAACCGGTATATTTGCCACCCTCTCATGCAGCTCATAGCGGTTTGTAAATTTCAGTTTACATACTTTCAGCATTTTATTTTCCGTAGATGACATATTATATGTCTCTTTTATCATATTTTGGTAAAGAAAACCTGTTATAATCTGGCATAGCAGACTGAAAATAAACAATAATAATATTGTACCGGCAAGTAATTTATGTTCTGTAAAAAGGCTTCTCATTTTGCAGGCTCCTTTCCCTGTTTTGCTAACTTTCAGTATAATCTGAAAAAAGCCCCGGACTCAATCAAAATGCATCGCCGATTTTCAGCAAAATATGGAAAATTTTTCTTTCATTTTCTGGAAAATGACATCTTTTTCTGTTATAATTCTTTTCTAGTAAAGAAACTTGCGATTTTTTACAGAAGGGAGAAAGGAATATGCATTACACACCATCAGGAGTTTGTTCCAGCGGGATCGATTTCGAACTGGAGGACGGCATTGTAAAAGAAGTACGCTTTACAGGCGGCTGCAGCGGAAATACCCAGGGCGTTGCCGCTCTCATTCAGGGCATGTCCGCACAGGAAGCCATCAGACGGCTGAAAGGATTGAAATGCGGCTTTAAGCCCACTTCCTGCCCTGATCAGTTAGCAAAAGCATTAGAAGCAGCACTTGTCAGTCAGTAAATGCGGAGGTCGTTTTCATGTCAAAAAAAATTATTTTAACAGGCGGCGGAACTGCCGGTCACGTTACGCCGAATATTGCGCTGATTCCGCATCTGAAGGAAGCAGGCTATGAAATAGTTTATATTGGCTCTTATGAAGGAATAGAGAAAAGATTGATCTCTGATTTTCCGGAGATCCCGTACTACGGCATTGCAACAGGAAAGTTCAGGAGATATCTGGATCTCAAAAATCTGACAGATCCCTTTCGAGTGATCAAGGGATATGCCGAGGCAAAGAAGATATTACAGAAGGAAAAACCGGATGTGCTGTTCTCCAAAGGGGGGTTTGTCAGCGTCCCTGTAGTCAGGGCGGCGGCCTCTCTTCACATCCCCTGTATCATCCATGAATCCGACATGACGCCGGGACTTGCCAACAGGCTCTGTATCCCCATTGCCCGGAAGGTCTGCTGTAACTTTCCGGAAACCCTGAAGATGCTGCCTGAGGAGAAGGCTGTGCTGACGGGTTCCCCGATCCGCGAGGAACTATCCAGCGGAAACAGGATCGCGGCGCTGGAGCTCTGCAAATTTACAGTATCCAAACCTGTCGTCATGGTGATCGGCGGTTCCCTCGGCGCCGCCAGCGTCAACAAGGTTGTGAGGGATGCTCTGGATGCCTTACTGCAGGATTTTCAGGTGGTTCATATCTGTGGTAAGGATAAGGTGGATGATCAGCTGTTGAACGTCAACGGTTATAAACAGTTTGAATATCTCAAAGCGGAGCTGAAAGATGTGTTCGCTATGGCAGATGTGATCATCTCCCGCGCCGGCGCCAATGCGATCTGTGAGCTTCTCGCCCTGAAGAAACCGAATCTGTTGATCCCGCTGCCTGCGGAGGCGAGCCGCGGCGACCAGCTTTTGAATGCGGCTTCTTTTGAATCTCAGGGATACAGTATGGTGATACAGGAGAAGGACCTGACGCCGGAACTCCTTGTGGAGAAGGTGCAGGAGCTTTATTTTACGAGGCAGATATATATTGACGCGATGAACAGTTCTATGCAGATGAGCTCTATCAGCTCTATTATGAAGTTGATTCAGGGGGCGGCGGATCAGACTTGAATGGATGATCAGAGAACGCCCACATAAAAAAATATCCTTTACACAACTCGCTGACCGCTCAGAGTTATGTAAGGGATATTTTTTATATTGACTGGTTATTCAATATTTTTAATTGTGAGTGATCCGTCTTCCAGATAGATCTCAGCTTTCAGGTTCAGGTTTAACGGGATCTGAACTTTTTCATCAGTATCAGTCTCTGAAAAGACAGCTTCCATGTCAAAGTTGAGGAAAAAGCCACTTTCTGTGGTAAATTTTCTCTCAGGGGCAAGGTTTATGGCTTCGTAGGCTGCGTTTTCCTGTTTTTCAAATGATATTTCTATGGGTTCTCCGAAGGGTTCCTCCATCAAATATAACTGAATGGTTTTTGAGGTTTCATCGTATTCTGCTTTCAATTGGTGCAGGATCTGGCTCTCGTAATCGTCGATGGAGAGAACGGACGCTGACCAGCTTTCTTCCTTCAGGGATATGATCCATATTTCTCCTGCCTGCTGCCCGGGTGTTTCCTCCGGTTCTGAGGATTCTTTTATGTCATTTCCGGAAAGGGAAGGTTTACCGTCTTCCGGTGTCGCCTCTTTTGTGCTGTCGCCGGACGTCGTATTTTGTGTACTGCTTTCGTCGCTTCCTTCCTGCGCAGATGTTTTTCCCGTGTTTGCTGCAGCTGCATTTTTATCCGCTGACTGGCTTCCCGCAGTTCCTACCGTTTTATCTGTGCCTGTGCTTTCTGCGGTTTCCTTGCTCTTATCGACGGTTGTATCCTCCGCCGCCTCCTTGCTTTTATCGGACGTTGTATTCCCCGCTGTTTCCATATTTTTATCAGACGCTGCGCTTCCGGCTGTTTCCTTATCTTTATCAGAAGTTGTATTTCCCGCATTTTCGGCGCTGTCCGATGTTCCCGGTGCTTTCATATCCTCCTTTGATACCGCTTTCATCTGCGGTTCCCCGTTGTACAGGAAGATAACGATCTCTTCCTCCCCGTCGCCGTCTGTATCAGCGCAGGAGATCTCCGGCAGTTTTTTTGTACTGTTCATGTAATTCCAGTCAAAATACTGATAAGTATCTTTTACCAGAAGGGCAGTTCCGCTCACTTTGCCATTCTCATGGTAACCGTAAAGAGAAACTTCTTTTTCAGGCAGTTCCGCCAACAGGATCGTCCTGAGTTTTTCCGGCGTATCTGCATACCGTTCTTCCATATCCGATGTATAAAGTTCCGTTACCTCTTTAAATTTCTCCGGCGTCATCTCCGCCTTCCATGCCTCAAAGCCTTCCAGCACTTCTTCCGGTTCCTGCTGCACAGGCTCCTCCGTCACTTCATTTCCTGAAATGACATCATTGTCACTTACAGAAGGTACCGCCTCTTCCGGCATCTGTTCCGTATCCGCTTTTTCTTCCGGCTGTTTGCTGCTTTGTTCATCCAGCGCGATGATATCCGCTTTATAACTTCTGACGATCACAGCTTTTGCGACGCTTTTCACAACCGGTATCTTTACCACCGTTTCCGCAAACGCATAAGAACTGTTTACCCCTATTGTCAGGCACAAAAAAAGAATCGCCGCGACAGAGCCCGCCGCTTTGATGATGCGGGCGCGCCAGGCGGCTGCTTTTTTACGCCTGTCCGCAGCGACCGTCTGCCGTACCATCAGTAAAAGCTCATCCGGTATCTCTATCTCTTCATATTTCAGTTTTTCTTCCTGAAAGTAATCATACTTCATTCCGGCTTTCCCTCTCCGCCTTCTTTAATGATTTCCCATATCTTGTTAAAAGCTCTTCGTCCTCTTTTTCCAGTTCTTTTCCCAGTTTTTTACAGGCTGCATATAATCTGGACTTTACGGTATTTAAGTTGGTATCCGTGATCTCGGCGATCTCTTTTAATGTCTTTTCCTCAAAAAAATGTAACTGGATCACTACCTGCATGTCAGTCGGTAATTCCGATATCTTCGATACCACCTCTATCTTCGGTTCATATGCCGGCTCCTCATAACTTCCCTCCAGCAGATCATTATCCGACTCATCCCATGCTATGTACTTTTTTTCCTTCCGCAGATACATCAGGCTTTCATTGATCACAATCCGGTAAAACCAGCTCGCCATCGCCTCTTCACTCTGCAGTTTTTCGTAATTTTCCAACGCTTTACATATGGCATTCTGCACCACGTCAAGTGCCGCTTCCCTGTTTTTTACATAATAATATGCGGCACGGTAAAACTGGTTCTGGTTCTCAACAACATGCTTTACCAGAGAGTCATACAGTGCTTTTTTAGACATAGCTGTATTCCTTCCTACTTTCAAGATGCACTTCTCTTAAGTTTTGTTTAAATTATTTTAAACTTTTTAACGGTTTTGTATCATAGTTGTATCACCGTTCCCGGAAATGGTATGATTTTCTAAAAATTTAATCCATTCCTTCTCCGAGCCGTGGAAAACATTCAGATCGATATGTTCCTCTTCCCCGCTGTAGCCCTGAAGCTTCGCCTCGCTGTCATACTGCCAGAAAGTCCATTTCCCGGGCATCCCCATATTGGGGGAAAAATACACGTTCCTGATCCAGAGCGGATATTCATCAAAAGCTCCTCTGATATAGGTACTGTAGGAACTTTCCGTCGCATAGATCAGTGGTTTTACGCCATAATGCTCCTCCAGTCGATCCAAAAGGCTCTGCAGCTCTTTCCTTGTCTCCTCCACATCAGGCCTGTTATAGAAGCGGTCACCGTAAAACTCAATATCGATCACCGGAGAGAGCATGCCCTCTTCCTTCGGCACAACAGAAATAAAATGCTCCGCCTGAGCCTCCCCTTTGCTCTCAAAGCTGAAAAAATGATATGCGCCTCTCTTTAAGCCGGTCTTTCCCGCCTCTTCCCAATTCTCCTCAAATTTTGTATCGATATGGCTGCTGCCCTCCGTCGCCTTGATGAAAGCAAAATCTATACTTTCCCCCGCTAAAACCTTCCAGTCGATCTCCCCCTGATAATAGGAAACGTCAACACCTCTGATCGGATAATCCGCCTCCGAGGGACGGTTTATCGTTATTTTTTTCTGATATATCAACAAGCCAAACAGAATCATATCGAGCAGCAGCAAAACCACCGCTCCTATCCACAGCTTTTTCTTCATACTTCCTCACATCCCGCCGCCACAGCAGCCCATTTTGCTTCCATTCACATCATACAAACTCAAAAACTTCCTCTACCATAGTATATGATATTTCAAAGAAACTCAATCCTTCCTCTCTAAAAACAATATAAATTTAAGAATTGGTTCAACACCTTTATGTCCATTCAAATGTTGTAATTATTATACAATTTAAAAAATATAGTTCAACATCTAAACCTAAGTCATAAAGAGCATATATCCTACGAAGACTGTAGAAAAACGCCGGTACTTAGCGAGGTATTTTCGAGCTTAGTACCCGCTGCGTTTTTCTCCAAGCGAAAGCGTGTCTTCGTAGGATATATGCTCTTTATGACGCATTTTACTATAATCTCAATAATATTGCAAAATTTCCCTTTTATTTCGCCGGCGCAAACCTCGACCTGTCCTGTCCCTCCGGTCTCGGCTTGATCTCTCCTGCCTTCGTCAATGCGATCTTCGTCAGCATCGGGCCAAACAGTTCATAGATCAGGACCGCAAAAAGCACGATATTTCTGATGATCGCCCCCTCGCTGCCAAGCTCTTGGGCAACTGTCACGGACATGCCAAGCGCCACACCCGCCTGAGGCAGAAGCGTGATGCCCAGATATTTACAGATCTGAGGCTCACATTTCATAGCCTTCGCGCTGACGGAAGCGCCGATATACTTTCCGGCGGAACGAGCAATAATATAAGCCACTCCGATCGCCACCACCGTCATATTGGAAAATACACCAAGATCCAGCTCTGCGCCGCTGAGCACAAAGAACACAACAAAAAGCGGCGCCGTCCATTTATCCACACGGTCCATGATATCCGCTGAAAAGTCACAGATATTACAGAAGACCGTACCCAGCATCATACATACCAGCAGACTGGAAAAACCCAGTTCTATCTCTGTTCCCGGAATCTCCATCTTTACCATGGAAAGCGCCGCCGTCAGCACAACAAAGGTAATGGAGATACCCATACGCCTTGTATTGGAGTGGAACATCTTCTCTATCAATGTAAAGACGATCCCCATCAGAAAACCCAGCAGAAGCGAGCCGATTACTTCCAGCAAAGGATTTACCAGCACCGTGATTACGCTGATCGCCGCCCCGGAATAGATCGCTTTGGCAACGCCGAAGGATATCGCAAACACCACCAGTCCCACAGCGTCATCCAACGCCACGATAGGAAGCAGGATGCTGGTCAGCGGTCCCTTTGCCTTATACTGATTTACTACCATTAACGTAGCTGCCGGCGCTGTCGCTGTTGCGATCGCCCCCAGACAGATACAGGTGGGAATCCCGATGCTGCTGCCAAGGTCAAATATGTAATAGATCGCAAGCAGGCAGGCATCCACCAGTGCCGTTGCCGCCAGCGCCTGTACGACTGCGACAACTGCCGCCTGCCTTCCGGTATGTTTCAATTCCGAGAGACGGAATTCGTTTCCGATGGAAAAAGCGATAAAGCCCAGCGCTACATCTGAGAGTATCCCGAAGCTTTCCACATCTTCAAAAGTCCTGAAGCCAATCCCAAACCGCCCCAGCAGACAGGGGCCGATCAGAAGCCCTGCCACCAGATAAGAGGTTACCGCAGGGAGTCCGAAATTTTTTAACACACGGGTCATCAGGAGCCCTAAGAACATGGAAATGCCCAACATGAGCAATATCGTTGCTGTCTCTGATATCTGAATCATTTTTCTGCCTCCGTGGTCATTTATTGTAATTGTATTTCTATGTATTTCTGACCTCTCTCATTTTACCACTTCTTTTTTATGTGTCAATATTTTCTTATACCGCGATATTTGTCCGGCGTAACTATTCAGCTTGTGGCTCCATTGTTACGGAATCCGGCTTTCCATATTTTCCTGCTCTTTCAGGTTTCGCGCACCTTCATCCAGGTATCCTCCCAAAGCACGGTCCTTCCCTCCCGTAAAGATTTCTGCAGGTCAATGATCCTCTGGTTTGACGACCCCCGAAACCGGAGTCCCAAATCTTTAAACTCCTGTACAAACTCCCCGTCCACAAGAACATCAATACAGGAGAGCAGCTCCTTTGTCTCCTCCCATTCCGCACACATCTTTTCCAGCACATCTCTCTCAAAAGTATACCCTGTATAACACCAGATATCTTTTTCCGGCAGTTCTTTTTTAACCCGGCGGATAAACGGCAGAAGCCCCTGCTGATTGCTGTGCTCCAGAGGCTCTCCTCCCAGCAGCGTCAGCCCCCTGACATATGCAGGGCGCAGCGCATTCAGCAGATCATTCTCTGTCTGCGCCGTAAAGGGACTGCCGTACTTAAAATCCCATGTCTCCTCATTAAAACAGTTCTGACACCTGTGCGTACAGCCGCTGACAAAAAGCGATACCCGCACTCCCGGACCGTTTGCGATATCACAGGTTTTGATCTCCGCATAATACATAACTGCTTCCCCCTTTATCTTCTTATTTTCTTTACAAAACAATATGTGAATAAAAAACGTGAGAAAACACTCCTGTCTCTCACGTTTTTAACTCTCAAAGTGCGCGCCTCTGCGCATTTTAGAGATGCAATACTCTTTCTTTGATCTCCTGTGTCCTTCCCTGATTCCAGAACTGGGTTCCGATATATCCGCAGGTTCTCCGCGCCACATTCATCTTATCCTGATCCCTGTTTCCGCAGTTAGGACACTCCCACACCAGCTTTCCGTGCTTATCCGTAATAATCTGAATCTCTCCGGTATAGCCGCATTTCTGACAGTAGTCACACTTTGTATTCAGCTCCGCATACATGATATTTTCATAAATATACTGCATCACGGTGAGCACCGCTTCCAGATTGTCCTGCATATTGGGCACTTCCACATAACTGATCGCGCCGCCCGGAGAAAGCGCCTGGAACTGCGCCTCAAATTTCAGCTTGTCAAAAGCGTTGATCTCTTCCGTTACATGCACATGGTAGCTGTTTGTGATATAATTTTTATCTGTCACGCCGGTAATGACACCAAAGCGTTTCTGCAAAGCCTTTGCGAACTTATAGGTTGTGGATTCCAGAGGTGTGCCATACAGACTGAAATCGATATTGGATTCCTCTTTCCACTTCTTGCATGCCGCATTCAGCCGTTCCATCACTTCCAGCGCAAAAGGCGTAGCCGTCGGGTCCGTATGGGAACGTCCGGTCATGTAGCGTGTACATTCGCACAGTCCCGCATACCCCAGAGAGATCGTGGAATAACCGTCATACAACAGCTTATCAATGGTCTCACCCTTTTTCAGCCTTGCCAGCGCACCGTTCTGCCAGAGAATAGGCGCAACATCGGAAGGTGTTCCCTTCAGCCTCTCATGCCGGCACATCAGCGCCCTGTGGCATAGAGCAAGCCGCTCGTCCATGATATTCCAGAACTTCTCTTTATCGCCGCCCGACGTGCAGGCAACATCCACCAGATTTAAGGTGACAACGCCCTGGTTAAATCTCCCGTAATATTTATGCTTTTTAGGATCATAATTTCCCGCATTTGCCAGATTTCCGACATTCTTATCCGTAAATCTGTCCGGTGTCAAAAAGCTCCTGCAGCCCATGCAGACATACACATCGCCTTTTAACTCCAGCATCACTTTCTCGGAAATGTAATCCGGCACCATTCTTTTCGCCGTACATTTTGCGGCAAGCTGTGTCAGATACCAGTATTTACTGTCCTCATGGATATTATCTTCCTCCAGCACGTAGATCAGCTTCGGGAACGCAGGTGTGATAAACACGCCTTTTTCGTTCTTGACGCCCTTGATGCGCTGATTCAGCATCTCCTCAATGATCGCCGCAAGGTCATCTCTTGTCTGGCCCTCCGGCACCTCGTCCAGATACATAAACACCGTGATGAACGGCGCCTGTCCGTTGGTGGTCATCAGTGTGATCACCTGATACTGGATCATCTGCACACCGCGGTTGATCTCCTCCTTCACACGCATTTCCGCGATCTGGTTGATCTTCTCCTCATCCATCTCCAGATCCGCACGGTCAAACTCCAGCCTTACCTGCTTCCGGAGCTTTTCACGGCTCACCTGCACAAAGGGCGCCAGATGGGATAAGGAAATGCTCTGCCCGCCATACTGAGAGCTTGCGATCTGCGCAATCGCCTGCGTCGCAATATTACATGCCGTGGAAAAACTTTTCGGCTTATCGATCATTGTCTCGCTGATCACAGTGCTGTTCTGCAGCATGTCCTCCAGATTGACAAGACAGCAGTTATGCATATGCTGCGCAAAATAATCTGCGTCATGAAAATGAATGATACCCTTTTCGTGGGCTTCCACGATATCGTTCGGCAGCAGGAAACGCTTTGTGATGTCTTTGCTGACCTCCCCTGCCATATAGTCACGCTGTACGCTGTTTACAGTCGGATTTTTATTGGAATTTTCCTGTTTCACTTCCTCGTTGCTGCACTCCAGCAGGCTCAGGATCTGCTCATCCGTGGAGTTTGCTTTTCTGACAAGTGCTCTTCTGTAACGATAGGTGATATAACTTCTCGCCACCGTGAAGGCACGCTGGTTCATGATCTCATTCTCCACCATATCCTGAATTTCTTCTACGGAAAGAGAACGATTCATCTTCTCACATTGACGGATCATATTATCAGCGATCACATCGATCTGCCGATCCGTCATCTTTTCGGCATCAACTACGCTGTTATTTGCTTTTCTGACCGCCGCAATTATCTTGGAAATATCATAGGCTACTTCCTGGCCGCTTCTTTTAATGATCTTCATATTCTTCCCTTTTTTCTGCCCTTTTCTTTTCCAAAACCCTGCGCCGGACCTTGCTGCATGATTCCTTTATATCAGGTACTTTGCGCCCCTTTTTTGAGGCGTCTACCATATATTGTAGCACTGTTTTTTCCCTTGTCAAGATTTTGTAGCCCAGAATAAGTTCTTAAAATTGGGGGAGAAATTTAGGAGATTTGCACAAAGGGGTGATGAAATGGGGGGTTGGGGGGATTAAAACGGACGACCGGAGGGAAAATAATTTCTTCGTCGCCGCGCTCTCGCTCCGTAAAAAGCGTAGCGGACACTAAGCTCGTGAACTACCCCGCTAAGTGCCGACGCTTTTTAAGGGGCTCCTTAAGAAATAATTTTTCCTCCGGTCTGTGTGTTGGTAATATGTAAACAATGAGTGTAAATATTCATTATTTACTTAGAAAACTTTTTTTGTTAAATAGAATTTAAATCCTTTATCATCAGAAGATTAAAAAACTGACAACTTTATTAAAATACTTATTTTTGAAATTAATCTCTCATATTTTCTACAGCTGCTTTTTCGATCGCCAGTCCGGTGCTGTAGCGTTTCATGAATTTCTCGAAGCCTTCCACGTCTGCCGCATCCGGTTCCATTACATAGGCTTCGGAGTCCCCGAATACTTTCTTTTCAAGGTAGCTGCCTAAGTCTTCTCCATCTTCTTTCTGTATCATATAGGAGGCGAGAAGTGCCATGCCCCATGCGCCGCCCTCTCCGGCGGTTGCCATAACGGATACCGGGGTGTTTGTTGCTGCTGCCAGATAGCTCTGGGCGACGCCTTTTGTCTTGAACAGGCCGCCGTGTCCCTGCAGTTTATCTAAGGTTACACCCTCCTGTTTTGTGAGGATATCAAAGCCGGTCTTTAAAGCGCCCATTGTTGTATAGAGGTTTGCCCTCATAAAGTTAGCCAGATTGAACTTACTGTCAGGCTTACGCACAAGCAGGGGCCTTCCTTCGTCAAAGCCTGTTATATGTTCGCCGGAATAATAGTTGTAGGCAAGCACGTCACCGCAGTCCTTATCCCCTTCTAAAGACTTGTTGAACAGTACGCCGAACAGTTTACCCATGTCCACTTCCATGCCATAGCTCTCGGCAAATTCTTTAAAAATGCCAACCCATGCGTTCAGGTCGGAAGAACAGTTATTGCAATGTACCATCGCCACCGCATCACCGCTGGGCGTTGTCACGATATCAAGCTCTTCATAGGGTTTGGAGAGATCATTCTCCAGTACCGCCATACCAAAGATAGAGGTTCCCGCAGATACATTACCGGTACGCCTTGCCACACTGTTGGTAGCCGCCATACCCGTGCCCGCATCGCCTTCCGGCGGACACATCGGAATGCCTGCCTGCAGAGCACCTGTGGGATCTAACAGTTTTGCCCCTTCTTCCGTCAATGCGCCTGCATTTTCACCTGCAACAAGAACTTCCGGCAGGATATCTTCCAGCTTCCAGCCGAGCTCTCTCGGCTCTACCAGCGCATCGAACTGCTCTATCATATTTTTATGAAACTGCTTTGTCGCAATATCAATGGGGAACATACCGGAGGCTTCACCTACGCCGAGCACCTTTCTTCCGGTCAGCTTCCAGTGGATATAGCCTGCCAGCGTGGTAAAGAACGTTACCTGAGATACATGCTCTTCCCCGTTTAAGATTGCCTGATACAGATGCGCGATACTCCATCTCTGCGGAATATGAAAACCGAACAGCTCGCTCAGTTCTTCACTTGCCTGCCCTGTGATCGTATTTCTCCAGGTCCGGAACGGTACAAGCAGGCTGTCTTCCTTATTAAATGCCATATAACCGTGCATCATACCGGAAAAGCCGATCGCGGCAAAGTTATTTACTGTCACGCCATACTGCTTCTGCACATCTTCTACAAGGCTTCTGTAACAATCCTGTACCCCTGCCCAGATCGCGTCCAGCGAGTATGTCCAGATACCGTCCACAAGCTGGTTCTCCCAATCGTGGCCGCCTGATGCGATGGGCTGGTTCTTCTCATCCACCAGCACCGCCTTGATCCTTGTGGAACCGAACTCGATACCCAGTACCGCCTTCCCGCTTTCAATTAATTCCTTTGCATTGCCCATAATGATTTCCCTCCATTTTAGTTCTGCAGCCGTCTTACCAATTACACCGGCTGCTGCTGATTCATTGCCTTGTATTTATCATAAAGCCAATGAGAAAATCTTACAAGTTATTTTATGATTCTTTTTATGTTTCATCCTCCCAAAAACAAATCAATGGTCATCTCGGTATTTCTGTATGGAGTCCCAGAGACCATCCAGAGATTCAATGGTCTTGCAATACAGTTCATATTTTTTATCGTAGATCGCAGACCTCTCCAGATCCGGAAGAACCGGCGCTGAAATCCGGCACATATCGCCTGCCGCGTCCGCTATATCGGAATAGGCGCCGCTGGCTGCCGCGCCGATCAATGCACAGCCGAAAGCCCCTGTCTCATTTACCTGCACACTTTCCACCGGTAATTTCATTACGTCCGCAAACATCTGCGTCCACATCGATGAACGCGCCGCACCGCCTGCAAGCCGGATGGATTTCACAGGTTCCTTACGGGTTTTTAACAGTTTTTCCAGATGATATCTATGGCAGAAGGTAACTCCCTCATACACACTCCTTAACAGATGCTTTCTCGTATGGAAATTACTGATCCCCACAAAGCTTCCGCTGGCATTGGGATGCACATTACTCGCCATCAGAAACGGCAGGTATACAGGACAGAATTCCTCAACCGAAATCTCCTCCACCCAGGTATTCATCTGCTCATACACACTTGTTCCGTTCTTTTTACACTCTTCCCGCACCTCCGGAAGCAGTGTCTTCATAAACCACTCATTATTCCCGGCGGAAGTCGGACTGCACTCTTCCACAAGATAGTACCCCGGCAGACAGAAAAACGAATTCATCATCACACTTCCATCCGTCACCGGTTCCCGGCCGATGTATTCATTGATGCTCCAGGTTCCCGCGATCATACAGATATGCTCTTCATCTGTAACGCCCACTGCCACGGCACAGGCGTCAATATCAAAGGCTCCTCCCGCCACCGGCGTTCCCGCTTTCAACCCGGTTTTCTCCGCCGCCTCTTCCGTAATACACCCACAGATGTCCGTGGAATATTTCAGAGGCGGTAATTTTTCCATACACTCAGACAACCCAAACAGATCAAGAAGCTCCTGATCATACTCTCCGGTATGAAGATTGATCAGATTACATCCCGAATAATCTGTACGCTCTGCAAAAGCCTCCCCTGTCAGGCGGAACCGCACATAGTCCTTGCAGGCGAAGATCCACTGTGTCTTTTCCAGCGTATCCGGCTCATTGTCCTTCAGCCACGCCAACAGGGATACCGGCTGACTGCTCAGAATATGCTGACAGGAACGCTCAAATACCTTTTCCTCCGTTCCGTCTTCCTTCCACTGCACAGGATAACGCCATGCCCGGTTATCCGTAGAAATGATTCCATTTCGTACAGGCTTATCATCCTTTCCCCAGAGGTACAGCCCCTTGCCATGTCCGCAGACCGCCACGCAGGCAATTTTGTCTCCGGTTACTCCTGCCTTTTCAAGAGCCCTCCGGATCACCTCACAATTGGCGTCCCACATCTCATTCATATCCCGCTCCGTAAAGCCGGCCTTCGGAACAAGCATTGCCGTATCCATACCGGCAACCGCCACCTCTTTTCCTGTTTCATCGAAAATGGCGGCTTTGGTGGATGTTCCGCCGTTGTCCAAACCAAGATAATACCTCATACTGCCTCCTCCAATCATCCATAGTTCTTTGCTTTTATCTTTATATTTACTTTACCATATCCCGCATCAAAACACACCAATAATTTTATACACCCCTCTTGACTTTTTCCAATCCTTTCGTTAGTGTTTTTAGTAAGGAGGAGCAAACGATATGACAAAAATCGGCATCATCGGGGCAATGGAGCTGGAAGTAGCCACCCTGAAAAACTTAATGAAGGTAAATACCATCACTCAAAAAGCCGGCATGGACTTTTATGACGGCATACTGGAAGGAAAATCCATCGTTGTAGTACAGTGCGGCATCGGAAAAGTAAATGCTGCCATGTGTGTACAGATCCTGGCAGATCTGTTTCAGGTAACCCATATCATCAATACTGGCGTGGCAGGCTCCCTGAATCCGGAGCTAAACATCGGTGATATCCTTGTCTCCGAAAAGGCGCTTCAACATGATATGGATTCAACGCCTCTGGGATTTGCTCCCGGCCAGATTCCGTTCATCGATACTCTCGCCTTTCCAGCGGATAAAGCGATGATCGATACGGCAGTCTCTGTCTGCCGCCGGGTAAACCCTGATATCAATATCCGCACCGGCCTTGTTGTCAGCGGCGATCAGTTTATTTCCAGCAGAGAGGCAAAAGAACGGCTCGTTTCCGTCTTTCACGGAGACTGTGCGGAAATGGAAGGCGCATCAGTCGCGCAGGCTTCCTATTTAAATGGTCTGCCTTTCCTGATCATCCGCGCCATATCCGATAAAGCGGATGATTCCGCCGGAGAGATGGACTTCCCGACCTTTGAAAAACAGGCGGCAGAGCACTGCGCAAAAATGACAGTAGAATTTGTCAGAAATTTTGGAGCTGTCTAAAATTATCCCGAACTGTTCCTGTTCTAAAAAATAAAGCTGCTGAAGCATATCAAAAATTGCTTCCGCAGCCTTATTTTTTATTAATCATCTGGATTTGTGAGCTCCCAGCCGGGATGGAGAATTTTATTTCCATCCCGGCGTCCACCCAACACCATTTAAGCCAATGTATAACTGTTCAGGTATTTCTCCTGTTCCGGTGTCAGCACATCGATCTCTTTCCCAAGGAACGCCAGTTTCCTCTTCGCCACATCGATATCCACCTCACGGGGCACATCGATCAGCTTCTCTGTAAGCTCGCTGCCATGCTCCACCAGATATTTAGCGGAAAGCGCCTGAATCGCAAAGCTCATATCCATGATCTCCGCCGGATGTCCATCCCCTGCTGCCAGGTTTACGAGACGACCCTCTGCGAGTACAAAGATCCACTGTCCGGTGGGAAGCTTATAACCCATGATGTTCTTTCTCTGTTCTCTGGTTTCCAGAGCGATCTCACGAAGGCGGGCAACATCGATCTCACAGTCAAAATGGCCTGCATTACAGAGGATCGCACCATCTTTCATCACTGCAAAATCCTCTTCATCAATAACTTTATCACAGCCGGTCACTGTCACGAAGAAATCACCTATCTTAGCCGCCTCATTCATCGGCATTACATCAAATCCATCCATCACTGCTTCGATCGCCTTGATCGGATCGATCTCTGTCACGATAACCCGCGCGCCAAGCCCTTTGGCTCTCATGGCAGTTCCTTTGCCACACCAGCCGTAACCGGCAACTACCACGATCTTTCCAGCCACGATCAGATTCGTGGTGCGGTTGATGCCGTCCCATACAGACTGGCCTGTTCCGTAACGGTTATCAAAGAAATGCTTGCAGTCCGCATTGTTTACACGAACCATAGGGAACTTCAACTCCCCGGCATTGTTCATCGCTTCCAGGCGGATGATACCTGTGGTTGTCTCCTCACAGCCGCCGATGATTGCCGGGATCAGCTCCGGCATCTTTGTATGTACCATGTTGACAAGATCGCCGCCGTCGTCAATGATGATATTCGGGCCCGCCTCCAGCACGTGGCGAATATGCATATCATATTCTTCCGGTGTGCAGTCATACCATGCGTGAACTTCCAAGCCGTCTTTTACCAGCGCTGCCGCCACATCATCCTGTGTGGACAGAGGGTTGGAACCTGTCACATACATATCGGCTCCGCCTGCCTTCAGCACCTTACACAGATAAGCTGTCTTCGCCTCAAGATGCACGGAAAGAGCGATCTTTTTCCCTGCAAAGGGCTTTGTCTCCGAAAACTCTTTTTCCAGAGTGCGGAGCAGGTCACAGTTCCGTTTCACCCACTCGATCTTTCTTTCGCCGGATTCGGCCAAATTAATGTCTCTGATTTCACTGTTCATTTCTTTTCCTCCAATAAAATAATGAGATATTCAGCCGAATTTTTATTATAGTGATGGTCGTCTGTCCTATCATCACTGGTATGCATGAATCAATCGCACTTACAAGGACTATCCGGAAATCATTGCATCCTAATATTCTTTCTTGTCCAGTCCCATCCGAACGATGATCTCATTAATCTTTTTATACACCAGTTCCTCATCCATCGTCAATATCTTTCTATCTTCCATTGTGATTTTTCCATCAATGATCACAGTTTCCACCTCGGAACCGTTTGCAGAATAGGAAAGCCCGGCGATCAGATTATTCCTCGGTGTCAGGGACGGCGTATTTAAATTCAGGATCGCGATATCCGCTTTCTTTCCGGCTTCCAGCGAACCGATCTCCTTTTCCAGGCCAAGCGCCTTCGCCCCGTTTATCGTGGCAATACGGAATGTTTCCCCCGCGCTGATACACTGCGGTGTTTTCGCAACCCCTTTATGGATCAGGGCGAGCAGGCTCATCTCGTGGAACAGATTCAAACTGTTGTTGGAAGCCGCCCCGTCCGTACCAATACATACATTGATTCCCTTTTCCAGCATTTTCGGCACCGGCGCAAAGCCGTTCCCCAGCTTCATATTGCTTGCCGGATTTGTCACGACGCTTACATCCTTCGCCTTCAGAATATCCATATCGCTCTCCGTGATCTGTGCACAGTGGGCGGCGATCGCCGGCACATCAAAAAGCCCGTTTTTATCCGCCATCTCGATAGGAGTACAGTGATATTTCTCCCTGATCTGCTCTATCTCGCTCTCACTCTCGGAGAGATGTACATGGATCCGCATATTGTTTTTCTTTGCTTCCTCAGACACAATACGCATAAATCCATCGTCACAGGTGTAAGGTGCATGGGGACCAAGCATAAAGGTCAGCCTGTCGCAGCCTGCCGCGGCATCCCGCTCCTCATAAGCCTGTCTCAGCCTCATCTGTCCCGCCTCATCATTGCCGCTGCCCACCAGCCCCCGGCAGATCACAGCACGCATGCCGGATTCTTCCACCGCTCTGGTAGTCTGATGAATATTCATCTGCATATCATTAAAACAGGTAGTCCCGCTCTTCATCATCTCTATGATAGCAAGGCAGGCTCCCCAGTAGGTATCTTCATCCGTCATCTGCTGCTCAATGGGATCGATCGTTCCGAACAGCCAGTCCATAAAACTCAGATCATCCGCCACGTTTCTCATAAAAGACATATAAGAATGGGTATGGCAGTTTACAAGCCCCGGAATGGCAAACCTGTCTGTTCCGTCAATTACTTTATCTTCCGAAAATCCTTCCGGCTTATCTCCGATAGCCGAAATACGGCTTCCTTCTATATAAATATCTGTTCTGCGAATGACATCCTTGTCACCTTCCGGCAAGAGTGCCAGAATATTTTTTAATACAATTCCCATGATTTTCTGTTTCCTTTCTCATGATCGACTGTGCTTATATTCAAGATTTACTGCACAGACTCGAATTTCAATCATCTTTTTCATTTCTTATATTATCCGTTTACCACATTGCTCGGCGTCCCTGCCAGAAAATTCTTAATATTCTGGTAAACGCCGTCCACACAGCGTTCCCTTGCCTCCAGTCCTGCCCATGCCATATGGGGCGTGATGATCAGACGGTTGCTGTCCTTGAATTTACTCAACGGATTTTCTTCTGTAATAGGCTCTTTCTCCAATACGTCAAGCCCTGCTGCCGCAATCTCTCCTTCTGTCAGCGCCGTGTACAGATCGCCGCTGTTTACCACGGGCCCTCTCGCCACATTGATCAGAACCGCGGATTTTTTCATCTTCTTCATCGCCGCCAGATCGATCAGATTCCTTGTCCTGTCGCTCAAAGGACAATGCAGGGAAAGTACATCCGACTGTGCAAGCAATGTATCAAGATCCACCCTCTCATAATCCGTACAGGTGCTGTTGCCGGACGCGGAATAAAAGATCACCCTGCATCCAAGACTCTCCGCGATCTTCGCCACCTTCCTGCCGATATTTCCCATACCCACAATACCCCAGGTTTTTCCATCCAACTCCCAGAAAGTCTCATCAAAATGGGAAAAACGGCTCTGAGCGGCATAAGCGCCGGATTTTACATACTCATCATAATAATGAAGTTTTTCTATCAGAAACAGCGCCATCGCAATACTGTGCTGTGCCACCATTGCCGTGGAATAATTTCTCACATTGCAGACTAAGATACCTCTGTTCTTACAGTATTCGATATCTACATTGTCATAACCTGTGGCAAACTCACAGATAAGTTTTACATTTTTTGCGTCTTTTAAAGACTCTTCTCTCATGGGGGCTTTATTTGATATAACAATATCCGCATCCTTTACCCGCTCAGCCACTTCTTCCACTGTCACTGTATTCGGATAGCTGTCCACTTCTCCCAATTCCTGAAGGCGCGCCTCCACCTCCACGTCAAGCCCTACACTGTTTCTCTCCAAAATGACTATCTTCAAATCTTCCTCCGTTCCGCTGTCTGCGCAGCTTATTATTTGTACTCTTTGCCTGATTAACTCAACTATTTTTTATTATAATTGATTCCTCCTGAAAAATATAGATATTTTTCAAAATTACACACATACGTTACTGTCAAGTAAACGTTGGCAAATTTTTTTCATACAGATTTTTTCTACTCTA
>CANSLJ010000032.1 GCA_947647735.1 uncultured bacterium | reverse complement strand
CAGGCAGAGTAGAAAAATCTGTATGAAAAAAATTTGCCAACGTTTACTTGACAGTAACATTATCGAATGAGCATCTTGTGTTTATTAATCAGATGGTTCATAGTAAAACGCAAGAGAAGATACAATTTGAATGGAAAACCACTTAGAAATTGACGAGGAGGAAAAGCAATGATTAAATTTTTAAAATTTTTGGGAAAGATAATATCTAAAATTACACTGTCATTTACATATTACTCAAAAGGGAAAGAGAGTGGTAAAGAAGATAAAGGACAATCTGTAAATGTGTATGTAAATAATTATGGAAATAATAGCACTAAGAAAATAGGAAAGATAGATATTCTTAGTGGTATTAATAATATATATGCAAACGAATTAGTTGAAGATATAGTTGTAAAAGTTGAATTTACAGATGGTACCCCGGCTCCCTTTTCAGATATTGAGTTTAGTATTGAAAATATATATGGTCCTGTAATAAAAAAGACGGACAAAGACGGTGTAGTTTCATTTCATAATATCCAGATTAAAGAGGCAGGAAATCATAGGTTTTGTATTAAAGGAACAGAAGGAGTTGTTTATAAAGACTTAATAGTAGTTAAAGATAATCCCGTGAAACTGAAATTCATAAGTCAACCACAAGATGTTGCTTCTAAAGAAGTATTAAATAAGGTGGTTGTGCAGGCTGTATATCAGTCAGGTTCCAAGGCTGAAAATTTGCAAATACAATTAGATATAAACAGAGATGGTGTGAGTTGGACGGGGACAAGAGTAAAGGACACGAATAAAGAAGGAATAGTGTGCTTTGATAATCTTGTTTTTACTAAGACTGGAAATTATAAGCTAAAAGCGATGTATGAACATACATTTTTATATTCTGAACCATTTCATGTTTTTGCACCGGGAGTCTGTATGGATTTCGAGAAATGCGAGGCAGGTTCTAAGGAAGAAGTAGAAGCATTTTTGACAGCGTTGTTAGAAAAGCAATTAGAAGGAGATGTAATTAAATATAATGGGGAGGAATATTAAATATGGATATTACATTTAAACCGAAAGAATTAAAGCCGGCAAGGGATAGACAGAATATGAATGTTATATTTCTTGATAAAGAATTTGAGAGAAATGTTTTATTACACATTGTAACAAATTCTTTGCAAAAGAATTTGTCTTCCTGTTTTTTGGCCATAGAAGGTAAAATGGGTGAAGGAAAAACTGTTCAGACAATTAATGCCTGTTTTAAACATGGCATTCATCCATATTATTTTTCAAGTTCACAACTGGCAGGAAATTTAGAAGGAGATTCTATAAAAAAGTTAGAGGCTACTTACAATTACCTTCTAGAACACGATAAAGAAGATAGTTTTAGTGTAATTATAATTGACGATTTTCATTTGAGTATTGCATCATGTGATGAAAACATTTCAAAAACAGTTAATTCACAAATATTAACTGATTATTTAATGAGTATAGCTGATACAACTAAAGCTACCCCTGGCAAAAAAATTCCTTTTATATTAATCGCCAATACGTTTGATCAGTTATATTCACCACTGACCAGAGATGGAAGAATGAAGTTATTTAAATGGGAACCGTCGAAAGGGCAAAAGAGCAGACTTATATATCAAATGTATAATGATATTTTGATTGGAGGAGTATCTACAGAATTCCGGGAATTTGTAGAAGAAAATATTAACGAGTCACTATCTTTTTTTGGGGAATTGAAGAATGATATTTATACAGATATGATAGAAGAATATATAAAAGAAGAGACGTTTGCAGATTTATATGAAATAATCAAGAAGTTCAATAATGATTTGAGCCTTTATGATAGGAGATTTGTGGAGATAGATACAATCAAGAGGCTTGCGGAAATTCGCAAATCAGAATATAGAGTTCAAACAGTAGGAGGGAGGTCAAAATGTTAGAAGTAAAAACTGGAATTGACACAGGATTAGATGTAGTGGTAAAACCTAGATTAAACATTTTGTATATGGTCATATATGAGTTGGCAGAGCAATTTGGAGCAAATTCTATTTGCTTAGAAACAATAAGAAAAGGAATATTAGATAAGCAGTACATTAAGAAAATTACTCTTCGTTATTACAATAGAAATAATGAAATTGTGGGTGAAATTTATTTTGAAATTGATTGGGAAAAATACGAAATAAATGCAGCAGATGACAAAGGAGCAGAATTCAAAATAAATTGTAAGAAATCTACTTACTCGCAAATTTCTGAAATGGGTGAGGAAATTGTAAAATATGTTAATAAAATGAGGCAAGATTTAGATATAGTAGAAATTAAGTCGTGGTATAATACCATTGCATGTAAACCAGGAGATAGAGTTCAAGAAAAAGAAATTGATGAATATTTAGGTTTATCTTCGAGCAAGGAAGATGCTAGTTATAATATTTCACCAAAATTTCAACATAATTTTGAATTGGTATTCGGAATGCTTGATGAATTGACAATTGGAATTAAGCGTAAATGATGTTTTGAAAACTTGGTATAAATGAAGACGCTAATCCCCCAGCTATGCTGGGGAGAAGAGAGTAAGTTGTGACGAAGAAGATGCTATGCTGCGTAGCAAATTATGGTGCGGCACGGGCAGAAGTTGTATTTGACAGAGGAAATAAACAGGAAAATAAGGATGCCTTCGATAGCCTTTATATACATAAAGAAGAAATCGAATCGGCACTGGGCATGACACTTCAGTGGAACCGCAGCGATGATATCAAGTCGTCCAAGGTGTTTATTCAGTTGAGTAATGTCAGTATTGAGAATGAAACGGACTGGCTCCAGATGGCGAACTTCCACGCTGACTGGACAAAAAGATTTTACGATGTGATTGTTCCGTATATAACGCAGTCATAGGAAGGGCGCCTTGATGAAGATTGGAAGAAACGATCCATGGCCTTATGGAAGTGGAAAGAAATATAAGAATCATCCGCTTCATAACCGGACATTGCACATCGGCGGAACATTTAAGGAAACGGAAAAAGCGAATATTGAAGATGCTTTCACAGCAAAAACCGCTTCTCATGTTTAGAAATTACAAGAGGCATTGGGAACGGAGTCTTGACATCAATCTGGAGCAATTGAGCCACATGGAGACGGTTGTAATTTTCATAAACAAATCACCAGATATTCATATCAATGTGAAGGTAGGGTTTGAAGAACGAGGAGAGGTGCTTTTGGATGTGTCTGTAAAATGAGCAAGAAAGTTATATTGTGATTATAAGGGGGGACAATGGGAAAAATAGTTAAGGAAACAATCCATGCAGATGGGATGGATATTGGTATTATGGGTCTGTTTCATAATCCAGATTTTAATCCCCTCGAATTCTAGGGAATTAAAAAGCAGGCAAGAGCAAACACCTTTACAATGATGTCACCAAAGAAGTTATTAGTGCTTGCAAATTTAGAAAGTTATAATGCTGTTTTAATGGATAAATTAAAAACGCAGGAGTGAAAGAATTGAACGAAAAAGAATTACTGGAAGTTATCGAAAAAGGCGAATGTCATACGACTGAGTTCAAGAAATCCACAACAGATATCACGAAGGACGTTTATGAAAGTGTCTGTGCATTTTCTAATAGAGATGGTGGTCACATTTTCTTAGGTGTGAAAGATAATGGGGAGATACTTGGCATAGCCCCCGGTTGTACTGAAAAAATGAAAAAAGATTTTGTGACTGCAATTAATAATGCAAACAAAATGTATCCACCACTATTTTTAACACCGGTGGAATATGAGATTCAGGAAAGAAAAATTCTGCATATTTATGTGCCCGTCGGTACGCAGGTAAGCAGATGTTCTGGGCGTATATATGATAGAAATAACGAGTCAGATATTGATATTACGGATAATGAAGAACTTGTGTATAAACTGTATGCAAGAAAACAGGGAACATATTTTGTAAATAAGGTATTTCCGGAATGGGGAATGGATGTACTGCGATCGGACTTAATAGAGCGGGCCAGAAAAATGACTCGTGCAAGAAGTAACAATCATCCTTGGCTGTCAATGGACGATGAGGAACTGTTAAGAAGTGCAGGACTTATTTTGCTGGATCGTGAAAGTAGAAGAGAAGGAATTACACTGGCTGCCATCCTGCTGTTTGGAAAAGACACAACTATTATGTCAGCACTTCCGCAGCATAAAACGGATATGATTTTCCGAGTACAGAATCTGGATAGATATGATGATAGAGATGTGATAGTCACCAATTTATTGGACAGCTATGACAGAATGAGTGAGTTTGCTAAAAAGCATTTAAGCGATCCATTTGTCTTAGATGGAATGCAGTCTGTTAGTGCTAGAGATGCAATTTTAAGGGAAATTATATCTAACAGTTTGGCACACAGAGACTATTCAAGCGGTTATGTAGCCAAAATGGTAATTGAAAAAGAACGGATATATGCGGAAAACAGTAACAGAACGCATGGATATGGAAGTCTCGATTTGAATACATTTGAGCCATTCCCTAAGAATCCCGCAGTCTCTAAAGTGTTTAGGGAGATTGGTCTTGCGGATGAGCTGGGTTCTGGAATGCGCAATACTTATAAATTTACCAAATTGTATTCTGGTGGGGTTCCACAGTTTGTAGAGGGAGATGTATTTAAAACAGTGATTCCACTGAATGAAACTGCAACAATGAAATCAGGCCCAAAGAGTAGTGACCAAGTCAGTGACCAAGTCAGTGACCAAGTCAGTGACCAAGTCAGAGGAGATGCAGCTGCAGAAAAGATTCTTGAATTTTGCAAAATAGCGAGAAGCAAAAAAGAGATTTCAGAACATACGGGATATAAGAACTTGACCTATATGACAAGAACTCTTCTTAAGCCATTATTAGAAAGTGGTAAGCTGGCATATACGATACCAGAGAAACCGCAAAGCAGGTTACAGAAGTATATAACAAAACAATAAATGAACTAATTTAAGCCTCTAAGTTAAGTGGGATTAGCATTGTCGAATATTAAGGAATTACTGTAATAGTCTAAAGATATGGCTAAATTTCTGGTATTAACAGATAAAGTCGTTCGTAGTTCCAGAAAGTGATTGAAAAAGAAAACCTATAAAAGGTACAACACCATGTCCGTACTATGTTAGTGCGAAGTTATATGCAGAGGCATGTGGAGACGCGTGTTCCTTTTGCCGTATAAGCGAACAACTCTCAAATCCGATATATTTACCAGTACTCAGTTGGTCGTTGGCAGACAACATTAAAATTACCCGCAAAGAGAGAGTATAGCACAGGTGATGTTACTGCTCTCTCTTTAAATTTATAGAGGTTACAAGCAAATTTATAAAATTTACCAATGAAGATGCGGGAAGAAGGGTGCTGAATTATGTAAAGCAATATCAGCAGAAACTTTTTGCTCAAAATGTATAGAAAATAGATTGGGCTTGGAAGAATTCCGGTTTAAGCAGGGCGAATGTGCACAACCAATATACCATTGAATACAAAGCCGTCAAATGGAACCTTGGTGGTATTTATAGCTTATATGTTTCTGATTTTTCTTATTTCTTATGTATCAAAACTTTGAGCAAAAATTTTGCATATTTGACAAAAATAACCTAGGCATATTGAGATATCCACCAAAAAGATTTATTATAATAATTCAGAAGAAATAACTTATAAAAGATGATAAAATAAAAATATTATAAGTATAGAAGAATAATTTCTTATAACAAAAATCAAAAGGAGACAAATTCCGCTTTGAACAAGATAAAAGACACCGAAATAAATACACAGCAAAAAGATGAACCCAAAGAAACGCAACCCCAGACTAAATTCATAGCAGTTAAAGGTGACATCACGCACAATCATAACGTGCAGGCAATCGTGAACGCTGCCAATACAAGCCTTCTCGGAGGAGGCGGTGTTGACGGTGCGATCCACCGCGCGGCAGGTCCGGAGCTTCTGGCAGAATGCCGTCTGCTGAATGGATGCAAAACTGGCAAAGCTAAGATAACGAAGGCCTACAGGCTCCCCTGCGAATATGTGATCCACACACCGGGGCCCCATTGGAACGGCGGTAAATCCAGAGAGCTTGAACTGCTTGAATCCAGTTATCAGTCCTGTCTGGAACTGGCATTGGAGAATGGAATAAGGAGTATTGCTTTTCCGTCCATTTCCACGGGTATTTACCGTTTTCCTTTGGAAGATGCAGCAAGAATTGCTGTCAGTACGGCAAAGTGGTTTGCAGCAATGCATCTTGGAAAGATTGATGTGATCAAATGGGTGCTGTTTGATGATAAAACACTTCGGGCATATGAGAACGCGCTGGAGAAATATCCTGATTTGAAACGAGCGGTTCTGAAAAGGATACTTTTTCCAAGAACTATATAATAATACCGAAAAAAGAAAAAACGATAAACGAAAGGAAAAACTATGAAACCCCAACCAATAACAAATCAATTCAAATTCCAAGACATAACCCCCGATCAAACCGCCGAAGCAGTCGCCATTGAACAGATCTGCTTCCCGCCCCACGAGGCATGTTCCCCGAAATCGATGACCGAGCGGATCGTGGCAGCCCCGGCATTTTTCCTGACGGCTGTGGATAAGGAAACGGGAAAAATAGCAGGATTTTTAAATGGCGTTGCGACGGACGAGCCTTCTTTCCGGGACGAGTTTTTTACGGACATCAGTCTTCACAATGCGGAAGGGAAAAACATAATGCTGCTGGGGCTCGACGTGCTGCCTCAGTACCGCGGGCAGGGACTGGCGCGGGAGATTGTCAAGCAGTATGCGGAAAAGCAGAGAGAAGAGGGCCGGAGCCGCCTGATCCTCACCTGCCTTGAGCAGAAAGTGGAAATGTATAAGAAGATGGGATTCTCCGATCTGGGCATTGCCAATTCTACATGGGGCAATGAAGAATGGCACGAGATGTGCTACGTGCTTGCGCAGTGAAAATGGCATGAAATGTGCTATATGCTTGAGTAATGAAGAAATGAGAGGTTTTTATGTCACCTGAAGTCAGTATCATTGTGCCTGTGCATAATGCGCAGGCAACACTTCACCGTTGTATTAACAGCATTATACATCAGGAATATACGGATTTTGAACTGTTGCTTGTGGATGATGGCAGTACGGATAATTCGGGTTCTATCTGTGATGAATTCGCACAGCAGGATGAACGGATTGTGGTGATCCACAAGGAGAACAGCGGTGTTTCCGACTCCAGAAATCTGGCGTTGTCGAAAGCCTGCGGTACTTATTTACAGTTTGTGGACAGCGACGACTGGATCACGCCGGATGCAGCGAAGCGTTTTGTAAAAACAGCCGAGGAGCATCATTGTGATCTGGTGATCGCGGATTTTTATCGTGTGATCGGGGAGCGTATTTCTCCGAAAGGGAATATCGATGAAACGGAGCCTTTTTCGCGGGAGCAGTATGCAGCGTATATGATGGAGAATCCCGCGGATTTTTATTATGGTGTTCTCTGGAATAAGCTGTACCGCAGGGATATTGTGGAGAAGTATCATCTCAGGATGGATCCTTCTGTGAGCTGGTGTGAAGACTTTATGTTCAATCTGGAATATATCCGTCATGCGGCAGTGTTCTCGGCGGTACAGATACCGCTCTATTATTATGTGAAAACAAAAGGTTCCCTGGTATCTCAGGGAATGAGCCTTGCGAAGACAGTGCGGATGAAGCGGGCCGTTTTTGACTGCTATACCAATTTTTATAAAAATATTTTTTCAGAAGAGGACTATGAAAAAATTAGGTTTCAGGTATATCGTTTTCTGATTGATGCAGCCGGTGACGGCAGTCTATCTATCGGAGCCAAAAAGCTGGAGAATCAATTGTATATTTCTCTGGAAGAAATCAGCGGGGAGGGAGCATTGTCGGAAATATACCGCGGTAGAAAACTTCTGGATTATTATCTGGAGCCGGCGGCCGTAAAATATGATCTTTCGCTGCGGGATGCGCGTCTGATACTCTGCCTGTGCAGGACGGTTTCGCCCTGCCGTAAGCGGGATCTGGCGGATCGTCTGGGAGAGACGGTTCAGGGGATATCCCACAGGTTGCAGAAGCTGTCGGTCAAAGGGTATCTTCAGGTGGAGGATGCACAGGCCGGAAGGCAGAGGGGAGAATCCCGGAAAACAAAACGAATTAATGTCACCTTTCTGCCGCAGGCGGAAGCGGTTCTGGAGGAGCTGAGGGCGGCGGAGTCGGAGGCGGCGGAACTGCGCTTTTCCGGTTTTACACAGGAAGAGCGGGAAATATACGAGAAGCTCACAAAGAAAATGGATTACAATATGCAGAAACTGCTATCCAATTATGGAAGTATTATTTCATTCGGAAGAGGGGAGAATGTTGAAATGTAAAACGAAAGGGCGGATGGATACTGGAAATGTGTTTTCGGCTGTATGAATTCTGCCAAAATGGGTATATTGACAAATGAAAGGTATACAATACGAGTATGTATGCTATAAAAAACATCAGAGGGAAGACGAAAGGGATAAAAGGAGGAGATTCAAGATGAGCAAGTATGAGGGAACACAGACAGGAAAGAATCTGGAGGCTGCTTTTGCAGGGGAGACGCAGGCGAGAAGCAAATATACCTATTTTGCATCCGTGGCAAAGCAGGAAGGTTATGAGCAGATCGCTGAATTGTTTCTGGATACGGCAGAAAACGAAAGAGAGCATGCAAAGATATGGTTTAAAGAGATGGAAGGCATTGGGGACACAGCCTATAATCTTGCTTCGGCAGCAGCAGGAGAGAATTACGAATGGACGGATATGTATGCGGGCTTTGCCAAGACAGCGGAGGAAGAGGGTTTCCCTGAATTGGCGGCTAAATTCCGCATGGTGGCCGAGATAGAGAAACATCATGAAGAGCGTTACAGAACATTATTAAAGAATGTTGAAACTGCGAAAGTATTTGAGAAGAGTGAAGTGAAGGTGTGGGAATGCAGAAATTGCGGTCATATCGTGGTGGGTACAAAAGCACCGGAAATCTGCCCTGTCTGCGCGCATCCGCAGGGTTATTTTGAGATACATGCAGAGAATTATTAAGACTATTTCAGCATGATGGAATAACGGACGGTATGTTTCGCAGACTGTTCTTATATGAATCAAAGAAGCTTCCTGCAGCGGAACAGTGCGGTGCGGGAAGTTTTTGTGAGAGAGGGAAAAATGTCCACAAAGTTTTTTGTTATGACGCATAAATTGTTTGAAAAACCGAAAGACAGCATGTACATCCCGCTGCAAGTAGGACATGCTCTGCATGGAACGCTGGATAAAACTTATCTGCAGGATGACGATGGGGAGGATAATATTTCCGCCCAAAACCCATATTTCAGCGAATTAACTGGTATGTACTGGGTATGGAAGAACTATAAAGGTACAGATAATATAGGAATTTGCCATTATCGGCGCTTCCCCGTGATCCGTAGAGAGAAGAGTGGACTAGAGCGCCTTTTAACAGAGCAGGACTGTGAACAAATATTACAAGAATATGATTTGATTACAACAGAGCAACTCAATCTTCACAGTAATTATTATGATGGTTTTGCTGTGGATCATAATCTTCATGACCTGCAGGTGACAGAGGAAGTCGTAAAGGAAAAATATCCGTCTTACTATGAATTTTTTGAAAAACTGGTACATAACAATAAAGTCTATTTCGGAAATATCTGTGTTATGCCAAAATCCCTTTATGACAGGTATTGTGAATGGCTGTTTGATATTTTGTTCGAGGTGCAGAGGCGTATCGATGTCACTGGATATGACGGATATAGAAAACGTGTTTTTGGTTTTTTGTCAGAATTTTTACAGATGGTCTGGATACAGGGGAATCACTTACACCCTTATGAGTGTCGGATAGCAATCATAGGAGAAAAGTTTGAGACAGGGGAAGTAAAGAGGGTTCTGGCAGGCTTTTTTGAAAAAAAGGATGTGCAGGGCGCCAAGGAATACTTTTTGAGATGTTATGAAAAAAGGCCGGATATTTTAATGGAAGCCTCGGATATTACCGGAGAGCTGCGTATCTGTATGCAGATCATCTCCACCTGCGAATTTGAACAGCATTTACTGGGGAATTGTGTGCTGGATAAGGAGCAGGATATGGGGAAGCTGATCCCGATGTTTAAGGCATTGAATATGGCGGTGCTGCGGAAAGGCAGAGGAGAGGAGACGGAGGGGGATAAAAAACTTCTCGCGGGGGATCTGATCACAGATCCGGCAGTTCAGGTGGCGATGCAGGTGATGGGGGCAGTCCGTTAAAATTACGTATTATTATGTTGTGTTTCAATTCGATTTTTTGTATACTATTTTTGGAACTGAACAGAAAAATACAAAATATTACTTAAAAACAGAGGGTTGATATGAAACACAAGTTTGAGAATGCGGTTTCGGAGCAGATTTATCAGTATCTGATCAATATGATCCTGTCTCTGGAGATGAGGCCGGGGGACAGGATTCCGGAGGCTTCGATCGCACAGCAGTTTAAGATCAGCAGGACGCCGATACGGGAGGCATTGCGTGATCTGGCAAAGGACGGTATCATCAATACATATCCAAACCGCTTTTCCGAGGTGGCGGTCTATGATGAGGACAGGGTAAAGGAGGTCGGGCTGATCAAGATCTGCCTGGATCGGATGTCAGTGAAACTGGCGGCCTACTATGGAAGCCGGGCGGAGTATGAAAAGCTCTGTGAGTATGCTGAGAAATGTTATAAGGCGGCGAAAAAAAATGATATGCTGAACCGGATCAAGGCGGATTCGGATTATCACTGGGAATTATGCAAGATCGGGAAGAACCGTTCTCTGATGCAGATGGAAAAAAGCCTGCTGATCCAGATTGAATATCTGCAGGCGGCGAACTATCTGCAGGCGGAGGATGCGGATGCCCAGTATGCCTGTCATATGAAGATCGTGGAGGCATTAAAAAGCGGTGATGTGGAGAGCGGGCTGAATGAGATCACGGAACCGGGCCTCCAGTTTTATAATCTGAAGAAGCTTCCTGCAATATTTTACCAATAAAAAGAATGCTCGAGGAGAGGTATAATTGTCGATTATAGACAATTATACCTCTTTTTTATCGCGCAAAAATTGGATATAACGACTAAATGTATACAAAATTGTATAATTGTATTGTAAATACAAGAAATGTGTACTATAATTCAATGTAGTATCACAGAAAAAAGAAATCAGGAGGTATCATTGTGGAGAGAAAGGTAGAAAAAACTGACGGGCGGGGTATTCTGGCAGGCGATTATCTGAATCAGAACAGAGAGCTGACCAGACAGGACTGGCTGGAGGACTGTTTTCCGGAATGGGGGACACTGCTCAATCAGGAAATTGAAAATCTGGACGTGAAAAAGGGGACGGTTGCGCTCTGGTGGCTGGGCGGCCCGTCCTGGATGTTGAAGACAGATGAGGGAGCCATCTTCTTTATCGATGTGTATTCGGGGCCGTCGCACTATACCCAGTATTATTACTGCGGCGTATGCAAGCAGGCAGGCGCGGACACGATCAACTGGATGCGCATGAATCCTCAGCTGATCGATCCCTGGAAATTTAACAGGCTGGATGCGGCTTTCAGCACCCATCATCATCAGGATCACTGCGATCTTTATACAGTTAAGGCCGCATTGCAGACGACAGACTGTAAATTTGTGGGACCGGTAAAGACGGTGGAAAAGTTAAAAGGATTTGAAGTGCCGGATGAGCGTATCAAAACAGCTATCGTGGGGGAGAGCATTAAGTTCCCCGGCGTTGAAGTTGAGTTTCTTATGAATTATGACGATACGGTGATCAGAACAGGGGATGGTACATCCCGGGACAAATATGAAAATTGCTGCGTGAGCTTTTTATTTAAAACATCTGCGGGAAATATCATGTTCCTTGGCGATACCTGGTACAACGATGCCTATAAAGCGATCGGCGATAATTATCAGGTGGATGTGGCGATCTTTGACATGGGAATGAATGCGCCGGGGGCAACGGATAAGATGACGCCCTATGATTGTGCAAGGCTGGGCGAGACGCTGAAGGCAAAAGTTCTGATCCCGGATCATTACGATAACTGGGCGAATACCTGCAGCGATCCGGAAATGCTCTGCAGCCAGTTTGAAAGGATCGTAAGTGAAAATACGCCGGATATCAAGACAGTGATTCTTCGTCCGGGCGCAAGATTTATTTATCCGGATGATCAGGATATCAGGAGATATCGCTATCCGAACCAGAGCGAGGGCTATAATCCGGAACGTTCCGTCTCCTATGGAGAATATGCGAGAAAGTACGGAAAGAGGAACCAGTAAATACGGGGAAACAGGTTATAGATCACAGAAGAGTGATTTATCATATTAATCATGAAAAGGAGGATTTCAATTTTATGAAAAGAAAAATGTTGGCGGTGTTATTGACGGGAATGATGACAGCTTCCCTGTTGGCGGGCTGTGGAAATGCGGCGGAAGAGACAGCGGCAGAACCGGCTCAGGAGGAGGCGCCGGCGGAAGAGGAGGCACCTTCGGAGGAGACAGCTCCGGAGGAAGAGAGCACAGAAGAGGCAGCGGTGGAAGGTGAAACCGGAAAATCCGCTTATGGCGATGTTGTGGCGAAAGATAACTATAACTTATATGTCATCGTAAAAAGTATGAGTTCCGATTTCTGGCGTGCAGCAGCGGACGGGGCGGAAGATGAGGCGGAGGCTCTGGGCGTAACGGTCACTGTGATAGGGCCTAACTCCAACACGGATATCGCGGATCAGGTACAGATGCTGAACAATGCCATTAACAGCAAACCGGACGGTATCGGTATCGCAGCCAGTGATAAAGAGGCGGTGATGGATTCCCTTCAGGACGCTATGGATGCAGGTATCCCTATTATCTGCTTTAACTCCGGTGTTCCCAATGCGCCGGAAGGAAGCGTATACGCGACAGCATCCACAAACAACTATAATGCAGGCGGTATTGCGGCGGAGAATATGTATGCGGCCTTAAAAGATGTGATCGCTGCGGCAGATGCGCCTGTCAGGATCGGCGTGGTAAATCAGGATGTTACAAGTGAATCCGTTGTTGACAGAGGACTTGGATTTATCGACAAGATGATGGAACTTGTAAAAGCGGATGGAAAAACCGCGGCAGTTACGGGCAGTGACAAGTATGTGGATGATGCGGCTGAATCCGGGGATGTGGACACGGCGGACGTGATCATTGAGGTGAGAGTTCTGGCGCAGGCAACCAGCGAACTTTGTGCGATAGAAGCAGGCGTTCTGTTAAATGAGCAGGATCTGATCGGTATCATGGGAACCAACCAGGAGACAGCGGAAGGCATCGTTACCGCGAACGAACTGCTCAGCAAATTAGGAACAGATCCGGCAGCGGGCGATATCATTGCCTGCGGATTTGACTCCGGCGCAACGATCATCGGAGCTATTGAGAACGGGACAATGTACGGGGCAGTGACACAGTCCCCGAGATACCAGGGGCAGATCACGGTGGACCTGCTGACCATGATCGCAAACGGGGAAGAGGTAAAGGATGAGGAGACACCGGCATTCTGGTACAATGCTGAAAACATGAATGATCCGGAGATCGCACCGAACCTTATCAAATAAATATTGTTCTGCAGGATAGAGCCGGAGATCAGATCCGGCTCTGTTTGCGTATGTTTCGGGCGATTCCGGACAATTTTGATAAGAAAGTTTTGTCAAAGGCTCCCAAATGTATTATACTGTAGATAACCAGTGAACAGGATCATCAGTATATATTATGATATGGAAAGGGGCGCCGCTATGAAATGTAAAAGAACACCAATAGAAGCAGAAGTTATCAAGTACGAACAGGGCAGTGGACTGGAAGACGGTTACGAGTTGTGGTCGGATATTGTGACAAAGATATGGATCGTGACAGATTCTCTGATCAAGGTGACAAAACCGGACGGATCGATCGTGTGTCCCTATATCTCCCACCGCAGGGGACGTACTTTTATCAGCGAGGGAGACTATATCATCATTGACGAGGACGGCACAAAGCATGTCTGCGGGGAGGATAAGATATTCAAGCGTTATGAGCCAAGCAGCCTTGATGAGATATTGTGAGTATCATGTGAAGAAGATCCGATTCCGTAACTATGAAGCCAAAGACTGAATAGTTACAGATTCGGATATGGAGGGGAAGACGGGAATTGACTCTGCAACAATTAAAATATGCCTTGGCGATCGCCGACTGCGGCTCCATGAACGAGGCGGCAAAACAGCTTTTTATTTCCCAGCCGAGCCTGTCGGAGACAATGAAGGAGCTGGAGGCGGAAACCGGGGTTGAGATTTTCCTGCGTTCCAACCGGGGTATCAGCCTGACGCCGGAGGGCGAGGAGTTTTTGGGCTATGCAAGGCAGGTTACGGAACAGTTCGGGCTTTTACAGAGCCGATATATTGAAAAGAAGAAAAAGGAAAAATTCAGCGTATCCACCCAGCATTATACCTTTGCGGTGAAGGCCTTTGTCGAGACGGTAAAAAAGCTGGGGATGGAACGTTATGAGTATGCGGTGCACGAGACCACCACTTATGATGTCATTACGAATGTCAGATCCTTTAAAAGTGAGATCGGCGTACTATATTTGAATGACTTTAACGAAAAAGTCATGATGAAGACAATACAGGAAAACGGACTGGAGTTTAAGGAACTGTTTTCCTGTAATACTTTTGTCTATCTCTGGTCGGGACATCCGCTGGCGGGAAGGAAAACGATATCCCTGGAGGAGCTGGACGATTACCCCTGCCTGTCCTTTGATCAGGGAAAGTATCACTCCCTGTTTCTGGCGGAGGAGATGAAAAGTGATTATGAATATAAGAGGCTGATCAAGGCAAACGACAGGGCGACGCTTTTGAACCTGATGGTGGGTTTGAACGCCTACACGCTCTGCTCCGGCATCATCTGCGAGGAATTGAACGGCAGTGACTATATGGCGATACCGCTGAAGGAGACGGAGCGGATGCGGATCGGATATATTGTGAGAAAGGGACAGAAGATCAGCAAGAGCGGAAAGCTGTATATCGAGGAGCTGAAAAAGTATCAGGCGATGGCAATGTGACCGGGAAAGCGTGCAGGAGATTGATATAGGAAAAACCTATAACTGAGTAAAGGTTTCGTGTATTAGCGTTTTTTTGTAAATAGAGGTATACTCTTCATGTCAGCAAAATACGGCGGGCATTCAGGTGCCTGCGGAACTGAAAGAGGAGGAAACATTATGAAGAAAAAAGTATTAGCGGTTCTTTTGACCGGCGTGTTGGCAGCAGGTGTTCTGACAGGCTGCGGCGGTGCGGCGGAGGATACGGCGGCAGAAACACCGGCGGTTGAGGAGACAGAGGAGGCGCCAGCAGAAGAAGAAGCTGCAGCAGAAACGACAGAAGAAGCGGGCGAAGAGAGTGAAGCGGTAGAGGAAAAAGGAACGATCACAGTAGCGGCATCCGCAACACCCCACGCAGAGATCCTGGAGGCGGCGAAGCCGATCCTGGCTGAGCAGGGATGGAATCTGGAGGTTACGATCTTTGATGACTATATTCTGCCGAACCAGGTGGTGGACAGCGGTGAACTGGATGCAAACTATTTCCAGCACATTCCCTATCTGGATGAGTTTAATGCGGAGAGAGGAACACATCTTGTCAATGCGGGCGGCATCCATTATGAGCCCTTCGGTATTTATCCCGGCACAAAGAAAACTCTGGACGAAGTGGCAGACGGAGATGTGATTGCAGTACCCAATGACACGACAAATGAGGCAAGAGCACTGCTTCTGCTGCAGGATAACGGCCTGATCACATTGAAGGAGGGCGCAGGCCTGACAGCAACCGTACAGGATATCGTGGAGAATCCTCATAACCTTGAGATCCAGGAGCTGGAGGCGGCCCAGGTACCCAGGGTTGTCGGAGAAGTGGCTTATGTTGTATTAAACGGCAACTATGCACTGCAGGCGAATTTCAGCGTTGCGAAGGATTCCATCGCATATGAAAGCGCTGATTCCGAGGCGGCAAAGACATATGTGAATGTGATCGCGGTAGCGGAAGGAAATGAAAATAACGAGGGTATCAAAGCGCTTGTAGATGTTTTGAAATCAGATGAGATCAAGCAGTTTATCAATGAGAAATATGATGGAGCGGTCATTCCGTTTGAATAAGATGATCATTTGCTGATGAAATGTGAAAACCTGTCATTCGTTTTGAATGACAGGTTTTTTATCATGAGTTTTAGATAAAAAAACGAAAAAGTCAGTATATACTGACTTTTTAGGCCTCGGCGCGACAGGATTTGAACCTGCGACCTCTGCGTCCCGAACGCAGCGCTCTACCAAGCTGAGCCACGCGCCGATAACTAAATACTTTGTTTGCAACAACTATGATAATACCTTATTTGGGGTATGATTGTCAAGAGAGAATTTTGTGTATTTTGTGTTTGTGTTCAGGAGTATGTTATGTGCTGCTAAATGAAAAGATGGTTGCTTCAGCGAGATGGGTTGTCATAGTGCGCTATTCGTGGTAAAATCGTAAAACGGTTGAAGGAAATAGAAATATATGGCATATGAGACAGGTGTAGGAGAAAATGAACATAATAGATATGAGAGCTTTAAAACCGGACACAGACATGGCCAGTTCCGGTGTAGCTGTTTTGAAAAAAGGAGAAGGACGAAGTCTAAAAGCAGGTGGCTTATGGATCTATGATAATGAAATCGCTGAGGTAAAAGGGTCTTTTGAGGATGGCGATATTCTTTCAGTGGAAGATTTTGATGGTTATTTTATGGGCTATGGATTTATCAACGGAGCTTCTAAAATAAGAATCCGTATGCTCTCACGCAGGCAGGAAAACCGGATTACGCCGGCTTTTTTGGAAAAGCGTGTGCGGGCAGCCTGGGAATATCGTAAAAATGTAATAGATATAGAGAGCTGTAGAGTGATCTTTGGAGAGGCGGACTTTCTGCCAGGACTTGTGATAGATAAATTTTCCGATGTGCTTGTGGTGGAATCTCTGGCGCTTGGGATCGACAGGTTAAAACCATTACTGTTGGAGAGCCTGAAGAAAGTGCTGGAGGAGGACGGTATCAGGCTCAGAGGCATTTATGAACGCAGTGATGCGAAAGTGCGTTTGCAGGAAGGAATGGAACGTTATAAAGGCTTTGTAGGAGAGCCCTTCGATACAAAGGTGGAAATTACGGAAAATGGAGTCCGTTACCTGGTCGATGTGAAGGATGGACAGAAAACAGGCTTTTTTCTGGACCAGAAAAATAATCGTGCCGCGATTCATAAACTTTGTTCTGGGAAGCAGGTGCTGGACTGTTTTACTCATACAGGTTCCTTTGCACTGAATGCAGGAATAGCAGGTGCAGATTCTGTCTTGGGAGTGGATGCGTCTGAGCTGGGCATTGCGCAGGCAAGGGAAAATGCAAGACTAAATGGGTTGGAAGACAGAGTGCATTTTATATGTGAGGATGTATTTGAGTTGCTGCCGCGATTGGAGGAGCGGGGTGAACAATACGATGTGGTAATTCTCGATCCGCCTGCCTTTACGAAGTCCAGACAGGCGACGAAGGGAGCGGTAAAGGGCTATCGGGAGATCAATCTGCGGGGCATAAAGCTGGTAAAGGACGGAGGTTTTCTTGTAACCTGTTCCTGCTCACATTTTATGGAACAGGAGCTCTTTGCAAAAACAATCCGGGAGGCGGCGAGGGGAGCCCATAAACGGCTGCGCCAGGTAGAGTTCCATACCCAGGCACCGGACCATCCGATCCTGTGGGCGGCGGATGAATCCTACTATTTAAAATTTTATATTTTTCAAATATGTGATGAAGAGTAAAAGAACAATAATATGTTAAATATATTCATTGCAGGCCCTGATGACAATCTCTGTCTCATCTTCGGTCATCTCCGGAAAAAGCGGCAGGGTTACACAATGACTTGCAAGATATTCTGCATTGGGACAATCGCCTTTCCTATAATCTAAATCGGCATAAGCCTTCTGTAAATGACAGGGAACGGGATAGTGTCTGTGACATTCAATATCTTTATTTTTCATATAAGCCACAAAATTTTCCGGATCTTTTACGGTAATAACGAAAAGATGGAATACAGGATCTGTATTTTCGGGGTGTACTTGCATCGTGATAGCAGGATTTGTGATCTCTTTATGGTAGTGTCTGCCAATTTCCTGCCGGCACTTTGTCCATTCAGGCAGATATTTTAAGCTGACGCTGAGTACAGCACCCTGAAGTCCTTCCAGACGGTAATTATATCCAATCACATCATGATAATAACGAATTTGGCATCCCTGATTTTTTATCGTTGTAATGGCATCAAAATATTCTCTTTTATGGCAGGTTACGCTGCCGCCTTCACCGAAAGCATAAAGATTCTTACCGGGATAAAAGCTGAAGCATCCCAGATCCCCGAGGCTGCCCACAGGTTTTCCATCATAAAGAGCACCGTGAGCCTGTGCGCAGTCTTCTACTACAAACAGCCCGTATTTATCTGCAAGAGCTCTTACTTTGCCAAACTCAAAAGGTTGTCCGTAAAGATGTACGCCGATGATCGCTTTTGTTCTGATTGTGATCTTTTCTTCTATCTTATCCGGATCAATCTCCCAGGTGTCGGCGGTACAGTCTACAAAAACTGGCGTGGCACCCGTGTAGGTAACGCCCCATGCTGTAGCGATATAGGTGTTGGCGGGAACAATCACTTCGTCGCCCCTTCCGATGCCAAGTGCCATCATGGCGCAGTGCAGTGCTGAGGTGCCGTTGTTGACGCCTGCCGCATATGGAACAGAGCAAAAGCGGGCAAATTCTTTGTCAAATTTGTCAGCAAATTTTCCGCCGGAAAAAGCGGTTTCATTACAGACAGCTTCAATGGCAGTCATATATTCCTGTTTATGCTTTTCGTAGTCTCTGGACAGATCAATTCTTTTCAGCATGATTTTTTTCCTTATATTATATCTCAATTTATATTTGGTTATTTTATCAGATACTTAAATCAAAGTAATGATATCTTTATTTCATCCTATCTTCCCGACAAAATTCTTTATGAAGGCGCCGCATCTGAATCAGGTAGTTTTTGATTGTTTTAAATAGTTTAACAGTGGTGTTATAATCTTCCTGCCATTCTACTGGCATATCATAGATGCGCATTCCCATACGTTCTGCACGCAGAAGGAATTCTATGGTATAAAACCATCCGTTATCATTGCCGCATGCCGTAACTAATTTTTCGGCGGCATCTTTTCGCAGAAATGTAAAACCGCATACCGCATCGGTAGCTTTCATATGAAAAACTGTTTTTAACAAAAAGACAAGTCCTTTGGATGTAATCTTCCGGTACCATTTCCGTCCTCTGGTGTCAGAGGTTTTGGCAAAACGGCTTCCGTTAATGTATTGCAGGTCGTTATCTTTTTGAAACATAGAAACTGCCTGTCCCAGATGTTTGATATCTGTGGAAAGATCAATATCCATATACCCGACAAGAGAGCATTCATTCAGGGCAATGCCTTTGCGGAAAGCCACACCTACGCCGCGTTCACCAACACGTACATAAGAAACCTCAGGATATTTTTCGGCAAGGGCCTTTCCGATATCTGGCGTTTCATCATCGGAACCGTTGTCCAGAATTGTGAGTTGGCAAGGTATGGAGAGGTTTTCCCGGACGTAGGCAATGGTTTTATGGATGCCCTTTTCGAGTCGGAGCCGTTCGTTTAATACGGGGAATAAGATATTAATAGTGGTTATAGTTTGTTCCATTGATTATGTTTCCTCAATCATTTACGATCTTTTCTATATCTGAAACTAGATATTGTTGTTGTTTAAAAATCAGATTCAGCATAACGGATAAATATTTTAAAATAATAGTGAGTAGAGCGAATACCCCAAAAAATCCAAGAGATAGAAAACTCATAGTGGAAAGCCACCCCTCCACGGGTTTATTTTTGTTAAAAATATCAGAAATCGTGTAAAGTCCCATCCCCACCGATAAGAGTAAAAATGCGGCGGAAATGATCGTAGAGATCCGTTCCATGACATTGGTGAAGTAAATAAAGGAATCAAAAGCAAGAGAAGTACGCTCTGAGGATGCGGCCTTGCGCAGTTGTTTCACTTCTTTATTTATGCAGTCATAACTGATCGTTGCTGCACGAAGCCCACAGTTCATGTAAACTGCTTTTCGGTAAGGGATGTACTGTCCCATAGCCTTAATACGATTGATAGCTCTGCGGGATACCAGACGGAATGTTTCTGGGCCGATCCTGCCGCTGCCCCTGCTGGTCTTGTTATAAAGCATATAAAACAGGCGGGAGGTAAGTTGAAGCTTTCCTCGTCTGCCTGCGGCAACGATATCATTTCCTTCAAGAAGTTTATCATAGAGGCGGATAATGAGTTCTGGATCATAATCTACAAAAATATGATCAAACTCATAAACGAAATCTCCAATAGCGAGATCCCGGCCTGCGTTCATGGAACTTTCCAGTCCGTGGAAAAAACTCATATGAACCACATTTACCATAGTATTTATATGATTCCGGTTTATATATTCCCGGAGGATATCCATCGTATCATCGCTGCAGAAATCATCCACACAGACCAGCTCAAACTGTTCGAACTTTCGATTACACACAGGAAGCACCTGATCAAGAAATTGTTCCAGTTCAGTGCTGTTATTATGGAGATAAATAACCAGCGAAATAAATTTTTTTTCTTTCATGTTGGACCTCTTACAGGTTTCTAATATCTTAATTTAAATATTCATCGAGATCATACACTGTATTGATCTTACCGGATAATACACTGATAAAAACGGGCGATTTACTTAGAATACGGATTGCCGTAGGTCTGGAATCGTCTACCTCGGAACTCTTTAAAATAGGCTTCATGCTATACAGGGAGTTCACATAAGAATAAGCATATTCTGGTTTTAAGTATTTATCCGCCAGATGGGACATATAAGGCCAGGCGGAGGCCGGCTTATGGATACAGGTATTACAGTTTCCAAGCTTTTCAGGCGAGCATCCCCTGAGGTCTGTTTCAAGCCCCTTTTGACAATGAAAGGCAGGTCTGGTGTCATAACTTGTCATATGAGGTGTGAACGTAACAGATGTCAGAGAATGGAGTCCCGTTTTTCCAAAGGGCATAATAGAAAAGAAGGGGCCGTCCATCACTGTGATTCCGGTACCCTTTAAGGTGCCAGAAGGTTTGCAGAGGATGATCTCACAAAGTTCATATTTAATATCATAAAAGCTTTTTTCAATGCCTTCTGTTTTATCGATGATCTGATTGACAGAAGCATAAGTGGAATTCAGGACGAAAGAGGTATCAAAAGACTTTTCGCTTTCCAAGGAAATATGGAAAAGAGCTCCGTCTTTTTGGATTTTTTCTATTCTGACGTCGAACAGCATGTCCACATTACGGCATTCTTGTAATCTATCTTCATAATATTTCTGAAGTATTTTTGCGTCATAAGTATATTCTTCTGTTAAAAAAGCACCATCGCACATACCGGGATTAAAGTATCTTTCGGAGGATGTTTCCAGGCATTTAATGCCTGCAGCTCTACAGAACTCTTGAAACTGCCGGGCATTTGTCCATGAAAATTTTTCCGAAGTGGCATATACCTGGTCAAAACAGTCATGAATACAAAAATTAAAGTCTTCATAGAATCTTCGAAAATATCCGGCAGATTTTATTGCGGTGGTAAGGCTTCTGGGGTAGTGATACCCCATATGGACTCTTGCTTGATTAATATAGGTTGCTCTTTGAAAGGGAGAGTCATCATACTCCAGGACAAGGATATGTTCATCTTTTCGGGCACAAAAATCAGCGGCGTATAAGCCGTAGAGTCCTGCGCCGATGATAATCTTGTCGTAATACTGTGGCATGTGAAACCCGCCTTTTTCTTTTCTGAGAATAGTATGCTTAGTATAGCGCTTTTGGTGGGGGAATGCAAGAGGGGATTGTGCCGTCTAACGACTATGCATTGGTCGAGACAAAATGATTGATTATGTCTACGTATATAGTTATAATAAAGGCAACAAAACAGTAATGATTTGACATGATTCGTTTTGAGAAGTTAGGTATAAAAACATATAAGAAGAGAGAGCAGGAGAAGATTATGCGTTTAAACAGTATGTGTATCCGCTGCCTTGTAGATAAGCAGCAGGGAAGGCTTTTGAAATTTACAGATGAGGAGAAGAAAACAGCGTATATGAAAGAGGTTACGAAGATCATCGGGGAAAGTGAAGATGAGGCGAGTTCGCCTTATTTAGTATATTTGTTTAATCAAGTATATAAACAATACTTTGGGGATATCAAGGACTTTTCGGAGATAAAAAAGGAATATAATTCATATGTGCTGGCTATGGAGGACGAGTTATATGAGAAGATCCTGACGGCGGAGGATTCTTTGGCACAGGCATTGGTTTATGCACGGATCGGAAATTACATTGATTTTGGGGCTATGCAGAATGTTGAGAAAAAGGTATTTTTAGAATTGTTTCAGGATGAGGGAAAAAACATTCTTGACAAAGAGATATATGAAAGCTTTTTAAAGGACTGCGGGGAAGGGAAAAGATTTTTGTTACTGGCGGATAACTGTGGAGAGATTGTGTTGGATAAGCTGTTGATCAGGGAATTGAAAAAGCGATTTCCCCACTTGGATGTATGTGTTATGGTGCGGGGGGAAGAGGTTCTGAATGACGCGACAATGGAAGATGCAGAGGAAGTTGGAATCTGTGATGTGGCAAAGGTTATTTCTAATGGAAATGGCGTGGGTGGAACGGTAGAGAGTATGCTGAGTGAAGAGGCGGGAAAAGCTCTGGAGCAGGCGGATGTGATTTTGTCGAAAGGGCAGGCAAACTTTGAGACATTAAATGGCTGCGGCAGGAACATTTATTACGCTTTTCTTTGTAAATGTGACTGGTTTTCTGGGCGGTTTGATGTGGTGAAAAATACAGGCATGTTTTTAAGGGAGAAAGAACTTACAAATTAGGCACATGTGTTGAGGACATTATATATGGACTAATTGAAATAAAGTGGTAAAATGGGAATTAGCTGAATATGATAAAATGGCAACAGGCTAAGGAGAGAAAATGTTTATTATATGGGGACTTCGAGATATCAATAAGGAATTGGGGAGTGTGGATTATCTGCACTGTAACAGGTGCAATAATGACAGCACCTGGAGGCTTTTGAAAACTACATCCTGGTTTACGTTGTTTTTCATTCCGATCATTCCTTTTCACAGGACATATTATGTCTACTGTCCGATCTGCAGGTGGAGCACGAAAGTGCCAAAAGAAGAAGCAAGGCGGATTATGGCGAGGAATGAGGGGATGGCTGTTCAGAGGAGCTGAAGTTTTGTATAAAAATAAGTTCTTTATCTGGACAAATCGCAGAGGTTATACTAAGATAAAAAGAAATAAATACGCTGTTCCCCGAAAGTGAGAGACAGATAGTTGCAAAGGAGGAGAAAGTTATGGAAAAAAAGCAACTTGACTGGTCAAATCTTGGCTTTGGCTATATTCAAACAGATGCAAGATTTGTTTCCAACTATAAAGATGGAGCATGGGATGCAGGTGCTGTTGTCACAGATGCTAATATCGTTCTAAATGAGTGTGCGGGTGTTTTCCAGTATGCCCAGACGATTTTTGAAGGGTTGAAGGCTTACACAACAGAAGATGGGCATATAGTATGTTTTCGTCCGGATTTAAATGCGGCGAGAATGGCAGATTCCGCGAGAAGGCTGGAGATGCCGATATTCCCTGAGGATAGATTTGTTGATGCTGTCGTGCAAGTAGTAAAAGAAAATGCAGCTTATGTGCCTCCCTTTGGTTCCGGAGCAACGCTATATATCCGTCCTTATATGATGGGAACAAATCCTGTGATTGGTGTAAAGCCGGCTGATGAATATATGTTCCGTATTTTTGTAACACCAGTAGGGCCTTATTTTAAAGGCGGTGCAAAACCGTTGACAATTAAAGTGAGTGACTTTGACCGTGCGGCGCCAAATGGCACAGGACATATTAAAGCTGGACTAAACTATGCTATGAGCCTGCATGCGATTGTGACAGCTCATGAAGAGGGCTACGCGGAGAATATGTATCTGGACCCTCAGACAAGAACGAAAGTGGAAGAGACTGGTGGTGCAAACTTTATTTTCATTACGAAGGATAATAAGCTGGTCACACCGAAGTCAAGCAGTATCCTTCCTTCTATTACAAGACGTTCCCTTATCTATGTTGCACAGCATTATCTGGGAATGGAAGTAGAAGAGAGAGAAGTCCTGCTGGACGAAGTGAAAAATTTTGCGGAGTGTGGTCTTTGTGGAACAGCGGCAGTTATTTCTCCCGTCGGTAAGATTGTAGATCATGGAAAAGAAATCTGCCTGCCTAGCGGAATGGATGAAATGGGGCCCGTGACAAAGAAATTGTATGATACCTTGACAGGGATTCAGATGGGTAAACTGGAAGCACCGGAAGGCTGGATTAAGACAATCCTGTAAGGATAGAATATTTTAGCGGGATAACGGGAAACTGTTATCCCGTTTATAATGTGCAAAGGGAAGAACTCTTTCCTATTTGACTTAATAAAAAGTGGGGTACAACAGTATGGATGAGCAGGAAAAAATGATAGAAGAGGTTTTACGACATTTGGACAGTGAAATGGAGATGGGAGCATGGAGAATGAGCGTTAATTTTAACGAGTTGCAGGAGGAAGAGAAACTGGTTGACCATAAATGCTGCTATGTATATGGCAGACCTGCAAATGAGACTGTGGGATTACTTGATATGTATTCGGATTCCTCGATGGAAGGTTAAAGTTCTTTTTTTAATGTTCCAGGTGTAGTTTGAAACATCCGATAGTAGGAACGAGTAAAGGTAGAGTAATGCTGAAAGCCGGAGGAATAGCAGGCTTCTGCTAAGGACATACCATGTAGGATTTTATCCCTCGCCGAGAACAGGCGTTTAGCATTGACATATTTTCCGAGGCTATAACCGGTTTCCTGCTGAAAAAGCTGCATCAAATAGCGACGGCTGATAAAAAACTGCCCAGATAGTGCATCAATAGACAGATCACCATCCAGATGATCATTGATATAACGAAGTATTTCTGTAACTTTTTGGTTAGAGGAGCCAGTTTCAATATAACGGAAAGAGTCAGTTAAAAAACTTCTGTTAAGTTGTATCAGAAACTGAAGAAGAAGAGTGCGGCTGTATAATGCGGCAGCATATTGCTTATCGGAAAGAGAAGCCTCCAGTTTTTCACAGATCTTGAAAAGTGAGTGAACCGAGGAGGAAGAAGAGCGGAGTACGGGGTAGGACTTTGCATTTTTATCATTTTTTCGGAAACAGGTCTCGAGAGAATAGTTTTCATCTGTATAGGAAGTTAAAAATTCAGAGGAGACATAGAGTATAAGTCGTTCATACGGAGCGGCAGAACGGATGATGGGCCTGTGTACATCTCCAGCGCCAATTAGGACAATGTCCCGGGGTTCTAGTCGATAAGTGATTCCCTCTATAAAATAATCCACTTCGCCTGAGGAAAAAAGCAGGATCTTATAAAAATCATGATAATGGCAGTCATAGGTCTTTATTTCATGATCTGTTAAGTGAAACAGCTTGAAGGGGCTGTGTAGGTATCCGGTTTTTTCATAATCTACATTTGTCATAAAAGTTCCCCTGCTGCTCAAATAAATGATAAAACTTCCGGTACGGGATTGCCCTACACCGGAAGTTCATTTTACATGCTTTTTGTTCTATGTACTATGAAAGTGCTACGCCCACTGCTGCGCCAACCATCAACCCCATAGCTGCTGCTGCAACAATCAATAAGATACAAAGAATGATCTTAACACCGACATTCATTTTGCTTCTTATTACAACAGCAGAAACAAGAAGAGCAAGTAATGCCCACAGCCATCCGAAGAATGGAGCAAGAATGATATCGATAATAAGGAATATCCAGCCCCAAACAGGAATCTTCTGATACTCCCAAGGCTCACCGGTAGCACAGTTTACACCGTTATAAGCCAATACAGGAGATGCCATAGACTGAATAACCAGAGTTGCGCTTCTGTTACCAAGTGGAATAGTGTATTCCGTGTCAATAAAATGCGTCTTTTTAGCAAATCTGTTCAATCTTTCTGGAGAGCCGCCATTAATGCTCACTTTGCTGCCTTTCAGATCAACTGAAAAAGTACCTTCGTCTGTTGTTACAGACCATGATTTTTTTGCCATTTCGAGTCTCCCTCTCTTTCCGTAATTTTAAGCGAAAGAAATCTTCCGCCATTTATTAATGTATCACTTTGCAATAAAAATGTCCAGTGGGGGGGTAAAAAAACCGGAATGTATTTTAAAAAGTACAAAAAAACACCGTCCCCACAACATAAGTTACAGAAACAGTGCTTCATGGGCCATCAGGGACTCGAACCCTGGACAAATAGATTAAGAGTCTACTGCTCTACCAACTGAGCTAATGGCCCGTACAATATGAAAGGTTATAATTTACAACGCAAGAATGATTATAGTATAATGTTTTTGATAATGCAAGTGTTTTTTTGCAAAATATTAAAAAAAATGAAATGATATGGAAAATATGGAAAGATGGAGAGCGTAAGATGATATTTGAAAGCCATGCACATTATGATGACGAAGCCTTTGACGAAGACAGAGATGAACTGCTTTCAGGGCTGAAGGAGAAGGGGATAGGCTGTGTGATGAATATTTCTTCCAGCCTGTCCTCGGTGCGGACGACCCTTGCCCTTGCAAAAAAATATCCTTTTGTCTATGCGGCAGTGGGGATACATCCCACAGATACAGGGGAGCTGGATGAAGAGAACTTTGAATGGCTGAAAAAACAATGCCGGGAGGAAAAGGTTCTCGCAGTGGGAGAGATCGGACTGGACTATTACTGGGATAATGTGGACAGGGATATACAGAAAAAATGGTTTGCGAGGCAGCTTGCCCTGGCGAACGAGGTGAAACTGCCCGTAGTCGTTCACTCCCGGGATGCCGCAAAGGATACGCTGGATGTGATGAAAGCGGCGGAGGCGGTGGGAAAGCGCGGTGTGATCCACTGCTTTTCCTATACGAAAGAGAGCGCAAGAGAATTTCTGGACATGGGCTATCTGATCGGTGTGGGCGGTGTTGTCACGTTCCAGAATGCGAAAAAACTGAAGGAGTGCGTGGAATATCTGCCGATGGATGCCATTTTGCTGGAGACGGACAGCCCCTATCTGGCGCCGGTTCCCTATCGGGGGAAAAGGAACTGCTCGCTGTACCTGCCTTATGTTGTGGCGGAGATCGCCAGAATAAAAGGTGTTTCGGAGGAAGAAGTGATAGAGATAACGGAAGAGAATGCGAAACGGCTGTTTATGGACGGCCTGCAAATAAAAATATGATAGAGAAGGTAAAATATGGCAACTTTAGGAATCCCTCAAAATACGATAGCAATATTACAGAAATACCAGTTTCACTTTCAGAAGAAATTCGGCCAGAATTTTCTGATCGATACCTCCGTGCTGGAGAGGATCATAAAAGCCGCACAGATAGGATCGGAAGACTGTGTTCTGGAGATCGGTCCGGGCATCGGTACCATGACGCAGTATCTGGCGGAAAATGCCGGAAAGGTGATCGCCGTGGAGATCGACAGAGCGCTGATCCCCATACTGGAGGAAACGCTTGCGCCTTATGACAATGTCACTGTCCTGCAGGGCGATATCCTGAAAACGGACATCAGGGAACTCTCGGAAAAATACGGCGGAGGAAAACGGCTCAAGGTCGTTGCCAACCTGCCCTACTATATTACCACTCCGATCATCATGGGACTGTTTGAAAAGGATGTCCCCGTGGAGAGCATAACCGTCATGGTGCAGAAGGAGGTGGCGGACCGTATGCAGGCGGAGCCCGGCACAAAGGACTACGGCGCGCTCTCCCTCGCCGTGCAGTACTACGCCGAGCCAAAGATCGCAGCCAACGTTCCCCCCAACTGTTTCATGCCCCGCCCCGCCGTGGGCAGCGCCGTGATACACTTAAAGCGCTATCCGGTCCCGCCGGTGGAAGTGAGGGACGACAGGTTTATGTTCACTCTGATCCGCGCCGCCTTTAACCAGCGCCGCAAAATGCTCCCCAACGCCTTAACCGGCGCAAATATACCGGGCATAACCAAAGAGAGTATTCTGGAAGCTCTGAAGGAACTGAGAATTCCGGAGACTATTCGGGGCGAGAAATTATCCCTCCCCCAGTTTGCGGAACTGTCAAATCTGCTATGTGGATCTCAAAATTAAATTTTCGATACCAGGCAGTTAAAAAACACAACACTTGGTATATATCACTTTGACTTATCACAAAACCTATGATAAACTTTAAAGTTAGAAAATAACCGCATTTGAAAGCAATTTACCACGGATAATTTTGAGGTGACCCCCTTTGGATAAACAGGAATACAAGATAAGATCGGAAGAGATCAGAGCTCTGGTAGAGGAAAAGAACTACCGGGAGGCTGCTGATATAGCAGATACCATAGACTGGCGCAGGGTAAAGAGCGTAAAGATGCTCTGTACCATCAGCGATATATATAAGATGGTGCGCCGTTACGAAGACAGTAAGACCATACTGGAAATGGCATACGAGAAACGCCCCGGCAGCAGGATGATCGTGTTCGCGCTGACAGAACTGTGCCTGAAGCTGGGTGATGTGGTAAATGCCTGGGAATACTATAAAGAGTTCTGTCAGGTGGCGCCGGATGACAGCAGAAAGTATATTTTGCTGTATAAGGTATATGCGGCGCAGGAAGTAAGCCTGGAAGAACAGATCAAAGTGCTGGAAAAGCTGAAAGAGGAAGAATATATAGACAGATGGGTTTATGAGCTTGCCTATCTGTACCATAAGATCGGATTTGGCACAAAGTGCGTGGAAGAGTGCGATGAGATGATCCTCTGGCTGGGCGAGGGCAGGTATGTGCGGAAGGCGATGGAGCTGAAAATGCTGCACGAGCCGCTGACACCGAAACAGCAGGCGCTCTATAACGGCGAGAGGCAGATGGAGATAGAGCAGGGACAGACACAGGTTATCCCCAATCTGGATGCGGCGATCGTGAAGGAGAACGAGGGAAGAAGCGTATCGGAGGCACCGACGGTGAGGCTGCCGGTGGAGGACCTGGCGGATATTCAGGTGAAGATCCTGGATGACAGCCCGTATAATACGATGAACCTGCAGGCGGCGCTGGCGAAGGACATGCAGCGCCTGATGGCGGGAGAAAGCCAGGAGCCTGTCTGGGAGGGGATGGATCCCGCGCTGCCGGATAGTCAAAATGGCGATTTTGTCTATGGACAGGAAGCGGAGGAAGGCGTATCTTATAATCAGGAGCCCGTACAGGAAGAGTTTGTATATACGGAAGAACCGGCGTATGAGGAGGAAGCTGTATACGCGGAGGAGCCGGTATACGAGGAGGAAGCTGTATATACGGATGAGCCTGTGTATGAGGAAGGGCAGGAAGCGCTTTATGACGGCGATGAGGAGGAGGTCATAGGCGATACGGGGGAGATGTTCATTCAGGAAAGTCCGGATGAGGAAGAGGAGGCGGAGCCGGACCGCATTATGAGGAGCCTGATGGCGCCGATGCTGGAAGAGACACAGGAGATCCCGCCTGTGCCTGATATGGAAGAAGTCTTTTTTGAGGACCCTAATACGATAGACCTGCCGGATGCGGCTTCCAATCCGGAGATCATGGCGGCTGCGGCGGCTATGGAAATAGAAGTTGTCGAGGAACCGGAAGTAACAGAGCAGGAGGAAAAAAGAAAGGGGCCTGTTTACGAGGAAGAAAGTTCCGTAGCCGGTGTGAGAAAGGTGATCGTGCCGACAACACCGGGGCAGGGGGTTTTGAGGCCTCCGAAGGGATCGATGGAGCCCACGGATTTTGCGGAACAGAAATCCGGCTTCGATGAGATGCTCTCCCAGGAGCCGGACGGCCAGATTTCTTTGGTTGTGCCGGAAAAGGAAAAAGTAGAAAAACAGATCACCGGCCAGATGAGCATTCAGGACATTCTGCTGGAATGGGAGCAGATGAAAAAGAATAAAGAAGCACAGCTGAAAAACGATGTACAGAAGAGCGTGCTGGATAAGACCGGAGATATCTTTGCGGAATTTGAGGCATCCAAAGATGCCCTGATCAGGGAGCTGGAACAGACGGCGAAAGAAGCGCAGGAGAAGGAAGCCGAAAAGGCGGCGCAGAAAGAGGCGGAGCAGCAGAGGGAGGCATCACCCGAGGAACAGGGGCGGCAGGAGGAACCTGAAGAACCTGCCCGCGAGGAGGAAAAAGCGGAGCCGGAAGAAGAGAAAGAAGCAGGGCGGAAGCCTGTGAAGGAGACGCATCAGGAGCGAAGCCTGCCGGAGGAACTGCGGCCGGCGCCAAATGACAGGCCTCTTTCACCGGAGGAAAAAGAGCTGTTTGAGGCTTTTGTACACAGCCGCAAATCCAGAGGGCAGCTGCTGCATGTGCTGGATAATATGAGCCTGGCGGCTTATACCGGGAATGTCCTGATCACCGGGGAGGAGGACGCGGGGGCAATGAACTTTGCGAAGAACCTGGTGCAGGATATGCAGATGTCCGACAGCAACTTTTCCGGCAGGGCGGCAAAGATCACAGGTAAGGCATTAAATAAGAAGAATCCGGCGGATATCATTGAAAAGCTGAAAAACGGTGCGCTGATCGTAGTGGAAGCCGGAGGGATGAACTGCAGTACGGCGGAGGAACTGGTGGATGCGCTGCAGACCGAAAGCAAAGGCATTATCGTGATGCTGGTGGATACCAAAGGGGCGATCAACAGTCTGCTTGAGGTCAATCCGGTGCTCAAAGATCCGTTTAATACAAGAATCGATATCGAGGCGCTGAATGATGATGCGCTGGTGGCTTACGGTAAAAAGTTCGCATATGATAAAGAGTATGCCATTGACGAAATGGGGGTACTGGCACTCCATACCAGAATCGCGGACATGCAGACGGCAGAACATTCCGTTACGACTTCAGATGTGCGCAGGCTTGTAAAAGAGGCCATTCAGCATGCAAATAAAAAGACACCGAGGCATTTCTTTGATGTACTGATCGGAAAACGTTATGATCATGAGGATATGATCGTGCTCAGGGAAGAAGATTTCTTCTATTATGCGTAAAGCTTCCCGTGCTCAGCCGGGAAATAAATAATGAACTATGAAAGAGAAGGGACAGGTTATGGCAAGAAAGAAAAACACTCTGGACACAAGGCCGGAAGAGAAAAAGGTATTTATATCCGAGGCGGATCAGTTCCTGTTTGCGGAGGGGACACACTACGATATCTACAAGAAGCTGGGGGCGCATCCTTCGGAGGAGGATGGAAAGAAAGGCTATTTCTTTGGCGTCTGGGCGCCAAATGCGGCTGAGATGTATGTGATCGGCGAGTTTAATGACTGGAATGAGACGGCGGACCCGATGAAGAAACTGGGGGACGGCGGTATCTGGAGCTGCTTTATCCCGGGTGTGCAGAAGAATCAGATGTATAAGTTTCTGGTGGTCACATCTGCGGGGGAAAAGCTTTACAAGGCAGATCCCTTTGCAAACTATGCGGAGATGCGTCCGGGCAATGCATCCAAAACAACGGATATTTCCGGATTTAAATGGACGGATGATGTCTGGATGGAGAAGAGAGACCAGAAGGATATGAAGAAAGAGCCGATGGCAATCTATGAATGCCATATCGGTTCCTGGATGAAGCATCCGGACGGAACGGAGGACGGCTTTTACAACTACAGGGAGTTTGCGGACAGAGCCTGTGATTATGTAAAGGAAATGGGATATACCCATATCGAGCTGATGGGCATTGCGGAGTATCCCTTTGACGGTTCCTGGGGCTATCAGGTGACAGGATATTATGCGCCCACCTCCAGACACGGGGAGCCGACAGACTTCATGTATCTGATCAATAAGTTCCATAAAGCCGGGATCGGTATCATTCTGGACTGGGTGCCTGCGCATTTTGCGACAGATGCGCACGGGCTTGGCAGATTCGATGGGGAATGCATTTTTGAGCATCCGGACCCAAGGCTCGGGGAGCATCCCGACTGGGGCACAAAGATCTTCAATTACGGGAAAACGGAAGTAAAGAATTTTCTGATCGCCAATGCGCTGTTCTGGTTGAAGGAGTACCATGTGGACGGCATCCGTGTGGATGCGGTGGCTTCCATGTTATATCTGGACTATGGAAAACAGGACGGACAGTGGGTGCCTAATATTTACGGTGGAAACAAAAATCTGGAAGCGATCGAGTTTTTCAAACACCTGAATTCCGTAGTGCGGGGTACTTATCCGGGATTTTTAACCATTGCGGAAGAATCCACGGCATGGCCGATGGTAACCAGCGATATCGGAGGCGAGGGCCTTGGCTTCTCCTTCAAATGGAATATGGGCTGGATGCACGACTTCTGCGAATATATGAAGCTGGACCCTTATTTCAGGAAAAACAGCCATTACGGCATGACTTTTGCCATGACTTATAACAGCAGTGAGAGTTATATCCTGCCGCTTTCCCATGACGAGGTGGTGCATCTGAAATGTTCCATGGTGAACAAGATGCCCGGGTATCAGGTGGATAAGTATGCAAATCTGCGTAACGGCTATACCTATATGTTCGGACACAACGGAAAGAAGCTCCTGTTTATGGGACAGGATTTCGGCCAGGAGAGGGAGTGGAGCGAGGCGAGAGAGCTTGACTGGTTCCTGCTCGGAGAAAACCTGAATAAAGGACTGCAGGATTATGTGAAGGAGTTGCTTCATATCTATCGAAAATATCCGTGTCTGTGGGAGAACGATGCGGACTGGAGCGGCTTTGAGTGGATGAATGCGGACGACTGCGACAGAAGCACTTACAGCTTTATCAGAAAGTGTGACAGTGATAAAAAACGTTTGTTATTTATTATCAATATGACGCCGATGAAGTGGGAGAACTACAGAGTCGGTGTGCCGGCGAAGAAGAAATATAAACTGCTGCTGAACAGTACAGAGGAAAGATTCGGCGGAAGCGGCGGGGAAGTGCCGGCGGAGGTTACGGCGAAAAAAGAGCCCTGTGCCTTTAAGGATTATTCCATTACTCTTGATCTGCCGCCCTACAGCGCTCTGATCTATGCGTTTTAACGGGAAGCTGTCCGGAGCTGATTCAAAGGAAAGGTCTTCAGAGAAAATAAAAGTTTGACGATATAAAGAGTGTATGCAGATGCGTGCACTCTTTTTATTGTATAGGAAAGTGCTCCGGCACTGAAAACGGATAGAGAAGAAAAGGACGGAAGCTATGAGGATTTCATTTGAAACAGCACAGGAACATAATATACAGGGAAGAAGCACTGCGGAAAAATCCCATGCATCCATGCAGGATGCGGCGAAAAAGGCGGAGAGAGCGGGCGCTTATTCCGTGAATATCGGCGAACAGGACGTCAGAGGGAAGGACAGTACTTATAAAAAGGAAAATCTGACAGCGGAAGAAATCTCCATGCAGGCGTCCCAGATGGATATGGATATACAGAAAATGTACATGGCGGTGATGTCCAATTCCATGTCCCAGGAGGATTTTCAGAAAATGCTGGAGGACGGTTACAGTGTTTCGGATGTGGATATTGAGACGCTGGTGACGATCCTGGATCAGATCAAGGTGGCGGTTGCAAAGGGCGGCGGCGAGATAGAGGGTTTCACGGATAAACTGTCGAAGGAGACACTGGAGCAGATTCTGGGCAGTAGCGCCTATGCCGAGGCGCTGGAGGGCGGGCTGGAGGAAGGCGCCGCCGCTTATATGGTGGAGCAGCAGATGACACCGACGGCAGAAAATATTTACAGGGCTAAATATTCCGCGGGCGCTTATCAGGGATCGCGGGATGTGGAACTGCCGGATATGGAAGAGGAGGAAGGGAAGGCGTTCTGGGAACAGATCGATAAAGTGATCCGGGATGCGGGACTTGTCCAGAATAGAGAAAGCAGGGAAGATGCGGCCTTTTTGTTAAGGCATGATATTCCGCTGACGGAGGAAAACCTGCGGCTGTATGAAAAGGTGAAGGTTTTTGAAAAGGACGGAGAGAGGCTTTCGGAGGAGGAACTGAAATACAGGATCACCATGCAGGCCTATGAAGGCAGGGCGGCAGATCAGGCGGATCTCTCCCGGGATGAGAGTATCTATCAGCAGGCTTCGGATCTTTATGAGGCGGTGCAGGAGCTGACATCGGAGACGGTGGAGGAGGCGCTTGAGAAACTTTCCGAAGGGAAGGAGCTTACCTTAAGGGATCTGATAGAAGCCGGAAAAGAGGCGGATCAGGGGGCGGAAAAACCGGAATCCGCGGACGAGACAAGGGCTGTGGCGGCAGACAGAGCGGGCCTTGGAGAAGAAAACTTTGAGAACAGAGAGTTTCTGACGGCGAGAAGGCAGCTTGAGGAGGTGCGCCTGCGGATGACGGTGGAAGCCAATATCAGGCTTCTGCGCAGCGGGTTTCAGATCGATACGGCGCCGATGGAGAGGCTGATCGGGGAATTAAAGCTGGCGGAAGAGGCGTTGGCGGGACAGGGCATTTCACAGATGTCGGAAGCGGTGGAGAAGCTGAATGAACTGCGCGCCATGCCTGCCTATACGCTGAGTTATGTGGTGAGCAGGGAGATTTCCTTCACGATAGAGTCGCTGCATGAAAAGGGAAGCGAGCTGCAGGCGGATGTGGAAAATCTGGCGGCGGAGAGAGCAAAGCAGGAGGCTGCCAGGGAGCGCTATGAGACCATGCAGACGGAACCCCGTGCGGATCTGGGGGACTCCATCCGAAAAGCTTTCCGGAATGTGGATGATATATTGACGGATATGAATCAGGAGCCCTCCGAGGAAAATCGCAGGGCGGTGCGTATGCTCGGCTATAACAGGCTGGAGATCACGGAGGAAAATCTGACAAGGGCACTTGAGGTGGACAGGAAAGTGCAGAACCTGTTCCGGGATATGAAGCCGGGCAGGGTGCTGCAGATGATCCGGGACGGCGTGGATGTGCTGCATACGGACATTGAGGAGCTGGATGCTTATCTGACACTGCAGAAAAATGAGTTTGCCAAAGAGAGCGAAGACTTTGCGCGCTTTTTACATAAGCTGGATAAGAGCGGTGACATTACGCCCGGGGAGCGGGAGAGTTATATCGGCATCTACAGGCTGATCCGTCAGGTGGAAAAATCTGACGGAAAGGCGGAAGGCTACCTTCTTGGGAGTGAAGCGCAGCTTACGATGGAAAACCTGCTGGCGGCGGTGCGGAGCGGGAAAAAGGGCTACATGGATTATAAGATCGATGGGGACTTCTCCGGTGTGGATGCGCTGCAGAAGGGAAAGAGCATTATCGACCAGATAGGTGCGGCGCCCTATGAAGACAGGAGAGGCTATGAAGAGACCATGCAGGCGCTGGAAGGCGCGGGGCAGAAAGCAGGGCAGGAGGAACAGGCGGCTGCGGATTTCCTGAGAGAGATGCATCAGCCTGTCACCGTATCAAATCTGCTGGAGGCTTCCGCGATCCTTCAGGAGGACGCAGGTATCTATCAGAAGATAGAAGATTATGAAAAGGAGACAGGCCGGGAGGAGAGACTGGAAGCGGAACAGAGCAGGCTTGAGGGCTGCGTGATGAATCTGCAGGAGACGGTGTCGGATGAGGCATCTTTGCAGGAGGGAATGGAAACCTTTGCAAAACAGGCGGAGGAGATACTCCGGAGAGCGGAAGAGCGGGAAGGAGTCACGGAGCTGGATATCAGGGATCTGCAGCAGGCGTATAGGGGAATCCGGTTCAGGACAGAACTTTCAAAAGAATCCCGCTATCAGATTCCGGTGAAACTGGAGGAAGGCTATACCGTGATGAATCTGACGGTAAAGAAGGGAAGCGGAGAGGCCCGGGCTGAAATCTCCATAGAGACGAAGGAGTATGGCAGGCTGGAGGCGGTATTTGCGGAGAGCGAAAAGACCGGAGCCGAAAATGAGAGTGCGGACGGTGCAGGAAAGAGTGTCAGCGGAAACCTGTTTGCGGAGACGGAGAGCGGCGTAAAGATGCTGGACGGTATTGCGGAGCGTGTGAAGGAAAGGCTTCAGACAGCGGGGATTTCGGCGGAAGATATTTCTGTGATACAGGGGAGACGTATCAGAAAGGCGGCAGCCTACGGGACAGCAGGCGGGACAGAGAAAGAAGACGGTGCTTTGCGGAAAACCGGAGAAAAAGAAATTTCTACCGGGGAACTTTATCAAATTGCTAAAATATTTCTGGAAACTGTCCGAAAATAAATGTATGAGAAGGATCTGAATCTAAGAGTTTACAAACGGATTTGTAAAGCTGAAAGGAAAAAGTATGAGAATTAATTATAACGCGACAGCGATGATGGCAGTGAACAGACTGAATGTGAATGATCAGAATCTGTCTGTATCCACAGGAAAGTTAAGTTCCGGCTATAAGATCAACAGGGCGAAGGACGATCCGTCCGGTTACGCGATGTCCAGAAAGATGCGTGCCCAGCTGGAGGGGCTGATGCAGGCAAGGGACAATTCTGACACAGGTGTCAACATCTTGAAGGCGGTGGACGGCGCCCTCTCTGAAGTCCATGATATGCTGCAGAGAATTAACGAACTTGCGATCAAAGGATCGACAGGTACGCTGTCCGACGGGGACAGGGAGCTTGTGGACGAGGAAGTGCAGAAGCTGAAGGAGGAGATACAGCGTACAGCGGAGACTTTTGAGTTTAACGGGCAAAAGCTTCTGGATGGTTCCTTCCAGTTGAAGGGGTATACTGATAATATCAATGTGAAGGTGGCGGGATACGGCGAGGATATGGCGATCGGGTTCTATGAGTTTGACCTGAGCGCGTTTGATAATAAAGATCTGTATGATGTAAAAGGCAATCTGATCGAGGAAGCTTTTACGACGCCTGATCCGGCGAATAACCCTCAGGTGGAAGTCCGCGCGGATCCGGTTGACACGACAAAAGCGGCGGCGCCGGGGACGGTTTTTCCGGATGGGTTTACCGAGACGGTGAAAGTGCCCAATAAGAGTGATATCAAGATTCCGGTAACCTGTCCGGACGGAAATACTGTGGATACCGTGGTGTCCGCTGTAAACGGATCCGTGATCACACTGGAGAACGAGGCGGGATTTAAGATAAATCTTGATGTCAGGGAAGGGTTCCCGGGATCTGTGACAGCCGCGGCGGACGGCAGCCAGAAGATTAAAGTGGAGTTGACCGGCATGGGCCCCATGACTATTCAGGTCGGCGCAAACGAGGGACAGGAGCTGGATGTGGAGATTCCGGAAGTCGGTGTTCAGGGGCTGGAGATCCAGAACATCAACACGAGGACGAAGGAGGATTCTCTGTACACCATCGAAAAGGTCAGCGCGGCTATCGATAAGCTGTCCTCCATCCGCAGTAAACTGGGCGCATACCAGAACCGTCTGGAATCTGTTGTGGAGAGCAACGAGGTCAACCATGAGAATATGACAGCGGCATACTCCGGCATCATCGATACGGATATGTCTGAGGAATATACGATATATGCAACCTATCAGGTTCTTTCTCAGGCGAGTACATCTGTTCTGGCGCAGGCTAATGAACGGCCGTCTCAGGTACTGCAGTTATTGCAGTAGATCAGGCGGGGAAGGCTGGAGTGACATATGAAGGATGAATTAAAAAAAGAATTTGCGAGGCGGATCGCACAGGCAAATCCGGTCTCCATGATCACGATCCTCTATGATATGACGCTGATATATCTGGAGGATGCCGGGAAAGCGCTTGAGGCACAGCAGGAAAGAAGATTCGTGCTGGAGATCCATCACGCGCAGGACTGCCTGATGGAACTGATAAATTCTCTTGATATGAAATATGAGCCCGCGCCTGCGCTGTACGCATTGTATCTGTACATGCACAAAGAGATGGCAAATGCCGTCATCTCTTCTTCGGCGGAGCCGCTTTCTCAGCCGGTGAGTATTTTGACCAGATTGCGGGATGCGTATCTGGAACTGGAAAAGACCGGCTCCTTTGAACCGGTCATGGACAATACGCAGCAGATCTATGCGGGGCTGACCTACGGAAAGGGTTCTCTTGTGGAGAGCGTAGCGCAGCCCGCGGGCAGCAGAGGCTTTTTAGTCTGAGTTTAATTTGGAAGATCTTCCTTTGGCAGCGGTGTGAAATCCGCTGCCTTTATAATGTTCAGCTCAGCAGCTTTTTCCATCAAAAATTTGTAACGCTTCAGGACTGCGTTTACTTTGTAGATATAGCAGTCTATCAGATCGGGATCTGTCACATTATCAAAGCCCGAATAGGCAATTTCCAGTTCTGTCCGGGTAAGTTTCAGATCGTTCAGCAGACGTTTCTCGTCATTGTCCCTGCCGGACAGTTCTGTTTCATCAGCCGCATATGTAGTGTGACTGAAAAAAGATTTCATACAGCTACCTCCATATCAATGATCTAATATAAGTATAGGCACCCTTTTGGGAATTTATTCCAGATGAAAAAATTTCACGGCATTTATTTTGCGTTCATAATGGAAAAGCCGGCGCATATATTTTAGGGAGGGGGTGAGAGATTTGGAACAGACGGAATGGATGATAGGGCTGATCACTTCTTTTGTGGTACTTATCGCGATCTTAAAAAGCAGAGCGAATATGGTATTGAGGTTTCTGGTACAGGCTGTTCTGGGAGGCATTTTGATCTATGGCATGAACCAGTTCTTTTTGACACAAAATGCTGTTTCTATTATTGCGCTGAATCCGCTTACGGTTTTGACATGCGGATTTCTCGGAATTCCGGGGTTTTTATTGCTTTTCTGTATTCAGATACTGAGCATGGTATAGAGATTTCACAAAAATTAATTTTTGTGAAAAAAGGACTGGACAGGCAGGAAAAAACCTCATATAATCGGAATTACTTCAAAAGTCCGTTCGGACTGGAAAGACATATCGGGAGATTTCTGAAAATATTTCTGACGTTCTATTTTTAATTTATTTCCCAGGGATACTTAAAAGGATACAGGATCTTATAAAGATGCAGGGTGAGAAGGAGAGTGATGAGTTTGTTTTGATGCGGGAGAAGCCTGCATGGCAGTGATATTTATTTTGCTGGCTGTGGCGGCGTTATTGTGTGACATGCGTAAGGATATCATACCCAACCGGCTGGTGTTTTCGGGAATGGGGATCGGTGCGGTATTCAGGATCATATTGGATATTATGTCTGAAGCATTGTGGGATATTCCGGTTATGGTACTGGAAATTGTCGTTCTTTTTATTTGTCTGTGGCCCGTCTTTGCGATGGGCGGCCTGGGAGCAGGGGATTGTAAGCTCCTTCTTATGGCCGGCGTGTTTCTGCCGGCAAAACAAGCGATTTTTGTGATTGTAAGTACTTTTTTTATAGCGGCGGCAGAAAGCATACTGCTGATCCTGATCTACAGGATAAAAAGGGAGAAACGGAAAGTGACCGCTATCCATTTTGCACCGGCATTTTTACTGGCGGTTTTGTGTTATCAGTTTGAGGGAATCATCCTGAAAGGCTGAGATGGCTTTTGGGGAATCCGAAATTGAGATCAAATTTTATATTTTGAAAGAGGAGGAGAAAAGATGGGAAAACCGATCATGGCGATCTGTGACAGGCAGGCGGGTTATACGAATCAGCTGATCGCACTGTTTCAGGGAAAGAAAGAATTACCGTTTGAAATACACGGGTTCACGAAAAACGAGAGCCTGCAGGAATTCTGCGATGAAAATAAAGTTGCGCTTCTGATCATTTCAGAGCCGGATTATGAGGAGAAACTGCAGGAGAAAGAGATTGACCGGATTCTTGTATTGCAGGAGGGGGAAGGAACACTGCCGAAGCAGGTGGCGGCGGTCAATAAATTTCAGCCGGCAGGAGAGCTATACCGGGAGATCATGAGAGTGTACGGGGAGGGGGACAAGATAGTGCCGTTCCGGGGGGCAAAAAAGGGAATGTTTCAGCTGATCGGTGTATATTCACCGCTGCACTGCTGCATGCAGACAACCTTTGTCCTGACGGCAGGACAGCTTCTGGCAAAAAAGAAGAAAACGCTGTATTTGAATTTTGAGTGTTTTTCCGGGTTTGAAACACTGCTCGGAAAACGATTCGGGGGAAACCTGACGGATGTGCTCTATTATTACGGATGCGCCAGAGAGAAGTTCTCGTACAAGCTGGAGAGCATCGTGCAGGAACTGGAGGGGCTCTATTATATTCCGCCGGCGAGTTCCTACGAGGACTTCCGGGATATTCAGGAGGAGGAATGGCTCTCTGTTATTACCGGGATTGCGGAGAGCGGCGGATATGAGGCGGTGCTACTTGATCTGACAGAGCAGGTGCGAGGCGTGTACTCCCTGCTGGGAAGCTGTGACAAAATCTATACGCTGATCAGGGATGACCGTATGGCGAGAGCGAAGCTGGCGCAGTACGAGCTGATGCTGGAGCAGGAGGCCCACCGGGATATCCTTGAAAAGACAAGGGAATGCAGGATGCCGGTCTTTAAAAATCTGCCCCTTAACCTGGAGCATTTATGCCGCAGTGAACTGGCGGATCACGTGGAAAAACAGTTGAAGGAAGACGGACTTTTATAGGGGAGGAAAGAAATGGAAAACAGGAAAAAGAGAAAAGATCTTTATGTGGATATCAGAAAGGCGATACAGCAGGAACTGTTGAAGGAACTTGACTTTTCAAGGGAGTTGAAGGAGGAGGAGCTGCTGGAGCTGATCGATGAGAAGATTCATGAGACCGCACTGAGGCAGGGGCTCTGGCTGGAAGAGCGAAAACAGATGAGAAGAGAGATATTCCGTTCCATGCGCCAGCTTGATATCCTGCAGGAGCTGATAGAGGATCCGAAGATAACGGAGATCATGATCAATGGAAAGGATCATATTTTTATCGAGCAGGACGGGTGGATATCCCGATGGGAAAACGGATTTGATTCGGAGGAAAAGCTGAACAATATCATCCAGCAGATAGTAGCGGGATGCAATCGAGCCGTTAATGAAGCTGCGCCGATCGTGGACGCCAGGCTGGAGAACGGCTCCCGGGTAAATGTGGTACTGAAACCTATCGCCCTGAACGGGCCGATCGTCACGATCCGGAAGTTTTCTGAAAAGCCTATGGATATGGATAAGCTGATAGAGCTCGGGGCATTGCAGGAGAGCCACAGCCGCTTTCTGGAAAAACTCGTGAAGTCAGGGTATAACATTATGATCAGCGGCGGAACAGGTTCCGGGAAAACCACATTTTTAAATGCGCTGTCCGGCTTTATTCCCGGAGAAGAAAGGGTGATCACGATTGAGGACAGTGCGGAACTGCAGATTCATACGATTGAAAATCTGGTCAGACTGGAGACAAGGAACGCCAATACGGAGGGGTGTCTGCCCATCACCATACGGGATCTTATCAGGACGGCCCTGCGGATGAGGCCGGACAGGATCGTTGTGGGCGAAGTCAGGGGTGCGGAGGCGGTGGACTTACTGCAGGCGATGAATACGGGGCATGACGGTTCCATCTCCACCGGGCACTCCAACAGTGCGGCGGATCTGATCAGCAGGCTGGAGACTATGGTGCTGATGGGAATGGATCTGCCGGTGGCGGCGATCCGGCAGCAGATCGCATCCGCGCTGGATATTATCATTCATCTGGGCAGGATGCGGGACAAAAGCCGGAAGGTGTTGGAGATCACAGAGGTCTGCGGGTATGAGGAGCAGGGGATCCGGCTCAGGCCGCTCTTTGTATATCACTATGACAGCGAAAAACTGGAAAAGGAGAGGGAACTGAAAAATGTGGCGAAATTGCAGGCGGCGGGCCTATTGTCTTTATAGGAGGCTTTACGGGGCGGAGAGCAGTTTTACAGGGAGACAGAAAATATACTGCTCCCTGCAGGCGGCCTGTGTAACGGTGTTTCTGGGACTGTTTTTCTACAGGGATCTGAGAGCGGTTTTACTTATGATCCCGGCGGGAGCATATTATCTTGGCATGCAGGAAGAAAAGAAGGGCAGTGAAAAAAGAGGGCGGCTGCGAAATGAATTTAAGGATGCTATCTTATCGGTTGCAGCGAATCTGCGGGCAGGCTATGCCGTGGAAAATGCTTTTCGGGAATGCCTGCAGGAAATGAAGCTGCTGCACGGGGAAGGATCTCTGATCTATCAGGAATTCTATAAAGTCGTGCAGGGACTGGCAAACCAGATCGGTATTGAGGCTTTGATGGAACAGTTTGCCGGGGGATCAAAACTCGAGGAAATACAGGAGTTTGCGGATGTTTTTGCCATAGCCAAACGAAGCGGGGGGAACCTGACTGAAATCATCGATGAGACGGCGATGGTGATCAGTGAAAAGATAGAGGTGGAAAAAGAAATACAGGTACTGCTTTCGGCAAAACGGCTGGAACAGAATATTATGTCGATCATTCCCTTTGCGATCATATGTTATGTGGGTATAACTTCCGGCGGATATTTTGATACGCTGTATACCACATCCGCCGGAAGGCTGGTTATGACGGTATGTCTTGCGGTTTATATAACGGCATATATTCTGGGAAGAAAGATAACAGACATACAGATATGAACAGGAGAAAAAATCCTTTTTC
>CANSLJ010000031.1 GCA_947647735.1 uncultured bacterium | reverse complement strand
CATTTTTCGGAACACGAAAAACTCCAATGCCCTCAACAGGCTAAAGCCCATACATCAAAACGGCAGTTCTGCATTTCGCAAAGCTGCCGTTTATTTAAGCATATCCCTATGTATTTTATGTTATTTATTTTTCTGCTTTTCCAGTTCCGTATTTACCGTATCATAAATACTGATACGGGAAGCATCCATACCGGGCATCCCCACAAAGGTAGAACCGTAATTAAAATGATCGCCCAGCTTCTCAATACGTACGATCTCTATAAATGCATGAAGCACTTCCTTTGTCCAGATCGTCAGATATGCCTCATATACTGTGCCGATCGTTAACGGCAGACTGCAGCTAAAACCTACTCCCGTCTTGCTGACATCTATAATATCAATAATTGCCTCATGCTGCTCATTCGGATCATTCAGTGATTTTATAATGATCTTTGATTCCAGTTCCAGTCGTTTACTTTTCCTGCGTTCCTGCATAGCTTTACCCTTTCTTCTCTAAAGATATAGATATTGTAAGAGGAATACCTGATGCAAACATCTCCTTCCAACAACACTTTTATTATAGACTTTTGTATCGCAAAAATCAAGAGGTTTCAGAGAATCTCTTTGATTCATGAACGGCAGATATGATACTGCCCTCCGAAATATGATCACTCCGGAGGGCACCGCCTTTTGTTACTCAATCGTTAAATTCTCAGTCACGATCCCCAGTGCCTCAAGCTTTGCCTTGGTGGTTCTCAATTGATACTGGATCTCCTTCTCTCTGTCTGCCGCTTTCTGGATTCTCTGCAGATCGATAAACTTGTCCATCAGTAACGTAGCCTGTTCTTTTTCAGTCATACCTGATTCCTCCATATGACCTCTCCTTTCTGCAAAGCTCTTTTCTTTCCCCATGCATCCATCATAAGCTTTCATAAGGCAAAAATCAAGCGGTTTCCCCAAGATTAAAAAAATTGAGCACAAATTCTCATTTCACGAACATCGCGTCCCCGAAAGAAAAGAATCTATACTTATTACTAACCGCCTCCCGATAGGCATCCAGCACCTGCTCCCGCCCCGCCAGCGCCGACACAAGCATGATCAGCGTAGACTCCGGCAGGTGGAAATTGGTCAGCAGACAGTCCAGTATCTTAAAACGGTATCCCGGATAAATGAAGATCTCCGTATTGCCGCTGCACGCCGCAAGATGCCTCGTCTCATCCGCCGCGCTCTCCAGCGTCCGGGCGGAAGTGGTTCCCACACAGATGATCCTGCCGCCCCGCTCCTTTGCCGCGTTTATCTTATCAGCCGCCTCGTCGGATATCTCATAATATTCGGAATGCATATGATGTTCCAGTACATTTTCTTCCTTGACTGGCCGGAATGTCCCGAGCCCCACGTGCAATGTCACATAGGCGATATCCACACCCGCTTTTTCTATCTCCTCAAGCAACTCTGTGGTAAAATGCAGCCCTGCCGTGGGCGCCGCCGCGGAACCCTCATGTTTCGCATAAACAGTCTGATAACGGTTCTTATCCTGCAGTTTATGGGTGATATAGGGCGGCAGGGGCATCTCCCCCAGCCTGTCCAGCACTTCCTCAAAAATGCCGTCATATGTAAACCGCACAAGGCGGTTTCCCTCTTCCACCACCTCCAGCACTTCCGCTTTCAGAAGGCCCCCGCCGAAAGAAATCTTTGCTCCCGGCCTCATTTTTTTCCCGGGCTTTACCAGTGTCTCCCAGACATCCTTTTCCTTCCGCTTTAACAGCAGCACCTCCACTGCAGCCCCTGTCTCCTCCTTCGTGCCAAGGAGCCTCGCCGGGATCACCTTTGTATTGTTCAGTACAAGGCAGTCCCCCGGCATAAGATACTGCAGAATATCCCGAAACACATGATGTTCTGTTTTTCCGGTTTCCTTATCCAGCACAAGCAGCCGGGAGGACGCCCGGTCCGCAAGCGGATCCTGGGCGATCAATTCCTCCGGCAGCTCAAAATAAAAATCGCTTTTTTTGAGTTTATCCATGCTCTCCTCTGTTTTCTATGGCATAAGTGCAGACCGCACAGTCTGTCTTCACACAGTCCGCACTTTCCTGTTCGATATACCATTTCTGCTTTCACTTCATGAGATCAGACAGCACATTAAAAATTCATCTCTCCCTGTAAAAACGCTACATACCCGCGCATCGCCTCATAGAGGTCTGCCTTGCTGATCGCTTCCCAGGGACCGTGCATGCTCAGTACCGGCACGCCGCTGTCGATCACGTTCATACCGTAAAGCGCCAGGATATAGGCGATCGTACCGCCGCCGCCCAAATCCACTTTTCCCAGCTCCGCTGTCTGGAAATTCACTTTTGCCACATTCAGAATGCGGCGCAGATAAGCCAGATACTCCGCATTGGCATCGTTGGAACCGGATTTTCCTCTGGATCCTGTAAACTTGTTAAACACCATGCCGCCGCCCAGATATGCCACATTCTTCTTGTCAAAGCTGGATGCATAGGTAGGATCGAAAGCGGAACTCACATCGGAGGAAAGCATGCAGGAATTTGCAAGGCATCTCCTGTAGGCAAGGTCGGAATACTGTCCTGCCAGCGTCATCACCTCCACCAGCGCATTTTCAAAGAACTTGGACTGCATGCCGGTGGCGCCCACAGAACCGATCTCCTCCTTGTCCACCAGAATGCAGCATGCCGTCTTTTCCGTCTCCTTCACTTCCATGACCGCTTTCATGGAAGGATAAGCGCAGACTCTGTCGTCATGGCCGTAGGCAAGGATCATACTCCGATCGAACCCTGCATCCCTTGCTTTTCCGGCAGGAACGATCTCCAGCTCGGCGGAAATAAAATCCTCTTCCTCCATACCATACTGCTCTTTCAAAATGGCGAGGATTCCCTTTGTGACAGCGTCCTTCGCCGCCTTTCCGGCATCCTCCTCCTTCGTCTCCTCATCCTTTTCCTTATCGATCACGATCGGACGGTTTCCTATGATGATATCCAGCGCTTCGCCCTCGATCACCTTCGCCGCCTTTTTCTCCATCTGTTCCGATGCAAGATGGATCAGCAGATCGGAGATAAAGAATACCGGATCGTCCTCATCCTCACCGACGCTGAGCTCCACCGTCGTTCCATCCTTTTTGATCACAACGCCGTGGATCGCCAGCGGCATCGTCACCCACTGATATTTCTTGACACCGCCATAATAATGGGTATCCAGATAAGCAAAACCGCCGTCCTCATAGAGCGGATTCTGCTTCACATCAAGTCTCGGAGAATCGATGTGCGCGCCCAAAATGTTCATACCCGCCTCCATCGGCTGCTTTCCGATATGAAACATCACGATGGACTTGTTCATGTGCACATGATAAACCCTGTCCCCTGTCTTTAACGCACGCTTTTCGGAAATGGCTTCCTCCAGCTCCACAAAGCCCGCCTTCTCAATCTCCGCCACGATCTCATCGATGCATTCCCGCTCCGTTTTACCGCCGTTTAAAAACGCCTTGTACCCTTCCGCAAAATCCATCGCCTCTTTCGCCTGGGCTTCGTCATACAATAACCATGTGTTTTTGTGTTCCATTTTTTCTGACCTCCCGTTTTATTATAGTATAATATATTTTTTTGATTTCATTATATACAATTTTATCAATCAAATTTCGATGTTTCCGATACCTTATAATATTGATAGCTGTAAATATCACCGAATCCGGATCAATCCGGCTCTTCCGCTCCCGAAATCCTGACATCATCTGAAATCACCGCATCCAGAGGCTCCGATTCCACGACCTGGATTCCGTCATCCTCCGCGCCGCCTTCCTCTCCGCATGCCCACAACATGAGCAGCGAAAAACATAAGATACTGAGTTTCCACAATTTTTTCATCCTGCACAACCTCCTGCTGATTTATACAATCTTATGTTCGCTCTAATTCATGTATTTTATACCTTCAAAATCAAATTGACAGCGCGGTTAAATCAATTCCAAAGCCCTTCAAATTACCGTATCATAAAGATTCCCCTTTCAAATCCTGATTTTCTTCCAATTTCAGCCCCGAAAAGAGAGTCATATTTTTTCACAGTTCAATATAATACGGACAGATATCCTCATACCTGCCATTCTTCAACCGAAATCCGCCGGGAATCATGCCAAGCTGCCGAAATCCGATCCGCTCATACAGATGTCTCGCATGAACATTGGAAGCTACAACTGCATTAAACTGCAAAATTTTAAATCCCAGCTTTCCTGCTTCCTCAATACAGTCCTTCACCAGCTTCTCCCCGATATGTTTCCCTCTGTACGCCGAAAATACTGCGTAACTCGCATTACAGATATGCCCGCATCTGCCAATATTATTCGGATGCAGAATATACAGCCCCAAAACAGCCCCTGTCTCCATATCCTCCGCAACACCGCAGTAACTCTGCTCCGCAAAAAATGCTTCCCCCGTCTCCACTGTCAAACAGTCTTCCTGCGGGAAAGCAATCCCTTCTTCCACTACCTCATTCCAGATTTTTACCATGGAAGAAATATCCTCCGGCCTGTACTTCCTAATCATAATACGATTATCCATAAAACGCAATCCCCTATTACCGCAAACAAGCCGCCTGCATGCAGGCGGCGCTTGCGTCCGTTATCCAAAACTGTACCGGCTTATTGCCTTAATTCAATCCCCAGTGACTGCAATCCGTTCAAGATCTTCTTCATCGCCCCGGAAATATCATTCTCCTCCAGCGTCCTGTCTTTTGCACGGAATGTAATACTGTAAGCAACAGACTTAAATCCTTCCTTGATCTGGCTTCCTTCATAAATATCAAACAGATGATAGGATTCCAGGATCTTACCGCCGCGCTGCGCAAGCATCGCCTCGATCTGCCCGACCCGGATATCTTTCGGTACAACCATACTGATATCACGCATTACGGCAGGGAACTTCGCGATCCCCTCATACTTTCTGTCAAAAGTAGCAAGCGGCACGATCTCGGGCATATCCAGCACCGCCACGTAAGCCCTTGTCTTCATATCATAATTTTCACAGACTTCCGGATGTACCTCACCCAAGAAGCCCAGCACCTTTCCGTCATAGCGTACAAGCGCCTGTCTGCCGGGGTGTAGGAAACTCTTTCCCGCTTCCGGATCGTACTCCGGCTTTTTATTTAAGCCAACGCTCTCCAGAAATTCCTCGATCACGCCCTTCATGGTGAAAAAATCACCCCCGCCGTAAAAACCCAGCGTAAACTGCATTCTCTCATCCGGCAGTTCCGTCAGAGGCAGGCTCTTCGGCAGATAGATATTTCCAAGCTCGTATAAACGACATTCTTTATTTCTTCTGTTAAAATTGGTGGACAGGCTGGTCAGCATACCGTTTAAGGAAACCGTCCTCATAATGGAGAAATCTTCCCCCAACGGATTGGAGATCGTGATCGCCTTCCTACATTCTGCGTCCTCCGGCACCAGCAGTTTGTCAAACACTTTCGGGCTTTCAAAGGAATAGCACATGCCCTGTGAAAAACCGCAGTATTCCGCAATATCCCTTGCCTTCTGCTCTATGCGCATCTTAAACTGCAGTTTCCCCGCTGTGGCGGAACCGCTGGGCAGTGTGGTCGGAATCTTGTCATAACCGTAAAATCTTGCCACTTCCTCCGCAATATCCGCAAAGGACAAAAGATCCTGCCGGAAAGAAGGACAGATGATCTCGTTTGTCTTTTCATCATAATCCAGTTCGATCGCCTTAAAATACCCGAGCATATCCTCCGCCGGAATTTCCGTCCCCAGAAACTGATTGATCTTCTCCGGCTCAAATGTCACCCGTACCGGCTCCTTTAAAGGTGCATGCACATCCACCGTCCCCGCAATGACCTGTCCGCAGCCCAACTCTTCAATGAGCTGGCATGCCCGGTCGATAGCGTCCTTTGCATTGTAAGGATCAAGCCCTTTCTCGAACTTGCCGGAAGCATCCGTACGCAATCCGATCCTTTTTGCAGATTTTCTGATATTGGCGCCGTTAAACGTAGCCGCCTCAAATAAAACGGTCTTCACCTCATCGGTGATCATGGAATTCTCGCCGCCCATGATCCCGGCAATGCCCACTTCCTTCTCACCGTCGCAGATCATCAATACATCACTGTCCAGTTTCCGCTCCTGCCCGTCCAGCGTGGTAAACACATCCCCATCCTTGGCACGGCGCACGATGATCTGATTTCCCGCGATCGTATCCAGATCGTAGGCATGCATGGGCTGGCCGTATTCCTCCATCACATAGTTTGTGATATCCACCAGATTGTTGATCGGTCTGATGCCGCTTGCCGCCAGCCTTCTCTGCATCCACTTCGGAGAGGGCGCGATCCTGATATTGGTGCAGACTCTTGCACAATAGCGGGTGCACAGGTCTTTATCCTGCACCTCCACTTTAATATAATCGTTGACATCCCCTGTCTCATTCTGAATTTTCACCTCCGGTTTATGGAAAGGTTTCCGGAAGGTTGCAGCCGCCTCTCTGGCGATACCGATAATGCTGAAACAGTCCACCCTGTTGGAGGTGATTTCATACTCAAACACCGTATCCCGCAGTCCCAGCGCCGCGATCGCGTCCTCCCCGACTTTCACGGAATCATCAAAAATATAGATGCCGTATTCCGGTGCTTCCGGATAAAAATTCCGGTCGGAACCCAGTTCCTCTATGGAACACATCATCCCCTCGGAAGGCACACCTCGAAGCTTGCCCGCCTTGATCATAATGCCGTCCTCCGGCAGCGGGCCGCCGTCATGGCCGCCTGCCACCCTGCCGCCGTCCAGCACAACAGGCACTTTATCGCCCACCTTCACGTTAGGCGCGCCTGTGACGATCTGGATCGTCTTCTCTCCGATATCGACCTGACATACGATCAGCTTATCCGCATCGGGATGGGCTGCGATCTCTGTGATCTGTCCCACCACTATTTTCTCCAGGTTCTTATCTGATCTTTCATATCCTTCACACTTTGTACCGGACAAGGTCATCGCATCGCAGAATTCCTGATCCGTGCATTCCAGTTCCGGCACATATGCTTTAATCCATGATAATGCTGTATTCATTCTTTCTCTCCTATTCTTGTTATCATCTTGCCTAACTCGCAAACCCGCGCTGAACCGCTAAAACTGTTTCAAAAATCTCACATCATTCTCGTAGAGCAGGCGCATATCATCGATCTCATATTTCAACAGAGAGATACGCTCCAGCCCCATACCGAATGCAAAACCGGAGTACTCTTCCGGATCGATGCCGCTCATGCGCAGCACCTTAGGATGCACCATGCCGCAGCCCAGAATCTCGATCCAGCCCTCGCCCTTGCAGAACCGGCAGCCCTTGCCGCCGCACTTGAAACAGCTCACATCCATCTCCGCGGAGGGCTCTGTGAACGGGAAGTGATGAGGACGGAATTTTACTTTCGTCTTCGGCCCGTACAGTTCCTTCGCAAACTCCTGTAACGTTCCTTTCAGATCCGCAAAGGTAATGCCCTTGTCGATGACCATGCCCTCAATCTGGTGGAAAGAAGGAGAATGGGTGGCATCCACTTCATCAGACCGGAATACTCTTCCCGGTGCCAGCATTCTGATCGGCGGCTTCTTCTGTTCCATGGTACGCACCTGTACCGGAGATGTCTGTGTCCGCAGGAGGATATCTCCATTGATATAAAAAGTATCCTGTTCGTCTTTAGCAGGATGATCCGCCGGGATATTCAGCGCCTCAAAGTTATAATAATCTTTCTCAATCTCAGGGCCTTCCACAACCTCATAGCCCATTCCCACGAAAATACGCTCCACTTCCTCCAGCACGATAAAATTCGGATGCCTGTGTCCTACCGTGTTCTTTTTCGCAGGCAGCGTCACATCGATCACTTCCGCCTTCATAGCTGCTTCCCGAAGGGCACGCTCCATTTTCTTCTTTGCTTTCTCCAGCGCAGCCTCGATCTCCGCCCGGGTATCGTTCACCATCTGTCCCACCTTCGGACGATCCTCCGGAGCCACATCCTTCATACCCTTTAACACCGCGGTCAGTTCACCCTTTTTACCAAGGATATTGACACGCACATCATTTAACTTTTCCAGAGCAGCAGAAGCTTCATGATCTTCCATCTGTGTGATCTGCTCCAGCGCCTTCGCTCTGATCTGTTCCAGTTTCTCTTTCATTTTGCATTTCCTTTCCGTATTTTTTATCAATTTAATAATATCATTTCCGGGTGCATCAAAAAACCCCCGCACAGATATTCCGTTTCCGAAATATCCATGCAAGGGACGAAATTCTTTCCGCGGTACCACCCTGCTTCCTGCCCTGTATCCGACAGGCTCTCGATCGGCGTAACGTGCCTTCCTACGTTTCCTGCTATCTGCTCTGATATGATCTGTATACGAAATAGAGTGCCGGCGATTCTGATCACTATCCGTTCCGCCCCGCCATCTTATCTGTCAATCTGTACTCACAAATCATACGCTTTCACGGGAACTGCTCAGGTGTGAAATTAAAGCTTCGTCGGAACCCGAAAAGGCTTTCAGCCGGCGGCCTTTTCTCTCTGTGGGGAATGACTGGCTCTTTTGCACCGTCATCGCATTTAAACTATCCTACATTCTAGTGGCTTTTTTGCGGACTGTCAAGCATTTTATTTCATTTGATTTTCTATCCGGATTGTAAACAGCGAGGAATCCATTTATTCCCTTTTCGTCATCTCCCCGGTATCCCCATCCAGATATACTATCTCCACATCCTCCGAATCCACCACGCCGTTCTCCAGATCCTCCAGCGCTTTTTCCGTTATTTCACTGCTGCTGCCTGTGATGATGCCGAGCAGTCTCCGGTTATAGCGGGAAAATGTCACATATGCGGTCTGCCCGTTGTCACCTCTGACCTCCATCGTGATATCCGGGTTGTTGCTTCCATACCCCTGGGAACCGTACACAACCTCCTTCACCGGAACGCCCAGCAGGTCAACACGTTCCGCAAGATCCTCTGCCGCTTTGATATAAACACCGCAGTTGTCCTCCAGCGAACTGTCATATCCCAGCGGCACATCCACATCCAGTGTCTCCGAACAGCCGATCATAAACAGTTCTCCCGTCACCGCGTCCACAAAAAAGCTCCAGGTATCCTCATCCGTCTTTTCCTGTTTTCCGAAACGCACATCGCCGCTCCAGAAAGCCCGCGGAAAGGTGATCGTACCACCGTAGTACTCCATATAGACATCGGCTCCCTCCGCATCAAAATCCATGATCTCTTCCAGATATTGAACGCCCAGCGCCGCAGCCTCCTCCATCGACAGATCGACCGCAGTGGGTTCCTCCTCATAAAATTCGCTTTTGTGAACATGATAATTCACTTCTGCCCTCTCCTCCGAAACCTCCGGAATCTCGGGAACCTCCCGCACTGCCGGAACATGATAGCTGGTGGGAATCTTCTCCGCCTCCACCATTGCCGCCTGTACCGTTCCCTCTGTCATCATACTGAAACCCCCGGCACCAATGCCGCTGACGGCAAGCACTGATGCTGCGATCACTGCGAAACGCCTGTTTCTTCTCTGGTTCTGTCTTCTGTTATCCTGTTTTTTGTCATTCTGTTTTTTTCCTGTTCTCATTTTTTAAGCTCCTCTCTTCTATCAACTGATTTTCGGTACTTCCAAGTACTCTGTTACAGTTACAGCATAAAGAAAGAATATTTCTGAAAAATACACATCCTGTTACCGAGTTGTAAAATAGCGAGCAGTTTTCTATATAGGAAAGATAAGCCGTGCCGTAGTTCCTTTTCCCGGGTGAGACTCAAACACCATCTCCCCCCGGTGAAGCTGCATGATCCTCTCGCAGATGGAAAGCCCCAGCCCTGCACCGCCTGCCTCGCGGCTTCTGGATTTATCCACGCGGTAAAAAGCCTCTTTGATATGTGCCATCTGCTCCTTTGTCATGCCGATGCCCTGATCCTTCACTTCCAGTATCAGTTTTCCGTCAGCCTCCTTTGCCTCAAGCCGGATATCTGTGCCCGGAGAGCTGGCTTTCAGCGCATTGTCCACCAGATTATTCAACAGGGTGATCAGAAGTTCCATATTTCCCGCCAACTTCTCCTGATGGCAGGAGCAGGATAACAGGATTCCCTTTTTCTCCGCCTTCACCTGCATGATCTCACAGACTCTGCGAAACAATTCTGCCGCCTGACAGCTTTCCATCTGCACTTCGCGCAGCGCTGCCAGATCAAGAAGTTGATACGCCATATTCTGAAGCCTGCTGCATTCGGAAAGAATAAACTGTGTACATTCAAACCGCTCTTTCTCCGTCACTGGCACTCTCTGAAGATACTCCGCATATCCGTAAATGGCAGTCAGAGGCGTGCGGAGTTCATGGGCAAAATTATCCACGAACCGTTGCTTCTTGTCCGCCGTATCCTGCAGCATCTGTATATGAGATTCCACTTGCTCTGCCATCAGATTGAAATTCCCCGCCATCACCGCGATCTCATCCTGTCCGCCAACATGCAGGCGGGTATGATAGTCCCCTGAAGCGATCACTCGGGAAGCCGCGGAAATCTCTCTCAAAGGTTTAAAAAGAATATCCAGAAATTCAACCAGAAACAGGGCGAATAAAAAGGTCAGCGCCACACTGATCACAAAGAGCATGTTTTTCATAATTCTCCATGTTCCCATCGTATCTTCGATATCCGCACGGTACCAGAGCCCGTACTCCTGAAACGGCGCCGGAAAACGGCCGTAAACGCAAAGCCCTGCAGATGGCTTTTTCTGCATAAAAACAAGCCTTTCCGACTGATCGACCTGATTCCAAAAGCTTTCCGGATCTCCCTCCGGTGCCTTCTCCCCGGCATAATAGATCCAGTCCGATCCGCAGGATACCGCCAGTTGATTATTCCTGTTCTGAGAATAACGGGAATAGGTTCTCATCAGCTCCGCCATAGAGCCTTCCACATCCCCGCCCCGGTTTTTCACTGCCTGCATATCCCCGATCAGCCCGGAGGAGATTACAAAATGCTCCGCCAGCACCTTTTCCCGTTCCGCCGCGATACTCTCCCTCCAGGTGATCAGGGACACGATCAGCATACCGGAATTGATAAAGACGATAAAAAGCACCAGCGTAGCCGCAAAAGTCTTTTTTTTCATAAAGGTGCCTCCAGCCTGTACCCCAGTTTATAGACGGTGGTGATCTGTTTATCCAGCCCGAGCTTTGCACGAAGCCTCTGGATATGGACATCCACCGTCCGGGTACCGCCCTCAAAATCATATCCCCACACAAGGTCCAGCAGTCTTTCCCTGGAAAGGGCTATATTACGGTTTCTGACCAGTGTCTCAAACAATTCATACTCCTTCGGCGTGCAGTCCACGGGCTTTTCGTCCACAAAGATCCGCCTGCTCTCAAAATCCAGCTTCACATGATCCATCTCGAAATATTTCTCGGATTTTTTCGTCCGTCTGAGCACTATCTCCACCCTTGCCGCAAGCTCCAGCATCTGAAATGGCTTAGTGATATAATCATCAGCCCCTCTGGTCAGCCCTCTCAGCTTATCTGACAGTTCGCTTTTTGCTGTCAGGAAAATAACCGGTATCCCGTGAGCCTGATCAAACACCTCATACCCGTCCGCCCCCGGCAGCATGATATCCAGTATGATCAGATCAAATTTCCTATGCCCCAGGATCTCTATCGCCTCGCACCCATCAAACACCTGCGTGCAGTGATGTCCTGTCAGCGACAGATTTCTCCGGATCAGTTCATTGATGGAAGGTTCGTCCTCCACGATCAGTATCTCAGCCATTTTTATTGCCCCCTGTCAATCGTTCTGCAGACAGTTTTCCCTCACAGGTAAGGAAAGACTGTCTGCATCGTATGATCAGAAGCATAACATACAGATGTTGCCGAGTTGTAAACACCCACCGTAATTCCAATATATATACAAAAACAGGGACGCCCCCCAACAGAACGTCCCATTATTTCCGAGAATGCGGCAAAGCATCGCTTTGCCTAGCATTTTCTCGCAATGCGGGCTATGCCCGCTATTTATATGTACAGGATCTCAAAATTCTCCGTCTCCGGCATCCCCGCAAAGATGGAAATGATCTCCTCCTTGGAGTACCTCGCCGGTATGGTCACATGACAGCTGATCTGAAAGGATTCGCTGCCTATCTTCTCCCAGCGGAAATGCTGAATATGGATATGGTATGTCTCCAGCTTCTCCAGCAGTTTTTTATAATCCCCGGTCTCATGTTCTATATAAAAAACAACCTGTGCCCGGATCGTCTGCCGCACGATCCACAGATTCCGGTGCAGAATATACTGCATCCCCAGTATCAGCGCCGTCACCGAAAAGCCCATCACATAAAGCCCCGAACCGAAAGCCATTCCCACCGCGATCGTTGCCATCAGCCCCGCCGCCGTGGTCGTTCCGCTGACACTCCCCTGCTTGCCGGTGATGATGATACCGCCCAGAATACCGATCCCGGTGATAATGCTCGCAGCCACCCTGGACACATCCCAGGAAGCCCCGGACACCGCCATCACATCGATAAACCCGTACTTGGAAATGATCATCATCAATGCCGCAGCCACGGAGATCATCATATGCGTCCGCGTTCCCGCCACCTTGATCCTCTGCTGTCTCTCAATCCCGATGATCCCCCCGCAGAGCATTGCCAATATGATTCTCCCAAAGAAAATGATCTGCATCTCCCAAAATCCCAGATCCATCACTGCCTTCATGCCTTTATCCCCGCCTTCTCTTTGTATATTTTTTATTTATCTTTTATTACCGGGCTACTGCCTGCCCGGCTTCACCATCTATTTCTTTCTCCTAACCCGTTTCTCCCAAATAAACTCATTCGCCGGCCTGAAATACTTATTGATATGCGCCCCGATCATCACAATGTAGCTCATCCCGTAAAGCCACAACAGCACGATGACCACCGTCGCCAGAGAGCCGTAAACACCGAAATCCCCAAAATATTCCAGATAAGCCGAAAACACCAGCGAAAAGGAATTCCAGATCACCGCCGTAAAAAGCGCTCCCGGCAGCTGCATCAGAAATTTCTGTCTCCGCCCCGGCACATAGCTGTAGATCAGCATAAACAACACCGTCAGCACGACCCAGACATACAGAAACCTGATCCGTGTAAACACCGAGTACACAATATCCCCGCCCGGAATGCTGTCTATGAACATCCTGACGATCAGCTTTCCGAAGCCGCTGAACAGCATGGATATGATCACTGCCACGATCAGCAGGATCGTGTAGACCGCCGCGATCACCCTGACATACAGATAATTTTTCTCCTCCTCCACCTCGTTGACCGCATTCAGCCCCCGCATCAGAGCCATCATGCCCTTGCCCGCGGACCACAGCATGACCAGTACCGCCAGGGAAATCCCCCCTGCCGACTGTCCGTACACATCCGCGATAATGGAATTCAAAAACACGCCGATCACCCCCGGCAGGACCGCGTCAACGGACTGCCGCAGCGTATCCTGTGTGATATTTACATAGGGCAGAATGGAACAGACCAGATACAGGATCGGTATCAGTGAGATAAACAGGAAAAACGCCGTGCTTGCCGCAAAAGAACTGATATTCTTTATCGTCATCTGTTTTCCGAACCGATAAAAGACCTGATATAATTTTCTGGATGTCAAACGCTCTTTTTGTTCTCTCAACTACTGTTCTCCCGCTGCAAAATAGTTTTCATGGCCTATTTCGATACCCGAAAGATATATCTAATCTCCGTAATAGGTTTCCAGAATCTCCCGGTAATCATTCCCCGCCAGCGCCATATGTTTCGCTCCGTTCTGGGACAACCCCACGCCATGCCCGAAACCGCCTCCGACTACAATATATCCTACCATATTTCCCTTTTTGTTACAAACACTTTGCAGAGAAATAAAGGCGCTGGGCAAAAGCTCCCCCGCGGAAAAGTCCGTACCGTCCTGCAGTCTCACACTGCCGCCCTGCGCCAGCACATAGCGGATATTGTATTCTCCCCAGACATACACCGTCCCCTTCTCACAGATGATCCTGAGGCAGTCCGCCACGCCGCCCTCCTGCCTCTCCGCAATATCCATCTCCTTTATACCGCCGAGCCCCTTTTGGGATATTTCAGGCGCCTCCCCGTTATCACCGCCCTCCGCCCTGACCAGTTTTTCATTTACCGCCCTCCGTGCTCTGCATCTTTCCAGAATCTTCTGCGCGTCCGCCTCCTCACATTTATAATCCCATCGGTAAAAAGCCTCCTCCGCCTCCAGATGGCCCTCCTTTGTTTGACCAATATAGTCAAAAAATTCCTGATTCATCAGATCTATCTCTTCCCTGCTTTTTGTCACCTCCGGTGCTTCCGTTTCCCCGCCATGCCAGACAGAAATCTCCGCTCCCCGCCCGCAGGAAGTAGAATAATAATAGCATTCCCTGAAACTCCCGTCCTCCTTCCGCAAAACCTCCCCCGCCGTCTCCTCCACCGCCTGATCCCCCTGCGCAGAGGTTTCCAGATTCCGGTAAACCTGACAGGCGGTGCTGTCGTCCACCGCCGCATCATACTGCGGGTAGGCTTTATTTTCCTGTTTCATCTCCGCGTAGGTGCGGGCGCAGACCGCCTGCGCCTTGAGCGCTTCCACCGGATAGGAAACCGGCATCTCACTGGGCAGAACCCCCTTCACATACTCCTCCAGATCCACCTCATTGATCAGCACAAGCCCGGCATCCTCCTTCCGGATCTCCAGCACCCCTTCATAGGAGGGATGTCCACAGGACCGATCAAGGCTCATCACACATACTTTCTCCCCGTCTTCCCCCGCCGCATGAATCCTGATAATGCCTGTCTTTGCAAAATAAGGACTCTTCGCTGTGATCTCCAGCCTCTCCCCGCCCGCCTCCAGCGCCACCTTTTCGTGGTAGATGCCGCCTGTTCCCAGCAGCACGACCCGGATCTTTTCCGTATCATCCTTCTCCCCTTCCACGGTGTTCCCCTGCTCCTCTGTATCTTTTCCGGTCTCCTTCTCCTGCCCCTTCTCATCCTCCTCTGTATCCGCCTCTGTGTCTTTCTCTTCCCCCGGCATCTTTTCCGCCTCTATTACCTCCTCCCCCGTATCATCCTCCCTGTCTCCAAAAAAGGAGTCCCACCATGTCCCGCCGGGCATATCCTCCTCATCCTGCCGGAACGTCACTTCCAGGATACCGCTCTGCGCCGTATGTCCCGCCTCAATGCAGGCTTTCTGAACCTGCCTGTAGCAGAACCACAGCCATAAAAAGATCACAAGAAAATATACCGCAAAAAAAATAAGTAGTCTACGATGTCTCACACTAAGATTTCTCATACTCCATTTTATTCCGCCCACAGTGCTTTGATGCAGACAACTTCTTTTTTCCCTCTGTTCAGTGAGTGCCAAACCCGTCTGTATCCTTCCGCCCCTGTTTTTCCGCAGCATAAAAAGACGGGTAAAAGCTCTCCGCTCACCCGTCTTTTTCTCTCTTATTTTCATATAATAAGAATTCTAAACCCCCAAAATGCCGAACCCTGTAAGTTGACTCCTAGCAAGCGCCAGGTGGGTTACCGCAAACACACTTCTGTCTTCCACTGCTTAAGCTAAGGTCGAACGACCTGCCCGGAGGCCTGACATCCATGTGATAATATAGGAGTCCCGTTTAAAGTAAATGTAGGTTCAAAATAACAGGAATTCTTATGCATTTCAGGTTAATACTTATTATAGCCTCTTCCCTTCGATTTTACAACAGGAATTATGAAAAATCTTTAGAAAAAAATTCCATTATCTGTTCTTTTTCAGCTTAAACTTCTTTGTCTTTTCCTCCAGCACATTCACCTGTGTAAACAATTCCGTACTCACGGCCGCCGATTCCTCACTGCTGGCAGAATTGGTCTGTACCACAGAGGAGATCTGGCCGATGCCCACGGACACCTGAGACAGTGCCTCCGCCTCCTGATTGATGGCCTCGGTGATGGAATGGATCGCCTCATCGGACTGCATCACCAGTTCCTGTGCCTGCTGCAATGATCTTGATACTTCCGTCACGATCCGGCTGCCCCGGTCGGTTGCCTGTGTGGAATTCTCGATCAGGTGCTTGGTTGCCTTCACCGCCTCATCCGACTTGGACGCCAGGACACGCACCTCGCTTGCCACCACGGCAAAGCCCTTGCCGGCTTCCCCTACACGGGCGGCTTCCACCGCCGCATTCAGCGCCAGAAGATTTGTCTGGGACGCGATATCCTCGATCGTGGCAATGATCTTGCTGATCTGCTCGGAAGCCTCCGCAATATCCTTCATGGCAGCCACCATTTTCTCCATCTGCTGACTGCTGAGGGTAACCTGCTCACTGGTAAGGCGGGCGCTGCGCCGGGCATCGGCAACAGATTCCACATTCCTTGCCGCGCTTCTGGAGAGCTCATCCACCGTTGCGTACAGTTCCTGTACCGCGCTGGCCTGCTCCGTCGCCCCCTGTGCCAGAGACTGGGCTCCGCCGGAGAGCTGTTCCGCATAGGATGCCACATGCTGCTCCGCCTGAACGATCCCACTCATGGCGTCTGAGATCGAAACAGTGAAACGTCCCAAAGCCTCCTCGATAGGCTGAAAATCACCGATATACCGGGCGGAAGTGGACACGTTGAAATTGCCCTTTGCCAGTTCGCCCATAACGCGGTCTATATCTGCCACATATTCCTGGATACGTTTCATAGACCCCTCCAGAGTCCGGACCAGTTCTCCCAGCTCATTTTCAGAATGGTAATCCAGGTTCAGGGACAGATCGCCCTCCTGAAGCGGACGCACCTTCTCCGTGATACTGATCATAGGCCTTACCACATGCCGCAGTACATACATCACCAGGCTGATCAGGCCGCCGAGAGCCAGTACCAGACATACGCAGGTGGAAATATGCATAAAAATGATCGTCCTGTTCATTCTGGCTGTATACTCGTCACTGAGCGTCTCACTCCGCTCCACCACCTTATCCAGATATCCCACCAGCGTGCTCAGGTTGGGCAGGATCGTCTCCTGATAATAGCCCTGCGCCTGCCTTGCATCCGTTTCGTACAGCTCCAGCGCAGTACCCGCCGACGCATGGAGTTCCTTATGTAACGGCTCGATCCGGTCCCGCAGGCTGTCGATCTCCTCATCCTCCAGTTCCATATCCCCGTATACCCACTGCCCCAGCACACAGGCTGTATGATCCATGCTGCCGGTGAACTCGGACCCGGAATACAGTGCGTTGCTTAAGTTGGCTGACCACTTGTAATGAGCTGTCTCCGCACTCTGGATCCGGTTCAGCGTCGCCGATGCACTGATATTGGCACCCTGAAGCGATTCGATGCGCAGGATGTTGAATGTCGTGATGCCGCTGAACAACAAGATCATAATAACAGCAAAAACAACACGGATACTGACTGACCGTTTAATACTGTTCCCCATAGATTTAGGACCCTCCTTTTTTATATTTAAATAAATATTTTATTTCTGCAATATATCATATAGTATTTCCGTATTCCTCTTTTACCGACACAACTGCCAGAACAGTTCCCGCAATGCTTACCGCCACACCGCAGGCAAGCATTTTTCCCGGCCCCGCCGCATCCAGTATCCTGCCGCATATCAGCCCGCTGAAAGTACCGCTCAATGTGATGGCACAGTTCAGGTAGGCCTGCCCCTTCACCTGATCGAGTTTTTCCATCACCATATTGACATAATAGGCGGATGCCGGGATAAAGAGCGCATAGGCTCCGACCTGGCAGAACTGGCTGACAAACACGCCTGCAATGCCGGTGGCAAAAAACATAAGCCCCACCTTGACCGTAAAAAACGCGGTGGAGATCATCAGCAGTTTCCCGCAGGAAATCTTCTTTGCAATCCCTGTAAAAAAGGCCATCGTCGGCAATTCCACAAGGGCCGCCATGGATGTGGCATAACCGATATGTTTTTCCGTGCCGCCCAGCGGCGTGATGATCTGGATCATATAATCGTTGATCATATTATGGGCAAAAAACACCAGGATCACCGCCAGCAAAAACACCATAAATTTCGGATAGTGCTTTACAAAATCAAAAAAATTGTTGTGCGCCGTCATCTCCGGCACTGCGCCTGTCTCTTTTTCTTCAGCGCCCTCCGGCGCAGAGCCCGCAGGATCTTCCGGCAGCCGAAATGTCAGAAGGAACAAAAGCCCCACCGCAAGCACAAGGGCATCCCCGATATGTATCACGCTCACATTATGCCGCTCCAGGAGATTCCCGAGCACAGGGGAATACAGCGCAAATCCCACCGATCCCATACCTCTTGCCAGCCCGAAATTGATGGGACAGCCCTTCTCGGCATACTCAAAATTCATGGCAATGATGATCGGCTGATACGCCATCTGGATCATATAGATCATCATGAATATGATAAATATCAGCATCTTCTCCTGCCGGATAAACGCCAGCGCCAGAGACAGTGCCATGATCACAACCGTACAGGCCGCCGCTGTCCTGCGGTTTGTCAGTTTTCCGGGCTTATCGATCAGCCCGGCGATGACCGGCTGTATCAGCACCGAGAAAATATTGGCAAAAGCCAGCAGCATGCCGATCTGGGAATTGCTGAAACCCCGGTTCAGCATAAAAATGGATGCGTACGCATGGACGCCGCAAAATCCCATAAAATAGGTCGCGTTGATCACCGCATAGCGCGCTGTCCAGAATTTTCCTTTGTTCATTTTTCTTTTCTGTTCTCCCTCGATATACCTTTATTTCTTTCTGTGACAGGTTCCCCTGTTGCCGCAGGTGGCACAGCCCCCTCCGCAGCCGCGCTTTCCGCTGCTTCCTGTAAAGATCGTAATAGCAGCCGGGATTCCTATCATCAAAGCAAAAAGCAGGATCTCCATCTCTCTCATCTCCCCGGATATCGCATCGTCATGTGAGTTCTTATATTGTCACAACCGGTCCGCCGGTTTAAAAAAGCCGCTGTACTGAACTTTTTAAAGCCCGGTACAGCAGCCTCTGTTGTTTTAATTCATTTCAAAACCTGCACTTTTGTGCCTGTCTCCTAGCACTCGGAAACCAGTTTCTTCAGAGCGTCCAGTGCCTCGTCAGGAAGTTTGTCATAGCCTTCCTTCTTGGTAGCGAAGCCTTCCACAGCGTCCACACGGTTCTGCATAGCATTCTTCAGAGCTGCCATATAGGAAGCATCGTTCAGATCAGGCGTGAAGTCGCCGGTCTTGCCGGACCAGTCGTTCATGATCTCGATATCTTCAAAGTTGCCCCACTTCTCAAAGTTAGCCTTTCCTTCCACGATCGTTTCCAGAATGCCCAGTGTATCAGCGGGTTTTACTTTCTTGCCCATGAAGTCGCCTGTATTTACGATATAGCAGTCAACGTTCTTCTCTTCCACCAGCTTTTTGAACTTCTCATAGTCGTTAACCAGAGGGTATGTTCTGAACGGGTTAGCGTAAGGAACGATCCTCAGCGCGTTCATATCTGTACCTGCAGCCACACGCTCTGCTGTGGAAGTCTTTGTAGCAAGTGTCGCACCCATAACGGAAGCCAGAGCCGCACCTTTCAGTTTTACTACAGGCGGGATGGTAGGATCTTTCATGATCCAGAAAATAGCGTTTACAGGAGCATCGATCTTATCTACACGGTTCGGGGACCACAGTTTGGACTTGATCGCACGGCCGTTACCGTTTCTGATATCCTCTGTTACAAGCTGGATCTTGCCGTTCTCATCCATCGTAGCAGAACAGTTCTGAGCTGTCAGCAGATATTCATTGTCAGGACATCCTGTAGGATAGTCAGCGGTCTTGTCAAAGTAAGTAGGCTCAAGCGCTACGGAAGAGCAGGTATCTGTGTTGATGATGAATGCGTCATCATGCAGAACAGTGATAGGATACTTGCCACCGTGTTTAGCGTGAGTCAGAGTGGACTTACCGGATCCGGACAGGCCGTATACGGAAGCAACGAACTTGGAGCCGTCAGCCAGTGTGTATTCTTTCTGACCGCCGTGGCATGCCGCATAGCCGTTTCTGTTAGCCAGAGCCCATGCCATGGTCAGTGTGCCTTTCTTATGCTCGCCGAAGTATTTCATGCCGAGGATCGCCGCGCAGTTCTCGTTGGTATCGAAGTAGCACAGTGTCAGAGGATCGCTCAGGCAGCTGTAGTCCACATCGGGAGCTTCCTGGGGGAACCACTGGGGATCGGAGAAGATATAGATATCCGGCTCGTTACCGCCCCCTACAGGCTGGGAGTTCTTGTACATCTTCACATATTCGTCAGACATATACTGGAAGTTGATCATCCAGTTGTACAGAAGGTTTTCCTCTCCTTCCGGAATCAGAAGGTGAGCTTTTACCATAAATTCAGGATCAAGGCCTACAAAACATGTTGCATGGTACATGGTTTTCCAGCGTGTCTTATAGATCGCGTCCATCACTACCTTATCCAGTTTGGTCTCATCCACACCGGGTTCGCCTTTGATACGGCGTGCCGCTGCATAACGTCCGGTTACGGCGCCGTCGTTGAACAGAAGAACTTTTGCATCGCTGGGAAGACCGAAAGTCTCGCCATCCTTTACAGGCATATCTGTCACGATGGTTCCCGGAGAGTTTTTAGCTAACTCATAAGCCTCTTTCAGAGTCTCCACTTTCACTACGTTGTTTCCATAGAAAGCAGCTTCGATAATGGAACGGGTTTTGGAAAAACCAACCTTACCTTTGCCGATCTCGGAAATGGGGTAATACGCTTTTGTTGACATATTCTTTCCTCCTCTTGGAATATAGATATAGTTTATCGCGGTACCGGACCTGCCGGATATCACGAATATCTTTAATACCTGCGGTTTTCCTCCGCGCAGTTTACCTGCACTGAATGACCGCACATTCGTCTCTTATTATTACAAATCATATCTTAAAAGTCAAGATGGCTTTTGCACAAACCCGACCGTAAATCCTAAAATTTTTATGAAGGCACAGAAAAAACTTACAGCTCTTTTGTCGCCTCGATCAGCCACGCCTGCTCCTCCTGATCCAGAAGCGGCAGTATCTTTTCCCGCACCTCCTTATGATACGCATTGATCCGCCCGGCATCCTCCGCGGTGAGATAGCGCGGATCCAGCGCCTCCCTGTCGATGGGCACCCAGGTCAGATGCCTGAAGCCGAGGAAGGTCCCGTATTCGTTCTCCTCCTCCTTCACCACCTCCAGAATATTCTCGGTGCGGACGCCGAATCTTCCTGCCAGATACATGCCCGGCTCATCGCTGGTGAGCATCCCCGCCCGCAGCGCGTACTCCTTTGTATCCTCCCGGTACTGCCAGCTGATGCGCTGGGGGCCCTCGTGCACATTCAGGATATAGCCGATGCCGTGCCCTGTGCCGTGCTTATAATCCAGATGCGCCCTCCACAGTTCCTGCCTTGCCAGAATGTCCAGGTTCCTCCCTGTGGCTCCCTCCAAAAAGACCGCCCCGGAGAGCCGCAGCATGGCTGCCGCCACAAGGGTGAATATCCTCTTTTCCTCCTCCTGCGTTTCACCCAGCACGATGGTCCTGGTCACATCCGTTGTGCCGCCCATATACTGACCGCCAGAGTCAACAAGCACCATGCCCTTTGCCTCCAGCGCGCGGTTTGACTTCTGATCGGCCGCATAGTGCACAATGGCGCCGTTCTCCGCATAACCGCAGATCGTGGTGAAGGAGAGATCCAGGAATCCCGGAACCTGCCTGCGGAATTCCTCCAGTTTATCCGCCGCGGATATCTCCGTGATCTCCTCCTCTCCGACATGTTGTTTCAGCCAGTAAATAAATTTACATAAGGCGGCGCTGTCTTTTCTGTAAACCTCACGGATATGGGAAAGCTCTGTCTCGTTCTTGATCGCCTTCAACAGCTCCGTGGGAGATTCCCGCAGGAGCAGTTCGCTCCTCTCCGAGAGCATCCGCATCAGACGGTAACTGAGCGATGCACCGGAAGACATGATCCTTGCGGCTTTTCCATCCGCATCTTTTCTCTCAAACTTCCGGCCGATCCACTCAAAAAGACTGTCATACTCTTCTATTTCTATGTCGTACCTCTCAAGAGAAAGTTCCGGGGCGGCTTTTTTCTGCAAAAACAATGTGCAGTCCTCTTTTCCGACAAAGGCATAGGAAAGCGCCACCGGATTGCAGGACACATCCGCTCCCCGCAGGTTAAAGAGCCACATAATATCATCCAGGCTGCTCAAAAACAGATGGTCCGCCCCTTCTTTTTCCATTACGCAGCGCACTTCCCGCAGTTTATCCGCGCAGGATGCCCCGGCATACTCCTCCGGAAGCTCCCAGACGGGCTCTGCCGGCAAAGCCGGACGCCCCTTCCACGCGATATCCGCAAGGTCTCTGTCACAGGAGATCTCCGCCCCCTTCTCCCTGCAGGCTTTCTCCAGTTTCTCCCCCTGTTCCGCGCTGACACAGTTGCCGTCAAACCCCAGCACTTCCCCCGCCTGCAGCTTTTCCCGCAGGTAGCCTTCTATTGTGGGAACGCCTTTCTCCTGCATCCGCATCAGTTCAATACCGGTTCCGGAAAGCTCCTCCTCCGCCTGCAGGAAATATCTTCCGTCCGTCCAGAGCGCAGCGCTCTCCCCGCTCACCAGCAGCGTCCCGTTGGACCCCGTAAACCCACTGAAATAAGCCCTCGTCCGAAAATGCTCATGGACATATTCGGAACCGTGGCAATCCGCCGATGTGATCATATAATGATCGATCCCTGCCTCTCTCATGGCTTTCCTCAGATCCGAAAGCCTCCCCAAAACCACCTGATTCTCCATCTTTATTCTCCCTTCTGTCCCGCTTATTCTTCTATCTTCAAATTCTCTCTGAATCCTCTTCCCTATTATACATAAATTCTCCCGGCAAAGGAGCAAAAATTTATTAATTTTTTCTGAATTGACAGAATCATCTTGTAATCTGCAATTTTTTTATGTTATGATATAGATACATTTCGGCCAGGTAATAATTCTGACACTTATTATTTCGTCATTGTAATCTTACTATCATACACAGATCTTGCTATGATTTGCCGCTTATATTTTCAATGAATTTGATTGATTTTGACTTTATTGATTTTGGCAACACACAATTTGATGCTGCTGATTTGCGTGAAACAAAAACCATGCTTTCGTACATTACTCAGAGAAAGGAGTTTTTATATGGATAATCAGAATTTTTCAGAGATCACCCCGGAACTGATCCGTCTTGCAAAACTCAGTGAAGAAGCGGATATCATCGATACCGCCCTCTTTACAAGATATGATGTAAAGCGCGGACTTCGTGACTTAAACGGAAAAGGCGTACTTGCCGGACTGACAACGATCTCCGATGTACGTGCAACCGAAGTGGTCAACGGACAATCCGTTCCCGCACACGGGCGCCTGTTTTACAGAGGCTATGATGTCAAGGATCTGGTAAACGGCTTTACTTCCAAAGACCGTTTCGGGTTTGAGGAGGTAACCTACCTTCTGCTGTTCAATAAACTGCCCAACGAACGGGAACTGAAAGACTTTCAGGAACTGCTCTCCGGCTACCGCACTCTTCCCACCAGCTTTGTGCGGGATATCATCATGAAAGCCCCCAGCAAGGATATGATGAACACGCTGGCAAGGAGCGTGCTGACCATGTACTCCTATGACGACAGGGCGGACGATACCTCCCTGCCCAATGTGCTGAGACAGTGCCTGCAGCTCATCAGCATTTTCCCGCTGCTCACGATCTACGGCTATCAGGCTTACAGCCATTACCACGACGGCAACAGCCTCTATATCCATCAGCCGCAGCCTCACCTTTCCGCAGCGGAAAATATTTTACATATCCTGCGCCCTGACAGCCACTATACCCATCTGGAGGCAAAGATCCTGGATATAGCGCTCGTACTGCATATGGAACACGGCGGCGGTAATAACTCTTCCTTCACCACCCATGTAGTGACCTCCTCCCTCGCGGATACCTACTCTGTTATCGCAGCGGCGATCGGTTCCCTGAAGGGCCCCCGCCACGGCGGCGCCAACATCAAAGTCATACAGATGTTTGACGAGATGATGTCTGTGCTGAGAGACTGGGAAGACGAAGAAGAAGTGGCTGCCTACCTGAAAAAACTGCTGAACAAGGAGGCCTTTGACCATGCCGGGCTGATCTACGGCGTAGGACATGCCGTATACTCCAAATCCGACCCGAGGGCTGTCATCTTCAAGAACTTCGTGGAAAAGCTTTCCGTGGAAAAGGGACTGGAGAAGGAGTTCAACCTCTACTCTCTTGTAGAAAAACTCGCGCCCCAGGTCATCTCCGGAGAACGTCAGATCTACAAGGGTGTCAGCGTCAATGTGGACTTCTACTCCGGCTTTGTTTATAAGATGCTTGGACTGCCCCAGGAGCTGTTTACCCCGATCTTCGCCATCGCGCGTATCGTCGGATGGAGCGCCCACCGCATGGAAGAGCTCGCCAACAACGGCAAGATCATCCGTCCCGCTTATAAGCCTATCGGATATGACAAAAATTACACTGACATCGACAACAGAAAATAATGAGTTTCACTCATATTAAACATTTATAACGTTCACCTGAAAACAGGCCGGTGTTCCGGTCTGTTTTTTCATGCATAAATTTTCACTCTCCTGCCCACAATAACACAGTGAGCGGTACTCACATTTCGAGATCCGCTTCGCGAACCCGTAAATCCGGAACATTTTCGTAAACAATAAAAAGCGGTTTCACCCGTTTCATCAGGAGAAGATTTTATGAATGAAAAAGATCAGGAAATATTATATCCAACACAGCAGCCGGGAAAGGAAATGACAACGGATCTGAAAGAAAACCTGTCCGTCATGAAGGAAATCCTGTCACCGGATATCAGTTATGATATTGTTTACCGTGTGATAAAGATCGGCGGGCGGGACGCCTGCCTGTTTTTTGTAGATGGATTCTGCAAAGATGAAATGATGCAGAAGATCCTGCAGTATCTGATCGGCCTGAAGCCGGAAGACATTCCGGAAAACGCCCACAGTATGTCAAAGGGCTTTATGCCCACCGTGGAAGTGGATCTGGGAAAAGCATGGGATGACATCATAGTTGCCCTCCTGTCCGGGCAGTCCGTTCTGTTTATCGACGGGCTGGACCGGTGCCTTTTGATCGACAGCAGGACCTACCCTGCAAGAAGTGTTTCCGAACCTGAAAAGGAGAAGGCTCTGCGGGGTTCCAAGGACGGATTTGTGGAGACTATCGTCTTCAATACAGCCCTTGTACGGCGGCGCATCCGAAGCCCCAAGCTCCGCATGGAAATGATGCGCGCCGGGGAGGTTTCCAAAACCGATATCGCAGTCTGCTATATGGACGACCGGGTAGACCACAAACTGCTCTGTCAGGTAAAAACCCGAATCCAGAACATCCATATCGATGCCCTTACCATGAATCAGGAAAGCCTTGCAGAATGTCTCTATCAGAGTAAATGGTACAATCCGTTTCCAAAATTTAAATATACGGAACGCCCTGACACCGCAGCGGCTCATATACTGGAGGGCAACATTATCATCTTTGTGGATAATTCTCCCTCCGCCATGGTCATCCCTGTATCCATCTTTGACATGACGGAAGAGGCGGACGACTACTATTTTCCTCCGATCACCGGCACTTACCTGCGGTTTTCCAGAACGCTGATCGGTATCATCACCTATATTCTGACGCCCACCTTTCTTCTTCTGACAATGTATCCGGAATGGCTCCCTGAGTGGCTTTCCTTTATCGCCATTGCCGATGACGTAAATGTGCCGGTACTGCTGCAGTTTTTGATCCTTGAGCTATCTCTGGACGGACTGAAACTGGCGGCGGTCAACACACCTAATATGTTAAGTACACCCTTAAGTGTAACTGCAGGTATCGTGCTGGGCGAGTTTGCCGTAAAATCAGGATGGTTTAACTCCGAAGTGATGCTGTATATGGCATTTGTTGCCATAGCCAATTATACCCAGTCCAACTATGAACTGGGCTATGCGCTGAAATTTATGCGGATCATCACGCTCGTTTTAACGGGAATCGCAGGAATCTGGGGATATGCGGCAGGTATTCTGTTCTTTATCCTTGCCGTCGCGTCCAACAAAACACTGACCGGCAAAAGCTATATCAATCCCTTCGGGCCCGGGGGCATGGGAACGCTCTGGAAAAGGTTTATCCGGGTACGACAGGAAGCGGCGGGCAAGTAATCTACTTCGTCCCCGTACTGCCGAATCCTCCGCGGTCTGCCCCCTCCATATGGTCCACCTCCTCAAACACGATCGGCGGCTGGTTTTCCATAATACGGAACTGCGCGATCCTGTCATTCACATGAATTTCGGTATCCCGTACCGCATACACAGGCATTCTCCAGACATCGTTCTCCCCGCAGTAGGAAGAATCGATCACGCCGTAGCTGTTTGCCTGCAGGATACCGAAATTCTTGAAGGTTGAACTTCTCGGCACAAGATGGGCCTCATATCCTTCCGGTATCTTCATGGATATCCCCAGATCGATCAGGCGGTATTCCCCTGCCTTCATACGGACTTCCTCCGCGCAGCGAATGTCGATCCAGTCGCTCTTTCCATCTATATAGCGTAGTTTTTCGATTTCTTTTGAGTGGTATTTGATCTGAATATTCATTTGAGTTCCTCCGGGCGCCTGTTTGCTGATATAATTAATTATTCCAAACTACTATTTTTCCATACCTTAAACTTTTCTTTACATCTATAACTCTCTGGTTGCCGCTTCCGCGCCAGTGTAAGAGATTATCTTTCTTTTCCTGTTCAAATCTGCCATCGATCAGTATGTCGATGTACCGCAGGGCTTCCAGGTCCTGAATATCCTCCCAGACCTCTCCGGTGTAGAGCCAGATAGTTTTGTCCGGGAACCTTGTCTTCAGTTCTTTCATGTAGGCAGTCACTTCCCGCCTGTTTTCCGGGTAGAGCGGATCTCCGCCGGAGAAGGTTATGCCGGATATGTATGGTTTCTCAAGCTGCTCTTCCACTTCCCTTTTCGCCGCTTCATCAAAAACAAGCCCGTCTTCGGGATTCCAGGTGATGGGGTTCTGACAGCCCGGGCAGCGATGTCTGCATCCGGAAAGCCACAGCACGACCCGCAGCCCGTCCCCGTTTTTCATATCATCTTTTGTAATATCATGGTATCGCATTCTTATACCTCTGTCAGGCTCCTGATCAACTCCGGTGTAAACTCACGCAATTCATGAATGATCGCTCTCGCTTTTTCCAGATTCTGATCACCCGAATCCGGATTATCCAGCCCCACGCAGATCATTCCCGCGGCATCCGCCGCGATACTGCCGTTTTCGGAATCTTCCAGTACGATACATTCCTTCGGCGTTACACCCACCTTTTTTGCCGTATCCAGATAAATATCCGGCGCCGGCTTGGAACGTGCCACATTCTCCGCGCTGTTTAAAAGAGAAAGATATTCCCGCACACCGATGTGATCCATCGCAGCCTCAATCCTGCTGACCGGAGAGGAAGAAGCGATGGCCAGCAAAAATCCCGCTTCATGAAGTTGATGCATCATCTCTTTCACGCCCGGCATTTCAGGAAAGCCTTCTTCTCTCTGCATACGCTTCTCAATAGCCGCCGCATCCTTCAATATCTCTTTATCTCCCCGAAAGTCCCGTCCGTAATTATCCCAGATCAGGTCCATCAGAAAGGCATCCGTCGTGCCGATGCATCCCTTATATACTTCATAATCGATTTCCAGTCCCCGGTTATGGAAAGCTTCTTTCCACATCCGATAATGCACAGGTTCCGTATTGATCAGCACGCCGTCCATGTCAAACAGAACCGCCTTGATATGACTCATGATTCATCCCCCGCTCCTTTTTATAAGATAAACCTGCTCACACCGCCACAATACTCTTCTTCGGACATTTCTCCACACAGGTTCCGCAGCCGGTACACTTCTCCCCGTCGATCGTCGCGTTAAAATTCTCCACCGTGATCGCATCGGCGGGACAGTTTCTCTTGCAGAGCGCACAGCCGATACAGGCCGCATCGCAGGCTTTCATCGCGACAGGCCCCCTGTCTTTGGAACTGCACGCCACCTGATAGGGCGCTTCATAAGGGATCAGCGAGATCAGCTTTTTCGGACAGGCCTCCACACACTTACCGCAGGCCTTACATTTTTCCCTGTCCACCACAGCCACACCGTTCTCCACATGGATCGCGTCAAAAGGACACGCCTGCACGCAGCTTCCATAGCCGAGGCACCCATAATTACAGGTTTTCGGCCCGCCGTTCGGCACAAATGCCAACATGCGGCAGTCCTCGATCCCGGTATATTCATAGTCGGATTTTGCCTTGTCACAGTCCCCCTGACACGCCACGAAAGCGACCATCCGCTTACTTTCGCCGGCTTCCACGCCCATGATCTCCGAAATCCTTTTTGCAACGGCATCTCCTCCTACCGGACACTGATTCACCGCCGCTTCTCCTTTCGCGATCGCAGCCGCAAGCCCCGAACAGCCCGCATAACCGCAGCCGCCACAGTTATTTCCGGGCAGTGCCTCAAGTACGGCAACTTCTTTTTCATCTACCTCCACCTTAAATTTAATAGCCGCGATCCCCAGGAACAGCCCGATAAATAAACCGACTCCCCCCACCACAAGCATCGCTATGATAATCCCTGACATTGCCTTCTCCTCCTTATGTAACGTTCTGACACATATATAGACAGTTTACCACAAAATTTGCTTTCTGTAATCAGTTTTATTATTTAAACGTGGAAACATTGTAATGATACTGATATTCCCACTCTTTCTCCGGTTTGGCATCTTCCGGCAGATTCTCTCCCATATCCTCTATCCTGTATTCCCTGACCTGATTTCCCAACAGATCATATTCCTTTATAACAGAAAATTCCGTTCCGCTCCCGCTCGAATAATCCGTCCTGATCAGGCGGCCCGCCTCATCATAACGATAGCTTTCACTATAGTCAAGCCATATATGATCCGCATCTCTGGTATGCCGCTCCTTTTTTACAAGAAGATCATCCCCGTTATACTCCCATACGGTTGTCTCCACACAGGAATCCTCGATCTCCCCATAATAGTAAGTCTCCTTCACAAGATGATCCCTGTCATCATACTCCCTCTCATAGCATGGACCGGGTTCTTCGTCCTGTCCATATAAATTATACATTGACGTACAATTTCCTCTTTCATCGTAGGTATAACAGTACCGCACCCAGGCGTCAGCCTCCCCCGCCGCTATCTCTTCCACGGAATAATACAGTGTATAATACGCCGTCTCCAGCAGATTGCCGTTCTCATCCCATCTCTGCGCAATATAATACTCCGGATCTTCCCCCGGCGGATAGTCCGCATTGTACTCCCTGTCGATCTGCATGCTATCGGTCATGGAGCGGCATTCCCGCTCAAGAAAAATCTCCCCGTCACGACACACCTGATAATAGGTCTGGTTTCCCTCCTCATCATATCCGGCGTATGCTTCATAGGTGATAACGCCCTGATCCGTATCATACCACATATCATAATACAGATGCCCTTCTGTATCATACTCCAAAGTCTCCTCTGCCGTTTTCCGCTTTTCCTCCTCCCCATCTTCCTTCTCCCAGACTTCCACAAGGATCAGATGCCCTTCTTTGTCATAACTCTTGTACTCCCATCTGCTTTTTCCGCCTAGATACCGGACATTCAGAATCTCCTGCCCCGTTTCATCGTACTGGATATACTGTCTTTTATCCCCGTAAATATATTCCGTCACGCTCTCTATCTGACAGCGGGAAAGGATATCCTCCTTTTTCTTCTGCATCCGCCGCAGGATATCGTTTCTGATCTCCTGCACCTCCGACTCCTTCTCATTGGATGCCTCTTCCTTATTCTCCCCCAATATAGACAGCCCTTTTCCACCATCTTCCCCGGAAACATTTCCAGTTTCTACCACTGTCTCCTCATTTGAAAAGGTTTCTATGCCCCTTTCCAGCAGATCCACGGCTCCCATCGGATCATCATACCTCAGATAATATTCCACACACTCAAAATACCAGCCGGAAATATCCATCTCATCCGTGAACAGCTCCTGATGGAAAAACAGGTTCTCATAATCCCGGATGATACTGTCCAGATAGCCGTCATTCTTCGCCATGCCGAGCTGAGAGAGCAGCATTCCCTTCAGCGCCTCTTCCTCATCCACAGCGTAATCCCGGGCGGCATAATAGGCCTGGTACGCCCTGGACCACTCTCCCGCCTCAAAATATTTCTCCGCTTTTTTCATATTTTTCCGGTACTCATAGGTATCACTGCCGCTGTACTGCCGGATAAAAACACCCGCCGTCAAAAAAAGTACTGCCGCAAGACAGCCTCCCGCCGTCAGGATCAGCATTCCTTTTTTTCTGCGCAGATAGGAATCCTTATCTTCCCCTGTCAAAAAGGCCTTCTGTTCCGCTTCCCGTCTGAACACTTCCTCCGCCTGTCTCTTCTGCTCCTTTCCATAGCCGAGAATTGCCCTCGGACAGCGCTTTATAAACCACTGCACCGCCTCCTGATAGGAGACATGGACATATACCCTGTGGCGCCTGCCGTCTTTTGTGTGAAAGTACAGCGAAAAGAAACGAAGGCTTGGTGAAATAAAGTTTTTATCTGTATCAGTATACTGAAAATCGGAGTGCCCGATATATCCCCATACGATATCCCCCAGTTTCACGATCTGAGGGGTCCCGAAAAAACATCTGTCGGAAAACAGAATATACCCCTCTGCTTCATAGATCAGCAAGCCGCCTGGATGCTGGTCCTGCACTTTCTTCTGATAGAGCTCCCATCTTACTTCCTGCGGCATCTCCCTGTAGATACGCAGAAAACGTCGCTCCCCGATGGAGACCACAGCGTAAAGGAGCAGAGTCGGCAGCATCACGACCGCCAGCCCCGGCAGCAGATACACCAGGCTCTGCATCTGAAACATATCCTGCAGCACTTCCGTCAGATCTTCCCCGACATAAACCACGATCCCCAGCATTATTCCTACCGACAGCAGCAGAATGCCCAGAAAGATGAGCAATGCGAATGGTATGATATATTTTTTCTTCCGGTAGATCAAAACCTCCGGCAGTTCTGTTTTTGTCATTCTTACACCAGACTTTCCATACAGAATATGGCATAGAGCGGAACGGATTCGTCAAGTTCAGTGTCATTTTTTACATTTTTATCAACGTATTATTGTAATTTTAAACATCTTTAATCCGCACGCTCCACCCACACCTTATCGATCTGCATTCCGCTCTGGGCAAAATACAGTTTCAGATAATTATGGGAATTCGTAAAGCCGCCGGATGAGAGCCCTATCTCCACAAACTTCCCGTCGGTCCCGTTTAACGTGAAGGTCTTCTGCAGCGTGCCGTTCACAAAGATGGATACCGGCACCTGCGCAATATCCGCCGCATCCACCTTCACTTTCAGGCCGATCTTGTACTGACGGTTTTCGTCCGTCTGTATGCCGCAGACAAAGGATTTTCCCATCCGGGTATCAATGCCCTTCCCCTCCAGTTCCAGCCTGTCGTCCAGCACATACCACGGAATATCAAGCTCCGTCCCATCTTCCTTCGCCATAGCCTCGGCCGCTTCCAGTTCCTCCCGGCTGATCCTGCCGAGACTCCTGTCCATAACAGGCAGGCGCATCAGCACCCGAAGGATATTTCCGGCACATTTTATCAGATCGGCCCGCAGAAGCGTACCGTTTTTCAGGCTCTCTTCCAGATTATCCCCGCCCGAATTTTTCTCCGCATCCTGCACCACCATATAGACATCATTCTGACTCCGCACCATGGCCGCCGTATTCTGCATGGAGGGTTCTTCTCCTTCGTCATTGATATCCGCCCACCAGTCCGTCATCACCAGCCCGTCAAAGCCCCATTCTTTTCTGAGGATCGTTGTCAGCAGATCATAATTTCCTGCGGTCCAGAGGCCGTTGACTGCCCCGTAGGTCGTCATCACAGTAAATCCGCCTCCTTCTTTCACTGCGATCTCAAATCCCTTCAGATAAATCTCCCGCAGGGCACGCTCTGAAACAACAGCATTATACTTCTTACGGTTAAATTCCTGATTATTTGCCGCAAAATGTTTCATTGCTCCGGTAACCTGATACTTTCCCATCCCCCGAAGCTGTGCCGCCGCCATTTTTCCGGTGAGCAACGGGTCCTCCGAAAAGTATTCAAAATTTCTACCGTTCAGGGGATTCCGGTGAATATTCATGCCGGGCCCCAACAGAATATCAATGTGGTTCTTCCTCAGTTCCGCGCCTTCCAGCGTGTAGAGTTCCTCCACCAGTTCTTCGTTAAAACTGCATGCCAGACAGGTCCCATTCGGCAGGCTGAACGCATACGTCCCGCAGTCCATCCGGATGCCGGAGGGCCCGTCTGCACAGCATCCGCAGGGAATCCCATAACTCTCCAGAGACCTTGTCACACCGCCGAAGGCCGCAGCCGTTCCCGGCGTCACCTTGGAAGAACACATGCCTTCCCCGCGTACGATGCAGCACAGCTCCTCGTCGCTGAGCTGAGCGAGAAACGCCTCCATTGTTATCCTCTTGTCATATACATCTGACAGTTTATATTCTTTATTTCCTGTATAGGGAATATCTGTCTTTTCTTCCTCCCGGCTTCTCCTAGCCATGCTGTAGGTGCGCAGGGGTGTTTCCTCCCAGGCGGTTACAAGTCCGCCATACTGCCTCTGTGCAGGCTCTTCTCCTGAAGGCACCGCCTCCCCGCACTGCTCCTGCACGCGCTCTTCTCCTGATGGCACCTCCTCCCCGCACTGCTCCTGCATGGGCTCTTCTCCCGAGGACACTGCTTCCCCGCACCTCTCCTGCACAAGCTCTTCTCCCGAAGATAACGCTTCCCCACACTGCTCCTGCACAGGCTTCATACGCATAAAGTGCTCCACCGGTGCCATCGCTTCTGTACACTGCTCCAGAACTTCCAGCTCCCGCACCTCCATACAGCCCGCCAGTACTGCGCTTCTCACATCAGCCCCTGCATAGAAACGATATGTCCCCGCTTCCAGCACATAACAGGATTTATGCCCGGTCACACCGCTGTCATCGTAGGAAGCGATGGATGCTTTTTTCACTACCAGCTCCAGTTCCTGCTCCTCCCCGGGGTCAAGACACTTTGTCTTCGCAAATGCCGCCAGAACCCGCGCCGGTTTCCCAAGCTTTCCCTGGGGAGCCTCCGCATAAATCTGTACGACTTCTTTCCCCGGCAGATTCCCTGTATTTTTCACCTTCACATGAAACAGACAGCCCTCCGCCTTTTTCTCCATTCTACTTTTTATCTCAAAAGAAGTATAGGAAAGCCCGAACCCAAAAGGATAGAGCACTTTCTTCTTAGCGGAATCAAAAGTCTCAAAATAGCGGTATCCCACATAGATATCCTCCTCATACCGGTTCCCCTCCGGACCGCCGAAATTAGGCGCAGAAGGATAATCCTCTATGGAAAGAGTGATAGTATCCGCCAGCTTACCGCAGGGATTCATTCTGCCCATCAGCACATCCGCCGCCGCATGTCCGCCTTCCATGCCGCCCTGCCATACATAGAGAACCGCCTGGGGATCATAGGTTCCCACCCATCTCATATCAATAATGTTCCCCACATTGAGCAGGACGATCACCCGCTGAAATGCCCCGCACACTTTCTCCAGCATCTCCTCCTCCCCCTCGGAAAGAGAATAACTGCCCTTCTCATTTTTGGCATCGCGGTCCTCCCCCGCCGTGCGCCCGATGATGACCAGAGCAGCATCATTCTTATTTGCCGCTTTTTCCACCATCTCACGGCTCACCGGCATTTCCTGCTGGCTCCACGGCTCCTGTGCCCAGCCGCTTCCCTGATCGAAAGGATGCTCCGCTATCCAGTCCAGATAAATCTGCTCCACTTCCCGATCCAGTTCCAGATTTTCCTCCTTCAAAGCATCCAGAATTCCTACAACATATCTCGTATTGATCATTCCGCCGGAACCGGTGCCGCTCTTGTAATAATCAAACTGAATCCTCCCGAATACAGCCAGTTTCATGCCCTCCCGCAGAGGGAGCGCATGGTCGTCATTTTTCAGAAGGACTGCGCCCTCCGCCGCCGCCTGTGCCGCTTTTGCGGCATATGCTTTCCAGTCTATCTCGTACCTGTTTTTCATGGTTGTAAACTTCCCTTCGCTATATTCTCCTTGATGATCTGATCCGTTATCTCATACAGTTTCTCAGAACCCTTTTTCGTATTCCCCTGCCTTTTGTAAACCTGCTCCGCGCTCACGCCGTGCTCTTTCCAGTCCCCGCCGCCATTGCTGTTATTCAGGATGAGCGGCTGCAGGTTGTCCATCGCCCGGGCAAATTTCGCCTCCGGCGTTTCGTTCTCCTCAAATTCATCAAACAGCGCGATCAATTCCCTCTTCTGATCCTCCGGCAGAAGAGAATATATTTTCTCTTTTGCTGCCTCCTCCCGGAGCTTCTGTGTCGCCTTCGCCTCCTCATCATAGGCATAGGTATCTCCCGCCTCAATCTCCACGATATCGTGGATCAGGCACATCAGCATCACCTTCATTATATCTACTTCCTCATTGGCATATTCCCGCAGCAAATACGCCATGATCGCCATATGCCAGGCATGTTCCGCATCATTCTCGTTCCTGCCATGCCCGGATAAATGGGTCTGCCGGAAAATGTTCTTCTCCTTATCGATCTCCAGCGCAAAATCCAATTGTTTTCTTAATCTCTCATCCATTTTCTATCCCGCCTATCATTCATAAATATAACAGCATTCAAAATATTAACCGCCGCCGTCCTCTCAGCCCCCGGAAATTTCCAGTACCCTCTTTATACGGACTCCTTACAGCAAAACAGGGACATACACTGCCCCTGTCACTATTATCTCATGCCGCCACGGCAATCTTCCGGCAATACAACCCCGCATGCAGTTTTACAATAACCCCGAAAATCCGCAGAACGCGATCGCCATCAGCCCCGCTGTAATCAGCACGATGGGCATCCCCTTAAAGGATTCCGGCACATCATTGTAAACCATCTTCTCCCGCAGCCCCGCAAGGATCACAATGGCGATCGTAAAACCGACTGCCGTTGCAAACCCGTTGACAACACTCTTCAAAATGCCGTACTGCTTTGTCACATTGGTCAGAGCCACGCCGAGCACCGCACAGTTTGTCGTGATCAGCGGAAGATAAATGCCCAGCGACTGATACAGGGACGGGATGAACTTCTTTAAGAACATCTCCACAAACTGTACAAGCGCCGCTATAACAAGTATAAAAACTATAGTCTGCAAATATTCAATATGTAACGGCACCAGCATAAATTGATAGATTGCCGCCGCCACCAGAGAAGATATCGTAATGACAAATATGATCGCCGCTCCCATGCCCGCCGCAGTCTCCGTCTTTTTGGACACGCCGAGGAACGGACAGAGCCCGAGAAACTGACTCAGCACAACATTGCTCACCAAAGAGGAGCTGATCAGAATGATCAATAAATCCCTAACTGTTTCCATCTATAACCTCCTATTCCAGTCCCGCATAAGTCCTCCCAGTACACCCCTTCCGAAGACAGATTTCCAGCCGCAATGCGTCTGTAAATCGTCTTGTGCACTGTACGGACTTATGCTGATTCCGTATCATAAAATTTCCGTCTGCCGCAGCCTTCTTCCCCGCAGTTCATGCAGTCCTCACTGCAGCCGGAACCGATCTTACTCATATCTTTCCCCTTCTTCTCCCCTGCGATCTTGATCTTGTTCTGCAGGGCAGTCAGAGCCGCCAGCACAAAGAATGCTCCCGGCGCCATCACGAAAATAGCGCAGGGCACATAGGAGGAAGGCATCACGGAAAAACCGAAGATCTTCCCGGAACCGATCAGCTCACGCACCGCGCCGATACAGGTCAGCGCAAAGGAAAAGCCAAGCCCCATGCCGATCCCGTCAAACAGAGACGGCAGCACCGGATTTTTGGAAGCGTAAGCCTCCGCCCGTCCCAGAATGATACAGTTCACCACGATAAGCGGAATATAAATACCGAGCGCTTCATAAAGAGAAGGCAGAAAACCTTCCAACAGTAGCTCCATCATCGTCACAAAAGATGCGATGATCACGATAAAAGCAGGAATACGCACCTTATCCGGAATGATATTCCTAAGCAGGGAGATGATCATATTGCTGAGCGCCAGCACCACCATCGTGGTCAGCCCCATCCCCAGGCCGTTCATCGCGGAAGTTGTCACCGCCAGCGTGGGACACATGCCCAGCATCAGCACAAAGGTGGGATTTTCTTTAAACAGGCCGTTTACAAGCCTTGATCTTATCTCACTCATTTCGCCGCACCTCCTAACGCGTTCTGAAAGTAAAACAACCCGGCATTCACGCCGTTTACCACCGCATTCGTCGTGATCGTCGCGCCGGAGATCGCATCGATCTGATTGTCCGCCACCGCGCCGGTCTTTGTGTATTCATACTTCTCCGCGCTCTTTCCGGCAAACTGCGGCTTCAGCACCTCGTCCGCCCGCATGCCGAGCCCCGCTGTCTCCGAAATGCTGAGCAGGGAGATCCCGTTTAACAATCCTTCGTTTGTGATACCCATCGTGAACTGAATATCGCCGCCATAACCTTCATGGGTCGTAACAGTCAGCACATAGCCCAGCGTGGAACCGCTCCCGTCCTGTGCCACCATCACCTCATCGATATCCTGTGCATCAAGCAGGATATCCGAGGAAGCAAGTACCAGCGCCGCCTCCTCTGTATCAAAGCCTTCCATCTCCACAAAGGAAGACGCCTCCGCAAAAACCTCCTGACAGGCTTTCTGTTTTTTGATCATCTTCTGTTCCGCGATGGGCTCCTTCGTCAGCTGGTACACGCCGCCCAGCACCAGGCCCGCGATCAGTGTAATAGCAAGGATGATACCCGCATCCCTGAACATGGATCTTATCTCGTTATTCATACTGCCTCTCCTCCTTTCCCGAATGCTTTTGGAAGAGTTATCTTTTCGATCAGGGGCACCAGCAGATTACCGATGATGATCGCATAGGAAACCCCCTCGGAGGACGCGCCGAACACCCGGAATATCCCCGTGAGGATGCCCAGAAAGATACCGTACAGATACTGCCCCTTCTTCGTGATCGGCCTTGTCACATAGTCCGTCGCCATAAAGAACGCGCCCAGCATCAGGCCGCCGCCCGCAAGATGTGCGGATATGTACGCCGGATCAAGCCCGTGTCCGCCGAACAGACATAAGAATACCACAAAACTGACAATATAGCTGCCCGGGATCTTCAGATCAATGATCCCCAGCAGGATCAGAATGCAGGCTCCCGCAACAATAGCGATCATACTTGTCTCACCGATGGTCCCGCCGGTCTTCCCTATCACCATGGAAAACACATCCGGCGTGATACCCGATTTAAGCTGTGCCAGCGGAGTTGCCCCCGTGTAGGCGTCGCAGTCAAAATTCGTCATAATGGAAGTAAAGGAGATCAGCAGAAAACACCTTGCCCCCAGCGCCGGGTTCATAAAGTTCTGTCCGATACCGCCAAACAGCATCTTTACCACCAGGATCGCAAAAACGCCGCCCACCAGGCCGATCCACCAGGGCGCCATCGGCGGCAGGTTCAATGAAAGCAGAAGTCCCGTCACCACAGCGGAAAAATCCCCTGTCGTCACTGGTTTCTTCATCAGTTTCTCATAGATAAATTCCGTTGCCACACAGCTTACCACTGTCACGCAGATCAGCAAAAGCGCGTGCAGCCCGAAATTGTAGATACCAAACCCGGCAGCAGGAAGCAAAGCAAGTACAACCGCCAGCATAATGGAACTGGTCGTCACTTTGGATCTGACATGCGGATTGGATGATACATGTAACATATCGCTCACTTCTCTTTTCCTCCTACTTTTTCTTCTTTGCAAGTTCCATCTTACGCATGGACTTGATGGACTGTGTCAACGGCCTCTTTGCCGGACAGGTATAGCTGCAACAGCCGCATTCCACACATTCCAGCCCGTTCAGTTTTAAGAACGTATCCGGATCATCATGGATGGACGCCATCATCAGTTTGTTTGGCACAAGGCGCTGCGGGCAGACCTCCACACATCTGCCGCATTTGATACATGCCGTGGGTTCCATCTCCGACACATCATCCTTTGTCAGACAGAGCAGCGCCGATGCCGTTTTCGTCGTCGGCACATGCAGGTCAAACATACCAAAACCCATCATGGGACCGCCGGAGATCACCTTGGCAGGCTCCTCTCTAAAACCGCCCGCCTCCTCGATCAGTTCGTCATACATCGTCCCGATCCTGACAATGAAATTCCTCGGATCATTGATGGCATCCCCTGTCACCGTCACGATACGGTACATCAGGGGCTTTCCCTCCGTCACCGCGTGATAGATCGCAACGATCGTATCCACATTGTCCACGATACAGCCCGCATCCGCCGGCAGCATCGAAGAATTGATGGCGCGCCCTGTCGTGGCATATATAATGGAACGCTCCGAACCCTGGGGATACTTTGTCTTCAAAGGCGTCACCATGATATCCGGCTCGTCCTTCGTCAGCTTTTTCAGCAGCGCTATGGCATCCGGCTTATTCTCCTCCACCGCCAGAATTCCCTTCGCATGATCGAACAGCCTGAGCATGATCTTCAGTCCCCCGATCAGCTTTTCCGGCTCCTCTATCATTCTCCTGTAATCCGATGTCAGATACGGCTCACACTCCGCACAGTTAGCTATGATATAATCAATTTTATCCGGTTCCTTGGGTGAAAGCTTGATGAAAGTCGGAAATCCCGCACCGCCCATGCCCACGATTCCTGCATCCCTGATGATCGCAATGATCTCCTCTTTGCTCAGCTCTTCATAAGGCGCATGCTTCGGATATTCCACCTCCTCATAGAGCCCGTCATCCTCTATAACGATACTCATCACCTCATTGCCGGTGACCACCCGCCTCGGCTCGATCGCCTTCACAGTTCCCGACACAGTCGCATAGATGGGCGCCGACACAAACCCGGAGGCCTCTGCGATCTTCTGCCCCTGCAGTACATGATCCCCCTTCTGCACGATCGCCGAAGCCGGCGCACCGATATGCTGGGATAACGGATAAACCAGTTCCCCCTTTGGCAGCACCGCCTTGATGGGCTTATCCTTGGACAATTCCTTCCCCTCAAACGGATGAATCCCGCCCACAAATGTTGATTTAGCCATTTGATCTCCTCTTTTCTATCATTTTTCTCTTCTTTTATGTATGGTATTTTATCTTATCAATATCATATTTCCGCTTTTACATACCGTTTTTCACATATCCGTATTTCCATCTTTATCATTTTACTATCTTTATGTACAATTTAAAAGGGAAAAATCACTTTTTTATTCATTATTTCTACATTATTTCGACATTATTATTTATACCATTCTCCTTTCTGATCTTCCGGTGTCCGGCATACACCCACGATATAACACTTCCCATTGCAATCCCCTCTTCTTTTATGTTATACTTATCCAAAATAAAGATTGAAAGGACACCCACATGCGTATCATCCGCCAGAAACTAGATATATCCACTATTCCCTATCCGGTGGAGCAGATTGCACCACTCAGGGATATCCTGTTTTTTGATATAGAAACTACAGGATTTACCGCAAAACGATCTTCCATCTATCTGATCGGGTGTGCCTTTTTTGACGGCATTTCTTTCCGTCTGACGCAATGGTTTGCGGAGAAATACAGCGAAGAACAGAAGATCATCGAAGCCTTCTTCCAGATGACGAAAAACTATACCCATATCGTCCATTTTAACGGCAATAATTTTGATATTCCCTTTATTCAACAGAAATGCGAGGCATACGGCATTCCCTGTACTTTCGATCATTTGACCGGCATCGACCTCTATAAGAGGATCGTGCCCTACAAATACTTCCTGAAAATGTCGAACTGTAAACAGAAAACCGTGGAACTGCTCCTCGGCTTCCAGCGAAACGACACCTATGACGGCGGCAATCTGATCAATGTATACCATGACTATGTAAATGCCCCGTCGGATGCCGCCTTTAACCTGCTCCTTCTGCACAATGCGGATGACATCCGGGGCCTGATCCGTATCTTCCCGGTGCTTGCCTACTACGATATGTTCAATAAACCCTTAAAAGCAAAAAAGGTACAGGCGAACACCTATACCGATTATTTTGGCATGGAACGCCAGGAGCTCCTTCTGAAGGTTTCGCTCCCTGCCGTTTTACCTGCACCTGTCCGTTTTCACGCAAATTCCTGCTATTTTAACGGAGAGGGAAAATATGCAACCTTCCGGATTCCGATCTATCAGGAAGAGATGAAATACTTTTATGCCTCCTATAAAGACTACTACTATCTCGCCGATGAAGATATGGCAGTCCATAAATCCGTATCTTCCTACGTGGGCAGAGAATACCGCACACAGGCTACCGCGGAAACCTGTTATACGAGAAAGTATTCGTCTTATCTGCCGGAATGGGATCTGCTGGTGCAGCCGTTTTTCAAACGGGACTATAAGAGTAAAGAAATCTTCTTTGAACTGACCGATGACATCAAGACAAGCCGGGATACTTTTTCCCGCTATGCGGAACACATCCTGCAGATGATGGCGGACACGTACTGATATATATTACAAATTTTGATACACACAAAATGCCTGCACCTTTTCGATAGCAGGCATTTTTCTTCCTGATTTTTCAAAAATCTTCCTTCATGGTTTATGTAAAAAGATCAAAAAATCTCATCCACTTTGATCCCTTTGAGATCCTCCGCCACAAGGTTCATCTTGCGCATCATCTCCTCTATCTCTCTCTGGTAATCCTCCTTCTGGCCGTCAAGCTGCACCATGGCTTCCGTCATCCCGTCACCGGAAACAGGCGCCACCTGTGTAGCCGCTGTTTCGCTCTCCGAGGCTTTTCCGGAATCCGTCATCGCCTCCATCTGCTCTTTCCGTTCTTTCACAGCATCAAGTTTCTCCTGCTCGGCTTCCTTCTCCTCCTTCTTCTCTTCCGCCTTCTCCTGTATCTCCTCGGATTTCTCGTCCATATGGTCTTTCGCTTCGTCCACCAGCATGCCGATGATCTCTTCGCTTGCCGCCGCAAGCGCCTCATCCTTCTCATTCTGCGCTTTGCGGATACGGTCTTTTTTCAATCTCTCCAGCCTCGTGGCACGGATCACCGCATTATCCGACATGATGCCTGCCTCCGCCTTCTGCACTGTCCTTGTATAAGGCGCTTTCCCTTTCTCCATCTCCAACGCGCGCTTCTGATAATCCGTATAGCCCCGCTCATCCAGCTCTGCAGCACGTTTCGCCTCTTCCTCCGTCAGCTCCTTCGAGAGATCCCCCTTTAAATATGCCTCCCGTTTTTCCAGAAGTTCCAGATCCTTCTGCTCCTCGGAATCCATATCTACGCCGCATTCCTCGCGCCACGCATCTTTCTCCGCATTGATCCTGCTGATCTCATCCTGCGCTTTTGCCATATCCGCCCTGAGCTGTTCGGTATGCGCCCTGACTTCATCCATATTGCTGTCCATTTTCAGTTCAGTCGCCAATGCGTCCCTCACGATCTGATACGCCTGCTTCTTTGCCAGCGCCTTCTTCTGCTCGATGGGATCCGCCTGTCCGTTCACCATCAGTCCCGGATTTTCCTCTTTTCTCTCCTGCCTCTTCTGCCCGGAGATGCTGACCATCCCGAATTTTCCCGCCTGCTGTTCTTCTCTGTCCAATGCGCCTGCATTGATACTGATGTTTGAATGGATCGTCATGTCCTCTGCTTCCTTTCTTCTGTCTGCTGATGTAAATCGGATAACATTCGTTAATATATATAATATCGGTTTATTGCTGTTAAAAATAAAGGCTTTTTCTAAAAAAGCTGCCTGCAAATTGCAGACAGCCTCTATTTTATGAACTCATATAAATATCTTCAAAGAATTTACACCCAAATTCCTCACGGTTTCGTATAGAAGAAAGAACTCTTCCTGTCATAACCGATCTCCTTATAATTCATGATCTGCTCCGTGCTTCCGATGAACAGTACGCCGCCGGGTGCCAGAGATTTATAATACTTGGCGAATACTTCGTCCTTCGCCTCCTCCGTAAAGTAGATCAATACATTTCTGCAGACGATCAGGTGATATCCCATCTCATATCTGTCCTTGATCAGATTATGCTGCTTGAAAGTAACACGCTTTTTAATATCATCGGAAATCCGATAGGAACTGCCTACTTTTGTAAAGTATTTCGCCTTCAGGTCTTTCGGCACGCTGGCAAGGCTCTTCTCCGCATAAAGTCCGACTTTCGCCTTTTCCAGGATCTGTTTATCCAGATCCGTCGCATAAATCCTGATATTTGCAAGAGGCAGGTGTTTTGAGAGTGCCATAACAAGGGAATAAGGCTCATCACCGGTGGAACATGCCGCACTCCATATCTTCAGGTTTTTGCCAAACTTCCTGATCAGCTCCGGAAACACTTCCCTATCCAGAAACTGCCACTGCAGCGGATCACGGTAGAACTCCGAAACGTTGATGGTCATATAGCCCAGGAACTCATCCATCAGATCCTTATCTTTTTTGATCGCGGCGATATACTCCTGATACCCTTTGTACTTGTGATTGCTGATCAGTGTGTCGATACGGCGCTTCATCTGTTTTTCCTTATAAGCGTCCAAATCGATCTTTGTCAGATCATACATTGCCTTTTTGAAATACTCATAATCGTATACCATATGAATTCACCTCTTATAAAATATATTTTATATGCTTAAAGCAATATTTCCCTTATACAGTCGCCGCCACCCGTAAAACGGGTGGCTCGGGACGCTGGCTGTAAGCCCTTG
>CANSLJ010000030.1 GCA_947647735.1 uncultured bacterium | reverse complement strand
CCGTTCTCTATGCATTTAACTTTTACATCTACTTCAATATTATTCTTAACCACAAGCATCACCTCTATCAATAAATATCGGTTGTCTTTTTCATATAATTTATAGTACATCATTTTTACGATTTTTTCAATCAAAAAAGAGGCTCACCACAAAAGCAGCAAGCCCCCAACAATCACAATATTTACTTCCAGATTACTTTAATCTTATTATCCGGATGCTGCACATACTTGTACACACTGCACTTATCCAGGTCATTCCCGGAATAGGTTTCAATATCAATACTGATCGTTTCCATCTGTCCTCCAATCCGAAAACGGGCATCGGCTTATGCCGCCGATGCCCGCCCTCTTTACTCTGCATATTTTTCCCGCTCTTCACGTTCCCTCTTTTTCTTCTCACGCCGATCATGGAGTTTATCTGCAATCCAGATCCCAAGCATGGAGATAATAGAGATCACATTGATTGTCGTGCAAGTAATGATCACCTGCGAATATACCATCTGGTCCATTCTGCTCACCTCGATTCTCAGATTGTCATCGGCGGCAGAATGTACCACCTCCGGCTTTGGTTTGCTGTTATGACAGGAAATCGTCATCATCCTCAGTCGCAAAATCATCCTCTGCCCTGGACTTGCCGCCAAGAGGCTCGCCGTCACGGAGCCTTCTGCAGGGCATATTCTTTCAGGTCGACCGCCGGTGCGCCGATGATGCGGATAAAAACGCGTGCTTTCCCATTACTCCAACACCTCCGCTTCCGCCATGACCGCGGCGTAGTCAGCCTTGTCCAGATCGGAAAGCTTGTCAGCCTCGTGCGCCGCAAGAATCTTCTTCACCTCTGCGCGATGCTCATCAGATTCTTTGCGATGCCTCCGATATTTTCATTGCAGATGCTGATTCCTTCGGCAATCTTTGTCATGTTTGCCTTTGTCATACTTTGGCTCCTCCTTCCTTCACTTCGCGGATGTCTACTGATTCCACCGTCTACCCCGGCGATAAGAGATACACTTGGGTGAAATCACCGAACAGGAACTTAAGCAGCCTTGCCAGAAGCTTCACGTCAGCGCCCCTCAGCACGTTCGCCTTGCGTCCGTTGGGATCAGACACGTTGATGACAATCTTGTGTTTTATTGCCATTGCTTCTCACCTCTCTTTCTGCAGGAAGTCGCCTTCCTTACATGTCACAGGCAACAAAAAGGAGAGGATTTTTACCCTCTCCCGAAAAATCTTTAGAAATTTTTTCTGATGCAGTCTATAGCTTTGTCATAATGGACTTTCGCCACCTTGATGCTGATGCCCATGATCTTCGCGGCTTCAGTGATCGTATGCTCCTGGAGTACGATCAGTTCATAAGCCTGTCTCTGACGATCCGTCATCTTAATCGCCACAATCTTGCGAAGCTTCAGCACCTCATCCGATATTTCCATTTCCTTGAACGAGTTGTTAATAAGAATGCTTTTTTTCATAAAATCTGTCAGCCTTTTCAAATCATTGACATGACTTTCCCGCCGATATAAAATATATAGAATCACAATTTACAGATTGGAAGGATGATCAAATGAATATTGATATCAAGGAAGTCAAACTGGAAATCTATATTCCCGAAGAATTTGTAGAGCCTCTGAGAGATGCACTGACAGCTATCGGTTTATGCCGGATCGGCAATTACAGCCATGTCATCTCCTACCAAAATACGAAAGGATACTGGAAACCTCTTGAAAACAGCAATCCCTATCATGGTACAAAGGGTGAAATATGCGCCGGATCGGAAGCCAAAATGGAGGTTCGATGCCCAATCGAAAGAACAACTGAAGCGATACAGGTCATTCGGGAAATCCATCCCTATGAAGAGCCCCTGATCAATATTGTGCCCCTGCTGAATTAATATAGATCAACCATCAAATCCTGCAAGCGCTTCACTTATTGTTCCTATATCCGACTGAAAAACGTCGATTCCCTTATGAGCCGACTATCGTTCCGCCGTTCGGATGAAGCACCTGCCCTGTCATATAGCCGGAATCATCCGACTCCAGAAATACGCGACCTTGTGAGCGCCACGATCGCGCCTTTCGTTGCACTGTAATCGATCAGATCTTTATTTCCCTCATAAGCTGTCACGGAAGTTGTATTGATAATGCTCGCACTCCTTTTCATATGAGGAAGCGCATACTGGATCAGATAGAAGAAGGAAAACACATTATTCCGGAACAAAAACTCAAGCTGCTCATGGGTGATATCCAGAATGCTCCGCTGGATCACCTGAAAAGCATGATTGTTCACCAGGATATCCAAATGCCCGAAGCTTTCTATTGTCTTATCCACACAGTATTTTGCAAAGCTGGGATCTTTTAAATCCCCCGCACAAAAACAAAGCCTTTCCTCCCAGCGCCTTTATCCTCTTCACTGTCTGTTCTGATTCATTCTCAACCATTTCCTGTTTTCTCTTTCTGTTATTATATGTACTGAAAGAAATCAGGTTAATGTGTTCAGGAAATTTCCGCCCGTATCCGGTCGATCAGCGTAATATCCGCCGGCAGCCATTCCACCGAATCAAGTTCCTCCTTCGTCAGCCACCGCGCCGCTTCATGCTCCTTCAGCACCCAGTCCTCTCCTGCAAGTTCCGCCCAGAAACAGTCCATCGAGAGATGAAATGCCGGATAATCATATTCTATCGTATCGATCAGATCCCCTACCAGAATCTCCGCCTCAAGCTCCTCTCTGATCTCCCGCACGAGCGCCTGCTCAGGGCTTTCCCCTTCCTCGATCTTCCCGCCCGGGAACTCCCAGCCGTCTTTGAATTCGCCATATCCTCTCTGCGTTGCAAATATGACAGGTTCGCCTGTTTCATTGGTCGCTTTTATGACAGCGGCGACTACTCTTATTGTTTTCATTTGTTCTTGTCCTTTTGGTTTTTGATGATGCTTCGTGATCTCAATCTTCTATTATAATGCCCTTATCCATATACAATATCCTGTCAAGACTGATAAGTTAACTTTCTGCTTATAATTCCCTCTGTGTATTATTATTTATATCAAATCAGCTTACAATCCGTAAGCCAATTTATTTAGACAGTTCATTACAATGATTTCATTATTTGTGCTATATCCACATATCCAAAAATATTATCAAAAGTGGAATAGTCAACAAAAAATCTTTTTTCTGAGTGGCTTGTTTCAATACCTTTTAGCCACTCACGAATATTTTGCTTTATGTATTCGTTTGTAGGGTTGGAAACATAAAAATGAGTTCCGTTTGCTTGTATATCTTGAATAAAATGTTTGTATTTACTGTCTGCATAATATATGTTATCTAAGGAACGATATATATTAAACCATACTTCATGCTTTGATACAGATACTCGTATAAAACCGATTATCTGATTATATTTCCACACACATTTAGGAAAACAGATATCAGAAACATATAATCGTGCGTTATTTTCGGTATGACCGCCATTGATAAACATATTATACAAAAAATCTTTTCTTTTTTTCCAACGTTTGTTAAATTCTTTTTCACTCATGGAGTAAATAGGAATTTCAAATAATGTTTTCTTCTCCATAGTCAACCCTCTTTATCCTCTTTGATAAAGTCTAAAAACGCTTTTCCATACGGAGTAATACGTTTACATCTTGCGCGCTCTTTGGAAACAGGGATTTCAAAATCAATAGCACTTATCAAACTATCAGTAATTAATTGTCCCGCAATGTGCTTTACAAAAGTTGTGTCATTCTTAAATTCTGGTAAAGTTTCAACAATTCCTGTCATTGGGAATTCTGTTCCTCCAAATGTCATAGTAGTAACCATGCCCTTTTTCTTAATTCTATTCTCTGAATGAAACCGATCTTCTGAAAAATATTGTAACAACTTTATATGGCTTAATGTATAGTCGTTTAGCAAGCGCAAATAGAATAATTTTTTGTCTGTATCTAGGTTTGTATTAACAGCAGAATGATATAGAGCATTTGCAAAGCATTTTCTTTTTTCTTCTTGATAAGCCCGCATAGCCCCTGTGGTAGCTGTTTGTACACATGAATAAAATTCTTCACTTTGTGCAAGCTCGCTCATAGACTTTGGTATTTTTTTTAAAGTCTGTTCTACTTTATCTTTCCATTCATTCATGCGTTTATCAGCAATAGAAGATTGTGCAAGTCCAATATATTCTGCTAATAAACCACCTCCAGGCAGTAATGATACACCGCCTTTTGCTGTTGCAAGTAAGACAGTGCTTAACTTTTCGTTCATGAATACGCTTCCTTTCTTTCTGCTTTTTAGTTACGCTTTTGAGACGCAAGAATAAGTCATATTATATCTGGTAGTAAAAAAATATTAAATGAACCTATATCAGCTATCATGGTGAGCTGTTTTTCTACATCTAATGTCTTATTAACAATTTTTCCTTCTTTTATCTTTCGTCTAATACAAATTTCACATGATCTGTTATTAACTATAATAGCTATTCCATCAATACCTGGTGCATTTTCCCTGTACTAATATCTTTAATGTCAAATCTACTTGCATCATAATTATTACTAACCACAACAAAATTTGAAAAATATTCAAATTGTTTTGCTTTGTCCTTTATCAAAACATGAAAATTCTGAACAAATTCTTCTAAATATCTTTCTGTAACAATATCTATTTTTCTATTCTCCTATCAGTAAAACCATTACACATTACCATTTATCAATTATCAATTCCTTTCGAACTCAATCTCTCAATGTCTCTTTATATTCACACCTTGGTCTCCCAAAATATCCCTCACATCCCCAAAACCAACTATAAGGACCATGTCTTAACACCAATGTTTTTCCACAATTGGGGCACTTTCTCTTTAATCGCAATGACGCTCTCTCATCAATCTTTTCGTTTATATTACGGATATAAATCTCTCTCATCGGATGCATATTTCCTGCCTGAAAATAATAATTATCCGCATCCATTTTAGTTTTTCCGTTCAGCATGGCATTTTGCGGAATAACACATCTTTCCTCTATCGCCTTAACCAGCTCACTGTGATAGATAAATCCCGGAAAATCATAACTCCATTCTTCACCGCATATTTTTTCCATTAATAACTCTTTAATATCATCCGGAACTTCATCCTCCCTCTGATAAAGAAGTCTATTCTGTCTCATTAATTCTTCGCCATCCGGTTTAAGTCTCACCAATACTATATAATCGTACTTTACAGTTCCCGATGAACTATTGGGTACATATTCTCCATTATCACTCCAGTCCTTTGTTTCCAGAAGCAATAAATTTCCGTAAAATTTTGTTGATTTCACTGCGAAATATTTCCCCTGACATTCCAAATCAAAAGAGTCCCATTTTCCTAACCCATATTCTGTTACATCCGGCTTTTTCACATCAATCTGATGATTTTTGAGATAACGATATAATGCAAACTCTGCCATTTTACCTTGAAATGTGTTTATAAATATCTGCCCTAATGTTCTATGTATTGTTCCTCCGCTTCTTGAATCTCTGTGTGCTCCTATTTTTGCATATGACATATTATAAGCAAACTCAAAACATTCCCTTTTATCTTCCTGTACCTCTTCCTGTATCATGTCTTTATATGCCTCAAAACGTCTTACATCCTGCACATAATAATTATCTTCTTCTATCCGAAGTCTTTCTATCTGTCGATCCATTATAATATCCTCTTATAATGCTTCTATAATCTTCTCTGCTATACGTTGTATTACCGACACACACACTGAATTTCCTGCTTGTTTATACAGTCTGGCATCACTCATATTTTCCGGCAGTTTAAAATTTTTCGGAAAACCCTGCGTGTTGAAACATTCATGTGGTGTCATTTTTCTTATTCCTCCGGCAGCTTTTATTAAGCAGACGTTATGCCCCCCTTCCCCCTGGTTTGCTGTTAATGTAGGAACCACACCGCTTTTATTCTTTCTCACATACCTTCTCCGCCACTGATAGATTGCATTTTCATCATCCATTGCTTCAACAAGCTTCTCATAAATATCCCCTTTATACTTTCCGGCAGTATAATAATACTTTTCATCAACTCTGTTCTTAAAATCTATTATATCTGCCAACCCCTTTTTAAGAGGTATCGGGAGCGGAAATTCAAAACTTTTATATTGTTCCACATTCCTAAATGCCGCTATATATATTCTTTCTCTGTTCTGGGGAATATTCCCATATTCCATAGCATTTAAGACCGCATATTTCACGTGGTAACCTTCTTTCTGCAGCTCATCCAGAATCACTGAAAATGTATTCCCGTTATCATGACCTACCAAATTCTTTACATTCTCTAAAAATACAATCTGCGGCTTCTTCACTTTAATAATACGAATCAACTCAAAAAACAGAGTTCCTCTTCCTTTCTCATCATCGAATCCTTTTCTGTATCCCGCAACACTAAAAGCCTGACAGGGAAAACCTGCCAGCATTACATCAAAATCTGGAATTTCTTCACATTTCACCTCATTAATATCCCGACAATCCACTTTAATTTTACTGTTTAACTCATATGTTTTCACAGGATATGGGTCAAGTTCATTTGCATAAACTACTTCAAATTTTTTCGTATTCTCAAAACCGATATCAATCCCGCCTACTCCTGCAAAAAAAGATGCACACTTTAACATACATAGCTCCCTTCTGAAATAAATTATAAATATTTTATCAAAAAACGCGGCGCGCCGCAATTATATTTTACAAACTTTCATCTCCCCGCTCATAAAAATACAAATCAGGAAGACCAGAATCCTCTAGTCTTCCTCTCCATAAAATTGTTCATATGTACCAATTTCTGCAAAATCAACAGAATAATCCAATTCTTTGTTTTTCGTAAATATTACGCTGTCAACTCCAAACAGCTCCAACATTTCATATGTAATAATCGTGCCTTCTTCCAATTCAAAGACATCTCTTAATAACCACTTTCCAAGTACTTTATTAGGATTACTCATTATCGATTTTCCTATTAATGGATTATTTTTATCTGCCTCCTGACATACTTTTGCAGAAATCTCCGTTCCATCTGGTAAATGCAATGTAAAAGAAGTATCTCTTGGCGGGAAAAACGATACATCCCTTTTCCTGTCTACTGCCTGGTATGGAATATATATTTCATTTGCATCTCTTGCACGTCCAGCCGCATTCCACTGATTTAAACCGCTCTTTTCAGCAACAAATTTCTCTTTATCCGGTCCCTTTCTTGAATATAACGGCAGGCACAACATAGGTTTATTACCGGCTTTTTTCATTAACGCCGCATCATATATTGCTGTGATGTTTTCTTCATTACTAATATGCCCTAAAACCCCTTTGTTTACAATATCTCGCTGTGTTAACTGCATTAAAAACAGATATGGATCATCTATAATACCTACTTCAAATGAATCTAATAACTCTAAATCATCAAAGATCATATAAAGCGTATTTTTTGATATGCTGAAATGATAAGTATGTTTTCCATCAGTAAAATATGTATTGTTGTCATTTCCCCTGTTGGGAATCAGTTTTACTGCCTCAATATCAATATAGTCAAATGCACACTCCAAAATCTGCATCATATTAGGGACACGTTTTACAACATGGTAAATCATCTGATTTATTCCATGAAGTCTTTTCGTTACACGAATCCTCTCATTTCTGTATTCAGCAATTCTTTTTACTAACTCTAATCCTGTAAGGTTTGCATAATTTTTCTTCAGTTTTCCAAATTCCGCTACTTTCTGGTCATCATTACCCATCCATGTTTTCAAGCCGATACCTATTCCATCCTTTTTAGCATCTGCTGAACAATCCGAACGCGCCAGATTCTCTGCCTTCAAATATCTGCAAAATATATTTTCATGTGCTCTATATGCTAAATAAGGGCAGTCGCTTTCTGAAAATAAATTCGACAGCTTTCCCATAATTTTTAGCATATCTTTGTAATTATTTTGGTTTAAAACCGGCTGTTTATCGTAAAACACGTCTTTAACTCCTTTTTCTTTAAAACTCTACAACTATTTATTCTCATCATTTATCATCTGCTTCATAAAACGCACTATTTTCCTGCATACTCAATTCAAAAATACATTCCTCAATCACTTTGATGCATTCTTCACAATTTTTTAAAATATCTTTTCCCCAGAACCGAATTACTGTCCATCCCATAAACATAAGAGCTTTATTCACTTCATCATCCCGTTTTATATTTCGCAATATTTTTTTCTTCCAGTATTCCGGATTATTCCCTGCTTCCAAACGAGGTTTTAAAATCTCCCAATCTTTTCCATGAAAAAATTCGCTGTCACAAAAAATTGCTATCTTGTATTTTGTTAACGCAATATCCGGCTTTCCTGGCAATACGGCATAATTCTTCCTGTATCGAAACCCTCTTGCCCACAGCTCTTTTCTCAATACTAATTCAATACCAGTATCTTTTGATCTGATATTGCGCATATTCTTATGCCTCTGCTCTTTCGTTAGATTATCCATTTTATTAATACAGATTTCTCCTGCTTAATTATTTATCTTCCAAGATATTCTATAGCAAGACTGTTAAAAGAAGTAAAAGTTACTCTGACTTTTCCTCCCTCAACAGCTCCAACACTTTTATACCAACTTCCTATACCTTTTAAGTTCCCCTCTTCTGCGAATTGTTTAGCATATACATCTCCTGCCTTGCTACACCCCTGTGCGAGTAAAACACCTGAAAAATAACCATTTACAGCAGTACAGAAATACCTTGTATTAGCCCCGGGCTGATTAACATTATATATGTGAAACGATTCGGCATATTTCCGCGGTATCTGTATATACCCTTCTCCGTAAATCGGATCACGTGTATCAGTATGACGATATGTTCCCCATCCTAAATGAGCAGATTTTAATATAACTATAAATGAATCCCCTTTTTTCGGCATAAATAATTTCCCCCCTCAAAACTTATCACTAACTATTTTAGTTCTATATTAACAAATTTTCTCTTATCATTCCATCCCCATCACATCACAACCTATCATACTTCTCCGCTCTCCCCCTCGCCTTCTCCACCGGGTACTTCCTCTCGTTCTTATCCATCTTACTGTTCACGATCTCATCCGCATCCAGCCCCAGCTTGTCCAGCATATCCTGACAGTAGACCAGCACATCCGCCAGTTCCTCCTTCACATGCTCCAGGTCATAATCCGTATCGCTCCACTGAAAGCACTCCAGAAGTTCATTCGCTTCTATGGAGATCGACTTTGCCAGATTTCCCGGAGAATGGAACTGATCCCAGTCGCGGTCCTTCGTAAATTTTCTGATCCTGTCTATTGTCTCTGATCTCACCTTACTCCCCTCCGATCTTCATCTGTGTTCCCTGATCTCACCTTATTCTCCTTCGATTTTCATCCATACTCCCTGATCCCTGCTGCTTCCTCGCGATCACTTACATCATCTTTTCCAAAAACAGATAAACTCACCTGTTTTCATTATAATACATTTATCTAAAAACAGCTACCAGATATTGACTGCATCCCCCATTTCCGATATACTCCCCTTAATCATCCAACACCTCATACACCCTCCTTTTACAGAAACGGAGAACAAAACTTGAAAAAGAAGATAAGCCGCACCGTAACACCGGAAGATAACAACCTCACACTGGCAGTTTTTTTAAAAAACAGGCTCCATCTGACCAAAAACGAGATCAGCCGAGCTAAATTCCGCGAAAACGGCCTGTGCATAAACGGAGAACGCCGCACAGTCAATGCTCCTTTAAAAGCCGGAGATCTGGTGGAGGTATTGCTGGAAACCGGACAGGAAACCTCAAAAAAACTCCACGCTTCACCCGCAGGCATCTCCGTACTCTATGAAGATGCGGATGTGATCATCATGGACAAGCCCGCCGGTATCCCCGTCCATCCGGCAGGAGGCAAAAGCACAGATACTCTGGCAAACCGCCTGGCTTACCACCTGAGAAACAAGGGCGAGGACTCCGTCATCCGGATATTCGGCCGGCTGGATAAAGATACCTCCGGGGTTGTTCTGGCCGTAAAAAACCGGGCTGCCGCAACCAGACTGGAATACCAGAGAGAACATCACATTCTTTTCAAAACCTATCTCGCTGTTGCAGAGGGGATTCCCCATCCAAAAAACGGACGGATCGATACGCCTTTGGCGCCTGATCCGAAAAACCGTAAGCTGATGTGTGCAGATCCGATAGGAAAACCCGCCCTCACACATTATGAAACCCTTGCCGTGAAAAATGGCCATGCTCTAGTCCGCCTGCGCCTTACAACAGGCAGAACCCACCAGATACGGGTTCACATGGCGTCCATAGGCTGCCCGCTTCTGGGCGATCCTCTGTATGGAAGCAAAACAGCAGCAAATATAGACCGCACGGCACTGCACGCCCGGATGATCTGCTTCCGGCAGCCCTTTACAGGGGAAGAACTTCAAATAGAGGCTCCCGTCCCGGAAGATATCCGCCGTATTTTTCCCTTTCCTTTTTAATTATATATTTATAAATATAATTTTCATCTTTTACATATATTTCCTTATTGATTCATCCAGGCAATCCTCATTGTACTCAAAAAAAAACATTAAATATTGAAATAACTATAGACAAAAATGAGAATAACTACTATTATTGAATTATCGAAACAGTAATCATTACTATTATTAAATAATAATCTTTTAAGGAGGAACACACTATGGCAACAAACACAAACGCACAGGTAGACAATCTCGTTAATTTACTGGACGGTTATTCCACAAAAGGCGGACATCATCTGAATGTTAACGTATTAAACAGAGATATGCTCTTAGACGCTCAGAAGCATCCTGAGAACTATCCTCAGCTTACGATCCGTGTATCCGGTTACGCAGTAAACTTCATCAAACTCACACCGGAACAGCAGGCAGACGTTATCAGCCGTACTTTCCACGAAGCTATGTAATCTTTATTTATAAGAGGGTATCGCCCGGTCATCAAAACAGATGATCGGGCGGTGCCCTTTTTATATGCCCCTCTTCCTGATCTTCTATGCTCTCCTGTTCCCTGATCACGATCATCGTCGCTGCTCCTGCCTGAAAACAGAGAAACTCAAAATGATTATATATTGCTGTCAAAATACATTTATGCTATATTTTTTGTATAATGATCAGAATAAACGTTGAATCTTACACCATCCACCCCCAAGAAAGGAGCCTGACATGCAAAATTCAAACCCTTTACTGCAAAACAATAACGACAGCAACAGATTCATCACGATCGGTGAGATCATGCTCCGCCTGACACCGCCCAATTACGAGAAGATACGTTCCGCCTCCACTTTCGAGGCAAGCTACGGCGGGAGTGAGGCAAATATCGCACTGGCGCTGGCAAATCTCGGCGTTGACAGCACTTTCTTCAGCGTAGTGCCCAACAACAGCCTTGGAAAAAGCGCCATCCGCATGCTCAGAAGCAATGACGTTCACTGCACTCCTGTCATATTGAGTTCCCCTGAGCAGACTCCCACCCACCGTCTCGGCACCTACTACATAGAAACGGGATACGGTATCCGTGCAAGCAAAGTAATCTATGACAGAAAGCACAGCGCTATAGCAGAGTTTGATTTCAGCACAGTGGATCTCGACAGGCTTTTAGACGGCTATACCTGGCTTCATTTAAGCGGCATCACGCCGGCGCTCTCGGAAAACTGTCATAAGCTGATAACAAGCTGCATGAAAGTCGCAAAAGAAAAAGGCATTACAGTCAGCTTTGACGGCAATTTCCGCAGCAAACTCTGGTCGTGGGAAAAAGCCCGGGACTACTGTACCGAATACCTTCCTTTTGTGGATGTTCTCTTCGGTATCGAACCCTATCATCTCTGGAAAGATGAGACGGATCACAGCAAGGGCGATGTCAAGGACGGTGTGCCGCTGCAGCCAAGCTATGAGCAGCAGGATGAGATTTTCCAGGCATTTGTCGCTAAATATCCAAATATCAAATGTATCGCCCGCCATGTACGCTATGCCCACAGCGGCAGCGAAAACAGCCTGAAAGCCTTTCTATGGTATGAAAACCATACCTTCGAGAGCAGACTGTTCACCTTCAATATCCTGGACCGTGTGGGCAGCGGAGACTCCTTTGCCAGCGGCCTGATCTACGCCATGATGCATGGCTATAAGCCCATGGACATCGTAAACTTTGCGGTTGCCAGCAGTGCCATCAAACATACGATCCGGGGCGACGCAAATATCACAGATGACGTTTCCACGATCCAGAATCTGATGAACATGAACTACGATATCAAAAGATGATACTATGCTTATGCCACAAAAAGGCTGCCTCCCCGGCAGCCTTTTTTATTCCTCTTCTATCTCTCTTCCCCGCCTTCTCTATCCCTGGATCAGCGAATACCCGAATGCGTTCGCGAAAGCATCGATCGCCTTCTTCTCCTTACACATCGGGCATCCCTCGGGATCATATGTCCTGTAATCCGGCACATCCGCTATCGTAAAGAGGGAATTGATAGGAATCCCCATCACGCTGTTCGCCGCACTGAAAATAGCGCTGATCCCGCTGATCGTCGCGCCGTAATATCCCAGCGCCCGCACTGCTCTGACAATAGTCTGGCCGGTGGTCACAGATGCCAGCAGAAGCAGGACATTCTTCCCCTTTACCATAGGTTTTAAGTTCTCCCTGAATACCATCTGCCCGGAAGTACCGTACTCCGGCGTAATGATGTACATCGTTTTATGGGAATTCATAGAGTAGATTCCCGCCCTTGTCAGCTCCTCCGCCAGATAGGAACCGACGATCTCACAGCCGTCCACACAGACGATCGTATCCACAACCGTCGTCGCCGCGATCTGCTTGCTCAACTCTGCGGCTGCCGCAGAAGCCTCACTCTGCCTCGCCTTCAAAGCCGTCATGTCCAGATAATAGTTTACATGGGAGTTGGGCGTTGCAAAATGCCCGGGCATTACCCTTAAAGCCACTTTCGGATGATGTTTCGATTCAATTTTAATGATGTCCTGCATACCATACCTCCTCCAAAGTTGTTTGACAATATCTTGTTTATATTTTAAATTATCTAGCAATTTTAGTCAAGGACTAAAAACCGCGTTTTCAAAACCTCCGCCGATTTATCATTTCTTTGGGGTTCCTTATATTTTTCTTAAAACTGCCTAAATTCCATGCAAATTTTTCCCAAAAGTGTTATACTGACTTGTGGATGCTTCACAGCCTGTACAGATGCATCTCTAAACTAGATCAGGTAATGCAGAGAGGATTTATGACATGAAAGATTTTATTATTTTTACAGACGGAGATGTTGATGTACCGAAGCCATATGACACAGATGTCGTTATGTTGTCGCAATACTACTATTTCGAACCGGAAACCGTTTACGGCGATGAACTGGTACTCTCCCGGAAGGCTTTTTTTGAAAGGCTCAGCAGCCAGAGAGCCTATACCTCCGGCGTCAATCCCGACCTGGTCCGCAATCGTTTTGAAAAAGTTTTAAAGGACGGCATGGACATCCTGTGTATCGCTGTATCCTCCGGGCTCAGCGGTTCCTACAATACGATCTGCGCCACAGCAAAAGAATTAAGTGAACTTTATCCGGAATCTGACATCAGGATTATCGATTCTCTCAGCGCCACTCTTGGTTCAGGCATTCTCTGCGCAGATGCCATCGAAATGAAAAAGCAGGGGAAATCTCTGGAAGAGACTGCCTCAGAGATGGAAAGACGTTTAAAACTGCTGGACATCTACTTTATCGTGGATGATTTCAAATACCTCGTACAGGGCGGCCGGGTTTCTCCTGCTGTCGGAAAGATCGGAGATATTCTGGATATCAAACCGATCCTCACCATACGCGAAGGACGCATTGAACTATACAAAAAAACAAGAGGCCTCAACACGGCGCTGCGCAATATCCAGACCATCACAGAAAGCAGAAAAGCCGCCCGCATCGGCAACATCTATGTGGGAAATGATGAGATGTTCGAAAAATGCAGATCCTACATCCCCGGCACCTGCGACGCCAGACTAAACCTCATCGTCTCCTCCCACGTCGGCCCCAACACCACCGGAGTCGCGATAGAATGGGCAGAATAATAGACATCTATAAATAAAATCTATCATTACAAAAGGCGGCTATCTATCGATAACCGCCCGTTTTGTTATATTCTATTATAGACAGCTTTGGCTTGCCGTCCGGGGCAATATATCCCGTGAAAGACTGTAGAAAAACGCCGGCACTTAGCGAGGTATTTTCGAGCTTAGTGTCCGCTGCGTTTTTCTCCAAGCGAGAGCGCGTCTTGAACGGGATATATTACCCCGGACGGCCTCACAACCTATCGGCATACAATCTATCGGCACACACCCTTACTGCTGCGCCACATCCTTCATAGAAAAACTGATCCTACCCATCTTATCTTTCCCAAGGCAGACAACCGTCACCACATCGCCCAGTGTCAGCACATCTTCCACACGGTTGATCCGCTCCTTCGCGATCTTGGAGATATGAACCATGCCTTCCTTGCCCGGTGCGAACTCGATGAATGCGCCGAACTCCTTGATGCTCACTACTTTTCCTTTGAATACCTGTCCGGCCTCAAAGTCAGTCACGATGGTCTTGATCATCTCCACAGCCTTGTCCATCATCGCCTGGTCGGTACCGCATACGGAAACCTGACCGTCATCCGTGATATCGATCTTCACGCCTGTGCGGGCAATGATCTCATTGATCGTCTTGCCGCGCTGTCCAACCACATCACCGATCTTCTCCGGATCGATCTGCAGGGAAATGATCTTCGGCGCATAAGGGCCGACCTCCGGTCTCGGAGCGGAAATAGCGGGCTTCATACAGGTATCCATGATAAACATTCTCGCCTCACGGCACTGTGCGATAGCACCCTCCACGATAGGACGTGTCAGGCCGTGGATCTTGATATCCATCTGGATCGCTGTGATACCCTCTGTTGTACCTGTCACCTTAAAGTCCATATCGCCGAAGAAATCCTCCAGCCCCTGGATATCGGTCAGCAGTACAAAATCATCATCCGTATCGCCTGTCACCAGACCACAGGAAATACCTGCCACCATCTTCTTGATGGGTACGCCCGCCGCCATCAGTGACATGCAGGATGCACAGGTGGAAGCCATGGAAGTAGATCCGTTGGATTCAAAAGTCTCCGATACGGTACGGATCGCATAGGGGAACTCATCGATGGAAGGCAGTACCGGCAGAAGTGCTCTCTCAGCCAGTGCGCCGTGTCCGATCTCCCTTCTTCCCGGTCCTCTGCTCACCTTGGTCTCACCAACGGAGTAGGAGGGGAAGTTATAATGATGCATATATCTCTTTTCTGTGATGTTCACATCCAGCCCGTCCACTTTCTGTGCTTCGGACAGAGGAGCCAGCGTGGTCACGTTGCAGATCTGTGTCTGTCCGCGGGTGAACATAGCGGAACCATGCACTCTGGGGATGATATCAACCTCTGCCGCCAGCGGACGGATCTGGTTTAACTGCCGTCCGTCAGGACGCTTGTGGTCTTTCAGGATCATCTTGCGGACAGTCTTTTTCTGGTACTGGTAAACAGCTTCGCCCAGAACGGAAAGCCACTCTTCCTTCTCGGCAAATGCCTCCTCCAGCCTTGCTGTGATATTTCTGATATTTTCTTCACGTACCTGCTTCTCGTCTGTGAAGACAGCCGTTTCCATCTCCTCAGGCGGTACGATCTTCTTGATCTCCTCAAACAGTTCCTCCGGAACCGCGCAGCTCACATACTCATGTTTCGGCCTGCCGCACTCTGCCACGATCTTATTGATAAACTCGATGATCGTCTGGTTGATCTCATGCGCTTTGTAGATAGCGGAAAGCATCGTATCTTCCGGAATCTCGTTCGCGCCGGCTTCGATCATGATCACTTTCTCCGCTGTGGAAGCAACGGTCAGCTTCAGATCGCCGTGATCCCACTGTTCCTGTCCCGGGTTTACCAGCAGTTCCCCGTCCACCATACCGATCTGTGTCATCGCACAGGGACCTGCAAACGGGATATCGGAAATGCAGGTCGCAATGGAAGTGCCCAGCATTGCCACCAGTTCCGGACGGCATGCGGGATCCACTGACATTACCATATTGTTTAATGTCACATCGTTTCTGTAATCCTTCGGAAACAGAGGACGCATCGGCCTGTCGATCACACGGCTTGTCAGCACTGCGTTCTCAGACGCCTTACCCTCTCTCTTGTTGAAACCGCCGGGAATCTTGCCTACAGAATAGAATTTCTCCTCGTATTCCACGCTGCAGGGGAAAAAGTCGATACCATCCCTGGGTTTCTCGGAAGCTGTCGCCGTGGAGAGCACCGTCGTCTCGCCGTACTGCATAAATGCACAGCCGTTTGCCTGTTTGCCTACTCTGCCGATATCTACTTTCAAAGTACGACCGGCAAGTTCCAATGTGTAAGTCTTGTACATAATTCTTCTCTTCTCCTTTTCTTTTTCCTGATGATAAATCACTATCACAATTTATCATGATAAAATATCCATCAGGCAGAAGAGGCCGAAACTACAGAAAATGCCATTTTCCGAACAATACTAAAATGCCGCTTTTTAGAAAATACCATTTTCTGTGGTCTCGGAACTGATCCTCCACCTGACAAAATGCTGCAAATAAATCCTGCAAAACCGGAACTTTCCGCTCTCCTGCGGTTCTTTCCGGTAAAGCCGGGAAAAGGCGTCACCAAAAACAAAGTCTCCGGTTCCGCCTCCCCATTACGTCCTACCTTTTACTTTCTGATACCAAGTCTTTCAATTAAGGAACGATATCTTTCAATATCTTTCTTCTTTAAATAATCCAGCAGTCCACGTCTCTGACCGATCATCATATACATACCGCGACGGGAATGATGGTCTTTCTTATTCTCCTTCAGATGCTCTGTCAACTCCTGAATCCTTGCTGTCAGGATCGCGATCTGTACCTCCGGTGAACCTGTATCACCAGGTGTTCTCTCATACTCTTTGATGATCGCTGCTTTCTTTTCCTTAGAAATCATTTCTTTCTTCCTCCTTCTTTTACAACCGCCGGATACCAAGAGCAGGTCGGAGTTTCCTAACCCTGAGTATCGGCTGAACTCATACCGTCCTAATATAGCATAAACTGAGGGAAATGTAAACAAAAAATTTCAAAAAACTCATCAAAAAATCATGTCTCTCATAAATAATGCTCCAACGCATAGGCTGTCCCCGCCTCACTATTTGTCAGCGTCACAAAATCGGCTTTTGCCTTCAGTTCCGGTATGGCATTTCCCATCGCAATGCCGATGCCTGCCGCCTCAATCATTGGAATATCCAGTTCCTGATCTCCTATCGCCGCCATGTCCCTGCTGCTGATATTTAAGATATCGCATAGAGATAGAACAGCTTTTCCTTTATCCACATTTTCCGGAAATATTTCCAGATAGTTTTCGCTGGATCTGGCGACATCAAACCCCCTGCCCTCCCACTTCTCCAGCTCCGCCTGAATCTCACTTATCTTTTCTTCATCCGCCGCTATCAGAAATTTGTTGGGTCTTATCCCGTTTTTATCCCAGCTTTCAGCCAGCCCGTATATATCTGTCACACCGGGTGCCTGTTTTATGATCTCCATTTCCTTTTCCACAAAACTGTCTATCCTATCCACATACCACTGAAGTCCCTGAAAGATCCACAGTGGAACCTGATGCTTCACGGCAGTCTCTTCGTAAAGCCGCCTCATGACACTGACCGGCATCACTTCCTCTTTCACACATTCCCCGTCCATCAAAATATATGTTCCTGCATTACATATTTTTATGCAGTCTATTCCAAGCTCTTTCTCCACCAGCGATACCCCGCAGGGCATTCTCCCGGAGACAAGCGCGATCTTTCTGCCTTTTTTGTACTGCTCTCCCACCGCCCTTTTCACTTCCGGCAGTACTTCCTTTGCATCGTTCAAAAGCGTCCCGTCAATGTCGATACAGATCAACTTACAGTTTCCGGTGTTTTGCATTTCCGTCCCTCCTATCCCCCTCATCTCATTCCATTTCTTCACCATGCTGGTTCACACAACAGCAGCTTTTTCCTATAATAGCATATATTTCACATAACAGCATGTACTACATGCACTACTGCATATTACATGCGTTAACATACAATAGACCGAATACCCTGCCTCAGTCAGCAGGGTATTCGATCTTATCGGCATTCACCTGAATGCTTTTCCTATCTTTTTCACTATCGCAGGCACGTTGCTTTCCTCACTGCCTGCATGAATAAACAAGATGATCAATCTTTCAGCAGCGCCAGTCTGTCCGGATCGTCTGCAAATACTTCCTTGGCATTATCCTTTGTGACAACAACAGGAGGCAGTTCATAGACAGGAACATCGATCACGCCGTTGTTTGCCGTCACATCTGTTGCCGGCATGCCATTACCGCTCAAAATGCTGTCGATAATGGAAACTGTTTCCGCAACAAGCGCATTGGTAGGCTTTGCAACTGTGGAGTACTGTCTGCCGGACCATACCCATTCAACCGACTCGTTCTCCGCATCCAGGCCGGATACTACAGGGATCGGCTGTCCTGCATTTTCACAGGAAGTGATGATCGCACGGGCAATGCCGTCATTCGGTGAGAGAACGCCGTCGATCTCAATATCTGAATAGTTGCCTGCAAGAATGGCATCCATACGGGACTGTGCTTTCGCGTTATCCCAGTCAACTGTCGCACACTGTGTGAAATCTGTCTGTCCTGATACAACGACCAGTGTACCGTCATCGATCAGCGGCTGGAGCACTGACATAGCGCCTGTGAAGAAGTTCGGTGCATTGGGATCAGCCGGGCCGCCGCCGAACAGTTCGATATTGTAGGGAGCCTCGCCCTTTAAGTCCTTTAATCCCTGTAAGAGTGCTTCTGCCTGCAGTTCGCCTGTTTTTACGCTGCCGAACTGTACCACGCCGTCAACGCCTGTGGTATTTTCCAGAAGCCTGTCATACCCGATCACATATACGCCGGCATCTTTTGCCTTCTCCAATACGGAGCCAAGCTGAGAACCGTCGACAGGACCTACTACGATCACCTTTGCGCCGTTCTCGATCATGGACTCGATCTGCTGCTGCTGCTGCGGAACCTTCTGGTCGGCAGCCTGAATGATGGGCTCATAACCTGCAGCCTCAAGCTGTTCTTTGAACATCACTTCCGCCTCTGCCCAGTTCTGTGTTCCAAGCCAGGGCAGTGCCACACCGATCACACCGCCGCCTGCCGCAGGAGCTTCCGCGCTCTCCTCAGCCGCATCCTCCACCGGTGCTGCCTCAGCAGTGTCCGCTGCATCTGCCGCCTCAGTGCTGTCCGCCGCGGGCGCTGCCGCCTCCTCTGTTCCTCTGCCTCCGCCGCAGCCTGCCAGTACGGATACCGCGAGAGCTGCTGACAGTAACAATGCTGATACTTTTTTCGCTTTCATAGTTCATTCCTCCTCTTTCTTGTTTTTGAACTTTAGAATCTTACTTTCTGTTTTTCTTGTTATAAACATCAAAGGCTACCGCTGCGAGAAGCACAAAGCCCTTTATAACCTGTGTTTTATCTGCTCCGACGCCCATGAGCATCAGTCCGTTGTTTAAAACTGCCATCACCAGGCCGCCCACCATCGTTGCGATGACGGTTCCCACGCCGCCCGATACGGAAGCGCCGCCGATGAATACGGAAGCGATGGCGTCCATCTCCCAGGAAGTTCCGTCCGCAGGGCCTGCCGCCGTGGAACGTCCCACAAACAGTATGCCTGCTACCGCTGCCAGAACGGACATGTTGAGCATTGTGAGGAAATAAGTTCTCTTTACATTGACGCCTGAGAGCTCTGCCGCCGACTTGTTTCCGCCCACCGCATAGACATGGCGCCCGTAGGATGTTCTCTCTGTGATCAGGTAATACACGATGATAAGTACCACAAGGATCAATCCCGGTATCGGAAAACTTGTACCTACCCTGCCGCTTCCGAAGAGCCATGTCAGATACCCTATCACGACCGCCACGATCCCGATGCGGATCGCCGTCGGCCAAAGTTCCTCCTTCACTCCGGTAACATCCCCTGAATGGTTATACTTCTTCACCTGGAGTACAGCAAATACAGCAATCGCAATGATGCCAAGCAATAACGTTGAGTTGTTCATTCCAGTGAACGCAGGTCCCCATTCAGGAAGATAACCGGCACCAAACCATTTCAGCTCTGAGGGAACAGGAACTGAAATTGAGTTTGATATCCAAATAACACCGCCTCTGAAGATCATCATACCGCCAAGGGTTGTGATGAATCCCGGAATGCCGAGCCTGGAGAGGAAAAATCCCTGCCATGCCCCGGCCGCCATACCGATCGCCAATGCGACCAGAATTGCAACATACCACGGAAGATTAAACTGACGGGCGGTTATCGCCATCACCATGGAAGCAAATCCTGCAACCGATCCCACCGACAGATCGATCTGACCGATCACGATCACCATCAGCATTCCCAAAGCCAATACCAATACGTAGGCATTTCCCGCTATTAAATTTTGAAAATTGGAGGAAGTGATCATCTTCCCTCCCGACGCTATATTAAATATTAAGATAAGTGCCACCAGTGCCACTACCATCGTGTATTGACGAAGATCCTCACCCAGCACCTTTTTTACATATTTCATCTCTATCTCCTTTTAAGCCGTTATGGTCATCTTTTTCATTAAAATTTCCTGTGTTGCCTCTTTCGCCGAGATCTCGCCCGTGATCGTCCCTTCAAAGATCGTGTAGATCCGGTCAGCCATCCCCAGAAGCTCCGGGAGTTCGGAGGATACCAGAACGACCGCCTTTCCCTGATCCGCCAATTCATGGATCAGCTTGTAGATCTCGTACTTTGCACCCACATCGATACCCCTTGTGGGCTCATCCAGAATGAGGATATCCGGTTCTGTGAACATCCACTTTGACAGCACAACCTTCTGCTGGTTTCCGCCCGACAAAGTATTCACGCCGACGCTCACATCACGGCACTTGATCTTTAAGGACTCTCTGTATTTTTCCGCGGCCGCTCTCTCCTTGTCGAAATCCAGAAGCCCTCCTGTTTTAATCTCATCAAGATTTGCCGAGACAGTCGTCTTTCTGATCGTGTCAAGAAGATTCAGGCCGAGTACCTTTCTGTCCTCCGGCACATAGGCGATCTTATTCTTAATGGCATCCTGAACGGAATTGATCTTCACATCCCTGCCGTGTATCTTGATCGTTCCTCCCCGGAAAATACCCATATTTTTTCCGAACAGGGACCGCATCAGCTCGGTCCTTCCCGCACCCATCAGTCCGGCAAATCCGACGATCTCTCCGGCTTTTACATGAAACTTGGAGTTTTTACAGAGCATTTTCCCGGGAACTTTCGCATCCTCTACATTCCAATCCGAAACCTCCAGGACAACCTCCCCTATTTTCGGCGTGTGCTCAGGATACCTGTTCTCAATCTCACGTCCGACCATCGCCCTGATGATCTTGTTCTCGTCAACCTTGCCCGCTTCCACCGCATAGCCGTCCACAGTCTGTCCGTCACGGATCACTGTCACATAGTCGGAGACCGCAGCGATCTCATTTAACTTATGGGAGATCATAATGCAGGTAATTCCCTGCTTTTTCAGCCCCAGCATCAGCTTCAGCAGATTTTCCGAATCCGACTCATTCAGCGATGAGGTGGGCTCATCCAGAATAAGAAGCTTTACATTTTTCGACAGAGCCTTTGCGATCTCCACAAGCTGCTGCTGTCCGACACCCAGATTTTTGATGATCGCATTGGGATTGATATGTAACCCTACCTCTTCCAGCAGTTCCTTCGTTCTTTTTCTTTCTTTTTCCCAGTTGATAAGACCCTTCTCTATGATCTCATTCCCCATGAAAATATTCTCGGTCACAGACAGCTCCGGAATCATGGTGAGTTCCTGATGAATGATAACGATTCCCGCACGCTCGGACTCCTTTATGTTTTTGAACGCCATCTCTTTTCCCTGAAAAAAGATCTGCCCCTCGTAACTGCCGTGAGGATACACTCCGGATAAAACCTTCATCAGGGTGGATTTTCCCGCGCCGTTCTCACCGCATATCGCATGTATGGAAGCCTCTGAAACTTCCAATGTCACATCGGAAAGCGCCTTGACGCCCGGAAATGTCTTGGTAATATTTTTCATCTGCAGAATATAACCATCAGCCATTTGATCCTTTCCCTCCTTTCCTTTTGTTACATTCATTTCATTCCTGTATTTTTTAACTGATTTCATTTTAGAAAAAATACCGCCGTCTGCCTATTGTCAGATGTCATTATCTGACAATGACATTCGTCAGATAAAAAAAGCGGCCTGCATATGACAAATGTCATCCGCAGGCCGTTTTATCCATATCCGGCATCCTGTTTCGTTAAAACTCCACTATATCTTTGAAATCTTTACTCACTCAAAAAAGTTCTGACACGTTTTTCGATCATCTGAAGTCCGATCTTTGAGTCCGTCTGATTATTGACGATATCATTGATACCGGCATCCATGATCTCCTTGACCGCCGCCGTATCCTTGAAATTATAATCCGGCTCGGCATGGTCCATGATCGATGTGATCAGATCGATATCCATTCCCCCTTCCTCGGACAACACCTGATCGATGCTGAGCATGGTAGTCATGGAATCGGTAACCGTCTTCAATACGGATGCCCCTTCCTTGTAGGTGTAGATCTCACTCTGGATCTCCACATCGTAACAGAACGTTTTTATCAGCTCCCATGCCAGTTCCTCCTCATTTGTCCTGGAATTCATGGACAGCAGCAGTGTGCTCATGGTGGATCTGTTATCCCCTCTGTTTCCCCTTGGAAGGGGCATACAGTCCAATTCAAAATTGGTGTACTTCTTGATGCTCCACGGATAGGGCTTGTAGGTCCTGTAATCCGACAAAAGCGCAGGCATAAACGCCACATTCCCCTTATCAAAATCATCCGCCGTAACCACGCTGCCTTTGGTAAGGCCGTTTACCGCCTTGATGAAATCCACCGCCTCAATGGCATTTTCGTTCACCAGATTACAGCTTGTGCCGTCCGGATCAAAGAGTTCCACGCCGTTTGTGACAAAGGCATGCTGCCATGTGTAGTTGCAGACGCCAAACTGATCCTCAATCCCGTCACCATCGGTATCTCCGGTAACCTCACTGCAGATCCGGTAAAAATCCTCCCATGTCCAGTCTTCTGGAACGTCATCTATCCCTTCGTCTTTCAGCAGCGTTCTGTTCACAAACATCATGCTCGGCACACTCTCGAAGGGAATCCCGTACTGACTGCCCAAAATATTCCCAAAAGCAAAAGATGCGTCATAGTATTGAGATTTATCATACGCTTCGTCCGTGTCAATGTATCCGTCCAGCTTCATCAGCGCGCCGGTGCTCGCAAAGGCGGCAAAATCCTCCGGCAGAACAAAAAACACATCCGGCGCGTCTCCTTTTATCAGGGCGGAGGCGATATACTCCGAGTAATCATCCTTCTGGATCCCGCTTACAAACTCCACCTTTACGCCCGGGTGGGAAGCCTCAAATTTCTCCACCGCATCGTTGATGAGCTGATAGGTATAGGCATCGGGGACATTCCATGAACTGCCCGTAAAGAACCCCAGGGTTATCGTCCTTTCACTGTAGTGATCATACAGCCAGACTCCAAGGAGGACCAGAACTGCCGCTATAATAACGCCCGCACAGGCCTTTCTGTTCACAAGCTTCTTTTTCATCAGGATCAACTCCTCCTCCACTGTACGGCCCAGATCGCCAGCTGTGTTCTGTCACGCAGGTCCAGCTTTTTTAAGATAGAGCTCAGGTAGTTTCTCACAGATCCTTCCGTGAGAAAAAGTTCTGCCGCGATCTCCTTGTTGGACATGCCTTTCGACACAAGCCCTATCACCTTCCACTCCGACTCTGTGATCTCCTCTATATACTTCTCATCCACAGTGATGATAGACGCATTGTTCCTCGCCAGCTGTGAAAACATTTTCACAACCTTTCCGGCTATGTCCTCATTGATCATGGCGTTTCCATGGTAAACCTTATGTATCGCCTCGATCAGCCTGTCCGTGGAAATTCCCTTCAAAAGATAACCGCTGGCGCCGTGCTTCAAAGCGCTGAAAATATACTCGTCATCATCAAAAGTTGTCAGAATGATAATTTTGATCTCCGGATGGTTTTCCTTGATGATCTGGGTGCACTGAACCCCGTCCATTTCCGGCATTCTGATGTCCATTAAAATAACATCCGGTTTATTCCGCCTGACTTCCCTTACCACATCCACGCCGTTTACGGCAGTGCTCACCGAAAAGTCCGGATTGGCGGACAGCACAATGCGCAGACTGTCCCTTATAAGCTCCTGATCATCTGCAATCAATACTTTAATCATTTTCTTTTCCCCACCTTATAGGAATTTTCGCCGTCACCAGGAAACCCTCGCTCCCGTCAACGTGTATCTCACCGCCCAGCATATCCAGCCGCTCCTTCATGTGCGTGATCCCGAACCCCGGCTCGATATTTTTGGCGCCGGCACCGTTATCCTTTACCTCCACCGTCACGATATTACACTCCCTTGTGATGGTGATCCTCACCAGATCCGCATGCCCGTGCCGGATAGAGTTTGTGATGCTCTCCTGCACAATACGGTAGATCACTTCCTCCTCGTCCTCGCCAAAGGACAGCCTGCCCGCCCTGTTGTCCAGCGTGATCTTTGCTTTTGATGCGGCGCTCATCTGAGAGATCGTTTTATTGATCAGGGCGAGCAGATCTCTCTGTTCCAGCACATCGGGGCGGAGTTCATTGACCGAACGCCTCACATCCTTCATCCCCTGTCTTGCCACCTCCGAAACTGCCGAAAGATACTGTTTCAACATCTCGGGCGAGTCATCCGCCACAGCCGACGCGGCATCGACACCTGCGATGATCCCGGTGAGGGTATGCCCCAGCGTATCATGTATCTCCCTGGCAAGCCTGTTCCGCTCCTTCGCCTGCGCCAGTTTTTCCGACTCGGCGGCATAATTTTCAAGTTCCCTGTTTGCCGCCTGCAGCTGCTCATTCAGGGAATTTATCTCATCCTTTTCATCCATCTGCTCCCGCAGATGTAAGATCGCATATACGATAAAAAGGATGATATTCAGCGTTGTAAAAAGATTTTTGATCAGTATCAAAATTGTTGCCGCCGATCCTATGTAATACTCTGTGTAGGTCTCAAAGGAAGTGATCCTGAACAGATTGGAACAGGCATTGAAATCGAAGATCAGAAAAAATGTACTGCCGAATATAAGAGGCAGAAGTTTCTTGCTGCCGCCTTCAAAATAGTTCATCATATGCGCCACAAAGAGAAGGATAACGCCGTTATAGTTTACCTGCAGGGCCGCGATCACGGCAACGGTACATACAAACTCCATGACGATGATATACCACTGATGTTTCATCTCATACCTGTCATGAATATACATCAGGATCATCAGAAGCACGAAAAAACTGAGAGAGATAAGAAGCATTTTCTCCGGAACCGGCGGCAGGGCGTTTGTCTTTTTCAGATACTGTACCGCTCCCCCGGAGTTTCCGATCTTTATGATGGTCACCGCGGAGACAACCGCAATATACAACACCGCTATGAAATTAAAACTTTTCATAAAACTCAGAACTGAGTTTTTTAACGCCTGTGTACCCATCTGCTACTGCCACCCTTTTGTGCTGAATTCGTCTATATTCTCCGCACTGATCAAATTGACCGAAACTCTTATCTTCTTTTCCACAGCCCTGCCCTCTATCATATTGTAGAGCTGATCCACTGCGTTCTGTCCGATCTCGGACGGATACTGGGCGGCTGTCGCAAGCATGATCCTCTCCTTGATCATGGACTTTGCCTCCGGTGCGCCGTCCACTCCGAGAATGGATATGTCATCCAGTTTTCCGTAATCCTTCAGCGCCGCCATCACGCCGAGGGCGCCCACATCGTTGATAGAAAAAACAACGTCAAACTCCGTGCCTTTTTTCAATTCATCGATCATCAGAGGCATGGCGGTCTCAAGCTGCCCTGAGTAATCCATCCTGTCCAGGATCTCAAAATTCCCGTTCCCGCTGATCGTATCCACAAAACCCTCCACGCGGTCATTGGAGGATTTGGTCGCAGGGTGCTCAAAGATCAAAACCTTTCCCTCCGTTTTTTTCTCCAGAAGATACTCGGCACAGATAACGCCGGCGCGGTAGTTGTCGGAGACGACGATGCAGTCCGCCAGGCTTTCATCGTAAATCTCCGTATCCACAAATATTATTTTTACGCCCTTCTCCCTCCCGTACTCTATAGCCGGCAGGACCTCCTCAAAATCAACAGGCGCAATAAAGATCGCCTCCACACCCTCATCTATCAGCTCATAGATCTGCTGCGTCTGTCTGACCGCATCCAGTGCAGGATCTCTAGTGATCAAAATGTCTCCGTTCGATTCCACGGTGGAGCGTATGGTTTCATTGATCACCTCAAAAAAGGGATTATTCATGGTCATGTATGTTGCGCCGAACTTGTGAGCGCGCTCGCTCTGGGTCAGAGAAAAATCATTGTTTTTATCAAGCACTGCCAATAAGCCCAAAAGAGCAGCTGCCGCCGCTATAGTATATAATACGGTCTTTACCTGATTTGGAAGAAACTTCATTTTATCCCCCGTAAAAATGCAAAAGGGAAGAACATATAAACCTGCATAGATTTATACTGATCTTCCCTCAAATATTCATTTGATCTGCGACAGGATATCCTATCCCTGCCATTTTCTGTTACTGACTGAACATAGTATAACAATTCAGAAGAAAAAAATCAACTGCTAATTTTTCAGCACACGTTTCACATCCGCCACGGCGTCCGGTTCGACAATGTCCATCCTGCTACGAATTAATGATCCGCACCACCTTCACCGGCGTCCTATAATTACAGCTGCTGATCTTGATCCCCGTCTTCGGCGAGCTGGCATGGATCACCTGTCCGCCCCCGATATAGAGCGCCACATGGTTGATATACCCTTTACCGCCATAAAAGAACAGATCCCCGGGCTTTGCCTCCGAAGCGCTGATCTTCGTCCCCATGTTCGCCTGCGCCCTGGAGGAATGAGGGAGCGAGATCCCGAACTGCTGATAAACCCGCATCGTAAAACCGGAGCAGTCCGTTCCCTTTGTCAGAGAACTGCCGCCATACACATACCGGTTCCCCAGAAACTGCTTGGCATACTCGCAAATGCTGACACGAACGTCAGAAACCCCCGCGCCGTAAAGGAGTTCTGTCAGCGTCACAGCCGTCTCCAGCTTATCTTCCAGTTCCACATAATCCCCGGAGACATACACAGTCTCATCGTCCAGCATGATCTCCACCCAGCCGTTCTCCAGCGTCTGCACATACTCCAGCATCTCTCCCTGCGCCACCTGGGTATAAATGGAGGCTTCCGTGTTCGGCTCCTGCCTTACCCTGAGGGCATCCGCATGCACCACCGCATAGGTGGAGATCAGATCCATCGCCTTGATCCTGGCATCCGATCCCGTAAAAAGAAATTCCGTCTTGACATACCCCTCCACTTTTCCGGAAGTGATCTTCGACCATTCCCCCTCCTGCCCCAATATCTCACAGGCAGAATCCTTCGGCATCTTCCCCACAAGGGAGGATGTCTCATCCGCGCCCTTTCTGATGTTCAGATTGTTATCCACATTGGCAATGCCCAGATTCTTATAGCCGAACAGCTCAATATTTTCCGCCTCCGCCAGGATCTCCTCATCGCTCTTATCCATGTCCATCAGCGCGTCGATCCCTATGGGCTTTAACATCACTTCGCTTCTGGGCACCTTTTCATTTGCCCGGACCATGAAACCCGCCTGTAAAAACATTCCTGCGGCAAGAAACACGCCGCAGGAACCTATGATCATTTTACTGTATTTTGTCTTTCCGCATTTCACTGTTCTCATAATAAATACGTTACAGTATTCCTTTCATCCTTCACACTTAACTTTCCGTTTCTTCATTATCGCTTTTGTAGATGGAGAAAGCGATATTGGTGGCATGATCGGAAACCCTCTCCAGCCCGGATGCGATATCCGAGAACAGCATGCCTGCCGCAGGCGTACATTCGTTTCTTGTGAGCCTGTCCACATGGTTCTGCTGCAGTTCCCTCTCCTTCTCATCCACTGCATTTTCCAACTGGATGATATCCTGCAGATGCTCTATCGTACCATTTGCAAACATATCCACGGAATACCGGATGATCGTATTGACCATATCCAGCATCTCGCCCAGTTCATGCTGCGCATCTTTGCTGATCGAAATATTTCCCTCTCTTCTCTTCACCGCATTATCCGCAATGTTCTCCGCATGATCGCCGATCCGCTCGATATCATTCACCACATGGAAAAGGCCGCCGATCATCTTTGCATCCTCGATAGGCAGTGTTGTCTGGTTGATCTTTACCAGATAGTCCGTGATGGCATGATTCAGGAAATTGATATTTTCCTCCACGGAATACACTTCCTCTATATCCTCCTCATCCAGCGTGATCAGCGCATTCATCGCCCGATTCAGGTTCTCGCTGGCAAGAGACGCCATACGGTCGATCTCCTTGATAACCTCCACCACTGCCGTGGCGGGATTCAGCACAACCTTGTTGCCGATATATTTGAGCTGGAAGCTGTCTCTGTAGCCAACCTTCTTATCATCGCCCGGTATGATCAGGTAAGTCAGTTTCACGATGCCGCTGATAAACGGTGTCAGGACGATCACAAGGAATACCTTGATAAACAGATGGGCATACGCCACGATACGTCCCGGATTGTCCCCCGCCATGCTGACAAACATCTCAAGGATCCAGTCCATGGCAAGACGCAGGATAACATACATGATGATCGTACCGAAAATATTGAACAGCAGGTGGATCATTGCCGCCCGCTTCGCATCCTTCTTACCGGTCAGGGACGCTAAAACGGCAGTGGTACAGGCGCCGATATTACAGCCCAGCGTAATATACATGCACATATCCAGCCCCATCAGCTTCTGGTTTGCCATCAGCACCATGATGCTGACCGTGACAGAGGAGCTCTGGATGATCGCTGTCAGCACAAATCCCAGCAGGATACCGAGAACAGGACTTTTCAGCGATGCGAACATGTCCATGATAAAAGGGGACTCCTTCAGGCCTCCCATAGCGCTGGACATGGTGGAAAGTCCCACAAACAATACGCCGAAGCCGATGATCACCTCGCCCACTTTGGTTACTTTCTGGTTTTTACAGAACATCACCAAAAGCACACCGGTAAGTAAGATGACCGGTGCGAATTTTTCCAGTTTAAAAGATACCAAAAGTGCTGTTACTGTTGTTCCGATATTGGAACCGAAGATAACTCCCGCCGCCTGGTACAGTGTCATCAGCCCTGCGTTTACAAAACTGACCACCATAGCCGTGCAGGCTGAAGAAGATTGAATCAGTGCCGTAAAGATAAACCCTACTAAAATGCCGGTAAAACGGTTTGTGGTGAACATTTCCAGAATCTTTCTGAGCTTTGCGCCAGCGACTTTTTCAATACCATCGCTCATAACGCGCATGCCATACAGAAAGAGCCCCAATCCCCCAGCCATCGATAATATAATGCCAGCTTCCATTTTTGATCCCCCTGCCGGATACCCATGATCCGGTATGTGCTCTTATGTACATATCTCCTGCCCATCAGATACCCGGCTTTTTCAGCGGGATATCCCGCCTTTTTCCGAATACCTGACGAGCCTACCCGTCCATTATAACTGTTTTGTCGACATCTTTCAACAAAAATCTGCGCTCTCTATCCTGAGTGGGTATAGTATCTTCCTTTTGCGATATCTGCCGCCATCTGCGTCTTTAATTCCTCTACCGAGCCGAACTTCCTCTCCGGCCGGTGGAATGAGAAGAGTCTGACGGTGATCTCTTTTCCGTAGATATCCTGGGCGAAATCGTAGAGGTAGGTCTCCACACCCGCCTGTTTCTCGTCGTTTACGGTGGGTTTACAGCCGATGTTGGTGATACCTTTATAAGTGTGTTCCCCGAGGACTACCTCCGAAAAATAAACGCCGTAGGGGGGAAGAAGTTTCTCCTTCTCGGGCAAAAGATTTACGGTCGGCATGCCCAGCCTTCTGCCCAGTTTTTTGCCGTGTGCCACGATGCCGGTGACGCTGTAGGCCTCCCCGATCAGAAGCTCCGCCTTCTCCATATCGCCGGCCTTTATCACTTTCCTCACGTAACTGGAGCTGATCTCCATTCCGTCCAGACAGACTTTTTCGATGATATCCGTCTGATACCCGTACTGTCCGGCATACTTTTCAAGCAGCGCCGTGTCGCCTTTTCCCTCTTTTCCGAAGGACAGATCCGTTCCTGCCGCGATGTAAGCGGCTTTCATCTGTCCTGCCAGCACCTTTTCAATAAATGCCTCCGGTTCCATAGCGGCACTCTCAAAGGTCAGCGGGAACTCGATCAGTACGTCGATTCCCAGTTCCTCAAAGAGCTTCCGTTTTTCCTGTTTTGTCGTCAGCTCCGGCAGGCTTGTCCCGGAAAAAAGTACCGCTGGAGAAGGATCAAAGGTAAACACCACCGCCTGCAGTCCCTTCTCCTTCTGTTCCAGAATATGCCGCAGAAGGCTCTGGTGCCCCCTGTGGATGCCGTCGAACTTGCCGATCGCCACAGCGGACGGTTTATTTAGTTGAAATGCAGTTTCTTTTTCTATGATCTGCATCTGATCGCCCTCTTAATCGATATATTATTTAGAATATCTCTCCAAAATCCTCTTATAAACCCGGTATGCCGGATACCTGCCCCTGTTCCTACGTCGGCAGAAACATCTTCCACGGTTTCAAAGTACGCTTTCCGTTCTTCAGCCGGTAAACGCCATAAAATGTACCTTCCGGATCATAGATCCGAAACGCACTGTCCGCCGGCATGTCCTCTATGCGTATCTTCCCGGCAGCACTCTTTTCCGCCATGATCTCCGCCATCGAAACCGCCAGCTCATTCCCGTTCTTCAGAAACCGCAGCCCACTCTCCTTCACCCGCACCGCCGGATACTCCTTAAAACAGGCATCCACCGGTATCAGCACGCTCTCCAGTCCTGCGCCGTCCCGGATCTTTTCTATCTCGGATAATGTGCGGGCACCCTCCAGCCGGAAACTTCCGACTCTTGTCCGCACAAGAGAACTCATCACGGCGCCGCATCCGAGCCTATCCCCGATATCCTGACAGATCGTCCGGATATAAGTCCCCTTCGAGCAGACGACCCTGATGCGCAGTTTTGGAAGCATCGAAAAACAAACCGCCTGGTGTGCCTTCGTCTCATGGCATCCCTCCGGCGGCAAAAGTTCTATTTCCTCTATCTCTATCTCCCGGGCTTTCCGTTCTATCGTCTCACCGGCCCGCGCCAGCTCATAGAGCCGCCTGCCGTTTACCTTCAGCGCCGAATACATGGGCGGTATCTGTTCCTGTTTTCCCTGGAAGGAGGCGATCGTCTCCTCTATCTCCTCCCGGGAGATCTCCCGCCACTTTTCCCCGCTGTCTGTCAGTACCTGTCCCCAGATATCCTGGGTGTCGGTGGTAATGCCAAGGGTCAGTTCCGCGATATACTCCTTGCTGCGGTCCGTCAGCATATCACACAGCTTCGTGGCATTCCCGAGACATACCGGCAGCACTCCTGTCGCATTCGGATCCAGGGTTCCGGTATGTCCGATCTTCTTCTGGCGGCATATCCCCCGCAGCTTTGCCACCACATCATTGGAGGTAAAATCCTGCTCTTTTCTGATGATCAGTATTCCGTTAAGCACTCTCACCCTCCAGCTGCTCCTCAATATGTACGGTCAGGTTGTTGATCACATCATGGAATGTGCCGTTCATGGTACAGCCCGCAGCCCTCGCATGGCCGCCGCCGCCGAACATCTGCGCCACCTTTGCCACATCGACCTTCTCGCTCGAACGAAGGCTCACCTTATACTCCAGTGTCCTGATCTCATACATGAACACCGCGCAGTCTGTTCCTTTTGTCAGTTTGATCTGGCTGACGATCCCTTCCATGTCCTTGCTCGTCACCTGATAAAAATCCATGGTCTTTTTGTCGATATAGCTTACCACACATCTGCCGTCCATGATCAGCATGCTCTCCAGGAGCGCCCTGCCCATGATCTGGTTCTGTACATAAGTCTTCTCGTAAAATGTCTCTTCGATCAGTCTCGGGAAATCAATGCCCGTGCTGATCAGTTTAGCCGCCGCCTGCAGGGTTTTCGGCGCAGTGCAGGAATACCGGAACACTCCCGTGTCGTGTGCGATCCCGATATACAGCGCTGTCGCGATATCCGCATCCAGCATATCCTCCTCCACCAGTTCATACACCAGCTCGCAGGTGGAGCTTGCATCCGGGTCCACATAATTGTGATCTCCGCAGCCCGGACCGTTGCTCACATGATGGTCGATATTGACCGTTATCTTCGCATCCTCAAAAAGCTTTTCCGCCGCCCCCAGCCTTCCTTTATTGCCATCCAGCGCAAAATACACATCAAAGGGAGCTTCCGCCGGCGTCTCCTGCCCTAATATCCCGATCTCGTCAAAACCTTTGATGCAGGAAAAAATATCTGCCGCCTCCTCCAGAAAAACTTTCACTTCTTTTTTCGGAAACAGCTTTTTCAAATACAGAGAAAGCCCCAGACAGGAACCGACACAATCGCCATCCGGCCTGATATGCCCGCTGATTCCGATTCTTTCCGCATCTTTGCATATTTCCTTTAAATTCATGATATTAACCTCTTTTCTGCCTTACTCTTCACCCGTCTCCTCTTCATCCCGCACCGGCATGGACGCCATCACTTCATCGATCTTTCTGGACATATTAACGCCGTAGGCGATAGACTGATCCATCACAAAAGTGATCTCCGGCGTATTGCGCAGATTGATCTGCCTTGCCAGTTCCTTCCGGATATAGCCGCCGGCGCTCTTTAAGCCCGCCAGCGTATCCTGCGCCGCCTTCTCATCGCCCAGCACGCTGATAAACGCCTTGCAGGTCTTTAAGTCCGGCGCCACCGTCACGGTCACAACGGATGTCATTGGGTGGATCCTCGGATCCTTGATACCGCTGCGGATGATCTCCGCCAGCACCCGCTGCACCTCCCCGTTGATCCGGGTATTTTTTAAACTGTTTTTTCTCATATTACTTCCCCTTAGTCCCGCGGAACCTCCACCATCATGTAGGCTTCCACGATATCCAGTTCCTGCATCTGATCAAAGCCCTCGAATACAAGGCCGCACTCGAAACCTGACCTGACTTCCTTCACATCATCTTTAAATCTCTTCAAAGATGCAAGTTTTCCTTCATAGATCTGATCTCCCTCACGGGTAATGCGGATCAGGCAGTCGCGCTTGAACTCACCGTCAAGCACATAGGAACCGGCGATATTGCCCACTGCGGATGCCTTGAATATCTGCCGTACCTCCGCGTGGCCGATCACTCTCTCCTCGAAAACAGGCGCCAGCATGCCCTTCATCGCGCGCTCCACATCCTCGATCGCCTTATAGATGACATCATAGAGCCTTACATCCACTTTCTCCCGCTCTGCGGTAGCCTTTGCCTGTACATCCGGTTTTACATTAAAGCCGATGATGATAGCGTTGGACGCGGAAGCCAGCGTCACATCGGACTCGTTGATGGCGCCTACGCCGCCGTGGATACACTTCACCACAACCTCCTCGTTGCTGAGCTTCAACAGGCTCTGTTTCACTGCCTCCACAGATCCCTGTACATCCGCCTTCACCACAAGGTTCAACTCCTTCAGATCGCCCTCCTTGATCTGGGAGAACAGGTCGTCTAACGACATCCGCACTCTCGTATCCGCAAGCATCTGTTCCTTGTGCTGGGACAGATAGGTCTCCGCATAGCTCTTGGCTGTCTTGTCGCTCTCATGGGCAAGGAATACCTCGCCTGCCGCCGGTACATCGGAAAGTCCGAGGATCTCCACCGGCATGGAGGGACCCGCCTCCTTGACGCGTTTGCCCTTATCGTCGATCATGGCTCTGACCTTGCCGTAGCTTGCGCCCGCCGATACAAAGTCGCCGATCTTTAAGGTACCTTTCTGCACCAGAATGGTCGCCACGGGTCCTCTGCCCTTATCCAGCTCCGCCTCGATCACAAGGCCTCTTGCCTTTCTCTTCTTGTTTGCCTTTAACTCCAGAATTTCTGCCGTCAGCAGAATGGTCTCCAGCAGGTCCTCGATACCTTCTCCACTCTTTGCGGATACCTGTACGAATTCCGTGCTTCCGCCCCAGTCCGTGGGAACAAGTTCAAACTCCATCAGCTCCTGCTTTACTTTCTCCACATTCGCCGTAGGTTTGTCGATCTTATTGACGGCCACTATAATTTCTACGCCTGCCGCCTTGGCATGGTTGATCGCCTCTATTGTCTGGGGCTTCACGCCGTCATCGGCAGCGATCACCAGGATCGCGATATCGGTGGCATTGGCGCCCCTCATACGCATTGCCGTGAACGCCTCATGTCCCGGCGTATCCAGGAAGGTGATCTTTGCGTTGTTAACATTCACAGTATATGCACCGATCGCCTGTGTAATACCTCCGGCTTCCTTATCGGTCACATTTGTCTTTCTGATGGCATCCAGAAGGGATGTTTTACCGTGGTCTACGTGTCCCATAACACAGACTACCGGCGGACGTTTTACCATCTTCGTCACGTCCTCTTCCTCCTCCTTCAGCAGTTCCTCGATCACGTCCACCTGTACTTCCTGTTCGCACATGATGTCGTACTCGATGGCGATATTTTCCGCCTCCTCATAGGAAACTTCCGTATTTAAGGTTACGATCTGCCCTGCCAGGAACAGCTTTTTAATGATAGCAGAAGCCTGCATCTTCATCTTGTCGGCAAGCTCCTTGATGGTCAGCTTCTCCGGCAGTGTGATGACTTTGATCTGCTCTTCCACTACGGTCTCTTTCTTCTCCGGTTTGATAAAGCGGCCCGCCTTATTCTTCAGAGCAGTCTTCTCCTCCTCCTCGTAGATCATATCCTTTCTGGAACGTCTGTCTCTGTCCTGATTTCCGCGCCGTTTTTCGTCCTGCGGCCTCTTTTCCGCAGCAGCTGCCGGTGCATCCATTGCAAAGCCTTTGCCCTGCCCGCCTCGTTTTCCGGGAGCTGCGTTTCTGCTATCCGGTCTAGTACCGCGCCCGTTATTATTAAAAGGTTTATTCCCAGCAGCGCCGCCAGCCTGGCCCTTCTGATTATTCTGATATCCCTGGCGATTCTGGCCTTCGCCTCTCCGGCCTTCGTTTTTGCCGCCGCCAGCGGGCCTGTTATTCTGCCGGTCCCTGCCGCCGTTGTTATCCCGGTTCTGGAACTGGCCTCTTTCACCATTTCTCTGCTCATTGCGTCTCTCCCCATAATTTGTACGAGGTGCCTCAGCCGGCCTGTTTTCCTTCGCGGCAGCAGCCGTATTTTCAGCCGCTGTTACTTTTACCGCCTCTTCCTTCGGCGCTTTCGGCGCGGCGGAAGCATTAGCCGCCGGCCTGTTATTATTCTGCATCCGGTTGCGGTTTCCGAAATCATTGGTCACAGGCTGCGGTTTCACGCTGGGCTTGATCAGCGGCCTGTAGGGATTTGCCGCGGACACCGGCCTTGCGCCGTTATTCTGGGGACGGCTCTGTCCCTGCCCCTGGGGCCTTCTGTCCCTGTTATCTCTGTTATCCCTTCCGCCGTTTCTGGCGGGATTTCTGTCACCGTTTCTGTTTCCCTGCATCTTGCTGTTGCCGGCATTGTTGATGATAATGATCTTCTTTTTCTTTTTCGGCGGCTCCTGTGCTTTTTCAGCTTCACCCGCGGGCTTCTTCTCAGGCGCCGCCGCAGTTTTTGCCGCCTCGGCCGCCGCAGCCCTCTCTGTTTTTACTATCTCGGATGACACTGTGTTTTTCTCCGTTTTCGTCTCCTCGGATACTGCTGTTTTTTCCGTTTTCTCTGCTTTTTCTTCCACTGTTTTTTCTGTCACCTTCTGCACTTTGTCCGCCTTCTGAAACCGTCCTCTCACCAGAGTGATGGCCTCATCTTCGATGGAACTCTGCGCCGCCTTTACTTCCATACCCTTTTCCTTCAGGTATGTAATGATCTCATTACTCTTTATTTCCAATTCCTTGGCAAGTTCATGTACTTTCATTTTCGCCATATGCTATTCTCCCTCCTATTTCCGTTCTGTGTTTTCCGAAGTTTCTGACTCTTCTATCCGCTTCCTGATCGAATCCGCGAGCCCTCTGTCCGTGATCGCCAGATTCGCCCGCATCCCTTTTCCGATCGCATGCCCCAGTTCCTCCTTGTTACCGTAAATACAAAGCTTTATATTCCGGTAGGCACACATATCAGAAAAATGTTTTCTGGTATTTTCGGAAGCATCCGATGCCAGAATGACCAGACAGGCTTTTCCGCTCTTGATCGCTTTTTCTGTAGAAAATTCTCCGCTCACCACACTGCCTGCTTTTTCCGCGAGCCCCATCATAGAGTATACTTTATTTATCATTTATATTCTCAAACTCCTTTTCCAGCCGCTCTGTCACTTCCGGCGGGATCTTCATCTGAAAGGAACGCTCCAGTCCCTTTGTCCTGATCGCCTTTCGCAGACACTCCCCGGAAAAACAAAGGTATGCGCCTCTTCCGTTTTTCCTGCCGGTAACGTCTATCGCGATCTCTCCCTCCGCTGTCTTTAAGATCCGCAGCAGCTCTTTTTTGCTCTTCATCTCTCCGCAGCCAATGCACTGCCTCATGGGAATTTTCTTTGCCATCTCAAGCCTTTCCTTACTTCATTTCCTGCCTATTCTTCTTCATAGACTTCTTCGGAGGCATCCTCCATCGGCATTTCTTCCAAAGCCTCTTCCTCTACAGACTCCTCATATTCCTCGTATGCATCGCCCGCATATTCCTCATCCGCATAGCCGTCCTCGTAATCCTCTTCATACTCGTCATCGCCGTACTCATCGTCCAGATAATCTTCATAACGGAAGCCCGGCGCATCCTTCGCCTGCGTTTCGGATTTGATATCTATCTTATACCCGGTCAGCTTTGCCGCCAGCCTTGCATTCTGTCCCGCCTTACCGATAGCAAGAGAAAGCTGGTAATCCGGCACCACAACCTTCGCCGTCTTTTCCTCCGGATCTGCAAATACCGCCACGATCTTTGCCGGGGATAATGCATTCTGGATAAAGTTACCCGGGTTTTCATCCCATTCCACAATATCTATCTTTTCATTTCTCAGTTCCGCCACCACGGCATCCACACGGGCACCGCCCTGTCCTACGCAGGCGCCCACCGGATCCACATCCGGCTCGTTGGAACGCACCGCCATCTTTGTCCTGCTTCCCGGCTCCCTGGCGATGCTGACGATCTCCACCGTGCCGTCCCGGATCTCTGTCACTTCCTCCTCAAACAGCTTTCTGACCAGATTGGCGTGTGTCCTGCTGACAAGGATCCTGAAGCCTTTCTTTGTCTCCGGCACGCCCAGGATATATACCTTTACTCTCTCCGTGAGGCGCAGGTTCTCCTCCGGCACGATCTCCTTCTCCGTGAGCTGCGCGTCCGCTTTTCCCAGATTAATATTGATGGTGCTGCCCACATAGCGCTGTACGATACCGGTAACCACCTGTCCCACTTTATCCTTGTACAGATTATAGACAGAACTCTTTTCCTCCTCCCTGATCTTCTGCAGGATCACGTTCTTCGCCTTTCCCGCAGCGATCCTGCCGAACTCGGCGGAATCCACCTCCATCCTGAGCACATCGCCGACTACCGCTCCGGTGGTGATCTCCTGCGCTTCCTCCAGCGTCATCTGCAGGGAATCGTCCTCCAGATCATCCTCTGTCTCCACCACTTCTTTTTCATAATAACAGTGGAAATCTCCTGTCTCCCTGTCCACTTCCACCACAACATTCTCGTTTCTGCCAAGGTGTTCCTTGCAGGCCGCTTTCAGAGAATCCTCGATCGCCGCAAACAGAATGTCCTTGCTGATCTCCTTCTCCTTTTCCAGCATATCCAATGCCTGTAATAATTCGCTGTTCATCGCTCTTTCCTCCTATTCCAGTCTTATTCCAGTTCCGTAACCGCGCTCCCAGTACCCGTTATCCGCAGAGAAAATCCCGTCTGACCTGCAGCCGGTATTTCCTCTGGGGTACTGTACACGCGGTTACTGTTTTTATTCCAGTTCCATGATTGCTAATATATCAAAAATCCAATGCCAGTCTGATCAGTGCTATATCGCTTCTGGCAAACTTCATATCTGTCTCTTTTTCCGTCTCTATCGTGATGCTCTCCTCATCGAAAGCCTTCAGGATGCCGGAAAACTCCTTCTGCTTCTCTATGGGTTTATAGGTCTTTACCTCCACCTCTTCCCCGATGCTGCGCGCAAGGTGTTTATCCTTTTTCAGCGCGCGTCCCAGGCCCGGCGAACTCACTTCCAGAATATAGGCATCTTCGATAAAATCCTCCTTGTCCATGATCCCGGAGACCGCTCGACTCACCTTCTCGCAGTCCTCTATGGTGACGCCGCCCTCCTTATCAATATACGCCCGCAGATACCAGTCGCTCCCCTCCTTCACATACTCCACGTCGTAGATCTCCACGCCGTTTTCCTTCGTGATAGGAAGCAGTATCTCCTCAAACCTTGTCTCGTAATTCTCCCGTTTTGACATAAACTCTCCCTGTCTTTTTCCGCGCGCCCGGAACTCCCCGGACAACGCCATGCCTACACATGAAAAGAGTGGACTTGCAAGCCCACTCTTCATGCTGTAATCCTTATATAACATAACCAGTATAACACTTTCTCCCCAAAATGCAAGCGTTTGAAAAGGATTTTTTGTTTTCCTTTAGAAACAATCGCTCATTTTCTTGGGATTTTTAACTGATCAGCGGGAAATATACTCCTCAAATACACAGATTCCCATCATACTTGCCAAAACTGCCATCCCTAATAATAACGTCATCTCTCTTCACCTTTCCTTTCTGATCTTTGTTTTCTCTGTTATTTTTTCTTTACTTCTCTGTTTTTCTTTAATATAATTATATTTATAAAATCCAATAAAATATATATAAATATTCTCATTTTATATAAGTATATAATCATAATCAATATAATTTTATCAATATAGGAGCAGCTATGAAAATAAAGATCAGAGAAAATCAGTTAGAGGAGATTGAAGGGCTGACAACAGAATACCCTTATACCTGCCACTACGCCGATTTCACAGGCGCAGGCGTTCCCTGGCACTGGCACGAGGAACTGGAATTCTGTTATATTGTAAAAGGTGCGATGGTGCTGACCACCACCAACCAGAGCAGTGTATTTCAAAAAGGGGAAGGATTTTTTATCAATACCAATGTTCTCTGCATGATGCGCACCACCGAGGAGGGGGTTGCTGTTGTAGATTCCCATTTATTTCATCCCACTTTTTTAGGCGGGCACTTTAAAAGCATTTTCTCCACTAAATATCTGGAGCCCGTTTTGCAGAATAAAAATCTGGAGATTCTGGAATTTCGCGGGAAAAATTCACGACAGCAAAAAATCTTAAGCCTTTTACGACAGGCGGCTTTATTACAAAAAAAGGAAAATACCGAGTTTCAAACCCGGAATATCTTTTCGGACATCTGGCTTTTACTGCTGGAGGAGATCCGCGAGACGGAAATCCCTTCCGGTCCCCTTAAAAATACCAACCGTGACCGCATCCAGACAATGATCGCCTATATTCAACAGAACTATCAGGAAAAACTTTCTTTGGAAGATATTGCCCGCTCCGCCTCCGTCAGCAAGAGTGAATGCCTTCGCTGTTTCCGCAGCAGCATCCATCGGACGCCCTTTGAATATCTTCTGGACTATCGGATCGAGACTGCCGGACGCCTGCTGCGCACAACAGATCTGCCGGTTTTGGATATCGCCCTGCAGACAGGTTTTTCCAACGGCGCTTATTTCGGAAAGATATTTAAGAACGCAAAAGGCGTCTCGCCGGGGCTCTACCGGAAAAATCATAAACATTAAAAGAAAACTCCCCTGCAGAAGCCAGCTCTGCACCGGGAGTTTTCTTTTTATTTACAGATATGTCTCAAAAAACCGCACCAGTTTATCAAAGGGAATCGCATCCTTTCCGCCGCCATCATACAAGTCGGTGTGAACTGCATCCGGTATGATCAGAAGTTCCTTGTTATCCGTATACGGGTTATTCTTCACCATATCCGCATAGGCATCTCTGCTGAAATAACAGGAATGAGCCTTTTCGCCATGCATGATCAGCACTGCACTCCGGATCTCATTGCTGTAGTGCAATATCGGCTGATTTATAAAGGACATACAGCCGATCACATTCCAGCCGTCGTTGGAATTCAGGGAGCGCTTATGATATCCTCTGCCTGTCTTATAATAATCATAATAGTCCTTTACAAAAAACGGTGCATCCTCCGGAAGAGGATCAACGACACCGCCGCCCGGCGCATAATTTCCATTTTTATAATCAACGATCCTCTGGGCATTCATCGCCTGCTTCTTTGCATAGCGATCCTCCGCCGAGTCTTCCGCATCAAAATACCCATTCGCATTGACTCTGGTCATATCATACATGGTGGATGCAACCGTTGCCTTCACACGGGTATCCAGAACCGCTGTATTGAGTGCCATACCGCCCCAGCCACAGATGCCGATGATACCTATCCGCTCAGGATCTACATTGTCCTGCACAGACAGAAAATCCACCGCCGCCTGAAAGTCTTCCGTGTTGATATCCGGAGATGCCATGTAACGCGGCTCACCGCCGCTCTCGCCCGTAAAAGAAGGGTCAAAGGCGATTGCAAGAAATCCTCGCTCCGCCATCTTCTGTGCATACAGCCCTGCCGCCTGCTCCTTCACCGCGCCAAAGGGACCGCACACTGCGATCGCCGCCAGCTTTCCCTCCACATCTTTCGGCGTATACATATCTGCCGCCAGTGTAATGCCATACCGATTGTGAAAAACCACCTTGCTGTGATCCACCTTTTCACTCTTTGGAAATACCTTATCCCATTCCATTGTCAATTCCAGTTTCTGATCTACCATGTCGTTCCTTCCTTTCTTTCGCTCTCACTTCATTATAGTCCGTTGACTTATGATCCGCCAATGGTTATAATTCATATCATGATATTCCCTTTCCGAATATCATAGGAGGATTTCTATGGAAATACGAACATTGCGATATTTTCTGGCGGCTGCCAGAGAAGAAAATATGACAAGAGCCGCTGAAACGCTCCATGTTACACAGCCTACGCTTTCAAAACAACTGAAATCTTTAGAAGACGAACTTGGGAGAAAACTGTTCACCCGGCACAGCTTCAGCATCCGGCTCACCGAAGAAGGCATCCTGCTGCGCAAGCGGGCGGAAGATCTGGTAAAAATGGCGGATAAGATCACCACGGAATTTATCACACTTGATGATATCACCGGCGGCGACGTCTATTTCGGTCTGGCAGAATCCTACCAGATCCGCTTTCTCGCCAGAGAAATAAGCGCCTTCAAGCAGTCTTATCCCGGACTGCGCTACCATATCACCAGCGGAGATACGGAACAGGTTACGGAAAAACTGGATAAAGGCGTTATTGATTTCGCCGCCCTTGTGGAAGAGCCGAACATGTCAAAATATGACTGTCTGCGTTTTCCGGAAGCGGATATCTGGGGTGTTGTCATGCCAGAGGATTGTCCCCATGCCCGAAAAGAAAAGATATGTGTGGAAGATCTTGCCGGCCTGCCGCTGTTTTGTTCCGAACAGGGCTGGAATATCGATATTCCCCGCTGGTGCGGCAGCCGGATGGACGAACTGCATTTAGAAGGTTCCTTCCGGCTTTCCTACAACGCTTCGCTCTTTGTCAAAGAAGGACTGGGCTTTCTTTTGACTTTTGAGCACCTGATCGATACCGGACCGGACAGCGGGCTTGTATTTCGCCCCCTTTTTCCCAAACTGGAAGCCAAAATGTACCTTGTCTGGAAAAAATATCAGGTCTTTACGCCCATTGCGGAGCGGCTGCTTGAGGAGCTGAAGAAGAAAATGAGTTAATTTTTATTTCAGGAATCCGTTTACGATCTGCTCTTCCGCTTCCTTCTCCGTCAGCCCCAGCGTCATCAGCTTGATCAGCTGTTCGCCCGCGATCTTTCCGATCGCCGCCTCATGGATCAGGTTGGCATCCACATCGTTTGCCGTAAGCTGGGGAAGCGCCGTGACGCTGGCATTGTCCATGATGATCGCATCGCACTCCGTATGCCCCGCGCAGCGGTTATTGCCGTTGATCACGGAGACAAATTTCTGGTGGGAATTTTCCTTTGCCACGGAACGGCTCATCACATTGGCGCTGCTGCCCGCACCGTCCATGTCCACCGTGAAATCCGTGATCGCGGACTGACTCCCGTGAGTCATGATCTTCTCCTTGATCACAAGGCTGGAATCATCCCGCAGCCTTGCCTTTGTCACTCTGGTGGTGGAATCGATGCCCTTGATCTGCACAGTCTCCATCTCCATGCTGGCGCCCTCCGCCAGTTCGATGATGGTTGTGGGATTCATCATATTATGTCCGTTTCCGTCACCTGATCCGTAGTGCTTTTCCACATACCGCACCTTCGCATTTTTTCCGAGATAAAAGCTGTGGATACCGTCATGAGCGGAATCCTGATCCCCGCCGTTGTGAATGCCGCAGCCTGCAACGATCGTCACATCGGCATCTTCTCCCACGATAAAATCATTATATACCAGATCCTTTAACCCTGTCTGGGAGATGATAACAGGAATATGCACACTCTCATGCTTTGTGCCCGGTGCGATGATAATATCGATACCCGGCTTGTCTTCCTTGGTCACAATATTGATATTTGCCGTGGTCTGCCTGCTGTCCAGCGCGCCGTTTGCCCTGATATTATAGGCTCCTTCCGGCACCTCATGCAGTCCTGCCACTTCTTCCAGTAATGTTTTTTGTATGATATCCATATGGGCTTACTCCTGTTTCTGTATTTTTTCGTTCTTGGAGAGCAGCATATCACAGGCACCGCCTCCCGCTGTTGCAAGAAGTTCCGGCAGGATCTCCTCCTTTGTACCGCTCTCCTTCACCTTGCCGTCCGCGATCAGGATGATCCTGTCCGCAATATTTAAGATCCGCTCCTGATGGGAAATGATCAGAATGGAACCTCCCATCTCCCGGTACATCTTTTCAAACACATTGATCAGGCTGTTAAAGCTCCACAGATCTATCCCCGCCTCGGGCTCGTCAAAAATGGAAAACTGCGTACCTCTTGCGATGATCATCGCGATCTCGATCCGCTTCAGTTCTCCGCCTGACAACGAGGCATTCACTTCCCGATTGATATAATCCCTGGCACAAAGCCCTACCTCCGACAAAATATTGCAGGCCTCCTGCACACTGGTATTCTTTCCCGCCGCCATGGTGAGCAAGTCCTTTACAGTGAGCCCTTTAAAACGCACCGGCTGCTGGAAGGCATAACTGATGCCCTTCTTTGCCCGTTCTGTAATAGAAGCTTCTGTAATGTCCTCTCCATTCAGCAGAATCCGTCCGGCAGTGGGCTTTACAATACCCGCTATGATCTTTGCCAGAGTAGATTTGCCGCCGCCGTTCGGTCCTGTCACCGCCACAAACCGCTCTTCTATCTTCAAATTGATATCCTTCAGGATCTCTTTATTTTCTTCCACATCATATTGTATATTCTGTAACTCTAACATATTGACTCCTTCTTAATTAAAGGTATCCAGCCGTGCCAGCGCCTCTTCCTTCGTTTGAAATACCGTCCATCCGAACAGCGCATCCGTGCCGTTTTCCTGTCCATGGATATAAAACAGATCCTCCCCGTTGCTGCGGCGTATCTCCACCGACTTTACCGTCATCGGCTCCACATATTTTCGATAATGCTTGCAGGTACGCTGCTGGCAGACCTCCGTCTCAAACGCACAGCCGCCGCAGTTGTCCATGATCCTGTATAATATGTCCCCTGCCGCGCAGGGATATTCCTGTTTTCCCATGATATTACCCTGATTCTTCTGATATTGCCTGTCTTTTGCCGATCCATACGGCATATATGCCTTATGACTCCGCCAGATTTCATCATACCACATCTTGTGGTTTCTGCCAAATAAATTTCTCACTCTTCCCAGAATTTCTGATACATCTCATTCAGCCATGCTATCGCTTCCGCCATCCCTTCCGTATCCAGCGAAAAACGCCTCCTTGTTTTCTGCTCTTCCGGCGTCTTCGCATACCCCAAAGGCTCCGGCCAGACAATGCCCTCCATATAAGTTTCTTCCCCTTCCGTCTTTTTCATCAACATATAGCGCATTCCGTCCATGCTGCCGCTTAAGGGTTCCTTCTTAATATAATTCAAATGCTTGAAATGTTCTGCTTCGATCATTCTTTCCGCCTCTCTGCTTTCAGATAAAGCTGCGTTCCCTCCATTAAAATATCAGGATCTGCGCCAATCTTTTCTCTATTGTCCCTGTAGATCTCCGTCCATAAAGCTCCCTCACCATAAAACTCCTCGGCGATCGACCACAGGCAATCTCCATGTCTTACATGACAGACGATCCATCCCATCTCCTCCTGCTCCGCCGTGCTTTCTGTTTCCTCCTCCACGGGTTTTAGCCACTTCGCATAATATGCCAGCTCCTCCTCCCCGTACAGTTCCGTATAGTCCAGCACATTCTCTGCCAGAGCCTCAAACACCTCCCGCCGCTTTTCTTCGTGCGATACGGAAAAATCAAGCCGTTGTACCGGATAATCCTTTATGGCTCCCGCACAACTTTCTCTGATCCAGATATCCGTCTTCATCTGTCCCTCTATCAGAGCCTGTCTCTCTTCCATGCGCTCACAGGCTTCCCGGAACAGCCACTCCATCCCTTCCGTATCCCCACTGGCGATCGGGGACAGAACAAGTCCCATATAATAACATCCGTTATTCACAGTTCTTCGATCCTGCGACATGGATGCCCCCGCCGGAACAAATACATAGTGCCCCTGCTCCTGATAATACTCTTCATTGCAGGCGATCAGCATACTCCGGTAACATTTCTGCACAAAATCCGTTACGATCTTACGATCGCTCCCCTCTATCGGATACAGACAGTCCTCAGACCATCCTTCCACCGGCTCCTTCACAGAAACCAGAAAGGAAAACATATCCTTTCCATCCTTCAACAGCCAGCAGTCGTAAGTAATATTGACCTCATAAGGATCATAAGAAAAATCTTCCACCTGAACCTCTTCCCCGGGCAGAAGATAGGCATCCAGCATCTCGGATATCTCTTTCCAGTAGGGCTTTTCTCCCTTTTCCAAAACCGCTCTGTAGGCTCTTGTCTCCCGGTCCGGATGCCAGGAGGCGCACCATTCTGCCGCCACCAGCAAAAAAGCCGCCACATTAAATCCCAGTATGGCCCTTATGATAAATTTCCCGATCTTCCGGAAATATTTTTGTTTTTTCTTTTCAGGCTCGTCGGACATCCTGTGTTCCCCCGCTTGTGCTCGGCAATTTCCCTGCCAGCCCTTTTGTTCCGGCTTTACGGCTGCCGGATGTCAACCAGCCAGGTTTTTCTGTAATATGCACTGAGGCTTTCCGTCTCCTCCAAAACCTCCTGCGCCATCTCCCCAAAGAGCTCCCGCTGCTCCTCCCCGTAGCTTTCGGAAAAATCAAGCCGGTGCTTCGGATAGTCGCTCTCTCGCCAGTCCGGCACGAAATGCCTCGAGATCCAGATATCGGTATGCATCTTTTCGCCGCTCTTTTCCTGCCATTCATGCATCCGCAGATAGGCTTCCCTGAAAAGCCATTCCATTCCTTCCCGCTCAAAAGAAAATGCCTCGCACAGCCCCAATCCATAGATCGCCGTATAAGGACGCTCCTCCCAGTTTGCCACCGGCTTTTTGGAAAAAACATAACAGCCGTTTTCTTCCCTGTACTGCTCCTCGCATTCCGTCAGCATCCTGCAGAATGCCTGCTGCACAAAATCAGAGAGCACCACGCACTTACTGTTCTCCAGCGGATATACATCCTGCGCATCTTCCGATATATTTTCCGCCTCCCGCACCTGTGCCCAGAATCTGAACTTCTCCTCCCCGGACTGACAAAATGCAAGCGTGTAATTCTCCCTTATCTCATAATCCCATGCATTGTCACACGCCCGATAAGAGCTGTCCACTATAACAACTTCCTGTCCCGGCAGAAGATATCTGTCAAAGGACTCTCTCACCGCATCATAATAAGGCGGCACATCCGTCTCCTTCGCAAGGCGGACATACTGCCTTGTCTCCCGGTCCGGTATTCCCCTGATCCACTGCCCGATCAGGACCAGATAGATGATCGCCATCACAATATTGGCAGCGATCACGCCCCATTTCAGTATGCGCCTGACATATATTCCTGTTTTATGAAATATTTCCTGCCTATCCACAAATTTTCTCCAAACTCGTTCTTGCATTCTTTCCGCAAAAGGATTATAATAAACAGGACATGGGGATATAGCTCAGTTGGGAGAGCGATACGTTCGCAACGTATAGGTCAGGG
>CANSLJ010000029.1 GCA_947647735.1 uncultured bacterium | reverse complement strand
AAACATCAAAAATTCTAGGAGAACACATGAATTATTTAAAAATTGATAAAGAAGATGTATGTAATGGTGAAGGTCTGAGAGTTGTTTTATGGCTCTCAGGCTGTTCACATAAGTGCTGCTTGTGCCAGAATCCTCAAACATGGGATATAAATAGTGGAATATTATTTGATGAATCAGCAAAAGAAGAACTATTCAGAGAATTGGATAAGGATTATATTTCCGGGCTGACACTAAGCGGTGGTGATCCCCTCTTTGAATCAAATCTTGATGGCGTATTTGATTTAGTTACCGAGGTAAATAAACGGTACAATATGCCACAACATATAGTTGGCAAAGCGAATAATGACCACAATATATTGAATGAAAATGCCGATGAAATTCGTCTTTCATGTCCTCAGAAAACCATTTGGCTTTATACGGGATATACATGGGAACAATTAATGAAATATGAATATAGCGCAAGTTATATAAATAATATCAATGTGGATGCTATGCGACAAGCAATTATTTCCCAATGTGATGTATTAGTAGATGGACAATACATAGATTCACAACGTAATATTACACTAAAATGGTGTGGGTCAGAAAACCAAAGAGTAATCGATGTTAAACGATCGCTACAAAAAGGAGAAGTTGTTTTATGGGAGTAGTATATAAAATTAAAGATTATTCTAAAGAATTCTTGAAAAAACATAAGTTTCGATATTGTAGTCACTTAAGTGAATGTATAGATGATATATATACATATAAATTTCCAGTTGTTAATTATAAAAAAATTACCACAATAGAGTGTGAAATCTCAGTATCAACAATGACTGGAGTTGTAAATGTGAATGTGTATAATGCTGGAACAATGGAATTATATCCTTCTTACTACGATCGTAAGTATGGTAACTGTAAATTTATAAAATCTATTGATTTAAAGATAGATAAAAAGTTAAAAGAGTTAGGAATAGAAAAAGCATGAATATGATTTTAACTTCTGAATGTGAAGAATGTAAGTATGGGATTATTAAAGAAGATGATCCTGCTCAGATAAGAGTGTTCTGTAAGGATAGAAATAGAGAATATTATTATGGACAGTGTATTCCATGTGAAAATAAGACAAAAAGGAGAAAAAGTAATGCAAGTAAAGATTAAGAAATTAAGAGATGATGCGATTATTCCAACAAGAGGAAGTGAAAAGGCAGCAGGATTTGATCTATATGCATGTTTAGATAAAGAGGCATTATTGATTAGACCACATGAGACAAAAAAAATAAGTACAGGGTTAGCAATTCAACCGCCAGAAGGATATTTTGGGGCAATAGTAGCAAGAAGCGGATTAGCGACTAGATGTGGTCTGCGTCCCGCAAATTGTTTGGGCATTGCTGACGAAGATTACACGGGCGAATATATAGTAGCATTACATAATGACACAGATGAACCACAGGCTATAACTGCAGGAGATCGAATTGCTCAGTTGATATTTCTACCTTATATTGATGCTGATTTTTATGAGGTAGAGGAACTTGATAAAACAGAACGTGGAGGTAGTGGATTTGGAAGTACAGGAAAGTAGGTGATGAGTATATATGGAGAAAATAGAAATACCATGTTGGCATAAATATACATTATCGGTTCAAGAAGCTGCCGAGTATTTTGGATTTAGTGATAAGAAAATCAGAAAAATTATTGATGAACATGAGACAGATAATTTTATTTTATGGAATGGAACAAGACCACGCATCAAGAGACAACTATTTGAACAGTTTATTGATGAAAAATTAAATTCTATATAACTATTTATTTGCTTAATTATAATAATTATCAATAGATTCTGAGCCTTGAGTATGTTATATTATATATATCATACCGAGGCTCTCTGCATTATGAAAGGAGAGAGAAGTTTGTCGGAAATCAGAAAAGACATTAAAGGTCGTAGATTAATGATAGGCGAGAGCCAGGATAAAGATGGGAGATATAGATACAAATATAGTGATGCTTTTGGCAATAGAAAATCTGTCTACAGTTGGAGATTGACAGAATCAGATTCATACCCAAAAGGCAAGCGTAAAGATATTTCCTTGAGAGAAAAAGAAAAGAACATTCAAAAAAAATTAGATGATGGTATTAATCCTGATGGTGGAAATATGACAGTATTGGAATTGGTGCAGAAGTATATTAACCAGAAAAGAGGCGTAAAGCATAATACGCAAGCCAATTACAATTTTGTTATCAATATCATCAAGAAAGAAGCATTTGGAACGAAACGGATTGACAAAGTAAAGCTGTCAGATGCAAAAGAATGGCTGATTAAGTTGCAGGACGATGGCAAAGGATATAGTAGTATACACAGCATCCGAGGTGTAGTTAGACCAGCTTTTCAAATGGCAGTTGATGATGATTTAATTCATAAAAACCCGTTTGAGTTTCAGTTAGCAACAGTAATAGTAAATGATAGTGTAACCAGAGAAGCAATCACACGGAAGCAGGAACGTGAATTTTTACGTTTCATTAAAGAAGATAAACATTTCTGCAAATACTACGATGGGATTTATATCTTATTCAAGACGGGACTACGTATCTCTGAATTTTGTGGATTAACAAAAGAAGACATTGAATTTGACAAAGAAAGAATCAAGATTGATCATCAATTACAGAGAAAAAGAAATATGGAATATGTGATTGAAACGCCTAAGACAGAAAAAGGCGTGAGATATATTCCGATGAATAAAGATGTTGCAGAATGTTTTAAGCGTATCATTGAAAACAGGGGAAAACCTAAAATTGAACCTATGATTGACGGTATAACAGGATTTCTGTTTCTTGACAAGAATGATATGCCAATGGTAGCTTTGCATTGGGAAAAATATTTTCAGCATATTAGAGAAAAGTATAATAGTATTTACAAAGTCCAAATGCCAGTTATCACTCCTCATGTATGTCGTCATACATTCTGTAGCAACATGGCAAAATCGGGTATGAATCCTAAAACACTACAATATATTATGGGGCATTCTGATATTGGCGTAACACTTAATACTTATACACACTTACAATTTGATGATGCCAAGGAAGAAATGAAAAAAGTCTGTAATGAGTAGTGGGCTAAAAGTTTTCAATTTAGCCCAAAATTTAGCCCAAACGAAGAAAAAGTTATGTAAAGTTATTCAAAGTTATGCTGAAAATATGAACAACCACACTGTCATAAAAATATTACAAAGCTGTTGAAAGTGCCGGAAATACAGCAAAATCAAGCATTTACGGAGGTTTTAGCGTTATGATAAAAATATTATTCATCTGCCACGGCAATATCTGCCGCAGCCCCATGGCCGAGTACATCTGTAAAAAAATGGCCGCCGAGCGTGGCGTATCAGCAGAACTGGAGATTGCATCCGCTGCCACAAGCCGCGAAGAGATCGGCAACGGCGTCTATCCGCCTGCAAGAAGAAAATTAAACAGCATGGGCATTTCCTGTGACGGACATCGTTCAAGACAGGTCACGAAGGCAGATTATGACTACTATGACTATCTGATCGTGATGGAACAGTACAATATCCGCAACCTGATGCGGATCATCGGCAGCGATCCGGAGAAGAAAGTATATAAACTCCTGGATTTTGCCGGTAGCGGCGGGGATATTGACGACCCCTGGTATACCGGAGACTTTGATACGACTTATGATGAGATCGTGGAGGGGCTGGAAGGATTTTTCGAGGAAGTGGTGGAGTGAACCGGGAACGCTCCCGTGATCATTCATTGATCCCTTCCCCTCGGCAGCGTCACCGTCACCGTAAATCCGTCCTTATTCTCCACTTCAAAGCGTCCCCCGTGGGAACGGATGATCCGGTACGCCATGGGCAGTCCGAAGCCATGGGCGGTATTTGGCAGAGTGTCCAGATTTTTCAGCACATTTTCCGGTACACCCTGTCCGTTATCAGCAAAGATGATCGATACAGATTCAGCCTGCAGGCTGCCGGAGATGGTGATCCGGCAGCCGTTTTCGTTGTGTGAGATGCTGTTTTGCAGGAGGTTATAAAAAGCCCTTGCAAGAAGCGCTTCATCCCCTGAAACAACAGCCTTTTCACAGCTCAGTTCCAGAGAGATCTCATAATTATCAGACAGATCCTGATTTAAGACATCGCTGACCACACTTCGCAGTAAAACACAGATATGCAGCGTTTTTTTCCGAAGGGGCTGCATCTCATATTCCAGCGAGGAGATCAGGTTCAGGTCTTCGATCAGTTTCTTGATCTTCAGCCCCTGAGCTGTGATGATTTCGGCACATTTTTTATTTTCTTCGGAAAGTTCCGGATTTTCGGCAAGCTGTTCTCCATATCCAACCACCATGGAAAGAGGGGTGCGGATATCATGGGAGATGCCGGAGATCCAGTTGGAGCGGGCCCTGTCACGGGTGGCGAGGGAAGCGTTTTTCCGGGCAAGTGCCTGAGAAGTTTTATTGATATTGGAAAAGGGCTCCTTGAAGATGCCTTTAGCAGGCAGGGCGACGATCTCTTCATGGCGCAGTTTGTCAAGCCCTTTTGTCAGAAGGCGTATATTTTTATACAAAAAGGAGCCGATGATGGAAGAGAGCGCCAGCGCAATAAAAAAATTCAAAACAAGTACACGCAGCACGCGCAGAGGAAGCGTCTCAAACCATTCCATCGTGTATTCTATAGAATATTTTCCAACCGCATCTTTGGGAAGCCCCAGAATAAAAAGACCATAATCTTCGATTCTCACATAGACAGGATAATCGCACAAAAACCATCTTGTCAGCCGGGCAATATCATTCAGGGTATAATGTTCCGGAATGTCTTCCGGTTTGTGCAGGGACCATATGATATCGCCGTTATCGTTCAGCAGAATACACCAGTTATCTTCCGGAAGAAGCGTTTCGTCCAGAAGGACAGCGCCTGATACTTCGCCTGTTTCATCTATGGAGACAGAGAAGTTTCCACTGATCCGCTCTAAAACGCCTCTGGGATTGTTGGGAAAGACATCGCCGCCATTGCTGACGATAACACCTGTGCCGATGAACGCGATGGCACAGATGATCGTAGCTACAATGGCGGAGATCAGCGCGATCGACAGCAATATTTTAAAGATGGTGAGATCCAGGGAAGAGAGTTTCTTTTTCATGACAATCGCCTTTCCGGTTTAAAAAGTCCTGTTTAACAGATTTTCAGGTTCGCGAAGCGAATTTCGCAATGCGGGTTTTGCGCACTGTTTTATAAGAATTGTCTATAAAAAACTGTGCTGATAAATGAATCTCATGATTTTATGACAAGTTTATACCCGAGTCCCTTCACCGTCAGCAGATGCTTCGGGGAAGAGGGCACCTCTTCGATCTTCTGGCGCAGCCTTCGGATATGCACCATCAGCGTATTTTCGTAACCGTAGCTGGTATCGCCCCATGCCGCCATGGTCAGGGCATCGCTTGTGACAATGCGGTTTTTCTGCCCGTACAGCACTTTTAACAGGATCAGTTCCTTCGGCGTCAGGGGGATTTCCTCGTTTCCTCTCTGTACGACGGCGGTATCAAACCTGATCCTGCGTTCCCCACAGACGGAATCCGGCAGGGAAAAGCCGTTTTCCGGTATGATATTGCCATAAGTACGTCGAAGCAGGGCGGTGACCCGGAGCAGAAATTCCTTTGGCAGAAAAGGCTTTACGATATAATCGTCTGCTCCCAGCGTAAGCCCCTCTATCCGGTCCTCGGATTCTCCTCTTGCGGTCAGAAAGATGACCGGTACCTGCGAAAATTTCCGGATTTCCCGAAACAGGTAAAAACCGTCGCCGTCGGGCAGGTTTACATCAAGTATGCAGAGGGAGATGGACTGTTTTTCCATGATATCGAGGGCTTCCCGGCAGCTTTTTGCGGTGTAGAGCTGAAAGAAGCCGTTGGAGTAGAGGATCTGCTCCAGCATGGATAAAAGCTGGGGCTCATCGTCTACCAGCAGGAGTTTTTTATTTTTCAATTCAGGAGTGTCTGTAGATTTTTCCGGCATGTTTCGTCCTCGCTTATCGTTGTTTCTATCTTCAAAGTATATCACAACAAACGTTTGTTTTTAAGCCTTACGGATCGGAATCCTCAAATTTAAGGTTCCCGTAAGGCGTATTTAAGTTTGGAGTAAGGATCGGATGTTAGAGTATGGATGAACTCGAAAAAAAGCAGAACAACGGAGGTTAACGATAATGAAAGAGATCATAAGGACACAGAACCTTTCCAAAAGATACGGGGATGCCCTGATCGTAAAGGGAATCAATCTCTCTGTGATGGAAGGGACGATCTACGGCTTTTGCGGGCCGAACGGCGCGGGAAAGTCCACGACGCTGAAAATGTTGCTGGGGCTGACAAGGCCGACGGAGGGTGAGATCAGTTTATTTGATAAAAAGATGACGGCAAAAAACAGGATGGAGATTCTGCGTCAGACAGGTTCTCTGATAGAAAGCCCTTCCTACTACGGACATTTGACGGGAAGGGAAAATCTGGAGATCCTGCAGGGGCTTTTGAATGTGCCGAAGAGAAATGTGGAAAAAGTATTGAAGATCGTGCGGCTGGACGGACAGGGCAAGAAAAAGGTATCGGCTTATTCCCTTGGCATGAAGCAGAGGCTGGGGCTGGCGGCGGCGCTCCTGAACTTTCCGAAACTGCTGATCCTGGATGAGCCCACCAACGGCCTTGACCCGGCGGGCATTCAGGAGATGAGGGAACTGATCCGTTCCCTGCCGGAAAAATACGGTATGACGGTGATCATATCAAGCCATCTGTTGTCGGAGATAGATCAGATCGTGGACGATATCGGCATCATCGCAAACGGAAAGCTGAAATATCAGGGTTCTCTCGACCGGCTTCACGAGCAGGACAAAACAAAAACGCTGGAGGAGATATTTCTGGCGATGACTATGGAAGAGGTGAGTTTATGATCGCATTATGGAAAGCGGAATACCGGAAAACAAGAGGGCGTTATCTGTTGCTGTTCGTGCTGGGAATGACGGCGATGATACTGATATGGGCCCTGCATGGAAAACTCAGCGAGGACGCTGTCGAGAAAGGGTGGTTCATGCTGTTATATCAGATGCCGATCATCAATGTACTGGCATTGCCGATGATGGCGATGCTGGTGTCCGCAAGGCTGGGGGATCTGGAGCATAAGAACGGGATGCTGCGGCATCTGTGCTGTATCACAGAGAGGGGAAGATTTTATGACGCAAAGCTGCTTTACGGGCTGGGACTGATACTGATCGGCGTTTTGCTGGAATGGCTCGGCATTATTGCGGACGGGATGTTCCGGCACCATTTTGGCGGAAGTTTTCTGCCGAAAGAGTATCTGCTGCTTTTGCTGTTTACAATTGCACCCACCTTCACGATCTATGCGCTGCAGCATGCAGTGGCGCTGTGCTGCGCCAAGCCTGCGGTGCCCTATGCAGTGGGGATCATCGGTGAATTTATCGGGCTTTTGTCCATGTTTTTGCCCTATGTATGGCTGATCCATGGAACACCCTGGGGATATTATGGGGCGCTTATGCTGATAAGATCAGAATATGACAGGGCGACGAGAATCTCGACTTACTTTTACCGGGATATCAACTGGGGCGGTTTCGCGGCCGTCACGGTGATGGGGATCGTGATCTATATAACGGGCAGAGTAGCCTTCTGCCGGAAAGAGATATAAAGCGGATAGATTAGAACCGCATGAGAAGAAGAAAGGAAAACAACTATGATATTACAATTATACAAAGCGGAAAGAATGAAGCTGAGGCGCTCCCCGATATGGTTGATGTTTCTCGTGGTGCCTGCGGTACCGGCTTTTCTGGGAACGGTAAATTATCTGAACAATCTGGAAATCCTGAAGTCCGAGTGGTTCAGTCTCTGGACACAGCACACGTTGTTTACCAGCTATTTTTTCCTGCCCATTCTGCTGGGACTCTACTGCAGCTATCTGATGCGGCTGGAAAAAAACAATCACAATCTGACAAAACTGCTGACGCTGCCAATCTCCCGAAAGGAACTGTTTGTGGCAAAACTGCTCTCGGCAGGGAAGATTCTTCTGCTGACAGAACTGTGGATCGGCGTGCTGTTTCTGATCTCCGGAAAACTGATCGGCATGGAAGCAAAGCCGCCGGTGGGAGAGCTGCTGGTCTGGTGTTTGTTCGGCACCCTCGGCGCGCTTGTGATGGCAGCCCTGCAGCTTATCCTGTCCCTTTTTTGCGACAGCTTCGCCCTTCCCATAGGAATCTGTTTCGTGGGCGGGCTGTCGGGACTTTTGATGATGTCCAAAGGATACGCGCAGGTCTACCCCTATTCCCTGATGGCTTACGGCATGGTCTCCAACAATAGCAGAGCGCAGCTTACAGCAGACGGATATCCGCAGTTTGTGTTTATCTGCGTCTGGTATTTGATCATATTTACAGTGATCGGGGCTTATATTATGGAGAGGAAGGAAGTTTAAGGGTGCCGATTTTTCTGATAAGACAATTGCTCGATAAAGCAGGCGTCAAGGATCTGTATGCTATCGGATGGATAATGTTACTTATTAATGTATAAAATGATTGAAAAAATTAATACCATGTGATAATATAGCACGTGAGAAAGTAATCGTGTTACAAGGTGGTAAGCCTCCCATACTTTTACGAAAGAGGGGAGGTGGTGCATATGAGTACTTACGAAGTTTTAACGTTGTTAATACTGTTCGGAACGTTTCTCGTTGCATTGCTTGCCTACATAGATAGGAACAACAAGCGAAAATAAATAAGCCTACCTTGTACTTGGCAGTCAGATAGGCTTATAGTTTATCCCGAGGCTAACCACTTTGTGGGCGATTACTTTCTCCATGTCCTCTAAAGTCATATTAACACTAATTTCTTAAATAAGCAAGAGTTAAAAATCGCTACTCCAGATTTTTATACGCCGTAGACAACATCAGTTTGATCCGATTAAGCTGATTCACCTCACTTGCCCCCGGATCATAATCGATAGCCACGATATTGGAGAGCGGATAGCGTTTACGGATCTCCTTGATAACCCCCTTACCCACTACATGGTTCGGCAGGCATCCAAAGGGCTGGCAGCAGACGATATTATTGGTGCCGCCCTGGATCAGTTCGATCATCTCCCCGGTCAAAAACCATCCTTCCCCGGTCTGGTTTCCGATATTCACGATAGGTTCTGCATAGTCCACCAGCTTGTAAATGCTGACAGGGGGGTGGAAATGAGTGCTCTTTTCAAATGCTTTCGTGGCGCTGCCGCGTAAAAATTCCAGCGCGTTGATACCGAGACGGCATAGCCGCGCAGCTTTCTTACTCGTGCCCAGATAGTCCGCTTTATAAATCTGGTTGTAGAAGCAGTAGAGCATAAAGTCGAGCAGGTCCGGGCAGACTGCCTCAGCGCCTTCTGATTCCAGAAGTTCTACAAGGTGATTGTTGGCAACTGGAGCGAACTTCACGAGTATCTCACCGACGATACCGACTTTTGGCTTTTTCACATCCAGTAAAGGAAGCGCATCAAACTCCTCGATGATCTGACGGCACATCTTACGGAATTTAAAGAAATTCAGATGCTTTCCGGTCAGGAAAGTGATGCATTTCTGTTTCCATTTCTCATGCAGCGCATCAGCGGAGCCGGGCTCTTTTTCATAGGGCCTTGTGGCATACAGACAACGCATGAAAATATCCCCGAATGTCACACCAAAGGCCGCATGGATCAGGAGCTCCGCATTGATATGGAAGCCCGGATTTGTCTCGATGCCGCCAAGATTCAGGGAAATGACCGGGATCTGCGCCATCCCTGCTTTTTCCAGTGCCCGGCGGATAAAACCTATATAGTTTGTGGCACGGCACCCTCCGCCTGTCTGGGACATGATAACGGCGGTGCGGTTTAGATCATACTTGCCGGAATGGAGCGCGTCCATGATCTGGCCGACCACGATCAGCGAGGGATAGCAGGCGTCATTGTTCACATATTTCAGGCCCATGTCCACAGCATGTTTGTTGTCGTTTCCAAGTATTTCAAAATTGTAGCCGCAGGCATTGAAAGCCGGCTGTAGCAGGTCAAAGTGGATCGGGGACATCTGGGGACAGAGGATCGTATAATTTTTCCGCATTTCTTCCGTGAAGGAAACCTTCTGGATGGAAGAAGGGCGGATGGTCCGCTGCATACCCCGCATTTCCCGCACCCGGAGGGCGGAGAGAAGGGAACGGATACGGATCCTTGCCGCGCCCAGATTATTTACCTCGTCTATTTTCAGACAGGTATAGATCTTATCGGAACCGGAGAGGATATCGTTCACCTGATCCGTGGTGACAGCATCCAGTCCGCAGCCGAAAGAGTTGAGCTGGATCAGATCCAGATCTTCTCTGGTTTTTACAAAGCTTGCCGCCGCATAGAGCCGGGAATGATACATCCACTGGTCGGAGACGATCAGTGGGCGTTCCGGCGATGCCAGATGGCAGACGGAATCTTCGGTAAGCACAGCGATATTATAACTGTTGATGAGTTCAGGAATACCATGGTTGATCTCAGGATCGATATGGTAGGGGCGTCCTGCAAGGACAATACCCCTTGCCTGATTCTGCTCCATCCATTTCAGGACTTCCTCACCTTTTTGGCGGATATCCTCTCTGGCAGCGTCAAGTTCCGCCCACGCCGCGTCCACAGCGTTTCGGATCTCCTCCTCAGGCAGTTCGGAGAACTCACGGATCAGCGCCTGTTTGACGGTATCCGGTGATTCAAAATTCATAAAAGGATTGCGGAAAGTGATCTCTCCTGCCGAGATCTCATCCACATTGTTTTTGATATTTTCGGAATAGGAGGTGACAATAGGACAGTTATAGTGGTTATTGGCATCCTCAAATTCATTGCGCTCATAAAACAGGGCAGGATAGAAAATGAACTGCAGGCCCTGTTTGATCAGCCAGGAAATGTGTCCATGGGCAAGCTTTGCCGGGTAGCATTCTGATTCGCTTGGTATGGATTCTATACCAAGTTCGTAAATCTTATGGGTGGAACTGGGAGAGAGCACCACACTGTAGCCCAGCTTCGTAAAGAAGGTGAACCAGAAAGGATAGTTCTCATACATGTTCAGCACCCGGGGAATACCGACTTTCCCTCTGGCGGCTTCGTCGGCAGGCAGGGGCTCATAATGGTGGAAAAGCCGCTCCAGCTTATATTCATAAAGGTTTGGAATATTGTTTTCGTTTTTCTGTTTTCCGAGTCCCCGCTCACAGCGGTTGCCGGAGATGTACTGACGGCCGCCGGAAAAACGGTTGATGGTCAGACGGCAGTTGTTGGTACAGCCCTTGCACTTTGCCATGGTGGTGGTAAACTGCAGTTCATTGATCTTTTCGATGCTGAGCATGGTAGTCTCGTAATGATCTTCCATGCCGAACCGTTCCCTTGCGATCAGGGCACAGCCGAAGGCGCCCATGATCCCGGCGATATCCGGGCGGGTGGCTTCACAGTCCGCGATCTTCTCAAAGCTCCGCAGTACCGCGTCATTATAGAAAGTACCGCCCTGTACTACGATATTCTTCCCCAGTTCTTCCGCGGAAGAGACTTTGATCACTTTAAATAATGCATTTTTGATAACAGAATAGGCAAGCCCGGCAGAGATATCGTTGACAGAAGCGCCTTCTTTCTGCGCCTGCTTTACCTTGGAATTCATGAATACGGTACAGCGGGTACCAAGATCGATAGGGTGCTCCGCAAACAGCGCCGCGTCAGCAAAATCCTCCACGCTGTAATTCAGGGATTTGGCAAAGGTTTCAATAAAGGAACCGCATCCCGAGGAACAGGCTTCGTTGAGCTGTACAGAATCCACAGTCTGGTTTTTGATCTTGATACATTTCATGTCCTGGCCGCCGATATCCAGAATACAGTCCACGGAAGGATCGAAAAAGGCGGCGGCATAGTAATGTGCCACCGTTTCCACCTCCCCGTCATCCAGAAGGAAAGCTGCCTTCAGCAATGCTTCCCCGTAACCGGTGGAGCAGGAGCGGACAATTTTTGCACCTGCCGGCAGCAGGCTGTATATTTCCTGAATAGAGCGGATCGCAGTCTTCAGAGGACTGCCGTTATTGTTGCTGTAGAAGGAGTACAGGAGTTGTCCGTCCTCACCTACAAGAGCAGTCTTTGTTGTGGTACTCCCGGCGTCGATGCCGAGATAACAGTTTCCCTGATAGGCGGACAGATCACCCTTTTTCACGGTTGTTCTTTCGTGGCGGGCACGGAAGGCATCATATTCTTCCTCGGATGCGAAGAGCGGCTCCATCCTTGCCACCTCGAATTCCATCTTTATGCCGGAGGATAATTTCTTTATCATATCAGATAGTGTGACAGAAATCTCCTCTTTAGCATTCAGGGCAGAGCCCATTGCCGCAAAGAGGTGGGAGTGATCCAGCGTTATGGTGTGTTCTTCATCCAGCTTTAAAGTGCGGACAAAAGCAGTCTTGAGTTCCGACAAAAAGTGGAGCGGACCGCCCAGAAAAGCTACATGTCCCCGGATCGGCTTTCCGCAGGCAAGGCCTGAGATGGTCTGGTTTACCACCGCCTGAAAGATGGAGGCGGAGAGATCTTCTCTTGTAGCACCTTCATTGATCAGAGGCTGGATATCGGACTTGGCGAATACACCGCAGCGTGCCGCGATCGTGTAGAGGGATTGATAGTGCTTTGCATATTCGTTCAATCCGGATGCGTCGGTCTGCAGGAGGGATGCCATCTGGTCGATAAAAGAGCCGGTGCCGCCGGCGCAGATCCCGTTCATTCTCTGCTCCACGTTACCGCCTTCAAAATAGATGATCTTCGCATCCTCTCCGCCTAATTCAATTGCCACATCTGTTTTGGGAGCAAAGGTCTGCAGGGAAGTGGATACGGCGATCACTTCCTGTACAAAGGGAACTCCCAGATGGTTTGCCAGCGTCAGTCCGCCGGAACCGGTGATCATCGGGTGAACGGTGAGCTCGCCCAATGTATTTTTTGCCTTTTCCAGAAGGCTGCTCAGGGTTTCCTGGATATTGGCATAATGCCGTTCGTAATCGGCGAATAACAGTTTGTGTCGGGCATCCAGCACGGCGATCTTGACCGTGGTGGAACCAATATCGATACCTAATGTATATGTAAGATCCGTCATAAACTTCCTCTCTTTTGCACATGGATTTTTGTGCACCATGGACTTGTGTCAGGGATATAAAGACACAGGTCCCATTTATGAAAAATTTTATTTTTTATGTTGTCCTGTACTGCTTTGGACATTCCCAGACATTATATGACATTCTTTCTGAGATTTCAACATACTAAATTTTAGAAAAAATGAATAAAATCAAATCTTTTTCTAAAAAAAGAATAATAGATATGCAAATTATATTAAATTGAGGGAGAAACGATGCTTCACGGTTTACTTTTTTGGGCTAAAATGGTATTATGTTTTCTGTTAAGTTAAAGCGACGAGTTCCGGAAATATAATATAGAAAAAAGAGGAAAACAGAGATGCAAAAATTTGTAAAGAACATGGAAAAGAAGTTTGGCAGGTATGCGATACCGGATCTGATCAATTACTTCATTATATTTTATGTGGCGTCCACGATCATCAGTCTGTTTATGCCGGGGCTGTATTATGGTTTTCTGGCGCTGGATTTTGAGAAGATCATGCACGGGCAGGTGTGGAGGCTGTTTACATTTATTCTGGCGCCGGCTTCGTTGGACGGTTTCTTCGGGATCTTGTTCTTTATCATCACGGTGCATATTTACTATCTGTTCGGGCATTCGCTGGAGAATATCTGGGGGGCTTTCCGGTTTAATCTGTACTTTTTCGGCGGCATCATACTGACGGTGCTGGCGGAACTTATCCTGTTTGTGGCTACCGGGCAGAGCGTTTACTATGGCGGCATGAATTATCTGTATCAGTCCATGTTTTTTGCGTTCTGTGTGCTGTTTCCGGAGGAGCGGTTTTTGATCTACTTTGTATTTCCGATCAAGGCGAAGGTGCTGGCGGTGCTGGATGCTATCTTGCTGATAGCGGATCTGATCCAGTATCTGGCGGCGGGATATTATTCCTATTGTGTGGCGATCGTTGTGGCGATGCTGAATTTCCTGATCTTCTTCTATGTCTACAAAGGGCTTGACAGGTACAGTCCGAGGCAGGTGAAGCGGCGTAAGGAGTTTAAGCGGCAGACCATGCGCCCTCAGGGAGTGACAAAGCATCAGTGCGCGATCTGCGGCAGGAACGAGGTGACGAATCCGGAATTGTCTTTCCGGTTCTGTTCCAAATGCAACGGGAATTATGAGTATTGTGAGGAGCATCTGTTTACTCATCAGCATGTGAGGTAAGAGGAGAAGAATTGGACAGAGAGATTTTATTTGCGAAGACGCTGGAGAAGGTCAGAAAACAGGGGAAGATGCAGGGAAACCGTATCAGTAAGGAGCAGGTGCGGGAGGCTTTTGCGGAACTTTCTTTATCGGAAGAGCAGTTGACGCTGGTCTATGATTATCTGGAAAAGCATCATATTGGTGTGGATCAGGAGGCTTCTTATGAGGCGGATCTGACGGAGGAGGAGACCGATTATTTAAAGGAGTATCTGGAACTTTTGCAGGGGATGCCGGAGATTTCGGAAGGGGAGCGAGAGGCGCTCTTTTTATCCTCCATGGCGGGAGATCTGTCGGCGCAGAAACGGCTGATGGAGGTCTTTCTGCCGAAGGTGCCGGAGATGGCGAGGATATATGCCGGACAGGGCGTCTATCTGGAGGACCTGATCGGACAGGGCAATATGGCGCTGAGCGAAGGGGTTGCCGTGCTTGGGGCGGCGGAGAATGCACAGGATGCGGAGGGCATGCTGGCATGGTTTATCATGGACTCCATGGAAAAGCTGATCGCGGAGGGCGCGGAAAACAGAAATGCGGACAAAAAGCTGGAAGATAAGGTGAACCATATCGCGGAGCAGGCGAAGGCTCTGGCGGAGGATATGCGGCGCAAGGTGACGATCAAGGAGCTTGCCGAGGAGACCGGGATCGCGGAGGAGGAGATCAGGGATGTGTACCGGCTCAGCGGGTATGTGATCGAGGATCTGGAGGATAAGTAGAGGTGGACAGCAGTCGGCAGATGTCCAGCAGGAGAGAAAGTCGGATAGTAGTGAGTAGGTTGTCTGGCGAAAGAAATAGTCGGAAATAGAGGGAGCAAAGGATAAACTATGCCGTTTCAGTTGTCAAAGATGAAAAACCGGATAAAGGAAAAAAGAGAGGGAGGTTCTGTGGCGGTCTATGAGGATTTTAAGTATATGCTGCAGGATGTGAGCCGTATTTATATCGGGGCGAAGTATACTTACCGGGAATTGATGCAGAATACGGAGATGGCGTTTAAGTTCAAGTCGGTGATCGAGCATTATCTGCTCAGAGACACAGACCCTGACACTTCGCTGGAGAGCGATTTTTATTATATGGAGCCGGGGAGCTTTTCCTACAGGACTTATGAACAGTTGAAAGTGAAGCTGAAGGTCAGCATGCTTGTGGATATAGAAGGAAAAAAGGGAAAGAAAGAGCGGGCTTACCGGGAGAAGATCCTGTCTATGCAGGAGTTTGCAGCGATTCCGCTGGCGAAAAAAAAGATAGACGGGATTGTCGTACAAGAGCTGATTTTGTCGAAACTTGCGCTCGTTTCTTTTGTGCTTTAGGTGAAAAAGGCTTGAAAATTGTCGAGAAATCTGGTATTGTATGGATAGCGGGAGGATAAAGGAGATAAAGTTGGAATCCTGCGATTATAAATTTTGGTAAAATTCCCCTTTTACACTGAACAGGTTTGGGTTATGCCCTGCCTGTTCTTTTACTTTATAGGAAATTCCTCATTCCGGAGCTGTCATTGCCTGACAGGATATGAAAAAAGAACTTGATTTTTGGGGGGGTATGTTATACTTATATTCAGAAATATTTATAACACTATTTTCAATACCAAGGAGGAAGAATCAAATGAAGAAAAAAGTTTTTGCTGCATTACTGTTGGTGGGAGCGCTGGTTGTTGCGCCAATCGGACAGTCATCGGAGAATGGAATCGGTGCATCGATCGGACGGCTGACGGGAATCGTTGCAAGTGCAACTTCCAATAACAGTGTGTCGCGTACACATACGGAGAGATATGTGAGCAGACTTATTAATCAGGTGACTTCCGCGCCAAGCGGATCGACGGTCCGCATGAAGGATGTTGATACATTGTCCAGGGACTTTATAAAAGAATTGTCCAGAAAAGGCGATGTAACAGTGGTTCTGGAGTATACACACGGAGGGGTTGATTATGTTGTGACGATCCCTGCGGGCGGAGTTATCGATACCGGCGTGGAATGGTACGGACCGCTGTATCTGGCTTCCCTTTACGGCAATGGCCTGAATCCGACAGTTAATGTACCTGCGGGGACGGTTTATGTTGTCAGATCAGGGGATACTCTGAGCAGGATCGCCACGGCAAACGGCATGACGATGGATCAGCTGATGGCGCTGAACCCCCAGATCACAAATGTCAACCGGATCAGGGTTGGTCAGGAGATCAATGTATACCAGAATTAAATAAACGGATCGGACAACAGGTCGTTGATTTCCTGACAACGGCCTGTTACTTATGAATGGAGATGAAGAAGATGCGTTCTCAGACAGCGGAAGCTTCCCAAACGGCAGTAAAGGTGTATTTGATATTAGTTACACTTGTACTGCCGTTATATATGCGGGACGGATATGGGATGATCGGTGATACAAAGTATCACTTTTTTCATAATATAACCCTGCTTTTTATGGTCGTGCTCACGGTGCTTTCCGCGGCGCGGATGGTGCTGAAAACGGGGGAGAAGAGAAACAGGTCCCTTTTTTCAAATTTCTCGGGGACGGATGCGGTGGCCGTATGTTTTTTGGCAGGTGCAGTGGTTTCCTGCCTGCTTTCGCCTGATCCGTATACGGCGCGGTACGGATTTCCGGGCTGGTACATGGGGCTTTGGAGCCAGCTGATGTTTGTGTGGATTTATTTTGCAGTCTCCAGACTGTATGACGGTTCCCCGGGGGTACTCTGGGCATATTGGGCGGGGGCTGTGGCCGTGATGGCGCTGGGGATCTTAAACTGTTATAATTTTGATCCGCTTGCACTGTTTCAGGGGCTTGATAACTGGAACAACGGGCATCTTTTGTCCACGATCGGAAACAAGAACTGGTACTGCGGGTATGTCAGCGCGGCATCGGCAGTGTGTTTTTATTTTGGATATCATCAGGATAAGCGGTTCCGAGCGGCGGGATATGCGGGCTGTTTTCTTTTTTTCTGGACCATTCTGACGCAGGGCAGCGAGGGCGGTTATCTGATCGTAACTGCGGCAATGCTCGTTCTAGGCGTATGGTCCTTGGAGGACAGAAAAAAACTGATATCCTTCCTTTCTATTGCGATCTGTTGTCCTCTGGCGGGGCTTTTGGGACAGTATTGCATCAGATTCAGGGGGCTTGTGCTTGTGGAGGACGGCATGTTGAGAGGTCTTCTTTTCTGGAAAGGATGGCTGCCGGTGGCGTCGCTGCTCATGGCGCTGACGTCTTTTTTGTACTGGAGGGAAAAACAGGGATATAAAGATATCCTGCGGGAAAAAAGGGTAAGAAAGTTTATGGCACCGCTTGTCGGAATGATTGTCGCAGCGGCGTTTTTTGTGTTTGTGCTGTGCCAGGTATCAGAGGAGGTCTGGAAATGGCTTGGGGAAAAAGAATTTCTGCGCATAACGGATACATGGGGAAATGACAGGGGGAAGATCTGGCGGTTGGGAGTCAACTGTTTTTTTAAGGGAAGCGCGGTAAATAAGCTGTTTGGAATAGGGTCGGATTGCTTTTACTATGCTGCCATGAAATATGATCCCGTTAATGCAGTTGTCAATACCGCCGGACAATGGGAGAATGCGGTATATGCGAATGCCCACAATGAGTGGTTGAATATGTTGGTAAATCAGGGACTTTTTGGTCTGGCGGCCTACGCCGGCATTTTTATCACGCAGTTTGTCAGGCTGTGGAGGCACAGTGGGAAGGAGTCCGAAGCTCTTTTGGGACTTATGGCGATAAGCGGCTATTGCGCCTATGGGACGGTGAGCTTTCAGCAGGTGACGTCAACGCCCCTGCTGTTTGCCGTGCTGGGCATTTCGGAGGCGTTGGTCCGAAGAGGGGAGCATGAAAGGATGCAGGGGAAAAACTGATCCGGAGCGATGAACGGCTGAAAGATATGATAAAGCGGCGGACTGTTTTTTAATCACTCAGGTTTTCATCTCCCCATTGTTTCATATGTTCAAAAACGGGAAGGAAGCTTTTTCCCAGATCTGTAAGATTATATTCTACGTGTGGGGGGACTTCCTTGTAATCATGGCGGGTGATGAAGCCGTCTGCCTCTAATTCACGGAGTTGTTTTGTTAAACTGGACTCTGTGATATCTCCAATCTGTCTGCGGAGTTGTCCGAAACGGTGGACGTCCTGAAAAGCGATATAATAGATGATCTCAATCTTCCATTTGCCGCCTAAAATTTTTTGGATGGTGGAAACGGTCTTGCAGCGTTCCACAGATAATGTGCTCTTTTTCATTTCAGTCACTCCTCGTCTGCTTTTTGCATCAGTATAATGTGTTTCCTGTTAAAAATCAATGTACACACAAAAAGATGGTACTACAAAAAAGTACAGTACTTGTAAAAATGATGTACATAAGTATAATTATCAGGAACAGAAGGAACAGTGGAAAATACCCTGCCGGTATACTCGTATAGACAGAAGTCCGGGCAGGTATGAGGAAAGGAGAGAGTTTATGCACTACACAGGAACAATCTGGAGGCCGCCCTATGAGGCGGAGTCACTTTTGCTGGAGGTGACGGCGGGATGTACCCATCATGGCTGCAAGTTTTGTACGCTGTACAATGATCTGCCGTTTCAATTCAGAATGTCCCCGAGGGAGGATGTTGAGGCGGATCTGAGAGAAGCACAGATGTTTTTTCATGCACCGCAGAGGAAAATGGCGGATAAGCTGTTTGGGCGTGAGGACAAAAAATATTGCCGCGTATTTCTGACAGGGGCGAATCCCTTTGTCCTGTCTTTCGATAAGCTGAGGGAGATGGCGGAATTGATCCGCAGCTATTTTCCTTCTGTGAGATCGATCGGTTCTTTTGCAAGAATTACGGATATTGCGCCTAAAACGGATGAAGAACTCGCGGCACTGTCCGCCTGCGGGTATGATGGGCTGACGATAGGGGTTGAGACAGGGGATGATGAAGCTCTGCGGTTTATGAATAAAGGATATACTTCCTCTGACATCCTGGTGCAGTGCCGGAGATTGGACAGGGCAGGTATCCATTACAGTTTTTTCTATCTGGCGGGTATTTCAGGCGCAGGGCGCGGAGAGATCGGCGCAAAATTGACGGCGGATGTCTGCGATCAGTTACATCCTGCGCTGATCGGGATCAATATGCTTACGGTGTATCCCGATTCGGAGCTTTACGCCGAAATACAGCGTGGAAACTGGCGGCAGGAGAGCGAACTGGAAAAATACAGGGAAGTGCGGACGCTCATTGAAAATCTGCGGATACCCACAGTGGTTGCGGCAATGGGAGCTTCCAATGCATATCAGTTTTATGGAAGGCTGCCTGAGGATAAGGGAAAATTGCTGTATCTTCTCGATGAGATCATAGAAAATGCCGGTGAGGAAGAATTGGCAAGGTACAGGAAAGGCGTGCGCAGTTTATGATGAGAAGATCGGAAGCGGAATCCTTACATGACAGAAAAAACCTGATTGTAATTATACCATGAATCAGCTATACTAAAGGCAGAAATTAAGAGCGATGGGATATTGCGGGGGCGTTTATGGCAAGGACAGTTGCGATCGGAGTACAGGATTTTGAAGAGATCATTACAAAGCGGTGTTTTTATATTGATAAGACTTTCTTTATTAAAGAGTGGTGGGAGAGTGAGGATAAGGTTACATTGATTACTCGTCCGCGCCGTTTTGGCAAGACACTGAATATGAGCATGATGGAACAGTTTTTCTCTGTCAAATATGCGGGACGCGGAGATTTGTTTGAGGGGTTGTCCATATGGAAAGAGGAGAAATACAGACAGCTGCAGGGGACATATCCGGTGATCAGTCTGTCCTTCGCCAATGTGAAGGAGCGGGATTATCAGAATACTAAGATAAGGATGTGTCAGATCATTGCGGATTTATATAATCAGAATCACTTTCTGGCAGATAGCGGCTGTATGACCGGGGCAGACCGCAAATTCTTTGATTCTGTCTGTCCGGAAATGTCGGAGGTGGTTGCTGCGATGGCGGTTCACAAGTTGTGTGACTATCTGTACCGTTATTATGGCAGAAAAGTTATTGTTCTGTTAGATGAGTATGATACACCGATGCAGGAGGCTTACGTAACCGGTTATTGGGAGGAGTTGGTAAGTTTTACGAGAAGTCTTTTTAATTCCTCTTTTAAAACAAATCCATGGTTGGAACGGGCGATCATGACGGGGATCACACGAGTCAGTAAAGAGTCTGTTTTCTCTGATTTAAATAATCTAGAGGTGGTGACAGCTACATCCGATAAATATGCAGAGTCTTTTGGATTTACGGAAGATGAGGTATTTGCAGCACTGGAAGAGTGTGGGCTTTCTGAGGAAAAAGAACAGGTGAAGCATTGGTATGATGGATTTGTATTCGGGCAGCACAGGGATATTTACAACCCGTGGTCCATTTTAAATTATCTGGATAAAAGAAAACTTGGCACTTACTGGGCTAATACCAGTTCCAACTCTCTGGCGGGAAAGCTGTTGCAGCAGGGAAGCGGGCGGATAAAGGAACAGTTTGAGGTGTTGCTTCGGGGAGGAACGATCCGCGTTCCTATTGACGAACAGATTGTCTATGATCAGTTAGACCGGAGTGAATCCGCAATCTGGAGCCTGCTGCTTGCCAGCGGTTACCTGAAAGTTATAAGTTATGATGATATCGGGAAAATAGAAGATGGCGGAAAAGTTATGTATGACCTGAACCTCACTAATTATGAAGTGAAATGTATGTTTCAGAATCTGGTGAGAGGATGGTTTGAAGGTAACGGGGCGGATTATAATGATTTTATCAAGGCGCTGCTGCTTGGTGATCTGGATGCTATGAACGAATATATGAATCGTGTGGCGCTTAACACATTTAGTTACTTTGATACCGGGATGAAACCATCCGGGGAGGAACCGGAACGATTCTATCATGGATTTGTGTTGGGACTGATGGTGGATCTGCAGGGGCAATATCTGATCACATCGAATCGGGAAAGCGGTTTTGGACGGTATGATGTGGTGTTGGAACCGAAAAGTATGGGGAAGGACAGTGCGATCATAAAGAATGATGATGCCATCATTCTTGAATTTAAAGTGAGAAATCCCAGAAAAGAAGCGTCTTTGGAGGATACCGTGGAGGCAGCTCTGCGTCAGATCAGGGAGAGACAGTATGCTGCAGGGCTTGTTGCGCGGGGGATTCCGGCAGAACGTATTCGCAGCTATGGATTTGCTTTTCAGGGAAAGACTGTGCTGATCGGTTCAGCGGAAGATGTTGAAAAATAAAAGGAAGATAGAGAAACAGGAGATATACCGGATACAGAGATGTGTCCGGTGTTTTTATGTATGCCTGTCATTATTTTTGATTCAGGAAACAGTCTGAAAATATATTTTTAAAATACGGGAAACTGTGGTAAGATAGTAAATAGCGGTTTGAGATCTGACAGCAGGAAGTCTGTACAGTGAATTTCAGGATGAATATTGCGGTTCTGCGCCTGCGCAGTGCATGAAGAACATGCAAAAAAATCTGCAGGCTGTGGAAAAGACATGGTTATTAATTTGAAAATGGAGGATATGCATGAAAAATTACAGCGGGTATGAAACAGTTGAAGTGAGGGATATTCCGGAGCTGAATTCCAGAGGGACGGTTCTGCGGCATGAGAAGACCGGGGCGCACGTCATTTTGATGGAGAATGACGAGGAGAATAAGGTGTTTTATATCGGATTTCGGACGCCACCGGTGGATTCCACGGGTTCACCCCATATCGTGGAGCATACGGTACTCTGCGGTTCGGAACGGTTTCCGGTAAAGGACCCCTTTATCGAGCTGGCGAAGGGGAGCCTGAATACATTTTTGAACGCGATGACTTATCCGGATAAGACGGTTTATCCGGTGGCGAGCTGTAATGATAAGGATTTTCAGAATCTGATGCATGTGTATCTGGATGCGGTTTTTTATCCGAATATTTATAAGGAAGAGAAGATATTCAGGCAGGAGGGCTGGCACTATGAGATGGAGTCCCCGGAGGATGAGCTGACGTTGAACGGCGTGGTCTACAATGAGATGAAGGGGGCGTTTTCTTCTCCCGATGATGTGCTGGAGCGGGAGATTTTGAACTCTCTGTTTCCGGAGACGGCTTACAGTTTTGAGTCCGGCGGGGATCCGGAGGTGATCCCGGAGCTGACTTATGAGAAATTCCTGGATTTCCACAGAAGGTATTATCATCCTTCCAACAGCTATATTTATCTGTACGGCAATATGGACATGACGGAAAAGCTGGAGTTTCTGGACAGGGAGTATCTTTCTAAATTTGACCCTCTGGCAGTGGATTCCGAGATCGGATGGCAGGAGCCTTTTGAGAAGGTGAAGGAGATCCGGAAGAGCTATCCGATCTCCGAGGGTGAATCGGAGGAGGGCAACACTTATCTTTCCATCAGCAAGGTGGCGGGAAGCGCGCTTGATCCGGAGCTTTATATCGCGTTCCAGATTCTGGACTACGCCCTTTGTTCCACGCCCGGGGCGCCGCTGAAGCAGGCGATGATCGAGGCGGGGATTGGAACGGAGGTCTACAGCATTTTTGATGAGGGGATCCGGCAGACTTATTTTTCCGTGATCGCAAAAAATGCGGATCTGCAACAAAAGCAGGAGTTTCTGGACACTTACAGACGAGAACTTACAAAACTGACAAAGGAAGGTATTGATAAGAAGTCTTTGTATGCGGGGCTGAACTATTATGAGTTCAAGCACAGGGAGGCTGATTTCGGTTCCTATCCGAAGGGGCTTATGTACGGGCTGCAGATGCTGGATTCCTGGCTTTACGATGAGAAAAAGCCGTTTATCCATGTGGAGGCGAACGAAACCTTTGCCGTATTGAAGCGGAGGATCGAGGAGGGATATTTTGAGGAACTGATCCGGAAATATCTTCTGGATAATGAACACGGCTGTATTGTGACGCTGGTGCCGGAGAAGGGATTGACAGCGAAAAGGGATAAAGCGCTCGCAGATAAGCTGCAGGCCTATAAGGAGACGCTCTCAGAGGAAGAGATAGAGCGTATCGTGGAGGAGACGAAGGCGTTAAAGGCGTATCAGGAAGAGGGCGATACGCCGGAGGCGCTTGTCTGCATTCCGCATCTGACAAGGAAGGATATCAGGAAGGAAGCGGAGAAGTATGTGAACGAGCTGCATCAGGCGGCAGGGGTTCCTGTTTTATATCATGAGCTGTTTACCAACGGGATCGGGTATCTGAGACTGAGTTTTGACTGCTCCCGCGTGCCGGAGGAACTGTTCCCTTATCTGGGGCTTTTGAAGAACATGATGGGCGTGATCGATACAGACAGTTACAGCTACGGCGAGCTGTTCCATGAGGTGCATATTGAGACGGGCGGTATGGCGTGTGTGACCAATACCTATACGAAGGCGGATCTGTCGGACTATAAGGGGCGGTTTGATGTGAAGGCGAAGGTGCTTTTTGATAAGCTGCCGGAAGCTTTCAGGCTTGCCCTGATCATGATGAAGGAGACGAAATGGGCGGATTACAAGAGGCTGAAGGAACTGCTGGAGGAGATCAAGTCCAGGATGCAGTCGGCAATGTTGTCCGGCGGGCATACGGTTTCAGCGATGCGTGCCCTGTCCTATATCTCCGATGCGGCTGCCTGCAATGAGCAGATCGGCGGTGTGACACAGTATCGGCTTGTGGCGGATCTGGCGGAGCATTTTGAGGAGAGGAAGATGGAACTGGCGGTGAATCTGAACCGTCTTGTGAGGATCCTGTTCCGTCCGGAAAATCTGCTGGTGGATTATACGGCGTCAAGGGAAGGGTATGAGAAGCTGCCGGAGCTTGTGGCACAGCTGAAGGAAAATCTGTATACCGGAGAGTGCGACGGCGTGCAGGAGAAGTATCGTCCTCAGACAGAGAAAAAGAACGAGGGATTTTTGACCGCTTCCCAGGTGCAGTATGTGTGCCGGGCGGGGAATTTTGTCACAAAGGGGCTTCCTTATACCGGTGCGCTGCGGGTTTTGCGGGTGATGATGGGCTATGATTATCTGTGGACCAATGTGCGGGTGAAGGGCGGCGCTTACGGGTGCATGTGCAGCTTCGGAAAGACCGGCGAGAGTTACTTTGTCTCCTACAGAGATCCCAATCTGGAAAAGACCGTGGCAGTCTATGAGGCGGCGGCGGATTATGTGGAGCACTGGCAGGGAGACGAGGAGGAACTGACACAGTATCTGATCGGTGCGATCAGCGAGCTGGATACGCCGAAGACGCCTCAGGATATCGGAAACTTTTCTCTGGGCGGCTACCTCACCGGACAGACGGAGGAGGAGCTGCAGAGGGAGCGCGACGAGATATTGGCGGTGGATGTGGAATCCATACGCGCCCTTGCAAAGCATATCAGAGCCTTTTTGTCAGATGACTGCCTCTGCGTATTGGGCAGAGAGGATAAGATAAAGGAAGCGGACGGCTTCGGGAGGAAGGAGCAGTTGTTCCGCTGATCCGGAAAAATCAGCATGAATCCGGACAGTGCACAAATTGGGTTACGGACGTATGAATATACGACCGGAAATCAATTTCGGCTGAGGTGTGCTGGAAGGATTCATGCGGAACTGGAATCAGTAAGTGTCCGTACAGTGCCCAGAGAATTTATGAGCGTGAAACGGTCGTAAATTTCTCTGCCGAAATCGGTACTGGCAGGACACTTACGGAACTGGAATAGGAGGTTTGTTATGAAAAAGAAGAGTTTAGGTTTATTATTTACGGCGGCGCTCACGGCATCTTTACTGGCGGGCTGCGGCAGCTCAAAGGGTATGATGAACGAATATGCGGTGGATACTGCCGCGCCCGCAGCGGCACAGGAGGCTTATCTCTATGATGCGGGCTACGGGGAGTACGAGTATGCGGCGGAGGAAACTGCTGTGCAGGTGGAGGACGCCATGCCGGAGGAGGCAGTGCCGGCAGGTGAGAACGGCACTGTGACAGACGGGGCCGCGGAGGAGATAACGGAGGACCCTCGGGCGGGGCGGAAGCTGATCACGACCATGGACGTGTCGGCGGAGACGGAGTATTTTGATGATCTGATGGTGAATCTGGAGAGACAGATCGCAGCGCTGGGCGGCTATATTGAGAGCAGCAATCAGTGGAACGGCGGTGTCGATGCATATGGAAACAGAATGGGAAGCAGGAGTGCTTATCTGACCATCAGGATACCGGCGGAGAAACTGGGAAGTTTTGTTTCGATGGTGGAGGAGAGCAGCAATATCACACACAAATCCCAGAGTGTGGAGGATGTAACGCTCGCCTATGTGGATCTGGAGAGCCATAAAAAGGCACTGCTGACAGAACAGGAGAGGCTTCTCGAGCTGATGGAGATGGCGGAGACAGTGGAGGATCTGATCACGGTGGAGGATAAGCTGGCGACTGTCAGATATGAGCTGGAGAGCATGGAGTCCCAGCTCCGTACATATGACAATAAGATCAATTACAGCACAGTCAATCTTGACATTCAGGAGGTGGAGAGGCTGACGCCGGCGGAGGAGCCTACCGCCTGGGGAAGGATCAGGAGCGGCTTTTCCGAGAATATGTATGAGGCAGGACAGGATATTGAGAATTTCCTGATCGGTGTCATTATCAATATACCTTATATTGTGATCTGGCTTGTGATACTGGCGGTGGTGCTTTTGATCGTCTTTTTGCTGGCAAAGCATGAGAAGAAGAAAAAGGCGAAGAGGGAGCTTAGGAAAGTACCGGTAGGACCGGTGGCTGTTATGCCGGGCGGTGCCCCTGCGGAGGGAAAACTGCCAGTGCCGAATCCGGTGCAGGGAGCAGGCGGAAAACTGCCGATGCCGAATCCGGGCCCGCAGACGGCTGAGAGAGCGCTGAGTGAGGAAGAGAGACGTCAGATGGAGGAAGAAATGGATGATACGATACTGATGTCGGAGGAAGAGAAGCGGGAGTACGAGGAATGGAAGAATAAGGAAAAAGAGAGGCAGTAAGGCAGGAGACAAAAAAGCCGGAAGAAGAGAATCCGGAATCGAAGAAACAGAAAGATAAGGAAGAATAGAAACAGAAAGAAAAAGAAAGAAAATAAGGAAGAGTAGAGGAAAAGAAGAAAATAATGACAGCAGCAAATCATAAAGCAGGCTTTGCCGCCCTGATCGGCAGGCCGAATGTGGGAAAGTCCACCTTAATGAATACATTGATCGGCATGAAGATCGCCATCACATCCCATAAGCCTCAGACCACCCGGAACAGGATCCAGACGGTCTACACGGATGAGAGAGGGCAGATCGTATTTCTGGATACGCCGGGCATCCATAAGGCGAAAAACAAGCTGGGGGATTACATGGTGGCGGCGGCGGAGCACACGTTAAAAGATGTGGATGTGGTGCTCTGGCTGGTGGAGCCGACGACCTTTATCGGGGCGGGCGAACAGCATATTATTGAACAGCTAAGGAAAGTAAACACGCCGGTTATCATTGTCATCAATAAGATCGACGCGGTGAAAAAGGAGGAGCTGCTGGCTGTCATTGACGGTTATCACAAGGAACTTTCAGAGGCGGAGATCGTACCGGTTTCCGCCCTAAAGGCGGAAAATACGGAGGATCTTGTGCAGACGATCTTCAAATATCTGCCCTACGGGGAGCCTTTTTATGACGAGGATACGGTGACGGACCAACCGGAGCGTCAGATCGTGGCGGAATTGATCCGGGAGAAGGGGCTGAGGCTCCTGGAGGAGGAGATCCCTCACGGTATCGCGGTGACGATAGAAAGTATGAAGTATCGGAAAAAAATCTGTGATATCGAGGCAACCATCGTCTGTGAGAAGGAGTCCCACAAGGGGATCATTATCGGAAAACAGGGCAGCATGCTGAAGAAGATCGGGGCATCCGCGCGGATGGATATTGAGAAGATGCTGGAGTGTAAGGTGAACCTGCAGCTCTGGGTGAAGGTGCGGAAGGACTGGAGGGACAGTGATATTCTGCTGAAGAATTTTGGGTATAATGAAAAAGAAGTTAAGTAGTTTGAGCCGGACGACCGGAAGGAAATAGTAAAGGAAAATAGTGTCAGTATAAGAAGCGGGGAAACTGCAAATCCTATATCTCATAAATGGTGGAAGAGACATCCGAAGGCTGCTTCGGATGTTTTCGACAGATGAGGAGGGCTTGCAGTATGGTGATCGGGCAGGATGAGGAGGAAATGAGACAGTGGGACAGATTCTGGGGCAGCGGGAGTGTGGAGGACTATCTCCGGTATAAGGGGTGTCAGGAGGAGAAGATAAGAGAGGACAGCATAGGCCATGCAGGATTTTTTAGAGGTGACGGGGATTGTGTTAAAGTCGATTCCTGTGGGTGAATATGACAGGGCGGTGACGATACTGACCACGGCTAAGGGGAAGATATCAGCTTTTGCCAGAAACGCGAGGAAGCAGAACAATCGCTTTATGGCGGCGGTCAGTCCCTTTTGTTTTGGAAAGTTCAGGCTTTATGCGGGCAGGAATTCCTATACCATAGCGGATGCGGAGATCGCCAATTATTTTGAGGAGCTGCGGGGGGATCTGGAGGGCGCCTGCTACGGGATGTATTTTCTGGAGGTGGCGGATTTTTACACAAGAGAGAACAATGATGAGGCGGATATGCTGAAATTATTATACCAGTCTCTCAGGGCGCTGTTACATAAAAGTCTGGATAACCGTCTGGTGAGAACGGTTTATGAGTGCAAGGCGATGGCGGTGAACGGTGAATTTCCGGGGGTGCCGGGGGACCGGGAGCTGTCGGAGTCGGCGGTCTATACATTAGAGTTTATTGCTTCCACGCCGGCGGAGAAACTTTACACGTTTATGGTGACGGAGAGCGTACTTTCGGAGCTGCGTGAGGTGGCGGCAGAATATCGGGAGAAGATCTGGGGGCATCATTTTAAGAGTCTGGAGATGCTGGAAAGCCTGTAAGAAGCGGATAGGATATTTTCAAGGCTGCGGTGGAAATAAGAAGTGAAAAGTATATGTTTTATACTTTAGAAGCGGGCGGTTAAATATAGTACAAGGAATGAGAATTCTACATATACATACGAAACAGAGGAAATGTAACATGAAAAGGAAAGGGAAAATACCGGTCATTGTTTTAGCGGGCGTATTGCTTCTGGGAATTGCCGTAATCGTTTCCGCATTCATTGGCATTAGAAAGCGGGTGAAAGATTCAAAACCCTTTGCGGATCTGGAGGCATCAGAGATAATGTCTGCCAGGGTGCATCTGACACCGCCGGATAAAACCATTCAGATCACAGATGTAGAAGAGCTGGCGTCCTGTCTGAGAGATGTGGTCATTTACAGGAAAGATGATTCTTATACAGAGTATTGCGGGCAGGGTGTGACGTTTACATTGACCATGGCGGACGGCAGAGAGACAAGCGTTATGGCATTTAGTCCGTTTCTTGTGATCGACGGCATCGGTTATCAGACGAAATATGAGCCCTGTGAGGCACTGAATGGCTATGGGAACAGGCTTCTGGATGATGAGGATGCCTGTGTGATACTGGAGGAACCGCCGGTGTTGACTGTGGTGAGTGATGAGACGGCTTTTGAGGCGTTTACGGGGACTTATTCGTGGCAGAGGAGAAACGGTGACGGAACTTCCACGGAGATGGAGGCTGACAGTCCGCATCCGCTGGATCGTAAAGAGTATGATTTTGATTCTGAGACAACGGAAAATACTGCCGTTCTGCGTTTTCAGGAAGATCCGGATGAAATCTTAGGTGTTCAGTGCTGGAGTGAGGAGCGGAGGGGAGATCCGGAGGCGGTCGGAGAGAGTGTGGTGGCCAACGGGTATGAGATAGAGCTGAAACCGGGCGGATATATTTATGAAGTCACGGCAGAGTGGGACGCGGAAAAAAGCGGTTATGGCGGTATCGCGCATTATTGTTTTTATATGAAGGTTATCGGGTAGGAGATAAAGAGCCAAAGAAGCCGGTGTGAGTGGAAATATAAGGATGCTGTGTACAAAAAGCAGGGTGACGATCTATAAGGAGGAAGTATGAAGAGGTTGCTTATGAAAAGACAGCTTAGGGAAAGACAGTTTATGAAGGAACGATCCGGGAAAAGATACAGGATATATCTGCCGGTTGTCATACTGTCTGTCGTATTGCTGTCTGGGTGCGGCAGGATGGAGAAAGGGAGCGGGCAGGATCAGGAAGAAGCCGGGAAAGTGAAGGTGGAGGCTTATGAGGCTCCAAAAGTCAGTAATGAAATGCAGAAAAAGGTATCGGCGGGAGAGAACGAATACGAGATAACAGATGGAAATCTGTATGGTCGGGGATATAATACAAAGGGACAGCTTGGGCTCGGGAAGACGGATGCGGGAGAGGTCTGTTACACAGAGCCGGTTTTGATCGCGGAGAATGTGATGCATGTGGATGCGTTCAATGATACCGTGATCTTTATCAATGAACAGAAGGAATTGTACGGATTTGGGGAAAGCTGGTACGGACAGCTGGGAACACCGGTGGATGAGAGCGTGTCCGGCGGTTATACCAGTATCGTTACGGAGCCTTCTCTGATAGCGGACGATGTGGTATATGCGGAACTGGGCGCGGGTTCCACGATGTTTTTGAAGGAGGACGGCGGTCTGTATATGCTGGGGGATAATCAGAACGGACAGCTCGGGGACGGTACGGCAAAGCCGGTGCGGGCGATCTATGGATCTGGGGCGATAATTCTTTCGGGGAGATCGGGAACGGAAGGAAGGGGAACGGTCTTCCGACGGTTTCGGATGATGTTGTCTCGGAGCCGTATCTTGTGTTGAAAGAGGTAAAGAGCGTCAGATTTACTGAGCATACGGTTTATGCGTCAGGAGTTGATGATGTGGTGTATGTGTGGGGAGAGGAGTACAGTGCATCGCCGGAAAAACTGGAGGAATAGAAAAAGATAATATTTTTATACGGTTCATATTGCTTTACTACCTAAAAAATGATAAATTTTAGGTAGTAAATTTCTTTTTTGGGAGATAAACTGTTATGAGAAGATTCGATTACAGTTTTTTGAAAGAGGAAGTGCCGGTTAATATTATAAAGCTATCAGGAATTATCGCCGATCTGAAATCGAAAGAGGAATTCAGAAAGCTGCAATATGAGGACACTTTTGAAAAACTGAGGAAAAAGGCGGTTGTAGAATCGGTAAAAGGCAGTAATGCGATTGAAGGGATCGTGACAACGGATGACCGGATACGGGATATCGTGGAGGGAGCGGCTCCGCTTACCCATGATGAACTGGAAATTTCGGGTTATAAAGATGCATTAAATCTGATTCATAAGGAATATGAGAATTTGGATCTGACGGAGGAGATCATTCTTACTTTCCATCAAATGATCGAGCGGGAGACTGCTCCGGGAGAGGCAGGAAATTATAAATCAAGAGATAATCTGATCATGGAGTATCTTCCGGACGGGAGCAGAAGGATCCGTTTCAGGCCTGTCAGGGCGGGGGAGACAAAAGAAGCCATGGAGCAGCTTCTGCTTGCATATTATGATGCCAGACAGGATTCAGATATTCCTGAATTGTTATTGATCCCCTGTGTGATAGTTGATTTTTTGTGTATACATCCTTTTTTGGACAGCAACGGGAGAGTATCAAGGCTGCTCACGGTTTTGCTGTTGTATTTTGCCGGTTATGATATCGGAAGGTACATCTCTCTGGAGGGACAGATCAATAAATATAAGGAGGCATACTATGATGCATTGGAGAAGGCGTCGGAAGGCTGGCATGAGAATCAGAATGATTATATTCCTTTTATGATCAATTTTTTGCAGCTTCTGTACAGATGCTTTAAAGATCTGGATGATTCCTTTATGGATATTTCATTGAAAAAGGCGAAGAAGTCGGAGAGGGTGGAGGCGGTATTGATGAGTGCCATTGTACCGGTTTCCAAGGCGGATATTATGGAAAAGGTTCCGGATATCAGTGTAAAGACAGTAGAACTGGTGTTGAGTAAAATGCTGAAAGAAGAGAAAATTGAAAAGATCGGAAGTTACCGGGATGCAAGATATATGAAAAAACGGGGGTTGAAAGGGTAAGCTTATGAACATCAATGAAATTGCAGAGCTGGCGGGCGTATCCCGGGCGGCGGTTTCGCGCTATCTGAATAACGGATATGTGAGTGAGGAGAAGAAGGAGCGGATCAAGAAGGTGATTGAGGAGACCGGATACCGCCCTTCCTCCCAGGCGCAGATGCTGCGGACGAAAAAGACGAAGATGATCGGTGTTGTCCTGCCGAAGATCAATTCTTCTTCCATAAGCCGTATGGTGGCGGGGATCAGCGAAGTGCTCTCCGGCAGCGGTTATCAGATGCTGCTTGCCAATACGGACAATAAAATAGAAGAAGAGCTGAACTATCTGAAAGTTTTTAAAGAAAATTATGTGGATGGTATATTATTTATAGCAACCATATTGACTGGCAGGCATAAGAAACTGCTCGGTGAGTGCAAGGTGCCGGTTGTGATACTGGGTCAGAGGCTGAAAGGGTATTCCTGTGTCTATCAGGATGATCTTCAGGCGGCGAAGGAGCTGGCGGAGATCCTGCTGACGGGGAGCGGGAAGCCCTGTTTTATCGGCGTCACTTCAAAGGATGAAGCGGTGGGGAAAAACAGAAGGGCAGGCTACGAGGAGGTTCTTTCGGAGAGGAGGATCGACTGCCTGCCGGAGCAGTTTGCCGAGGCGGATTTTTCCATGGAATCCGGCTATCAGAAGATGGAGGAGCTGCTGCGGAAAGTGCCGGATACGGATGCGGTGTTCTGTGTGACGGACAGTATTGCCCAGGGAGCGATGGCATGCCTTGTGGATCACGGAAAAAAGGTGCCGGAGCAGGTGCGGCTCGCCGGGATGGGGGACCGCCCTACCAACAGGCTGATCCGCCCGAGGCTTACCACGGTACATTTCCATTACCGGACCACCGGGGCGGAGGCGGCGAAGATATTGCTGGAGCAGTTGAGCGGGAAAAAGACGGTATGCCGGGAACTGCAGATGGGATATGAGATCGTGGAGGAGGAATCGACGGGGCGGCTGTGAGATTCTTCGGGAGAAACCGCCAAGGCGCTTGCAGGTCAGGTGTAGAGAGGGATTTATGGCAGGCGAACAGCGAACCTGATAAGCTAATTAGCCCTGCAGCTCAGGTGCAGAGAGGGATTTACGGAGCGGGAAACAGGATTTATCGCTTTGTGTAATATGTGAAAAAATAAGGAATGAAATTTGTGCATAATATCGATTGTCAGATGATGGCTTATTTAATATAATATATTTGCAAATATGAGAACGATTTCATATGTGAAGAATGAAATGTGAAAAATAATATTTAAATTAAAAGAAAAATGAATGAAATCAATATCTTAATATCATGTTATAAAATGACAGAAGATGAACAATATATTCGGGGGATAATACAATATAAAGCGGAAAGGCGGAAAAGATGAGAAAAAGAATTATTTTTCTTGACATTGACGGGACACTGACGGAGCCGGGATGCAATGAGCCCCCGGAATCAGCTCTCACAGCGATCAGAGGGGCGCAGCGGAACGGACATCTTGTTTTTCTGTGTACAGGCAGAAATTATGATATGCTCCGTCCCCTCTTGCGGTATGGGTTTGACGGTGTGATCGCCAGTTCGGGAGCCTATATCCTCTGCGGAGACAAGGTGATCTACGACTGCCCGATGACGGAGGAGGAAAAGCACCTGGCGATGGAGGTGCTTCGGAAAAACGGTATCTACCGGACAGTGGAATGTGTGGATGGTTCTTATACGGATGAAGGATTCAAGCGGTTCCTGGAGGAAAATGAGGGGGAGGGCGGCAACAGCGAACTGCTCCGGTGGAGGAGACAGATCGAGGCGTCGCTGAACATCCGTCCGATGGCGGAGTATGGCGGGCAGCCTGTCTATAAGATCGTGATGATGCTGCAGAGAGAAAAGCAGCTCGCAGAGCCCAGAGAGGTGCTGGGGGACGCCTTTGCCTTTTGTATTCAGGAGCATGACAGGTATGGTTTTGTAAACGGGGAGCTGATCAAAAGGGAGTACAATAAGGGAACCGCGCTGGAGAAAGTATGCGGGTATTACGGCGTGCCGGTGGAGGATTCCGTTGCCTACGGGGACAGCATGAACGATCTGGAGATGATGGAGGCGACGGGGCTTTCGGTGTGCATGGAAAACGGAAGCGAAAAGCTGAAAGAGCTTGCGGATGATGTCTGTCCGTCGGTGAAGGAGGACGGCATCTATCAGTCTTTTTTGAAATACGGGTTGATATAAACTGTTGAGATGTAAAACAGAATAGATGTTTAGGAACAGAAACCGGACAGATATGGGAACAGAAAAATCAGAATAAAGGAGAGCGGAAAATGGGTGCAAAAACACAGAAAGCGGAGTACAGAAAACGGTTTGAGGAGAGGATCGATGAACTGAAATGGCTGTACTGTGAGATATACCACAATGATATGCAGGGGTTCGAGTGGCTCTGTGATTCCATGTATGACTATTATGAGAAGCGGGATGTGAGCCTGAAAAAACTGGACCGGACCCGGGAGAAGGATAAAAACTGGTATCACAGCAATCAGCTGCTCGGGATGATGCTCTATACGGGCGCTTTTGCGAAGACACTGCAGGGCGTCAGGGAAAAACTGGACTATATCGAGTCCTGCGGCGTGAATTATGTGCATCTGATGCCACTTTTGGAGAGCCCCAAGGGGAAAGATGACGGCGGCTATGCCGTTTCGGATTTCCGCAGGGTGCAGCCGGAGCTGGGCACCATCGATGATCTGGTGGCACTGACAAAAGAAATGCATGAAAAAGGGATCAGCTGCTGTATGGATTTTGTGATGAACCATACCAGCGAGGAGCATGCCTGGGCAAAAGCTGCGCGGGCGGGAGATCCGGAGGCAAGAAAACGTTATTATTTCTATGACAACTGGGATATTCCGGGACAGTTTGAACAGACCATGCCACAGGTGTTCCCCACCACTGCGCCGGGGAATTTCACCTGGCTGGAGGACTGTCAGCAGGCGGTGATGACGACCTTTTATCCGTATCAGTGGGACTTAAACTACGAGAACTGTGTGGTATTTAACGATATGGTGGGAAATATGCTGTTTCTCGCCAACTGCGGGATCGATATCATCCGTCTGGATGCGGTGCCCTATATCTGGAAGACGCTGGGCACAAACTGCAGGAACCTTCCCCAGGTACATACCCTTGTGCGGATGATGCGGCTGATCGGGGAGATCGTCTGTCCCGGTGTGTTGCTGCTGGGGGAGGTGGTGATGGAGCCGGCGAAGGTGGTGCCGTACTTTGGCAGTGTGGAGAAGCCGGAGTGCCATATGTTATACAATGTGACGACCATGGCGAGCACTTGGCATACGGTGGCAACGAAAGATACGGCGTTGTTAAAGCGGCAGCTTGATCAGGTATTTGCGCTGCCGAAAGAGTATGTATTTTTAAATTATTTGCGGTGCCATGATGATATCGGCTGGGGATTGGATTACGACTGGTTGAAGAACAACTTCGGCACGGACGAGGTGGCGCACAAAAAATATCTGAATGATTATCTGACCGGAAAGTGGACGGGCAGCGATGCCAGGGGAGAGCTCTACAATGATGATCCGAGGCTCGGGGATGCAAGGCTCTGTGGCACCACGGCTTCCCTGAGCGGCCTGGAGGCAGCGCTCTATGAGAAGGATGAGGCGAAGAAGGAGAGGGCGGTAAAATGTATTTTGATGCTGCATGCCTATCTGTTGTCCCAGAGCGGGATCCCGATGCTCTACAGCGGGGATGAGATCGGTCAGTTAAACGATTATTCTTATAAAGAGGATCCATATAAGCAGGCGGACAGCCGTTATCTTCACCGGGGCAGTTTCCCGTGGGAGATCGTGAAGGAGAAAGTGCCTCAGAGGATCTTCAGGGAGCTGAGAAAACTGGAGACGATCCGGGCGAAGCATGAGATCTTCAGCATGGAGGCACAGACACATACTTTTGATGCCGGCAGCAGCCATGTGCTCGGTATCTGCAGGGTACTTGACGGAAAGAAGATGGCGGCGTATTATAATTTCAGTGATGCACCGGCGGCAGTGGATGAGAGTATTCTTGGAGACAGGAAGGGGTTTGTGGATCTGGTGACAGGAAAGAAACTCTCCGGCGGGATCGGCGAGATCGAGGGATACGGGTATCGCTGGCTGTATCGTGAGATGGATGTATAGGAAAGATAAATATAAAAAATAAATGTGATAATATATAGCCTGCAGGACAGGATTTGTTTTAGCCTGCAGAACAGGTCAGCCTGAAAACTGTGAGAAAAAAGAGCAGTCACAGATTTTTTATGGAAAACAGGGAGAGCACAAAATGAGAAAGAACGTATGGAACCGTATCGTATTCTTTGTTTTGGGGCTCTCTTTGCTGTTTTTTGGCAGTGTCATGCGTGGAGCGATAAGCGAAGCGGCGTGGAAAGAGGGTTCCAAAGCGGAGAGGGAAGCGGAGTCGTCGGGACCTTATGTGGAAGATGACAGGCTGGAATTTGTGGAGTATAAAAAATATACATATGACAGCAAAGAAGCTCCGGCGGTAAATTATCTGTGCGATCAGTATACATGGATCGCGGAGCCCTACAGCGAGGAGGAGATGGCAGAGTTTGACCATGCCGTTTTCGATGAAAAGAACCGTATGCGCTATATGCTGGGGTATACGGCGGGCATACTGGGGGAATCCAGCTATTGTGAGGAACAGGTTTTTGAATGGGATGATGTGAACCATACCTGCAGGCATATTTATTATAAGGCGAACAGCAGTCTGTGCGATCAGGGGTTTTATGTGCCTTACCGGTATATGTTTGATGTCTGCTATTATCAGTTCGGGGAGGATGGCAGACTTCTTTCGCGTCTTGATTACAGCAGGGATGTGGGCTCGGATCAGTTCGGCTACAGCGAGGAGCTTTTTTACAACCGCGGCTATCAGGCGGCGTATGACGAGGACAGGCTTACGGAGGAGCTGGTATGTTACAATTACTGGGGAACGAACGAGGTGGGGAGCTGGGAACACCGGCTGTATCAGTATGATGAACAGGGAAAGTGTATTTTGAGTGTGGTCACCACGGAGGATGACATACAGGTTTTCTGCTATGAATATGACGCGGCGGCGGAAAAGGTCGGTGTGTATACCTATCGCGTCAGGGAGAAATGGGAGCTTGAATGTGAGGATGGAAGCATTATATATTTTCAGTCGGTATGGAACAATCCGGCGCTGAAAAAGGTGGATGCGGAGGGAAAAGTGGAGCGGGAACTTCGCTACGGTGAGGTCATAGATATGGGACAGGAGGCGTATCTGATGCCGGAGGATGTGGAGGATACGGTGGATGACCACAAGTATGTGGTGAAGGAAGGAGATTGTCTCTGGAATATTGCGCGGCGGTTTTACGGGGACAGCGCATGGTATGGGATGCTCTATCGTGTGAACTGGGATGTGATCGGCAGGGATGAGGATCTGATCCTGCCGGGGACGCGGTTGTTTTTGCCGGAGGCAGGGAGTAAAGAGAATACAAGGTTTGCGTCAGACAATGAATAAAAATACAGCGGTTCCTGAGTTTGGGTGTTCGGGTTCAAAACTCGGGAATTTTCATGTTGAAAAATAAAGTATGGTCGATTATAATAAATATGTTATGCCCTAAAAAGCAGGAAATGGAGAAAAATTATGGAAAAATGGAAAGGGATACCGCTTCTTTTGCTCGTGGCTTTTCTGCTCGGCGGCTGCGGAAAGGCAACTGTGGAAATGACGACGATCGCGATTCAGAAGGACGGTACGATCGAGCATACGATGATAGAGGATTTCGGGGAGGAATCGGTGGATACACTGCAGAGCATGATGATAGAAAAGGCTGCGGAGTATAATAACAGTAACGCCGGTGGAGACGGTGTCACGGTGAGCAGCGTGGAAGCGGATGACGGTGTGGTGAAGGTTGTGATGACTTATCCGGATGCCGCTGCGTTTGACGGATTTATGAATATGGATGTTGTGGCAGTGGATCCGGCTCTGCGGGCTCCGTTTTTCTACGGGACCGTGGAGGATGCCTATATGCAGGGATATGATCTGGAGATCAGTCTCTCAAGCGCGGAAGACGGAGAGGGACTGCAGGGGAAAAATGATCTTCTGTCCCTAGGGAAAAATAAGATCATCATTTATGATAACGAGATGAATCTGGGTGCTCCGGTACAGATCAGCACACAGGAGAAGCCGCTTTATATTTCCGATAATGTGACAGTGGCGGGAAAAAGTCTTTTGGAGATTTCAGAAACAGATAAACTGGCGTATATTTTACTGGAAGGGTAAAGAAAAGAGAGGAGATAGTTATGGAAAAAACAATGGAAAAGATCGTGGCGCTTGCCAAGGCAAGAGGGTTTGTATATCCCGGTTCCGAAATTTATGGGGGGCTTGCCAACACATGGGACTACGGCAATCTGGGCGTGGAACTGAAAAATAACGTGAAAAAAGCATGGTGGCAGAAGTTCATCACGGAAAATCCCTATAATGTGGGTGTGGACTGCGCTATCCTGATGAATCCCCAGACATGGGTTGCCTCCGGGCATCTGGGCGGTTTCTCAGATCCTCTGATGGACTGTAAAGAATGTAAGGAGCGTTTCCGTGCGGATAAGCTGATCGAGGATTACGCGCAGGAAAACGGCATTGAACTGGAAAAACCCATTGACGCTTATTCTCAGGAAGAGATGAAGAATTTTGTGGAGGAGCACAATGTACCCTGTCCGTCCTGCGGCAAACATAATTTCACGGATATCCGTCAGTTTAACCTGATGTTCAAGACATTCCAGGGTGTTACCGAGGATGCGAAGAACACGGTTTACTTACGTCCCGAGACAGCGCAGGGTATTTTTGTAAACTTTAAAAATGTACAGAGAACTTCCCGGAAAAAACTGCCCTTCGGCATCGGCCAGATCGGTAAGTCCTTCCGAAACGAGATCACACCGGGTAACTTTACGTTCCGTACAAGAGAATTTGAACAGATGGAGTTGGAGTTTTTCTGTGAGCCCGGCACAGATATGGAATGGTTCCAGTACTGGAGAGGGTTCTGCCGTGACTGGCTTCTGTCTCTCGGCATGAAGGAGGAGGAGATGAGGCTCCGCGATCATGCCCAGGAGGAGCTCTGCTTCTATTCCAAGGGCACTACGGACATCGAGTTCTTATTCCCCTTCGGCTGGGGCGAACTGTGGGGCATCGCAGACAGAACAGACTATGACCTGACACAGCATCAGAAGGTATCCGGTGAGGATATGAGCTATTTTGATGACAGCAAGGGCGAGAAATATGTGCCCTATGTTATCGAGCCGTCCCTCGGCGCTGACCGTGTGGTTCTGGCATTCCTCTGTGCGGCTTATGACGAGGAGGAGCTGGAGGGCGGTGATATGAGAACTGTTCTGCGTTTCCATCCGGCTCTTGCACCGGTGAAGATCGGTGTGCTGCCGCTGTCCAAGAAGTTGAACGAGGGTGCGGAGAAGATCTATGCGAGCCTGAGCAAGAAATATAATTGTGAGTTTGATGACAGAGGAAATATCGGTAAGAGATACCGCAGACAGGATGAGATCGGCACGCCGTTCTGTGTGACCTATGATTTTGATTCCGAGACAGACGGCAAGGTGACAGTACGTTTCCGTGACTCCATGGAGCAGGAGCGTGTTGCAATCGATGAACTGGGTGCGTACTTTGCGGATAAATTTGAGTTTTAAGGGGGTCAATATGAAAGCATACGGCGTAAATGAACTGCGTAAAATGTTTTTGGATTTTTTTGAGAGCAAGGAACACCTGAAGATGAAAAGCTTTTCTCTGGTGCCCCACAATGACAACAGTCTTCTGCTGATCAACTCCGGTATGGCACCGTTAAAGCCTTACTTTACCGGGCAGGAGATCCCGCCGAGGAGACGCGTGACGACCTGTCAGAAGTGCATCCGTACCGGGGATCTGGAGAATGTGGGCAAGACGGCGCGCCACGGCACTTTCTTTGAGATGCTGGGAAACTTTTCCTTCGGGGATTATTTTAAGAGGGAAGCCATCACATGGACCTGGGAGTTTTTGACGGAGGTGGTAGGGCTTCCGGCGGACAGGCTGTATCCGTCCATCTATGAGGAGGACGAGGAGGCTTTTGAGATCTGGAATAAGGAGATCGGCATTGCGCCGGAGAGGATCTTCCGGTTTGGCAAGGCGGATAATTTCTGGGAGCACGGTTCAGGCCCCTGCGGTCCCTGTTCCGAGGTATATTATGACAGAGGCGAGAAATACGGCTGCGGCAAGCCCGGCTGTACGGTAGGCTGCGACTGCGACCGTTATATGGAAGTCTGGAATGATGTGTTTACTCAGTTTGATAACGACGGAAAAGGACACTATTCTGAGCTGGAACAGAAAAATATTGATACCGGCATGGGCCTTGAGCGTCTTGCAGTGGTGGTGCAGGATGTGGATTCCATTTTTGATGTGGATACGATCCAGGCGCTCCGCAACAAAGTCTGTGAGATCGCCGGTGTTTCCTATCATGAGAATGAGGATACGGACGTCTCCATCAGGATCATCACGGATCATATCCGTTCTGCTACCTTTATGATCTCCGACGGTATCATGCCGTCCAACGAGGGCAGAGGCTATGTGCTGCGCCGGATCATCAGGCGTGCTGCGCGTCAGGGCAGGAAGCTGGGCGTTCAGGGAACCTTCCTTGCGGGGCTTTCCGAGGCGGTGATCGCAGGTTCCAAGGACGGTTATCCGGAGCTGGAGGAGAAGAAGGCATTTATCCTGAATGTTCTGACACAGGAAGAGAATAAATTTAACAGCACCATCGATCAGGGTCTGACAATTTTAAACGAGATGATGGATGCGCTGCAGAAAGAAGAGAAAAAAGAGCTTGCCGGGGAGGAGGCGTTCCGGCTTTATGATACCTTTGGCTTCCCGCTGGATCTGACAAAGGAGATTCTGGAGGAGAAAGGCTTTACGGTGGATGAAGAGGGTTTCCAGAGCTGTATGAAGGAGCAGAAGGAGAAAGCAAGAGCAGCCCGCAAAGTGACAAACTATATGGGCGCTGACGCTACGGTGTATGAGTCCATCGATCCTTCCATCACAACAGAGTTTGTGGGATATGACAATCTGGTTTACGATTCCGAGATTACGGTGATGACAACGGAGACAGAGATCGCGGACGCCCTGACGGACGGCGAAGTGGGTACGATCTTTGTGAAGGAGACGCCCTTCTATGCCACCATGGGCGGTCAGGCGGGGGATCACGGCGTGATCACCACTGCGGAAGGAGAATTTAAAGTAGAAGATACCGTAAAACTGTTAGGCGGCAAGGTAGGGCATATCGGCAGGGTGACAAAAGGCATGCTGAAAACAGGCGATCAGGCAGTGCTCCATGTAGACGAGGCGCGCCGGATGAGCACCTGTAAGAACCACAGCGCAACCCATCTATTGCAGAAAGCACTGAGGGAAGTGCTGGGCGAGCATGTCGAGCAGGCAGGTTCCTATAATGATCCCGACAGGCTGCGTTTTGACTTCAGTCATTTTTCTGCCATGACAGCGGAGGAGATCGCGAAGGTGGAGGTCCTTGTCAATGCACAGATCGGGGCAAATCTTCCGGTTGTGACAAAGGTTATGACAGTGGAAGAGGCGAAGAAGACCGGCGCGATGGCACTGTTTGGAGAAAAATACGGCGAGACAGTCCGGGTTGTGGAGATGGGAGAGTCCAAGGAATTCTGCGGCGGTACCCATGTAAAAGATACCGGTGTGATCTTCGCCTTTAAGATCGTTTCCGAGAACGGCGTGGCGGCGGGCGTCCGCAGGATCGAGGCGCTTACCGGAAGCAACGTGCTTGCTTACTATGCGGAGATAGAAGAGCGTCTGAATCAGGCGGCAAAGGTATTGAAGACTACGCCTGCGGGCATCGTGGAGAAGTGCCAGCATGTGATGGCAGATATGAAGGCGCTGCAGAGTGAAAACGAGTCTTTGAAGAGCAAGGCGGCGAAGGAAGCGCTGGGCGATGTCATGGATAATGTGACGGAAGTGAAGGGTGTGAAACTTCTGGCAGTCAGCGTGGCGGATGTGGATATGAACGGGCTGCGCGATCTGGGCGACCAGCTGAAGGAGAAGCTGGGAGAGGGCGTTGTAGTGCTTGCATCTTCCAAGGACGGTAAAGTCAACCTTGTGGCGATGGCAACGGATGAAGCATTAAAGAAAGGCGCTCATGCCGGAAATCTGATCAAGGGCATCGCGGGGCTTGTCGGCGGAGGCGGCGGCGGACGTCCAAATATGGCGCAGGCCGGCGGCAAGAATCCAGACGGCATCCCAGCGGCGATCGTGAAGGCGGCGAAGGTGCTGGACGGGCAGATAAAATAGAGATGGATGGTGTACGGCTGTTCTAAAGTATTGCTTTAGGACGGCCGTAATTTTATGGATGGAATTTTTTCTTTTTTGTAGATAGAGTATTATAGAATGGAATATAAAAAAATAGAAATAAAGGCGTAATGTTGTAAGGCAGTATATAATTTTTTCCTTTTTGAATGAAATAGCCAACAAAATAAAAGGAGGTTATAATGAAATAAATGTGGGTTTGTAACAGATGAGGTTGGAAAGGACGATTTGGTCATAGAGCAAATATTTAGGAAAGGGAGTTTTATTACCAGAGTAAAAATTGTATTTAGATTGGAGAAGAGTGGATACATTGGATGATTGTATAAATGATAAAAGAATAGTGGCAGAATTTGGAGTTGCAGTGGCTGGGTTTGATTTTGTGTCTAATATCGAGTCAGCAATGTCCGCAGCAGACTTAGAATTGAAAGATGTTGAAGAACATATCGCCGAAAGCATTGAAACGGTTAAAAGACTCACGCCTGAGTGTGATAAGATAGATTATATTTTGGCGGCAACGAGTGGTGCTATTTGTGGTGTGATTGATATTTTTCTTGTTGGAAAGCCAAGAGAATCTCCTGTAGGGGAAATTACTGATAAGTGGTTTGAAAACCGCACAATGGATTTTGCTAAGTTGTGTGGCTGGGATGGGAAAGATAATCCATGTTTCTCATCAGCAGTTAAGTACCTTGAAAAGAAATTTAAGATACCTTATGACCAGCGTGGAGCAGGTGACGCTGCAAGTGGGATTTTTGACCTTAATCCAAGGAGCCATCATTTCAAGTCACTTGGGCATAATCCGACTTTACTTGGACTGTTCTTTTCCATATTGGATCAGTTTAATAATACATCCCACTTTGTTTCTGAGGAAAAAATGATATCTCTTCAAGAGGCAGATAGTAATTTTGACCTTCGTGGTAGTAGTACACTGAGTAAGTTGTTTTGTGGATTTGTGAATTGGCTTGGACATCTGGTATCAGATATGTCAGGATCTTCAAGCAGCAAAGGTCGAGGGATGGGAATCCCTTCACCCTTATGGAGTTGGACTAATGATGTTATCGCAATTAAAAGAAAACTGAATATTTCAGTGTCAGAGTTTGATAAAGGAATCAATGACTTGGCTCTGCGGATATATAAAGAAAGTTATGACACAAGATTTCAGACGGCACAAGCCATACCTGTAATCATCAATGAATTACTGGTAAGGACAATTTATTCTATTCGCCGATTGTTGCAATACTTTTCTAATGTAAATAAGGAAGATCGTTCATTTGATCTCTTATGGAAAACATGTGAGCCGTTTTCTGATGCGACAGTAAAGAGAATGCTGATTGTAGCACATGGTACATTTTGTCTGATAGATGCCGGCGATGCCGTTGCACGAGGGTTTATTGCTGGTGGAAGCTGCTTTAATATTGCAGAGTTTTTTATGAGATTGAACATAATAGGTGTCGGAAGATTTGCCATTTCCCTTTACGGCGAGGTTAAGAAGGGAAATAAGAAGAATAAGGCGAAAGAAGAAGCATATTTCCTGATGCGTGAAAAGATAGCCTTAAATGAGTATATTGATGGCTTGAAGATTATATCTGAAATATATGATGATAGAGATTTGTTGACATTTGTGAATGACTTAAAGAATAGCGAACTGTATAAACAGGCGTTTGAAAAAACGATTATATTAGCTGAAAAACGAAGCGTTCCTGAGGATAAGATATTAAGAACTAAAGCTGATATAGATTCTTATTTTATAGGAGGAAACGTTTGATGAGGAAAAAAAGTAAACTCCAATTGGCGCAGGAAAAAGCACAAGAGACTATAAATAAAACAAATGAAAGAATAGAAGTGCTAGGAGTACATACTAGGAATCTGTACGAGGCACTGACTTCCATCCAGGGGATTTTTGACAAGATACGGAATGTTCCTACTGAGAAGAAACTTCAATATGAAAAATTGAAGCAGATAAGATTGAGCTGGAGACAGCAGGCAGAGAAAATCGAAAAGGATTATAAGGATGCGGTGGTAAAGGATGCTGGAGCAGGAGTGGCAGGGGTTGGAGTTGGAGTAGCAGTTGTTACTATGGGACCGACTGTTGCAATGGGGGTCGCAACAACTTTCGGAGTAGCCTCTACTGGAACAGCTATTTCTACTTTGAGTGGTGCAGCAGCAACGAATGCTGCGTTGGCATGGCTCGGTGGTGGTGCTCTTGTGGCTGGTGGCGGCGGAATGGTAGCAGGAGAAGCATTTTTGGCTTTGGCAGGACCCGGAGGATGGACTATAGCCGGAGTCGCTTTAGTCACGAGCGGTATTTTATTCTGGAAAACTAAAGGTGACCAGAAGCATATAGAGGATGTTTTCACAGCAATTAGTGAAAGAGATGTTAAGTCCTATAGTTTGGCTATTGTGGAGCTGAATGAGCGTATAGAGCGTATTATTGACGAAAGTGGAAAACTGGAAGATGCTATAGATAAAATTCAGTCATATGGGTTTGATTACAAGAAGATGACGGAAGAACATCAGTATACATTAGGAATATATGTGAACTTGATGCTATCATCTACACAGCTTTTGATTAATCCGATAAAAGGATTGAAACCAAAATATGTTGAAGAGGATTTTGATCGTTTTGTTTTGTGGAGGGATAAAAAGGCAGACTCTGAAATCTGTAAAAAGCATAAGATATTGATAGTATCGCTGGCTAACTTTTTATATAAAATTGATCTGGATGACAGAGATAAGAAACTGTTATGGAAATCATTGAGAAAAAATAAGAAAATGTTGAGGTTGGTAAATGTTTCTAAAAAAGAATTTGGTATTGATATTGTTGATGCTGTGCTGGAGGCATTGAATTATAAGTATGTTTCTAATGGTACTTGATTAACACTGATAAGCCTATACTGATTATTAAAATGTCTGATGTAAAGACAAGGGTGTTGCTTATGGAGAAAGCCAATGAAATTAAGAATAATGTAGTAAATATTATAACTTAAGTCCAGAACAAAAACAGTTAAAATCATTTTTAAGGTTGCCAGTGATTCTGCATCCTGCTAGAATAAAATGCAGATGCAGAAATCTGCAAATATGAAAAGATAGGAGAGAAATTTATGACTAGGAAGGAGTCCGTATTTCATATAGCGATGGCTATGTAATCCGGATCGAATTATAATAGCCGCCGCTTTCTTGACAACGATCATTACAGGAGGGCGATCATGGGCTATATCAGAGCGGAAGATGTCTTACCATCTGAAGTTCTCACTCTGGTGCAGGAGTTTGTTGACGGCGGGATGCTTTATGTTCCGAAAAAGAATGCTGAGCGCAGTACATGGGGTTCTGTCAGCGGAATGAAGGAGTATCTGAAAGAGCGGAATGCACGGATATGCGGAGAATATCACCGTGGCGGCAGTGTGCATATGCTGGCAGAGAAATATTATCTTTCCGAAAAAAGCATACAGCGGATCATCAGAGATTCCAAACCCTCTGAAATAACGTAGAAACAGTTAAAGGAGGGTAAAATGAACAGAGAGAACAAGAGAAAGACATTTGAAAAGAATTATTATAAAAATCATGCATGTAACGAAACTTTTATCTGTAAGGCGTGCGGGCGTGAAGTTGTCCCGGCAGGGGCGGGGAGCGATCACAGAAATCACTGTCCCAATTGTCTGACAAGTCTTCACGTGGACGATAGTCCGGGGGATCGGTCATCAGACTGCGGCGGACATATGGAGCCGATCGCAGTGTGGGTAAAGAAAAACGGCGAGTGGGCGGTAGTCCACAGGTGCAGGCAGTGCGGGAAGATTTCAGCAAACAGGATTGCGGCAGATGATAATCCGATGAAGCTGATGTCGATCGCGATGAAGCCTCTGGCGAGGCCGCCGTTCCCGGTGGAGCGTATTGAGGAAATGACTTTGCTGATGGGCGGTGCGGGCAGCATGAGATAGAAATGTATGAAATGAAAGGAGCCTCTTTTCTGAATTTGGAAAGGAGGCTTTTCTTTTATAGAGGAAGTGTGATAGAATAGAGTATTGATAAATAACAGGAAGATAATATCCTGACGGGTTGTCAGGCGCATCGCCTGTATATTGTAATGGAAAGGCAGAAGATAAGTATGAGTTTTAATTGGTTTGATAATCCGATCATGAGGGGAATCGGCAGGCTTGCGGATTTTATTGTGTTGAACGTGCTGTGGGTGATATGCTCCATACCGGTTATCACCATAGGAGCCTCCACCACGGCGCTTTATACAGTGATGCTGAAGTTGGTAAAAAATGAGGAAGGTTATATCGCAAAGGGATTTTTGAAGGCGTTTAAGGAGAATTTTAAACAGAGCACGGTAATGTGGCTTGTTTTTCTTGTGATGGGAATCGTATTTATCGTAGATTTTATGTCGCTTAAACTGATGCCGGACAAGGCGGCTGCAGCGTTGCAGATATTATTTCTGTTTATGGGGGCACTGATCGTTGCAGCGTCGGTATACGCCTTTGCGCTTCAGGCAAGATTTGAGAATACGGTAAAAAATACATTGAAGAATGCTTTAATTCTGGTGTTTGCAAAACTGCCGTATACGGTATTGATCATTATTATTACGATCGCTCCGGTATTGGCGACATTTTTGACGGTACAGACGCTTGTGATCGGATTTACGGTGTGGCTTTTTGCGGGTGTGGCGCTGGTAGCGTGGTTGAATTCCTTTCTTTTGAGAAGTATATTCCGGAAACTGGAGGAGTCAGGGGAGCAGGAAGCGGCGGGAGAATGAGAGGAAACAAGGAAGCGATAGAAGTTTGGGAAGAGACAGGAGATCAGAGAACAGCAGATGGCTGAGACAAGCCAGGAAGAGCAGAAGATTGAAAGTGATAAAAAACTGTCGCAAATGAAGATATCATCTGCGACAGTTTAATGTTTTGATTAGTTGTATTTCCGTTTTCTTGCTGCTTCGGATTTTTTCTTACGCCTTACGCTG
>CANSLJ010000028.1 GCA_947647735.1 uncultured bacterium | reverse complement strand
GAAGGGGTTTCGGCCTCTTCCTTTTATTTTTGCCAACTATAATTTTACTTTAAGACTAATTCCACGCATCGGTAAAATTATATTTGCATCGTACTAAAGAAAAAGAGGCCATGTATTTACACAACCTCTCCTTCTATTTACAAAATTCATGCTCATGACTTTCTACTTACATATTCCAGTCAGTAACTTTATCATCAGGACCATATCCCCTTCTCTCCCATTCAGGTTTCCTATTTCCCTTATCAACATCATAACTATCCGCTTCACCTGATTCCACATAATGTGATCTCAATCCACATCCAGTATCTGTATTAGCCGGACATCCCAGACATCCAAACTGCTGTTTATAGCCACGTTCTGCGCCGTTCCAAGCAGAATGATCTTGTCCCTGCCATACCCCATTCATATATATACTATCACACTCAGGTCCCCCAGAAGATGCCGCGTCTCCGCTTGCTGCATATATCCCTTCCATCAAATCTTCTATCGACAGCATATAAGGTTTCTCGTAAGTCCTCATTTTCCCCCTCCTAATCTCACTGCTCCAATATCTAAAACCTTCGACCTTTTGTTTAGTATATACCCCCCCAGACTTCTGTCAATAAAAACTTTATTTTCTCTATTCACATGACAAACCTTGATTTTTCCACGCCTAAGTGATACTATTTTATCAGAAATTTTTATACGCAAAATGAAGATAAAGGAGCAAAGAAAATGAGCAAGAATTTTTCTGATTTACTCTCCCGGGTTTCTGCATGCAAAAAGAAAACCCTTTCTGTAGCAGTTGCTCAGGATAAGGCTGTTCTGGAAGCCGTAAAAGCCGCAAAGGAACGGGGTATTGCCGACGCTATTCTAGTCGGTGATGAGGCAAAGATCAATGAGATCGCCGCAGAACTAGGTATGGATATGAGCGAATATACCGTGATCAACGAAGAAGATACGGTAGCCGCTTCCCTGAAAGCCGTACAGCTTGTACATGAAGGCAAGGCTGATATGTACATGAAAGGCCTCCTGGACACAAAGACCTTCTTAAAGAGCGTGCTGGATAAGGAAGTAGGACTTCGTACTGGAAAACCCCTGTCCCATGTCTGCGTGTTCGAGGTGCCTGGTATCGACCGTCTTCTGTTTTTGACAGATGTGGCTTTCATGCCCTACCCCAATCTGGAAGATAAAGTAAATATCATCAACTACACTGTGGAAATTGCCAATGCCTGTGGCGTGGAAATGCCGAAAGTCGCTCCTCTTGCCGCTGTGGAAGTTGTCAATCCGAAAATGCCGGTTACAGTGGAAGCTGCTGAACTGACAAAGATGAATGAGGAAGGCAAGATAACAGGCTGTATCGTAGACGGTCCCTTGTCTCTGGATATCGCATTGTACAGGGAAGCGGCTGAAGAAAAGGGTGCTCTTGACAGAAAAGTAGCCGGCGATGCAGATATCCTGTTATTCCCTGACATCCATGCCGGAAACCTTGTATATAAAGCCATCGTACATATGGTGGACGTAAAGAACGGTAATATCCTGACAGGTACAAAAGCACCGGTCATCCTGACCTCCCGCTCCGACACCTGCGAAGTGAAGGTAAATTCCATCGCACTTGCTGCACTCGCTGCAGAAACACTGAATAAATAAAGGAGAACAATCATGTCTGTTAAAACCTTAGTGATCAATCCCGGTTCCACCTCGACCAAGATCGGTATTTTTGAGGATGAGACCTTATTATTTGATGAAACACTGCGCCACTCCACAGAGGAGATCGCGCGCTATGATTCCATTATCGCCCAGAAGGATTTCCGTCGGGATATCATTCTCGATTTCCTGAAATCCAAAGATTTCGATGTGAATTCTCTGGATATGGTCGTGGGCAGAGGCGGTATGTTAAAACCGATCCCCGGCGGCACTTACGCAGTGAATGATGCGCTGGTACGCGATCTGGAAGTCGGTGTTTCCGGCCAGCACGCTTCCAACCTCGGCGGCATTCTGGCAAAGGAAATTGCAGATTCCATCGGCAAGCCCAGCTTTATCGTAGATCCCGTAGTTGTAGATGAGCTCTGTGATGAAGCAAGGATCTCCGGTGTGCCGGAACTTCCCAGGATCAGCATCTTCCATGCGCTGAACCAGAAGGCAGTGGCAAAGCGCTATGCTGCGGAAGCCGGTAAAGATTATGAATCTCTGAACCTGATCGTTGTTCATATGGGCGGCGGCGTTTCTGTCGGTGCACATAAACAGGGTAAGGTTATCGATGTATTTAATGCTCTGGACGGCGACGGCGCATTCTCTCCTGAACGGGCAGGCAGCGTACCTTCCGGTTCCCTGATCAAAATGTGCTTCTCTGGCAAATATACGGAAAAAGAAGTTTATAAGAAGATTGTCGGCGCAGGCGGCTTTAATGCTCTGCTTGGCACAAATGATATGCGTGAAGTGGAGAAGATGGTGCAGGACGGCAATAAAGAAGCAGATCTGTTCAGAAGAGCATTTATCTTCCAGGTTGCAAAGGATATCGGTTCCATGGCATGCGTGCTTTCCGGTAAGATTGACCAGATCATTATCACCGGTGGAATCGCTTATGACAAGGACGTTGTTGCAGGGTTGAAGGAACGTTGCGGATTCCTCGCTCCGGTTACTGTTTATCCCGGCGAAGATGAACTACTCGCTCTGGTACAGGGCGGACTTAGAGTTCTGAATGGAAGCGAAAAAGCTATGGAATATAAATAAATAGGGCTATTAATAAAAGTTCGTCAGAGGCAGTCTTCACAGGATAGGCTGCCTCTGATTACGTTTGTGATGATAACTGTACGCTTCATTTGATCTTTGATCTATCCCCAAAACTCCAGATACCAACTGACAGGGAAGAGTTTTGTCAAATAACTGATAAGTGGTATATTCTCTCCAAGATTTAAGAAAATCGGGCAGCATATCAGAACCATCAGTAAAAAACAGGGCATTAAACCTTCCAGCAATTTTTCAGGCAGCAGTCTGCTGAAAAGTATTGCCAGAAACCATAGGATAAATCCATATAACATGGCACTGCTCAATTCCACGAAAGCCCATAATCCAGTTGACAAGTTTTTTATTTCCATATATGACACTTCTGTTATGTGTAAATTCTCAAATATCATGCCTGATATCAGAAACAGCGTTGCAATTAAGATAGGGGCTCCCACTGTTATAACTCCAAGATTCCGCTGTCCGTGCATTCCCTTTCCAATATTTCCTTTTCTGTCATGGCTTCCATCCAATGCTCCGAGGCAGGCTGACAGCAGTGTCAGAAATGCGAGAATTCCTCTGAGAGACAGTATCGAAGAATTAACGTTCTCTCCTCCTGTTGTATTCTGAAGCACTTCACTGTTTTTCCCATAAACTTCATAATCTACTGCAAAGACTTTACCTTCTTTCTGATATTCAGAAAACTTCTGAAGTACCTCCTCAGATTCTATATGATATCCGTGCTGTTCCAGCAGCTCTGTATAGCAGACTGCTGAATAAGCCTGATAAACCTTTGCAAAAACATCTTCCTGTATCATGCCTCCGACATTCATACCTTCTGGCAGATACAGAGTAATGCAATGCCAATAGTCCTGTTTCATGAGTTTCTCTATAAAATCTTCATCAAAAACAATGCCACCGGATAATTCTCCAGTCAGTATATCCTTTTTAAGATCATCTCGTTCAGTATACTTTATATATTGGAACAGCCCTTTTTTGTCTTCTGTTCCCTCCGATAACTTATACTCTATCCCATTCATTATCTGACATGTGTATACCCTTTCCCGGCCCTCTCCTGTCCCTGCCCACTGATCCTTCGCCTCTTCCATCACGTACCCGACCAGAATCTGCTTTTCATCCGCCGCCCCGTTAAATCTCGGCACAGCAAATACTGCTATCGGAAACAGCAACAGTAAAATCCAGTATACAGGATGCTTTCCCATCCTTTTTATCACCATCCAGAGGCAGATTCCGATTCGCTTCATTTTTTCCTCTTACTCCACTGTTTCCCACAAAAAATAAGCTGCCCTCCCACACAGAAGAAAATACTCCACAAAATACTATATTGAAGGTTTAGCTCCCCTTCTCCTCTTTTTCCAGTTATGATCTGCTGGAATAATTCCATACATATCCCAGCAGGAAGAACGCTACACATTCCCGTGACATCTCCCGGCAGAAAAATAGCTGGTAAGATCCCACCTGCTCCAAAAAATCCAACTAATCCCCAGATACCATTTAATATAATGCCACTGCTTGTAGTCGGCGCAAGCTGAAAGAAAAAGCTGCACTGCATCGCCAACATAACTATACAGGGTAATACCCGCACTACTATTCCAAACACACCTGTTCTGCCAGCCAGTACCAGTTCCGCCTCTTTCCCTACTTCCCATCCGCAAAACAGTACCAAAGTTGGTAACAGATATAATAGAAAAAACAGCATCTGCCTTATACCCTGCTGTGCATACAAAGGAATCCCCAGCCCTTCCAAAAGAAGTGGCAGGTTTTTCTCCTGTTCCCGGAAAAAGCTTCCGCTTCCCAATCCCCAGAGCAGAAACAGCAGCGTTAAGCTGGATGCCATATAATATGTTTTCATATCAATACTTCCAAAAGCGCTGATACTCTCTTTCTCAAACCAGTTTTCCCGATCAAGTACCAGGCCAAAATGAAACAGGTCAAGCGTCATTCCCAATTCCGTCGGATTTTCCACCTGCATCTCGTATAAAAGCAATGTCTCCGCTTGAGGCACATCGATCAGCACTGCCCCGCATTCTGTCAGGGTTGACAACAGTTCTGTCTGCAGATATCGCTCTGTTGTATCTGCTCCTGCTCCGATCAGTACTCGGATCGGAATATTGCTTCCGTCCATAATGGATTCTGCTGTCCTCTCCGAAATGATAATGCCCGCCGTCAGCTTCCCTTCTTGCAGTAACTCCTCTATTTCCCGGCCGGGCATCTCGCAGAACTCCATCAGATTTTCGGTACTTTCCATCTGTTGCACATATTCTCTGACGTAATCCGACATCATATCATTGCCTTCCACACACAGTCCGATCCGAAAGGGCCTTACTTCCAGTGTCTCTGGTAAAAATCTCCCTGCCAAAAGTATTATAAATAAACCAAGAAGCAATACACTACATAAAGCTAAAAAAAGTTCAGGCAGGGTATGAAAAAGACGTTTGCTTTCCAGTTTAATATATTCTCTCATACTGCCCCTTTCCTTTTCGTAAGACTCTTTCTCCTGATGCTCTTTTGTTATCCGGCTCCGGCGTTTTTACTGTATCATTTTCAGATACCCGGCATAATTTTTATATACATTCTCCACGCACTCTGCAAGAAAAAACAAAGTTTCCGTTTCATTCATTTTTTCAATCTGATACTCTTTTCCTGAAGGCAGTTCAATACTATCCGCCAGCGGCCTCAATATAATATCTCCACTGAATCTTCCTACCACTTCGCCTTCTGATCTTAATGTTAGATTTTCTACATCCACAGAAAGCTGCTTTTCGCTCTCATTCTTCTCCCCCTGTATGTTTCCTTCCCCTGAAAGTTCCCATATATGATCCTGATATGTTAAAACCATCTCCCCTTCTATATCATATAATCCCCTTTTATCGGTTTCCTTCTCCATGACAATATTACAATCTGTCTCTATTTTTCCAATATTCTCGTCCAAAGAATCAAGAACCGTTTTATTTACATCCATCAGCCCAGAAACTGTAATATCCAATCTGTCTATCGTCGACACCGCTCCCACCAGGTTCACACCTATCTCTATTTCTCCCCCATTCGTCACAACAACCTCTTCTGGTATTGTAGATATCCTTACGATCCTCTTATTCCGATCCAGATACAGCCCCAGCCTTATATCACCTGTCACACCTGAAAAAACATTTCTCAGTTCCTTTTCCGGTAAAATAACCAGATAACAAACCGCCTCTATCTGATTTCCCAGCGCATCCAAAATGATATAACTTTCCAAACTTTCGGCCTGGCTATCACTCAACATTCCTTCCTTTTTAGCCTTCTCGATTTTAACCACTTCCATATTCTCATATAACACTTTCAACCCTTCCGCATTTTCCCTCAAAAAAGCATTAACAGAAAAAGGCTCCACCGAAAAGCCTCGTAACATCCTTGCGTCTATTCTTTTATTGATACCAAGTTCCAGCTCTGTCAATCGCTGAATCTGTCCCCTGACAAAAGAATCATCCCACTGCCCGCTCACGTTTTCCGTATCAAAAACTACACTGCCATCCCAAATAGAAGGAATCTGCACAAAAAGAGAATCTGTTGTTTGATAGATCGATGCTTTAGCAATTTCTGCATTCGTCACACTCACTCGGATATCGCTTTCAAAAAGTTGCTCTTCCATATCCCGCCTGATCTCACCATCCAAACCTATGGTCACATTCTGCAATACAGGAATCCCGCCAATGTTAAAGGAATATTCCGCTTGTATATTTCCATTTCCGATCTGATTAATCACATCTGTCCAGAAACTTTCTCCCATCTCTTCTTCCCATGTGACCACTTCCTCCGCCAGCCCTACCAAACCTGCTGACAAAGGATTCCTTTTCTGCAAAACTGCTAATACCGTAATCACTGCTCCCATCAGGCATACTCCCGCCAAAATACAGATCCCAACAATAAATTTTTGCTTTTTCCTGTTTTCTACCAATCAGCCTTCCTCCAACCAAACCCTATAAAATACATTTTTAACTACTTTACAATCTATGCTATCACATGCTCATTACTTTTTACCAAAACTCTTCCTTCCGGTATAATTTTCCTTCCCTCAGCAAATACACCACATCTCCCATTTCCCAGTCTGTCTTCTCATGAGATGACATCAGTACCGTTCCGCCTTCCTCTCGATACGCCCTCAAGCAGCCATACAAAATCTCTTTACATTCTATGTCAAGTGCCGCTCCCGGCTCATCCATAATTAAAACTGACGGATTTCCCGCCATAGCACAGCCGATGCATACCCTTCTCAGCATACCGCCGGACAAAGTATTAACCCGTTTTTTCAGCATCTCCTGCAAGCCAAGCTTCTCTATGATCCCGCCTTCCAGTTCCTCCTGTAAAACCTTTTTTCCTCCATACCACAAAAGCAGATTATCCTTTACCGTAAGTTCCGGAAAAAGTGGACTATCCTGAGGCACATATCCGATTAACCTCTGCAACTCTTTTGCGCCCGCCACTTTCCCTTCTATCAGGAGCTGCCCGCTTCTTACCTTCTTGATACCTGCCATAACAGAAAACAGCGTTGACTTTCCACAGCCATTCGCTCCGATGACAATCGTACAGCTTCCCTTCTCCAGTTCCAGCGACAGATTCTCCAAGACAGTTTTTTTCCCATATCCTGCAGTTATATTAATCACTTGATAGATAATTTTTCCCACAATCCTCTCCTGAAACAATCATTTTATTATCATGTCCATCCATATTCACTATATTATTTCCCGAACATGTTATTCTTCAATATATCTGCATTTTTGTAATCTCAATATGTAATCTCTCCATCATGTGCCATCAATGTTGCGCTTTCTACTTTTTCAATCGCTGATATCTTTTGAATCAGATCTGCCTCATCTTTTGTTTTCAGCTCTATTATCATATCTATTCCAACTGATGTCATATTTCTGGATTTTACTTTATAGTAACGTGTCCCTTTTTTCAAAACATCTTCTATCGCTTCTTCTACTTTCAAATCTGTTGAATTTACTAACAAAAGAAGAGCTGGCTGCACATTGGGAATCAAGTAGAGCAATAACATAATAATCGTAATAACTAAGGAACCTTCCAAGGCTATTTCATACAAGCCGGCACCACATATAATTCCTATGGAAATCGCCCAAAAAAGAAACGCCAGATCCATCGGTTCCTTAATTGCTGTTCTAAATCGAACAATTGACAATGCGCCAACCATTCCCAGCGAGATTACAACACTTGACTGTATTGTTACAATGATGATCGATGTGACCAGTGCAATAACGACCAGCGAGATTGCAAAACTCTTAGAATAAAATGCTTTTTTGCAAATCATACGATATACAAAAAATAAATAAACTCCAAGAATTGCCGTCGCAAGCAAAACGATCAAAACATTCATTGTTGATACATTCGTATTGATCTGATTTAAAAAAGAATTCTTCAGTACATCTCTTACACTCATTTTTTTCTCCCTTACATTGTAAATTTTCTACAGTAATAATATTTTGAATAAGCTGTCTGCCTTAGATCTCCCAAATTCATTATTCTATATAAAAAATCTGGCAAAAATCCATCATATTTTACTTCCAGTATATGTTTTCCCTGCGGCATCACAGGCCGTGCCGGAAGATACCCCTCAAAAAAATCACTAACTTTTATGTTTCCACCTATATTCCTGTCCAACGTGATCCGAACATTACCAGCAGGATAGATAAATGGTGTTCTCTCATATGCGACAATCACCTTAGGACGTAATCCCCTTCCTCTACACTGAAGGAAAAATTTTGAAAGTAATTTGTCGTTTTTTCCATCTGCCAGAAACTTCCCCCTCAATATATTCCTGCACATCTCTTCTGTTATTAAAGAATGCTCTTTATATGTCATGCCATTCTCTTTTCCCTTGCATTCCAAAAAAATAGTTGAAAAATCCCCATCATAAATTCTGATCCGAAACTTTTCTCTTGGATCTGTTCCGTTTTCATTTTCATAAAAGCAGTTATTTTTTTTATCATCGAAGTATATACTTCGGATCTTGTATCTTCCATCTTTTCCTACATGAGGATCCAGCTTACACAATGGCTTGATTCTTTCCTTGATCTGCATCAGCTCCCCATCTGAACATACATATTTCAATTCATTACGATATATTTTTTCTTCTCTCAAGTTTCCTTCATCTGATAAAATCATCTATTCCCCCTATTTTTCATAAAATATTGCCTTCAGCTTCACCCCATTCTCCACTGATGTTACAATCACTTCATCCGTCTGTGAAATATCCCCCTCCCAGCCTGCAAAAATATATCCTTCATCTGCTTTAGCTGTTATCGTAACGGGATAATCTGTATAATACTTTCCACTCCAATTTCCATCAGATAAACTGATAACAGATGTATTTACAGTAATACTGCCACCTTCAATATCATTTACGGATATATCTACTGTTTCTAATGTCCCGGCCAGTTGAAATTCATCTGCTAAATAGCCTGTTATATAGTCAAATCTCTTTAAAAAGAAATCATCGTTCCAAGAAATGCCCAAACCATATTTATTTAAAATAGGCTCCATATTTTCGGGCGAAAAGTTATTATTTGCCATATCCATAAAAGACAGCACAAACTGTTTGCGGTATTCTTCGTTTACATAAAATGCTTGGTAGAAAGGGTTTTTGTTTACCGCCCCATTTCCATATGGCAACTCTTCCGAAAATGTATTCATTTCTACCTCTCCTGTAAGGTCCAAATCATAAATTGCCCAACGTATACGTCCATCCTCATAAGGCCCACCTACGCTCTCAGCAAACCAATATCTATAGTTTTTATGCTGTGAAAAATCGGTATTACAAAGATATATATTAGATACCATATAATCTATATAGCTTTGAATATCAATTTTCTCTTTCAACAACTCCCATTGCTCATCCTCAGCAAAATCTGTATTTTTAATCCATTCTATCGTTTCTTCATATTGTTCTTGCGTTTTATATTCTTTACATTCATAATGCCCACCATCTGCTACAAGTACTGTGTCTTGTACGTCATAATGCTCTTTAAAATATTCCTGATCATATCTCTCTAACATATAAATATCATACCAAAACTCCCCATTCAAAAACACTTTAACCTTTTTACTTTTTTGCGTAGAAACACTTCGATCAGAAAGAACATCTGAGGCCATCACATATATACTCTGTGGCTTTAACATCACAGAATGCGTTTTTATATTTTCATACAACGCCGTATCAAAAACTTTACTTCCACTATATTCCTCTCTGGAAAATAAGCTAAAGTTTTTTGAATATCCCCACCGACTACTCGCTCCTCTTATCTTAATTCCTATTAACTGATTTAAAATTCTCTCTTTTTTTTCAAAAATTTCTAAATTTCCTTCTACCTCTATCTTTTTCAAATAATTCGGAATTGGTTCCTCCTCTATTTTAGGTTTTCCCGCCAAATACCATTCATCATACTCTTTCCCTGTAACATAGATTCCATTATCACCAAAAATATCTTCTGGATCAGCTACCAACGAAAGAATATAAGAATCTACATCATACAAATCATTTCGTCCTATAAAATAAGTTTCCGTTACAACATCACTGGAGTTTCCCCATTTACTAACAGAAATTGCCCTAATCACTGTCCCCTTTTCTACAGGGGTAGAATCAGGTTCATATTCCAACCAATTCTCAACAACATTTCTTATATTTCTATAGTTATTTTCGTCTTGACTTCTATCTCTTATTTTAATCGGTTTTTCATACTTCAAAGATTCATATGTAGGAATGCTTCCATCTATTGTATAATAAATTTCATTTCCCCATGTCGTAGATAATTCCAACAAAAACTCATCATCATATATACCCCCTAGGGCAGACACCATCGGTTTATCTGGTCTGATCATAGCCTTGCTCCACATCAAATAAATACTGCAAAGTGCCAAAACTATCACAGATATTTCAATTGCAAAAATTTTTCTTCGCATTTTAATTTCCTGTAATTTTTCTTTCAAACTCTATTCTTAATTCTAATTGTACTTACACTTTTCTGGTAATAATTCTTTTTTGCTAATACCCTACTTCAATTTCTCCACCATTTCCCGCATCACCAGCTTCGTTCCATACAATCCTGCACATGCCATGCTCTTCCATCGGCACATCAAACTGTTTATTCTCCGAGAAGTCCTGCAGCATCACGGTTTCGCCACCTTCCGGCGTCAGGTAAATCTGATACTCCAGTCCTCTTTCCCTGTTGGAGGCGATTGTCATCCGATACATACCCTCTGCTATCTCTCCTCTTTGCAATTCCTCCGCCGTACCCTTACGGTAGTAGACCCCTGTCACTTCTGCGCTTTCCGTCTCCAACTTTTCCTGAAAAGATTCATGAAACAACCTTTTATTTTCTTCTGGCATTCCCGCTGCTACCTCATAGAAAAAATTTGTAAACATCTCTGCGCCATTCCCATTCAAATGTCCTGTATCCACAAAATTTTTCATATCTTGAATTGGAAGACATTCTTCCTTCACCAAATTAAAGTCATAATACGACACTTGATATTCTTCTGCAATTTCTTTTACATCAGCAGTATAATCATCATATTTCTCATATGCCATCGTTTCCAGTTGGTAAACAGGTGCCTGAAATAATGTAATTGTCATCTCTTTCTTCTGACAATATTCTATAATCTTCCTCAAATACTCTTTTGCATCTTCCGTCATCCGCATATCCTCCGGTGCATCCTCCACATGCAGATACGGGTTCTCCATTTCCTGTGAGTGATAGAAATACCCTTCTTCCGTATATTCCGTTTTACTGTTCTCAGATTCCCAGCCATACCAATAATTATGGTATTCCTCTCTATTTTTATTTTTTTGCATGGAATAAATCCACTCAACATCACATAAATGCTCTCGAAATCTTGTAAATGGCAGAGCGGCACTGATATAATATTCCGGTGGATTTAAGTCCAGAAAATATCTCAGCTTGTCCGATGAATTTTTCATGTAATCCAGATTTTTCCATCCGTTACTAATCGCACCAAATTCATCATAATTTCCCTGACCTGCTATGGACGGAACAAAATATAATTCCAGGTACACACCTTTTAACTCATTTCTACGGTCTGCCTCCCTGATAATATAATAAGATTCTTTTAAATTCTGTCCCCCTGTTGACATATTATAATAATTATCCCCAGTTTTTTCATCCAGCAGTTCTGGATCGATCCCACTGTATACATGGGAGGACCCGACACAAATATAGTCAATATTTTCATCCTGCTCATAAAAATTATGCCACATGATACGGGCTCTTTCATCATCTTCCAGATACAGGAAATTCAATATTCTGCAGGCAATTATGAACAAAATACATCCGCCGGCGATTCCCAGCAGTCTTTTCAGATATAATTTAAAATTGGAAGTAAATAAATTGCGTTGTATCATACAGTTCTCCATAACAGCCAAACAGTAATATTATGATGATCAGGAATAGTTCAGCGGCAACTCTGAACCACCAGCGCTGTGCCAGAAACCGCTCCACCAGATCGACTCCCTTATTCTTTTTTCCATCTGCCCAGAACAATAAAATGATTGCCAAAAGCAATACCCGGAAATACCCGACCGGTACCCCCAGATTATAAAGACTGCCATTGATCAGAATCATCCAATCCATCTGTCGGATACCTTTTATAAGTTCCAATGCTTTTACCAGACTTCCCGCTCTGAAAAAAAGCCATGCAAAACAAATAAAAATAAAGGTTAAAAACCGTTTGCCCAATTTATCTGACGCAGTTTCCTCACTTCTGTCTGAAATATGTATTTTAGTTGTAATTGACCGGATAAAATCACTTACCACCTGATAAATACCATTCAACGCTCCCCAGACGATATATGAAACTGCTGCCCCATGCCATAACCCGCTGACAGCAAATACAAATAACAGGTTACATTCCTTCCTGAGCTTTCCTTTTCTGTTTCCCCCCAGCGGAATATAAAGATAATCCCGAAACCAGCTCGTCAGGGAAATATGCCATCTTCTCCAGAAGTCCTTTACGCTCGTCGCATAATATGGAGCATTGAAATTATCTGTCAGTTCAAACCCCAGCACAAGCGCCGCCCCCCGTGCTATCGTTGAATAACCCGAAAAGTCACAGTATATCTGCATGGCAAAAAACAGTGTTGCTACAATAACATACATTCCCGTGTGAAAGACACTGTTCTCGTATACCGTATTTACAATGATGGCGGCCCTGTCCGCTATGACCATTTTCAAGAAATATCCCCAAAGCATCAGCAATAAACCTCTTCGAAGATTCTCATACGAAAAGGATTTCGGAGTGCCAAGCTGTTTCAACAGATTTTTGGAACGCTCAATAGGTCCTGCCACAAGCTGTGGAAAAAAGGAAACAAAAAGAGCATATTTCAGAAAATTTCTTTCTGCATAAATATCTCCCCTGTAAACATCTATCGTATACCCGATGGCCTGAAAAATGTAAAATGAAATTCCTACCGGTAATAAAATCTCCATTGTCGAAAGAGAGCCGCCCAGATGTATACGTTCCGATATTTTATTCCATGATTCGATCATAAAATTCAGATACTTAAAATATCCTAATATACCCAGATTTAAAAAAAGGCTTCCCGCAATACACAGCTTTTTCCTTAATATCTTTTTATCTTCCGGCAATTCCCTCCCGTTGATCTTATCTATCAGTATTCCGCACAGATAGGTAATCGCAGTCGAAAAAAGCAGCAAAAATACATATCTCACTTCCCATTTCATATAGAAATAATAAGAAGCAACCAACAGCCACAGATATCTGTACTTTTTGGGAATAAGAAAATATAATATCGTGACAACAGGAAAAAAGATAATAAAATCAATAGAATTAAACAGCATAACTGACTCCCGCCCCCGGCAAGAATAAAAGTCCCAACAGGTTATCACCCTAATTGGGACTTTTACTCCTTTATTTTTTACTTCTTATTTATTCGCAATAGCCTCTTTCAGCTTCTCTGTCAGAGCCGGAACGATCTTATTCAGATCGCCAACGATACCGTAATCAGCCACATCAAAGATAGGAGCTGTCTCGTCTTTATTGATCGCAACGATGATATCGGACTCTTCCATGCCTGCCAGATGCTGGATCGCACCGGAGATACCGATTGCAAAGTATACGTTCGGACGAACTGTCTTACCGGTCTGGCCAACCTGCAGATCTTTCGGCTTCCAGCCTGCATCTACAACAGCACGTGAACAGCTTACTGTGCCATCCAGCACTTCTGCCAGATCTTCCAGGATCTTGAAGTTTTCAGGGCTTCCCATACCACGGCCGCCGGAAACAAGGATCTTTGCATCCATGATATCCACTGTATCAGCAACAGCTTTTACTACTTCCAGGATCTCAACATACTTGTTATCAGGTGTGAAACCAGGATTGTAATTGATCACTTCCGCTTTTCTGCCTGCCTCTCTCGGAGCCTTCTGCATAACGCCCGGACGAACCGTTGCCATCTGAGGACGGAACTCAGGACATGCGATCGTTGCAATCGTATTTCCGCCGAATGCCGGACGGGTCATCAGAAGCTGGTTGTGAAGCTGTTCTCTGCCCGGAATCGGGTTGATCGGGAAATCACCGATCTCAAGCTGTGTACAGTCTGCTGTTAAACCTGTGTGAATCCTTGCGGATACACGAGGGCCAAGGTCACGGCCGATCGCTGTTGCGCCGATCAGGAAAATTTCAGGCTTGTATTCGTTGATCACAGATGCCAGCGCATGGGCATAAGGCTCTGTTCTGTATTCTTTCAGTTCAGGGTCATCTACAACGATAACCTTATCTGCACCGTATTCAGCCAGCTCATCAGCAAGAGGAGCCACACCGGAACCCACAAGTACTGCTGTTACATCTACGCCCAGATCTTTTGCAAGGTCTTTTCCCTTGCCCACTAATTCCAAAGCAATTCCGCTGAGTACATTGTCTACCTGCTGGGCAAAGACAAATACTCCTTTATAATCTTGAATATTCATGATTGAACCTCCATTAATTTTCACTTTACGCTCATTAGATAACGTGTTTCACTTTCAGCTTATCCACGATGTAGTCCACGGATTCTGCAACACCAAGGTTAACCTTCTCGCCGGCGCCCTTTCTTACCTTATCGGAAGCTCTTGCGATCTGTGTCGGGGAACCTTTCAGGCCCAGATTGGAATCTTCTACATCTTTCAGGTCAGCTCTGCCCCATACGGTGATCTCTGCATCATATGCATCAAAGATCCCGCCGGGTGTCATATAACGAGGCTCATTTAACTCAGCCAGTGCTGTGATCAGGCAGGGCATCTGTGCCTTTAACACATGATATCTGTCGTCATACTGACGCTGTACGATCACACTGTCGCCTTCGATCTTGATATCCTGCGCATAGCTGATAACAGGAATGTTCAGATGCTCGGAGATCTGAGGGCCAACCTGTGCTGTATCACCGTCGATAGCCTGACGTCCTGTGATGATCAGGTCATATTCCAGATTGCGGATAGCGCCTGCCAGTGTCTGGGATGTAGCCCATGTATCTGCGCCGCCGAGCACTCTGTCTGTCACAAGGATACCCTTGTCGGCACCCATTGCCAGTGCTTCACGGAGCACTTCCTCTGCCTTCGGCAGACCCATTGTCACAACGGTAACTTCTGCACCATACTGATCTTTTAATCTAAGAGCTGCTTCCAGACCTGCCTTGTCATCAGGATTCATGATAGCAAGCATTGCGCCACGGTCCAGCGTACCATCGGGATTGAACTTTACGCCGCCCTTTGTATCAGGCACCTGTTTTACACAAACAACAATTTTCATTGTAATTTCTCTCCTTTTTTATTTTCTATCTTCTATCTTTCCGTCTTACTTAAGCAGAGCCGCGGAAATTACCATTCTCTGTACTTCGGATGTACCTTCGTAGATCTCGGTGATCTTCGCATCACGCATCATGCGCTCTACATCGTACTCTCTTGTGTAACCATAACCGCCGTGAAGCTGTACAGCCTTTGTGGTAACTTCCATAGCCATCTCTGCAGCGTACAGTTTTGCCATAGCAGCTTCCACGCCGTAAGAAGTCTTGTGATCCTTTGTATACTGGTCTTTTGTCATTGCTGCCTTGTAAACAAGAAGCTGAGCAGCCTGTGCCTTTGTTGCCATATCAGCAAGCTGGAACTGTGTATTCTGGAACTGAGCGATGCTGCGGCCGAACTGTTTTCTTTCCTTTACATAGTCGATGGTTCTCTCCAGAGCGCCCTCGCCAAGACCAAGTGCCTGTGCAGCGATACCGATACGTCCGCCGTCCAGTGTATGCATAGCGATACCAAAGCCCTTGCCCTGCTGTCCTAAAATATTCTCCTTCGGGATACGGCAGTCTGTGAAGATCAGCTCATATGTAGAAGAACCGCGGATACCCATCTTCTTTTCCTTTGTACCAAAGGTAAAGCCGGGTGTTCCCTTTTCTACGATAAATGCGGAGATCTCTTTCTGCTTTCTGCCACGCTTCTCAACAGTGCCTGTTACAGCGATGATCACATATACATCTGCCTCTTTACCGTTTGTGATGAAGATCTTGGAACCGTTCAGTACCCACTCGTCTCCCTCTAAAACAGCCTTTGTCTGCTGACCCTGGGCGTCAGTACCTGCGCCGGGCTCTGTCAGGCCGAATGCACCGATCTTACGGCCTGCTGCCAGATCGGGTAAGTATTTCTGTTTCTGCTCTTCCGTACCGTATGTCAGGATAGGATCGCAGCAGAGAGAAGTATGTGCGGAAACGATAACGCCTGTTGTGCCGCAGACTTTGGAGAGCTCTTCCACGCACATAGCATATGTTAAGATGTCACAGCCCTGTCCGCCGTACTCCTTCGGTACAGGAATACCCATAAAGCCTGCCTTTGCCATTTTCTCGACTGTTGCGCGGGGGAATTCTTCTGTCTCATCAACTTCCTGCGCTAAAGGCTTTACTTCTTTTTCAGCAAATTCTCTGAAAAGAGTTCTTGCCATTTCATGTTTTTTAGATAAAGAAAAATCCATGATTTATTTCCTCCATTTTATATTATTTATTCTTACTTGCTGTAATCAAAGAAACCAACGCCTGTCTTTCTGCCGAGTTTCTTCTCTTCCACCATCTTCTTCAGCAGAGGCTGAGGAGCATACTTCTCATCTTTTGTCTCATTGTAAAGAACTTCCATGATAGCAAGGCAGATATCCAGTCCGATCAGATCGCCGAGGTGCAGAGGTCCCATAGGATGGGATGCGCCGAGCTGCATAGCCACATCGATATCTTCTGCGGAAGCTGTTCCGGCATCCAGAACGCCGATCGCTTCATTGATCATCGGGATCAGGATCCTGTTTACAACGAAGCCCGGAGCTTCCTTTACTTCTACAGGAGTCTTGCCGATTTCCTTGGAGATGGCAACGATCTTGTCAACCATTTCCTGAGGTGTGTTCTCACCTTTGATCACCTCTACCAGTTTCATTCTGTCAGCAGGGTTGAAGAAATGCATGCCGATCATCGGTCTGTCTAAACCTTCGCCGATCTTTGTGATGGAAAGGGAAGAAGTATTGGATGCAAACATGCAGTCCTTTTTCACGATGCCCATCAGCTCAGTAAAGATGTTTTTCTTGATCTCCAGGTTTTCCAGAGCAACTTCCACGATCAGGTCGCAGTCTGTGCAGATGGCGTTCAGGCCTGTGGTGATCTTGCCCATGATCTCGTCAGCCTTTTCCTGTGTGATCTTTTCCTTGCCCACAAGGAAATTCATGTTCTTCTGAATTTTCGCTTTGCCGCCTTCCGCGTACTCTTCCTTGATATCGCAGAGACATACTTCATAACCGTCAGTCATCGCAAATGCCTGCGCAATACCGGAACCCATTGTACCAGCGCCAATAATACCTACCTTCATTTTAAAATCCTCCTGTTTGATATATTTAACTTTTTATTTTTAGCAGTTTTTGAACGGCTCTTTCACTTTCTCTTTGTTCTTGTCAAGGAAGAAAGCCATGCCGTATCTCTGGTCTTCTGTCTCGAAGCAGTCGCCGAAAAGCTTTTCTTCGATCACGATCGCTTCATCCATATTGACTTCCAGTCCGTCATTGATCGCTTTCTTGCAGTTGCGAACAGCGATCGGCGCGTTCTTTGCAATGCCTGCCGCCATCTTCTGTGCTGCGGGCATCAGCTCTTCCTGAGAATAAACGGCATTCACAAGGCCGATCCTCAGCGCTTCGTCTGCTTTGATATTTCTTGCTGTGTAGATAAGCTGTTTTGCCATGCCGGGGCTTACCAGACGAGCCAGTCTCTGCGTACCGCCAAAGCCCGGTGTGATGCCAAGGCCCACTTCCGGCTGACCAAACACTGCATTATCAGAACAGATACGGATATCGCAGCTCATGGAGATCTCACAGCCGCCGCCCAGTGCAAAGCCGTTCACTGCCGCGATAACAGGGATCGGGAATGTTTCCAGTTTCCGGAAGACATCGTTTCCTTTCTTACCGAAAGCTTCGCCTTCTGCCTTTGTCAGTGTACTCATCTCGCCGATATCAGCGCCTGCAACAAAGGATTTTGTACCTGCGCCTGTCAGGATCAGGCATCTTACCTGATCAAGATCCACTGCATCCAGAGTTGCATCAAGCTCTTCCAGTACAGTGGAGTTCAGTGCGTTTAATGCTTTTTCACGATTGATCGTGATCGTGCCAACCTGGCCGTTTACTTCATATAAAACAAATTCCATTTTTCACTCTCCTATTCCAGTTCCGCATCTGCGTAGATGCTGTTTTAAACACCCGAATACCGAGAAGCCCCGAAAAGCTTCCCGGTATCTGATTTCATGATTTACTTAAGATCGTCTTAGTCTCTCTCAACGATAGTTGCGCAGCCCATGCCGCCGCCGATACAGAGTGTTGCAAGGCCTTTCTTTGCATCTCTCTTCACCATCTCATGCAGCAGTGTTACAAGGATACGGCATCCGGAAGCTCCTACAGGGTGTCCCAGAGCGATAGCGCCGCCGTTTACATTCAGTTTTGCAGGGTCAAAGCCAAGCTCTTTTGCCACTGCTACAGACTGTGCTGCGAAAGCTTCATTCGCTTCGATCAGATCCATGTCGTCTACAGTCAGGCCTGTCTTAGCCATTACTTTCTTTGTTGCAGCTACAGGGCCGATACCCATGATGGAAGGATCAACACCGCCCAGAGCGCCGCCTACGAAAGTAGCCATAGGCGTTACGCCAAGCTCTTTTGCCTTCTCCTCGCTCATCACAACGATCGCAGCAGCGCCGTCGTTGATACCGGAAGCGTTACCTGCTGTTACCACGCCGCCTTCCTTCTTACCGGAGCAGCATTTCAGTTTCGCCAGAGCTTCCATCGTTGTACCCGGACGAGGACCTTCATCTTTTACGAAGTCAACGATCTCCTTTTTCACTTTAACCGGAACAGGTACGATCTCGTCATCAAATTTGCCTTCGCTGATAGCCTTCTCACATTTCTGCTGGCTGTTTACGGAGAACTCATCCAGTTCTTCTCTTGTCAGTTTCCACTGGTCTGCAATGTTTTCAGCAGTGATCATCATATGATACTGGTTGAAAGCATCCCACAGTGCGTCATTTACCATGGTATCTACCAGAGTACCATTGTTCATTCTATAACCATAACGGCCATTCATCATCGCATAAGGAGCCATGGACATGTTTTCCATACCGCCTGCCACCACGATATCAGCGTCCCCTGCCTGGATCATCTGCGCCGCCATATTCACGCAGTTCAGACCGGAACCACATACCACGTTAACTGTTACCGCAGGAGTCTCTACAGGAAGTCCCGCTTTGATAGATGCCTGACGTGCAACGTTCTGGCCAAGGCCTGCCTGGATAACACAGCCCATGTAAACATGGTCAACCTGGTCTGCCGGAACGCCGGCTCTCTTCAGTGCTTCCTTAATAACGATGGAACCGAGTACAGGTGCCGGAGTATTTCCAAGAGCTCCGCCCATTTTACCGATAGCGGTACGACAAGCACCCGCTAATACTACTTTTTTTGCCATTTGAATAGCCCTCCATTTAACTTGTTTATTTGTTTGTTATTTTTTTGACAAACTCACTTTTTCTATTATATCACAGCACTCGGGTTTTTGCAACACAGAGGCATGTAAATTTATGCAGAAATATGTCTACACCTCCGGCTCGATCAACCCGTAAGTGCCTCCCTTCCTCTTGTAAACCACACAGACCTGCTCCGTCTCCGCATTGCAGAATACATAGAAATCATGTCCTAAAAGCTCCATCTGCACACAGGCATCCTCCGGATACATGGGCTTGATATCGAACTGCTTTGTTCTGACGATCTTTACCTCTTCCTCGTCATCATCAACCTTCTCCATAAATGCCTCACTGAAAGACATCGCATTCTGCTTTTTATCAATGAGTTTCTTCTTATATTTTTTAAGCTGGCGTTCGATGATCTCCTGAACCAGATCGATGGAAACATACATATCGCTGCTTGTCTGCTCGGAACGGATGATATTCCCCTTCACAGGGATCGTTACCTCGATCTTCTGTCTGTCTTTTTCCACACTCAGCGTTACTTTGGCAGTCGTATCATCCGCAAAGTATTTGTCCAGCTTGCCGATCTTCTCTTCCACCGCATTTTTCAGCCCTTCGCTCACTTCGAGATTCTTTCCGGTAATAATAATTTTCATAGGCGTACCTCCTTTTCGGTCTCCCGGCAGTTCTTCCCACATCCGGAAAAAACTGCCATTATTTTCAGCTTTATCAGCTACGTACAGTATACCATATCCTGTCCGAAATAGACAGCACCTAATATATAATTTTTGTGTGTTTTTTCTTTACAAAACGAGCTTTATCTGCTATGCTTTCAGCATTATGAATACATACAGAAAACTGACACCGGAAAAGCGTCTTTTTTACAGGTCTCTGCTTTCCCTTGTCATTCCGATCACAATCCAGAACCTGATCACAAACGCCGTAAACTCCGCCGATGTGCTGATGCTCAACTATGTAGGGCAGTCCTCCATGTCGGCTGTTTCTCTTGCCAACCAGTATCAGTTTATCCTTGGCGGCTTTTTCTTCGGCATCACCTCCGGGACAACCATGCTCTGCTCACAGTACTGGGGCAAGAAAGATATGAACTCTATCCAGGCAGTATTCGGCATTGCCCTGAAGATCGCCCTGGCTTTTACCCTGATAATATCCCTTGCAGCGGTTTCCTTTCCCTCGCTCCTGATGCGGATCTTTACACCGGATGCGGAACTGATCGCCATAGGAGCTTCCTATTTAAGAGTCATCGGAATTTCCTACGTTCTGACCGGTTTTTCCCAGACTTACCTAAGTGTCCTGAAAAGTGTGGAGAGAGCCGCCACAAGCACCATGATCAGCTGCACCGCCCTGTTTTTGAATGTATTTTTAAATGCAGTGTTCATTTTCGGACTGCTCGGTGCGCCAAAGCTCGGCGTGATCGGGGTTGCCCTCGCCACGCTGATCGCCCGGATCGTGGAAATCCTGCTCTGCTTTATCGACCTTTTCAAAGGGCGCATTTTTAAACCGGACTTTTCTGTTTTATTCGGCAGGCACAGGCTGCTGTTCCAGGATTTCCTGAAATACTCCATCCCTGCCCTGCTCAACGACTGTATCTGGACTTTTGCCTTTTCTACCTATTCCATCATCTTAGGGCATATGAATTCCGACATGGTTGCCGCTTCCTCTGTGGCTACCACGATCCGCGATCTGCTCACTGTTGTCTGTTACGGCCTTGGCAGCGCCGGAACCGTGCTCCTCGGCAAGTCTCTCGGCGAACAGCGGATGGATAAGGCAAAAGAAGACGCTTCAAGCCTTTGCCGTTCAACCTTTGCCGTGAGCGCATTGACCGCTCTGGTCATCATCATTGTAAGAAAACCTGTTGCCGGTATTTTTGATCTGACGCCTCAGGCACAGGATTATCTGAATTTTATGCTGCTTGTCAGCTCCTACTATGTGATCGGGCAGGCGATGAACACACTGACCATCGCCGGTATTTTCCGCGCCGGCGGCAACTCACGCTTCGGGCTGATCTGCGATATCATCGTGATGTGGGTTATTTCGGTCCCGCTCGGCTTTATCTGTGCTTTTGTGCTGCATCTGCCGCCCAAAGTGGTCTATTTTATTCTTTGTCTGGATGAGTTCTGGAAAATTCCTGTAGTCTGGAAATATTACAGGAGCGGGAAGTGGTTGAATAATATAACTAGAGAATATGAATAATGGAATGCTCTTTATCAAATTCAGTCAAATATGCTCCGGCTTCCTCTATAGATATATTTAATCTCTTCTGCAGTCTTTCTAATATTTTATCTTCTGAGAAATGGAATTCCCGGCCGGTCTCTATAATCTCTTCTATTCTCCCCTTTTTCTCCATATCCTCAAACGCCTTACACATACTGAATTCTCCTCCTCTAAATTGTTTCTCTCCTACATCCGGTATCTTCTTAATATTAGTAAGCTGTGTCAATAGCATTTTTGCCTGTCCGCTCAGCTTTTCGTATTGTTCTCTATTTTTTGTCAGCCTTTTTTCCAACTGTTCTCTATCATTCGAATACCTCAAAAATTCAAAAACCGATTGAAGTTCCGAGTGAAACTGCCCAAAATCTTCATAATCGTGATAATCAAACACATTCAACTGATAATTTGATATAAAGGGAAGTATCTCTTCTTCCATTCCCTCCGTATCCAGCAGTTCATAGAGCGTCCTTGCGCCATCCCAGGGTTTATCTGTTCCATAGTACACAACGATCGTGATCACCGGAATGAACCTGTCATCTTTCCCCATTCCTGAAATAAATTCATCCGACGATAATACTTCCTTTTCAGATGCGCTCTGGCTTTTTAATTTCTTCCACTGTTTATCATAAGCCATGCTCTCTGAAAGCATCGCCCGGATCACCATATGATAATCCACCTTTGTCTGGTTTTCCACTACGAACACAGCAAGAATCGTGCCCTTCCATAGCCTCACCTTATCCCTGACTGCTTTTTTCACCTGGCTTCCCGAAACACTTCTCAGCTCTCCATCCTGTTCGCTTAATTCCTGCGCCTTTACTACCCGCTTTCCCTGATACAGGATACCGTTTACCAGATCTGCAAAAACTTCCGCATTTTCCAGATAATCGCTCTCATAGACATCTGTTTTTCCCATGTCATTTTCCTCCCTTATGTTATTTTTTCATATAAGGGAGTCTTTGTTTTCACGAGTGTGATAAGATTTGAAAGAAATCATTGAAGTTCCCAGATATGTATTTATATACTACTACAAGCAGTCATATTCTGCAACATATTCCAATAATAAATATGATAAAACTTTTATAAAAATTACTGTTCAGACAGCATCATATTGCAACTCAAGGAGAACAGTAACCATAAAAGGCGAAGCCCGTATATTTCTCAGCGCTTCGCCTTCTTTTTTTATCCGCAAATTTCTATATTTAACTTTCCGGCCTGATCCAGAAGCTCCCCGTATGGTTTTCGCAATCAAAGGAAACCTTATAGATTCCTGCCGAATCCGCGTTTACGGTATAAGATCCGGTCTGGATATCATCTTTCTCAAAGATATCCTTCCCCTTCTCGTTCTCAATTTCAAGATCCAGTTCCCCGCTTTCTGTCACACAGGAGATCACCAGCGTCATAGGCTCCGAAACTCTGATCTCAAAAGAGAAATTTTCAGCAGTTGTTCCCTTGTTCTCTCTGCCGATACTCTCCGGCCAGTTATCCTCAATGCCATAAATTTCTTTTAACTCAGGCATGCTCTCCGGTTCCTGCAGTCCATTCTGCCCCCCGGAAAACCGCACAAGAATACTTCCCATGCTGCAGGTCAGATCATATACGCTGTCCCCGGCAACATTTTTTCCGGACAGTTCCATCGCATTAGATAATCCTGAAAATTCCTTACTGTTTCCATTTTCTGGCACTATCGTGATATCTCCCATACTGCAGTTCACTTCGTAATCATGGTTTTCATAAGAATCCCTCAGAAAGATATCCATATCGCCCATATTGACTTCTGCGTCCAGATTGCCCGTGATAAAACTGTCCTGCAGGGTGATGTTGCCCATATTGACTTCCACCTCACAGTCTCCTGCATCCATTTTTTTCACCACTACAGTGCCTGTCGCCACTTCCGCGCTAAAATGTCCCGCTTTCACTTCTTCTATCGTGATCTCACCGGCGGAGACTTCCAGATTGATCCTCTCCGCCGTAAATACATCCTCTGCGATGATCTCACCTGCTCCCATTTCAATATCCACTTCCTCCAGATCGATCCCCTCCGGCAGTGTCAGCGTAAAATCCGCCTGAAAAGCTCCCACGGGAGTTTTCTGCTTCAGATAGAAGGTGCTTCCCTCTATATAATACTGGCATTCCGATCCGCCGTCCTTTTTCAGCTCCATTTTATCCCCTCTGCGCAGAACCAGCTTCCCCCCGCCGATCTCCAGATCCAGATTATAAATATCCTCAGCGCGCAGACTGTCGTCCGTGAAACTGGCATAGACAATATCATGGTTTTCGTCATACTCTATGTCGTCATAGGTTACGACAAGCCCCCTCTCTCTTCCTTTTAACCAGTGAAAATCATATTTTCTCAGTATATCCCAGGTTTCCTGCGCCACACTATAATGCCCCGCATTCCCTGATTTCTTATTTTCATAAACACCGCCGACAGCCCCGATGCAGCCAAGCACAACGCCAACTCCCAAAAAGCAGCCTGCCACGATCAGCACTCTCTTTATAAACTTATTCATACCGTTCTCCCGCCTTTCTGTTTTCTCTCAGACCATTTTCTGCTCAGATACTTCCCGAAACTCTCCACTTCCCGGATCAGCCAGGGGAAAAACTTTCCGCAGATCGCCACCAGCAGCGCCAGGCACAAAAGGAACAGTGCAATAAAAATACAGCCTGTCGCAATACAGAGTATCCCGCCGAAGGGATTATAAAACAGGATCGGAAATCCCCCCGCAAACAAGGTGATTCCCAGCACGAGCAGCGCAACGACCACCACCAGAAATGTGACGATCACGCCGAATATCGTCCCCAGTATTCCTAAAATAATGCCGAAAGCCCCTATTCCCAGTCCAACGGCAACCGGCAGTAAAAAGATTCCGAATATGATCAGCAGTGCAAGCGTACCGCCGCTCATCTTGTTTTTCTTCTCCCCGGCCTGCTGTCCCTGACAGCCGTATTGATTTTGTCCGTGTGCGCTCTGCCTGCCTCCGTTTTGCCTATAACCGCCTGTCTGATTCCGGTATCCGTTGTTCTGATAGGCATACCCGTTCTGGCTCTGTGCCCCGCTCTGACCTGCAGGCCCGCCCTGATTCTGTGTTCCATCAAAACCGGCATACCCATTCCGGTTCTGTGCCCCGCCACCACAGCCGCCACGATCCTGCGCATCACTCCGCTCTTCGCCCTGACCTGCAGATCCGTCCCGGCTCTCTTCTCTCTTCCCGTAAATCTCCGGCAGATTTCCATGCTCCGCCTTCTCCCGATAACCGTTCTCCGTAAACATACCCTCGTCAGCCTTGTGCAGCCCCGCTTTGATCTGTTCTGCCACCTGCTCCGGACTCCCCAGAGAGATCAACACATCTGCCTCGTTTTCCTCCCCTGCATCCGCAAAATATTCCTCATAATATTCCAGCGCTTCCCTGCGTTCCTCACTGGTCAGATCAGCAAGTTCCGCCTGCAGCCTGTTTAAAAAGTTCTGTTTATCCAACATTCTGTCCTCCCTCAAATATTGCCGTGATCTTCCGCGAATACCTGAACCATTCCGCTTTATACAAATTGAGCTGGGCATCTCCTTTAGCCGTAATCTTATAATACCGCCGATTCCTGCCGTCAATAGCCCTGTCATATATTTCCAGGCATTCGTCCTTCTGAAGGCGTCTGAGCACCGGATATAAAGTGGATTCCGATACATCGATCAACTGCTGCACTTCCCTGGTTATCTTATAGCCGTAAGTACCGTCTTTCGTCCACGAAACTACCGCCAGCACGATCGCATCCAGCAGCGCCGCTCCCGTGTTAAATACCATCATCTTACCTCCTGTTGTAATCTATAATATTATATGGCGTATAATATTATATCAATACTATATCTCGTATAATATTATTTGTCAACATATATTACGCAGGAAATTTTCTTCCTCCGCAAAAATCATCAGAAAATCCTCTTCCAAATATCGTCAGATAAGATAACTGCACATAAAAAACTGCGGTACAGCCCCCATATGCCATACCGCAGTTCCTGTCATGATGCTTCTCTCTTTTCTATTTAATTTCCGTTGCAAAAAGCTGATCCATCTTAGGAGATAGAGCAACCGGCCCGTTTTCTGTGATACGATACCCTGTTTCAATCCTGCCGCCGATCACTCCCGGTATTTTAAACATACTGACATCAATCATGATCGTCATCCCCGGCTCCAGGGGCATACCGCCATCGCAGCAGTCATAAGTAGTATAGCTTGCCCCCTCACACTCCATCAAACCGGTGGAATGAGCAAACTGTGCTACCAGATAATCCCCATATCCAAGTTTTCTAAGATAGTCCATCCCCACCTTATCAATATCAACCGGTTTTTCACCCGGATACAGTTTTTCCTTGCAAAGCTGAAGCGCATGGCGCATGGCATTCATCATATCGCGCTGTTCTTTCGTATACTCCCCGGATACAGGTACTGTATCACCAAACGTTCCTGTATACCCGCACCACTGAGGAGCCATACCGAACATGATCATCTCACCATCCTGTAATATTTTATCAACAGGCGTAGATACGATTCCCTCCACACGTTTTCCGGATGCAATGATCGTATCAAATCCATAACCACTTGCTCCATTCCATCTTGCCGCATACTCTCCTGCCGCAGCAACCTGAAGTTCAGAAACTCCCGGTTTTATGGTTTTTATCATTGCATCATAAGCTGCATCTGCAAGTGTATTGGCTTTCTCCATACAGGACAACTCCCAGGAGGATTTTACCAGACGAAGCAGTTCAAAATCAAAAGTAATGTCAACAATCTCAATTCCCTCAAATCCGGCACAAAAATCACGGTATAACTTTGTCGGCATCTTATCTGGCGCCACAAATCCAATTCTCTTCAGCGTTGTTCCCGACGCTGATAATTCTTTATTTAATTCCTCAAAATCATACATTTTAGAATTCAGAAATTCTATTCCAGGCTGCATAAATACACTGAAATTTCTTGTATTCTTAATCGCAGAATCCTGTTTTGCAAATTCTTCACTCTCAGAACCTCCCAGAAGCAAAGGCTCTCCCCGCAGCGGCACAAGAACTGCGCCATACTCAAACTGTGGACACCATCCGGTTAAATACCACCCGTTTGCAATATTCACCATATCATAATAAATCAGTGCCGCATCAAGCTTTTTATTTTCCAACAGTTCTCTGATCTTCCCAATACGTATATCCGTTTCCTTCATATTATAAAATGACATCTTATCTACCTCCTCTGTAAACGTTTTCATTTTTTGATGTAATACTCTCTTTCCTTCTATAAAATAGTACTACTTTTTTAGGTTTTTGCAGCTATCGCGGATAACAAAACGAGGATTTAACAGGATTTTCTGTCCCATGCTCTCCCTCATTGCATCCGCTCCCTCTGCCATCTTCTGACGCAGGCGTTGCAGCAAAAGCCCCGCCACTGTCTCCCCGATTTCCTCTTCCGGCTGCTCCACCCCTGTGATCTGAGGTTTAAATAACTGAATCCTTTCATTTAAATCGCAGCCTATCAGAGAAATATCTTCTCCGATCATCAAATTCTGTTCCCTGATTGCTTTGACCGCCCCGATCGCCATCAGTTCATGCATAGCTGCGATCGATGTAAACGGCCTGGCATCCCGTTTATTTATCAGTTTTTTTACCACCTGATAACTCTCTTCCTGATCGTAGGGCAATTTGTATATCATATCTTTTGGTATGGATGTACCATACTTTTCATAGGTATCTAAAAATCCCTTCAACCTCTGTACACTGGGAGAAAATCCGCTGGAGGTACCGGTCAGCACCACAGTTTTTGTATGCCCCTCCTGTATAAAATGTTTTGCCATCTTCTGACCAACCATATAATCATCCACCAATACGGCATCAACCTGCAGATCTGTATCCGGGATCGTATCAATGAATACCACCGGAATCCCCAGTGCATAAAACCGCCGAAAGTCTATATGTTCGGGATCTACCGTAGCAATCACCAATCCATCCACACACTGTCTCAGCATCAGATCCAGATATCGCTTTTCTTTCTGTGCACTTTCCTCCGAATCGGACAATAAAACCAGATAACCACTCTCAAACAGCTTTCGGTTGATCCCTCGTATAATACCCGCAAATAATTTTTGACTGATATCAGGTACTATGATCCCAATCGTTGTGCTGCTGTTTGTCTTTAAGGATCTGGCCATATAATTAGGCACATATTGTTCCTTCTTTAATATCTCAAGCACCCGCTCCTTTGTCTCAGGACGCACATTCCCTTTATTGTTTACTACTCGCGAAAGTGTTGCGACTGAGATATTATAAGTTTCAGCAATTTTTTTTAATGATTTTTCCATAGTGGTACCCTTCTCATATCAAATTTCTGTTTCTCGGATATTATAGCATAAATCTAATGCAAAAAAATCATTAAAACAATACTCTTTTGCCAAACTCTCTCAGTTTTCGTTTGCCACACGGCTCAATCCATCTACAACAATAACAATGATCACTATCAGACCCTTGATCAACTGCTGTACATAGGCCTGTATCCCCAGCAGCATCAACGCATTATATAACACATAAAGAACGATCAGGCCAAGCAATGTTTTCCAGATATTTCCCGTCCCGCCTACCGTACTGGTTCCACCTACCACATTAGCGGAAATAGCCGCCATAGTCAGATCCGTTCCATACAGAGCGTTCCCCGCCGATATACGACAAGCCATCATAATGCCCCCCAGTGATGAGGCGATTCCCAGAATAAAGAAAATCATAAACTTATAGATCGGTGCATTGATCCCCGCATTTTTCGCCATCAGATAGTTTCCACCAACAGCATATAAACCTCTGCCAAAACTAGTATATTTCAACACACCTCCCGCCAGAAACAGGATCAGAAAGAAAAGCCATACCAGATAGGGAATCCCAAGCAATGTTCCATTTCCAATCTGATAACAAAAATCACTGTAAATCGCAACAGGTTTCGCATCCGTATAAAGACAGGCTACTCCTTTCACAGTAATCTGCATTCCCATGGTCACCACAAAAGAAGGAATATTAAATTTTGAGACCAAAAATCCATTTAACGCCCCGACAACAGCTCCCGTCAACAGCGCTGCCACAGCCGCAATAATAAAAGACTTTTCATTAACCAATGTGGCAAAGATCAGCGAAGATAAGGCCATTGTGCTCCCCACTGACAGATCAAATTCACCACAGATCAAAGCAAACGCCATGGCAATCGTCACTACGCCATACACCGAAAAACTTGAAAAGATATTAACAATATTGTTGACCGTACAAAAATTCGGTATAAAAGCGGAGAACAATACCACCATAACTACAAGCACGATCGGTACCATCTGCCTGGCCAGCATATTCACTTCAAAGATTCGTTTTTTCTGTGTCATGCCTTTGCACCTCCTTTTGCCTTGAACTGTGTCGCAAATACATCCAGCAGCACCGCCAGAATGATAATGACACCTCTTATCATCATCTGGGGATAGGTATCAATATTTAAAAGACGCAGGGCATTTGATAAAACTCCCATAACGATCACACCAAGCACCGTTTTCATCACGCCGCCTTTACCACCTGAAAGAGCTGTTCCACCCACAACTACTGCTGCTATAGCATCCAATTCCAAGCCATTTCCGGACGTGCTCGAAGCCGCACCGACCCTTGATGTCAGGACAACGCCGGCCACGGCCGCAAAAAAACCGGAAATCGTAAAGATGATCATCGTGTTTCTTTTTACATTGATTCCTGACATACGGGCTGCCGCCTCGTTTGAACCAATGTAATAAATGGATTGTCCGAACGGTGTGCATTTCATCACGTATTCCAGGATCACCGTCGTAAGAACAAATATTATGATCGGTACATATCCCTTTCCGAAAAAACTGTGCAAGGACTTCTCCTGCAGATTCATATAAATTCCGTTTGTATAAAGCAGCGCTGCCGCTGCAATCGCAGCCTGCATTCCGTAGGTAATGATAAAACTCTCGCCTTTTCTTCCCTTTTTACTCGTGATATTGGCGATAATAGCGCCATTTAACAATCCGATCCCTGCGCCTGTCAGCAGTGCGAGACAGATACCCTTCACATCCGCCTGAAGATATTTCACATAGGAAACACAGACTACTCCCGACATCGTAACCGTGGAAGAAATAGACAGATCCATGTGTCCCGCGACAATAACAGCCACAACCCCCAACGCCATGATTCCGGTAGGTGCCACCTGACGCAGAATATTAATAATATTTCTGACTGTCAGAAAATTCTCCGTACTGATAGAAACAATAACAATAATAATGCATAAAGCTATGATCAAGCCATAATTCAGCAGAACTTGTACAATGTCCAGCTTTTTTCCTTTTTCAGTCATACCGTACCTCCTAACTTACCGCAAGCTTCATGATGCCTTCGGAGGAAAACTCTTCTCTGAGCAGTTCCCCTTTTTTATGTCCTTCATGCATCACGATGATACGGTCACTCATTCCCATCAGTTCCGGCAGTTCCGAGGAAATAAATATAATGGACTTTCCTTTGCTGACGAGATCATTCATGATATTATAAATCTCATGTTTTGCTCCCACATCGATTCCCCGGGTAGGTTCATCAAAGATCAGAATATCCGCATCCGAAAACAGCCATTTTGCAATAACGATCTTCTGCTGGTTTCCACCGGAAAGATTATAGGCAGTCTGATTGATAGAAGGTGTTTTTATCTTTAATTCTTTTACATATTGATCTGCAACTTCCTTTTCGGCCTTCCGATTAATGAAAAGATTCTTACCAAAACACAATTTTGAAAGCTTTGCTATCACTATATTACTCTTCACAGACGCATCCAACGCCAATCCCGTCTCTTTTCGCTCCTCCGTCAACATACCAATAGAATGCCTGATCGCCTGTGTGGTATTTTTAATAGAAACTTTCTTACCGTGTAAATAAATTTCTCCACCGCTTAGTTTTCCCTCACCGAAAATCGTCTCTGCGAGTTCCGTTCTTCCCGCTCCCACAAGCCCTGCAAAACCGAGCACTTCCCCCTTATGCAGCGAAAAGTCCACATCATAGATCAGATTTTTTCGGCATACTTTTTTCGCCTCAAGCACAACTTCTCCGATCTTGCTTTCCCTGGCCGGGAACTCCGTATCCACACTGCGTCCTACCATCCATTCAACAATCTGATCACTGGTCAAGCCAGTTATGGGCGCCGTATGAATCATTTCTCCATCTCTCTGTATGGAAACTGTATCTGCTATAGTAAAAATTTCCTCCATTTTATGAGAGATAAAAATGATCGTCGTACCTTTTTTCTTCAGATCATTTATGATGGAAAACAGATTCTCAACCTCCACATCCGTCAGCGATGATGTAGGCTCATCCATTATAATGATCTTAGCATTTCGAGAGATTGCCCGGGCTATTTCCACCATCTGTTTATCCGCCGCACTCAGATTGACCACAACCTCTTTAGGTTTGATCTTATAATTGAGTTGAGAAAAAATAGAAGTCACCTGTTCTTCCATATATTTCCAGTTCACGAGTCCCACCTTTGTTTTCGGAAGCTTTCCCAGAAAGAAATTCTCGGCTACCGAAAGCTGCGGAATCAGATTAGTTTCCTGAAAGATCAGGCTGATACCCAGTTCCTGTGCTTTATTGATATTTTCAATCTTTACTTCTTTTCCCTCTAAAAATATCTGCCCTGAATCCGCTTGATATACACCATTTAACACCTTCATCAATGTAGACTTTCCTGCGCCGTTTTCTCCGACGATCGCATGTACTTCACCTTTTTTCACCTGAAAACACACCTGATTCAGTGCTTTGACGCCGGGAAATGTTTTTGTAATATTTCTCATTTCTAAAGCTATTTCACTCATTTTTCCTCTCCTAACCGTCAGGCGGTTTTAAAGACGGATGTTTCCACCGGCATCCGGCAGAAACATCCAATCTTATTATTTACTGTTTCCTGTCATACTGTCGTGATCAATAGCCCTTCAAGCCTTCTATGTTGTCAACAGTAAGCATCTCTGTCGGAACGATCTCCCATGTCTCGACTGCTTCACCATTCACAAGCTTCATGATCGTCTCCATTGCAAGGTTTCCTTCGTCAACAGCATCCTGCTTTGCTGTTCCTTTCATTTCTCCATTTGCGATCGCATCCAATACAAACTGCCCCTGATCGGAACAGACCACAGGTATCTCACCCCAGAGGCCCGCATTTTCCAGTGCCTGTGCTGCGCCCTTTGTCATACCGCTGTCCACTGCAAATACCAGGTCTATCTTATCTCCGAAGGTCGTAATGTAATCTTCCATGATCGTCATTGCTTTTGCGGTATCCCAGTCTGCCGGCTGATCCGCCAGTATCTCAATATTGGAATTTGTACCGATCACATCCATAAAGCCTTTGGTTGTAGAGTTAGCAACTTCTGTACCGGAAAGTCCGTTGATGATAACAATATTTCCGCCTTCATCCCCCAATGCATCCAGCGCAAGCTCTCCTGCCATTTTACCCATTTCTTCGTAGTCAGAACCAACATAGCTTGGAACCAGATCACGAACAGACTCATCTACTTTAGAATTTAATACAATAAACGGAACTCCGCTCTCATCCAGATAACGTACAACCGGAATCGTAGAAGCTTCATCCCCCGGGAAGTAGATGATACCATCCACGCCCTGCGTCACCGCATTCTTGATCTGATCAAGCTGTGTCTGTGCGTCCTCTTTACCATCGGCAACCTGAAGGTCGATATTGTTTGCCGTTGCATACTGCTGCATAGCATCCAACTGCAGTGCACAGTATGGAGCTGTCAGTATCGCATTTGTAAAAAAGATCTTTGTCTGGCCGGACGTCTCCTCACTTCCTGCCGTGCTCTCTTCCACAGCAGAGCTTTCTGCAGGTTCCGCTGTTTCCTGCGTGGAAGCCTCTTCCGCATTCTGCTGCGTTGCCGGTGAAGCTCCGCAACCCATAAGTCCTGCAATCATAAGCACTGCAAGAATCATAGATATCATTTTTTTCACTGTACTGCTTGTTCTCTTTCTCATTAGCTTTCCTCCTTTTGTGAAACATAAATTTTATATAAATGCTGCTTCTGCATTCATATTTCAGATCATTTTATTTCCATTTTTTGTAAACGATTACATTTTTAGGTAATCATTGCCGCGTTGCACATAAATTATATGGCCGGATAAATAATCAGTTCACTTTTTACTCCAGTTTTTTACAGCTTTCCCGTATATCCATGATAGGAGACAGCAGAATCTTATGGCCGATATTCTGTAACATTTCCTCTGTCCCTCCCATCCTTTTCTGCTCCAGTCTCTGCAAAAGTAAATCTGCCACCATTCGGCCTATTTCCTGCTCCGGCTGTCTTACATTAGTGATCTGCGGTGAAGATAGCTGAACCCGTTCATTTAAATCGCATCCGATCAAAGAAATATCTTCCCCTATCTTCAGTCCCTGTTCACGAATCGCCTTTATCGCACCAATGGCTATCAGTTCATGCATCACTGCAACTGCTGTAAAATTATGTTTATCCCTGCATCGCAGCAGCTTCTGCATCGCCTCATATCCATGCCTTTCCTCATATCCGGCTTTACAGATCAACTTCTCCGATATCGGACAACCGCCCTTTTTGCATGTTTCTACAAGTCCCTCCAAACGTCTGACACTCGGCGTGGAATCCTCCGCATTACCGGTGATCGCTGCTATTTCTTTATGCCCAAGCTGCAACAGGTGCCTTGCAATTTTCTCACCAATTAAATAATCATCAACCAGAACTGCATCCATACACAGATCAGTTTCCGGAATTGTGTCAATAAATACCACAGGGATTCCCATATTGTATATTTTCTGCAGATCAATATGTTTTGCATCGACCGTTGCCACAACCAAAGCGTCCACACACTGACGAAACATCAGCTCCAGATACTTCTCTTCCTTTTCCGGACTTTCTTCCGTATCAGAAAGTAATATCAGATATCCTTCTTCTGAAATATGTTTCTCTATTCCTCTGGTGATCATATTAAAAAACTGCTGTTTAATATCCGGGATAATAACTCCTATAATGCCGGTACTGTTTTTCCTGAGCGATCTGGCAATATTGTTGGGTATATAATTTTCTTTTTGTAAAATTTCGAGTATCCGCTGCCTCGTTTCGGGTCTTATGCCGTCCTGATCATTGATCACCTTGGACAATGTCGATACAGAAACCTTATATTTCGCAGCGATTACTTTTAATGAACTTGCCATGTTATTTCTGCCACCTTATCTTCTAAAAATATTCCGCTATTTTTATATCATAACATCCCAAGTTCCAAAAGTAAATTAACAGCTATTGCTAACTCTGGTATTCCATCTCATACTATCAGCCTCTGTCAGCTCCCGGACCACACGGCAGGGATTCCCGACTGCGAGTACACCGGCTGGAATGTCTTTTGTCACCACACTCCCCGCCCCGATCACAGCCCCTTTGCCTATACAGACTCCCGGCAAAACAACCACATTGCTGCCGACCCACACATGGTCGGCGATCCGAATTGGCAGCGCATACTCTATTCCATAAATATTCCCGTCCGGATGGCACTTTGTTTTTCTTTCCTCTGCCAGCATCGGATGCATAGCTGTCGCCAGCGTTACGCAGGGTCCCATTAAAACATTCTCCCCAATTTCAATCTTTGCGCAATCTATCGCCGTAAACCGAAAATTCATAAAAGAGTCCGAACCGATAAACAGATTTCCATAGTCAAAATAAACTGGCGGCTGTATCGTAACATTCTCTCCAAGGCTGCCCGTGATATCCTTCAGTATCTCCTGTCGCAGCTTCTGTTCGGTGTCCTCCGACAAATTATATTTTTTAATCTGTGCATGTACGTGGAGACGTATCTTTTCCAGTTCCTTATCTGCCGGATTATATAATGCCCCCTGCAGCATTTTTTCTCTATCTGTCATCATTTTTGCTTCCGCCTCATGCATCGCAGGCAAAACCATCCATTTCATAATATGCAAAATCTTTCCGGCGGTCCAGTCGCCCCAATACTGCCACGATCGGAACATTACTGATCAGGCAGAGGGAATATTGTCCCATCGGTATTTGATAGTTTGCCTCACCGATCGGATAATCCAGGCGCAGACAGTTTACCCTGCGGGCAGGCACCACAAGTTCCAGTTCATCCGGCTCCCTGTCAGAAAAATAAACTATGGTCTTGATCACCGCATCCTCATCATTACAATTCGTTATACTCAGAGCCTCATGTCCAAAGGGTTCAATATCCCCCTGAGGCGGCAGGTCACCATCCACAAAAATCCATACTTTTTTTCCGTAACTCATTCTACTTCTCCTCTCTACAGTTCAGCGCTCAATCTTGCATCCATTTCCGGTGACAACGCCTCATATCCATCTTCTGTGATCAGGAAGCCTGTCTCGATTCTCACGCCGTGATGTACCGGATGTCCGAAGAAACTGATATCTACAGAAACAGTCATACCGGGTACTAATTCATCTGTTCCATTAGGACCAAAGAACGGCCTCTCAGCTTCCATCAAACCGATCGTATGCAGGAACGGACATACAATATAAGGTGTCAGCCCATGTTTCTCGAAGATTTTGGCGCCAACTACATCAATCTGTTTTCCACTGTATCCGGGTTTCAACATATCTCTGGTCGCCCGGTATGTTTCCCTGATCACATTCAGAACATCTTTCTGAGCCTGTGTATATTCTCCACTGACCGGAAGCGTCTCACCCATTACGCCCGCATATCCGTTATATCTTGGGGCAAGGCCAAGCATTACCAGTTCTCCTGCCTGCATGATACGGTTTGTCGCTGTCGGAACCACTGCATTTGTCTGAGGTCCTGATCCAACCATACAGGAAAAAGCAAAATTATTTGCATTTTGTCTTCTGGATACATATTCTCCTTCTGCCGCCACTTCTATTTCAGTTGCCCCCGGAGCAACCTTTTTCTGCATCGCCAGGAAAGAATCATAGGTAAAAGAAAATGCCTTGCGGATATTTTCGATTTCCCATGGACTCTTAACATATCGGAATTTATCATAATCATCCGTGATATCCACCAGCTCAACGCCTTTAAATCCCGCCTGGAACTGCACATACACGGAATACGGGAAATAACTGGTTCCTACAATACCCACTCTCTTAAAAGTGATACCTTTCTCTGCCAGTTCATCAAATAATGTTTCGAATGTGCTGATCGTCGCATTCGGATACTCTTCCTCCGGCACCATAAACGGAACAAAACATCTTGTCTCTGTAATAGCGCTGGACATTTTGGCAAAAGGCTCTGATTCCGGTCCCCCCAAAAGCATTGCTTCCCCATTCACAGGCACCAGTACTGCTCCTTTCTCAAACTGAGGACACCAGCCTGTCAAATACCAGCCATCAGCAATGTTTACTTCGTCATAATAGATCAGTGCCGCATCCAGATTTTTTTCTTTTAATAACTTCCGGACATTCGCCAGCCTTTTGCCTGTTTCCTCCATGTTGTAATATGACATATCTCATTTCCTCCTTTTCTTGTTTACAAAATGTAAACGTTTCTTTTTATATTTTAATTATAGCTAACATATTTTTTATGTCAAGTCAATTTTATTGGTTATTTATTACATATTTTCTCCATTATATTTGTTAAATATAAACAATTATACTCTTTTACAGATGCAAAGCCCTCTATTTATTGCCTGTTTAATACTAATATCGTTTACATTTATGTGTTTTTGCACGATTACTGCTTAATAAATGTCTCCAACAAAAAACTGCGGTACAGCCCCACAGCCATACCGCAATACTCACTTCTCATTTATCTCTCACAGACGATTCCTGTATTCATTGGCGGAAATCCCCACCACCTTTTTAAACACCCGGGAAAAATGTGCCATATCCGAAAATCCGACCTCCTCCGCGATATCACCGATCCGCAGGGAGGCATCCTCCAGCAGTTCCTTCGCCTTTTCGATCCGGACCCCGTTCAGTATCTCCGAAAAGTTCTGCCCCAGATAGCGGTTTAACAGTTTGCTCAGATGCCACTGGCTCACATAAACCTGATCCGCCACATCCGACAGTTTCAGCTTCTCCCTGCAATGCTCCTCGATATAGGCAACCGCATTTCTCACGAGAAAGCTGCCCGCCGCGCTTTCCGGCAGATCCTGTTCAGACGCCTTTCGCTCCCTATCCTCCGCCGTCTCCTCCGCTTTTCCATCGCGCTTTACCTCCGCCGGCACATCCCTCTCTTCCATGCCACTCTCCGGGAAAAGCAGCGTCGTCCCCCTCCTGCGCTCCGAAAGCCTTCCCGTCATGGCATCCAGCGCCTCCATGATCTCGTCCATCTTAGAGGGCTTTAATAAAAACCTCGCGACCCCCAGGCTGATCGCCCGCTGGGCATAGTCAAAATCCCTGTATCCCGTCAATATGGCGATCTGTGTTTCAGGGAACTCCGACCGGATCGCCGCTATCATGGTAAGCCCGTCCATGCAGGGCATCCTGATATCCGTAAAAACGATATCCGGCCGGATCTCCCGGATCAGTTTCAGCCCTTCCTCCCCGTCAAAAGCAATCCCGGCAACCGAAGCGCCAAACTTTCCCCAGTCCACACTTTTCCCGAGCCCCTCCGCAATGATTGGCTCATCGTCAATAATCACAACCTTATACATGAAACCCTTCTCACCCCTTGACCGCACCTGCCGTCATGCCTTTAATGATATACTTCTGCAGGAAAATATAGACAATGACCACCGGTACCACCACCAGCGTCACCGCCGCCGCCATCAGTCCATAGTTTGTCCCTTCCATGGATGTCAATTCGTTTAACAGCCTTGTGATCGCCCACATATCCTTTGTCCGCAGGAAAAACATCTGGGTGAACAGGTCGTTATAACTCCACAGAAAAGAAAAGATCGCCACTGTCGCAAAGGACGGCTTTGTCAGCGGCACCACCACTTTGAAAAAGATCTGGAAGGCATTGCACCCTTCCATATAGGCCGCCTCCTCCAGCTCCAGCGGCAGCCCACGGATAAATCCCGTCAGTACCACAATGGCAAAGGACAGATTCCCTGCTATCTGCGGCAAAATAACCGACAACATTGTCAGTCCCCAGCTGTCCGTATTGGCGATCCCCCAGCCCGCCTCCATCCGGAAAACCGGAATGATCGTCGCAAACACCGGAAACATCATCGCCGCCACAACCATCGACTGCAGAAATCCCCTCAGCCGGAACTGATAACGCACCAGCGCAAAAGACGCCATCCCCGCCAGCACCACCACAACCAGCGCCACCATACAGGAGATAAAAATGCTGTTCCGGTAGGCGCCGAATATATTCAGATTTCCGAAAGCCCGCCTGTAATTTGCCAGGGTGAACAGATCTCCGACCGGCAGGGAAAAGGAGTCTGAAAGGATCTTATCCTTCGCCTTAAAGGAGTTCTGCACCACCCACAGGATCGGATAGATCGTCGTCAGTGCCCATACTGTCAGCACCAGATAGATCAGCGCTGAGGATATACTGTATTTTTTCTTTTTCATCCCGCATCCCTCCCTCAGTAATCTTTCTCTTTAAATATCCGGTTTACAATACGGGACGTCACAACCCCCAGCACCACCAGCATGATCGCCAGCGTGGAACCGTAGTCCACATCCTTCGCTATCATCGTCTGATAATACATATAAGTCCCTGTCAGGAAGGTTGTCTTTAAAGGCATGCCGTTGGGGAACATGGTCCAGGGCAGATCGAACACTTTCAGCGCCCCCGTCACCGCCAGCACCACACAGGTGCAGATCACATTGTGCAGAAGCGGTATGGAAATATATTTTACCCGCTGAAAACGTGTCGCCCCGTCGATCGCCGCCGACTCGTAAAGCTCCTCCGAAATATTGTTCAGCCCCGTGATCAGGATCACAAAATAAAAGCCCACATACTGCCACATGACCGGCAGCATCATGGTAAAGAGCGCGATTCCCTCACTTTTCCAGTCCGTCAGCGATGTCTTCCCCATGCTCTCCAGAAACTGGTTCAGCATCCCCTTGTCGTACAAAAAGATCAGATTGAACAAAAGCCCCAGCGCCGTCGCTGAAATGACGATCGGGAAAAAATAAACGGTACGGAAAAATTTTGCCCCGGTCTTGATATTATCCACCAGAAGCGCCAGGATCAATGCAATACCTACCTGCCCTATGATCGTCACGACCATCATGATCAGCGTATTCCTGAGGGATATCCCCACCACCGGATCGTGAAACAGTTCCACATAATTGGTATACCAGGGATCATTCCACTGTGCCTGCATCTGCCCCAGTGTCTTGATCTTCCGGAAACTGTTTATGACATTCATAAAAAACGGATAGTACAGATAGACTATGATAAATAAAAATGCCGGCAGTAAAAATACGGTCAGCGGTTTTTTATTTTTATATATGTTTGCCCCCATTCAAGCCACCATCCTCTTTCTTTTCCTATGGTGTAAGAAGAATGCCCTGATCGGGCATTCTTCCATCGCTCACTGCTGTTATATATACGATATGTCCGGCGGTGCCCCGATGCCCCACTTTTCTGACACCGCTGTCATATCCTCTTGATCCCTGTCCTACTGCGCGTCGTTATATGCCGCGATACCGTCCGCCACCGCATCCGCCGCGTCAACCTTTCCGGTCACGATCTCCGGCATGCCGTCGAATGTGGATACCCTGCAGTCTCCCTGGAAAATATCCTGTACCGCTCCCGTCAGGGAAGTAACACCGGACATCATCTCCATGGATTTCACCTGAAGAGGATTGAATGCAGCCTCGTCCACCTCCGGCGCATTCTTTAAGCCGGATGCCGTATGCTGTGCAAACACCGGTACGATCTCATCGGAAGTCATATATTCCACGAAGCTGACTGCTGCCGCTCTTCTGTCGGGATCTTCCCATGCCTTCGTTGTGATATAGTAGCCCATGGAGAGGCCGCCCACCAGGTCGGTTGCCTTTCTCTCGCCCTGTCCCGGCACATAAGTCACATCAAATTTAGCCAGTTTCTCTTCATCCAGTGTGGATGCGTCTTCCGGATCGGACTGACACGCGTTGACGATACCGCCCACCTTCCAGGAACCGTCGATCAGAAATGCCGCCTTTCCGTCCATAAACATTGCAAAGGTTTCGTCGTCCGTCGCAGACAGTGTGTTGTCGGGGAAATATCCCGCCTCATACAATGCCTTGATATCTTCCATACCTGCCGTCCACGCCTTTGCCTGATCGCTGTCCATGGATTCGGGCACCTGCAGATGGGTTGCCGGTGAAGTATGGTTGAAGATCGCAAACTCCCACCAGTAATGAGGAATGTTGCCCAGCGCGCAGGCGATCGGCGTATAGCCCGCATCCTTGATCTTCTGGCAGTCCGCCTGGAACATATCCCATGTGTAATCCGCCCCCGGCATGGAAACCCCTGCCGCATCAAGAACTTCCGTGTTCACAAACATCGCCTCCCAGAAGCCGTTTACCGGAACCGCATATTTTTTGCCGTCCACCAGAGAATCCGCGATCAGGTCGTCGTTCATATTGTCCGCATATTCCGGATATTCTTTGCGGATATCATCGATGGAAACCACCTTCCCCGCCTCGATAAAGCTGTTGGCGTCCGCCCCGTTAAAGAAAAACAGCACATCCGGTTCGGAACCTGTCTCAAAGTCGGTGATCACCCTTGTCTTAAAGGTTTCGTCGGAAGTTGCGGAAGCGTCCGCCACCGTATTGCCGGTCTCCGCACACCAGGCATCCACCGCTGCTTTAAAGTTCTGTGCGTTGCCGTCCTCCCCCGCGAACGTCGTCGTCACATTCAGTTTTACAGAGCCGCCCGTCGGCGCGTCTTTACCGCTTCCGCATGCCGTCAGAGAAAGTGCCATGACAGATGCGAGTGCTAATGCTATCATTCTTTTTTTCATTCCATTTACCTCCCTGTTGTTTTATTTGACACCTCTATCATATCCGATTCCCGCAGGAAGGTTAATGACGGGAATTGTGATTATTTGTCTTTTATTGTTCTCTTGCATTGTCTATTTTGACCATTATTGTGCTGACAGTATTGCCGTTCTTGTCACTTTTGATGGTAAGCCCGCACTCTTCCCCGTACAGTATCCTGCATCTTTTGTTCACATTTCTGATACCCAGCCTTACGGAGCCCCCCTCTTCCATCTCCCCGCCGCCCAGCAGCTCCTCAATCTTTCTGCAGTCCTCCTCCGTCAGCTTTCCGTTGTTCATCACCTCTATGAAGAGCTTCTCCCCCGCCGCATATACCCGGATACAGACTTTTCCCCTGCCCGTGAGATTTACGCCGTGCTCGATGGCGTTTTCCAGGATCGGCTGTACGATCAGCCGCGGCACTTTCACCTGCATGCAGCTTTCATCGATCTCCTTTACGATCTCCAGCTTTTCCCCGAAACGCCGGGAAATGATATACAGATAGGCGTCCGCATAGCTCATCTCCTCCGAGAGCGGGATGAGCTGCTCCCGCTTCCGGTTCATGGTTGCCTCCAGCATGGTGGAGAGCGCCTCTATCATCGCGCTGATCTTATAGTTTTCCGCCATCCTGGCTTCCCAGTTGATGATCTCCAGCGTATTATTCAGAAAATGGGGATTGATCTGGGACTGCAGCGCCATGATATTGGCATCCCGCAGCGCCAGTTCCTCCAGATAGATCTTCTCGAACTGATACCGCAGTTTATCCGACATGGAATTGAACGCCTCATCCAGATCCGCAAACTCCTCATGGTGGGCGTCCGGCCTGATATGAAATCCGTAATGTTCTTTTTCAATCTCTTTATAGGCATCCCGCAGCACTTCGATCGGCTTATTCACCCTCTGATGGAAAAAAACAAAAACGATAACGATCAGCGGTATCATAAAGACGATCAGTATCCCCAGCAGATATTTGATCACTGTCTGCTCCCCGGTGATCACCGCCCCGTCCAGCGTAACTGCGTAGACCACCTCGTGCCTCCCGCTCTCCAGCCTCATATAGACATAGGCATCCCCGCCCCTGCGGTAATACCAGGGTTCTTCCATATCTTTTTCCTCAAGCAGTTCCGCGCAGGGATCTTTTTCATACACCCGAAACAGCGATACCCCGTCGATCAGCACATCCCCCTCGCTGTACCCCCAGATTCCTTTAAGGCTGCCAAACATATCCTCCACATTCAGCTCCATGATCAGTACCGCGAAAGGCTGAAAATCGCTGCCCACAATATTTCTTACCATATAGATCCTGTTGTTGATATTGACAAAGGCGATGGAAGTGTCCAACTCCCCGCTCAGTTCCATGATCTCCTCCAGCGCGTACTGCGTAAACGCCTGTACATTGGCATAGGTATTGATCCCCTGATAAGTCACGCAGGAATTTCCCGGGTCGTAGATGAAGTAAAGATAGGTCATATTAAAATCCGTATTGATGCGGTAATGCTGCGAGATAAAATGAGAAGCCCTCCGGTTCAGTTCCCTCTCGTCTCCATCCCGCAGATACTGTGCATAGCTTTCCTTCAGATCCGGCAGATAGGAGGCGTCCTTGGAGGACTCCATCGCCTTGCTCAGCCGGAGCTGGCAGAGCTCGATGGACTTATCAGCGGATGTCACGATAGTGTCCCGCTGCTGTTTCTCCATTCTCTGTGACACAAAGAAAAATAAAAGAAATGCGATCAGAAGGAGGGGAAGAAACCAGCAGGCAGCCAGCATCTGGATCATGCTCCACTTCAGTTGTCTGCTCTCTGCGCTCTTTCTCATATCCTTCCCCTCCCGGCTTCTATCTCAGTCCCAGAAATGTTTCATAAATGCCGCAGACTTTTTTTGCCTCCTGCTCTGCGGGCATCTCGCAGAAGATCCGAAGGAGCGGTTCCGTGCCGGAAAACCTGGCGGTCACCCAGCCGCCGTTTTTAAAATAGACCTTGCTGCCGTCCAGATAAGATACCTTCTCTATCTCAAAAGGAAGTTCCGGCAGCTCTCTTGCCTCCAGCAGTGTACTTCTGATCTGCTCTTTTTTCTCACGGTTAAATTTATAATCCCTCTCCTCCATATAAATCTTACCACATTCCGCCTCGATATCATCAAAAATCTCAGAAAGTTTTTTTCCTGTGACCGCGATCATCTCCACCAGCAGAGCCGCCGCATAAATACCGTCTTTTCCCCGGATATGCCCCCGCACCGTAAGTCCGCCGGAGGATTCCCCCCCGATCACAGCCCCCGCGGCATACATCTTTGCCGAAATATGCTTAAACCCCACGGGCACCTCATAGCAGCTCTCCCCGAATCTCTCCGCCAGCCGGTCCAGCGTATGCGTCGTGCAGATATTGCGCACCACAGGTCCTTTCCATCCCTTGTATCTGACCAGATAGTAATATAACAGCACCAGGATATCATTGGGATGCAGAAATCTCCCTTTGTCATCGATCACGCCGATCCTGTCCGCATCCCCGTCCGTGGCGATCCCGATATCACAGTTTTTGTCCAGCACATAATTCTGCAGCGTGCGCAGAGTCGCCGCCGAAGGAGCGGGAAGCTTTCCTCCGAACAGCGTATCATGCCGCTCATGGATCGTCTCCACATCGCACCTCGCGGTAAGCAGGATCGTCTTTAGCGATGTCTCGCTCACCCCGTACATGGGATCCAATGCCACCTTCAATCCCGCCTCCCGTATCTTTTTCATATCCACCGCCGCAATGATCTCGTCCAGATACTCATTCAACGGATAGATCTCCTGTATCAGTCCCCTCTCCAGCGCTTCATCATACTCCATCGCCTCCGGCGGGATATCCGTCACATCCCGGATATAACTTTCTATTTCCGCAGTCTGTATCTCGTCAGCGTCCCTTCCGCCCGCCGTAAACACTTTGATCCCGTTATAGATTGCCGGATTGTGGCTGGCTGTGATCATCATGCCGTAAGGAAAGGCATGCTTCATCACATAGAACATGACAAGCGGCGTGGGTGCGGATTTATTGATCAGATAAGCCGTAATGCCTTCCTTCGCGAAAACCTCTCCCGCCCACTGCATGGCTTCCTTGGACAGAAATCTCCTGTCATATCCCAGAACAATTCCCTTTTCCGCCGCTCTCTCCGCATGCATCTTATCCGCCAGCGCCTTTGCCAGTATCTGAATATTTTCCTTGGTAAACTCATCTCCTATGACGGCTCTCCACCCGCCCGTTCCGAATTTTATCATTGTTTGTCCCCCATGATCACTCTGATCTGATGCTCTGTTCCCTCTTCCATAACAGGAACCTTCTCCGCCGCCTTCCCGTCAACCCACAGTTCCTTTACGCCCTTCATCACCCCCGCAGGATTTTCCACCTGAATGTGGAACAGGGCGCCGCGCCACGCTCTTTTCACCCGGAATCCTTTCCAGTCCGCCGGGATGCAGGGATCGATCTCCAGATGGTCCATCTGAGGCCTGATGCCCAGCATATACCGGGTGGTACTGAAATATGCCCAGCCTCCTGTTCCGGTCATAAAGGGATGCCTTGCCCGCCCGAAGGCGGTATGGTCTCTTCCCATCACAAACTGACAGTAGGAGTAGGGCTCGGATTCCCGGATCTCTATCCTGTCATTCTGATAATAGGGGCAGAGGGCATTGTAAAATTCCATAGCCCGATCCCCTCTGCCCAGCCTGCACTCCGCCGCCCAGGCCCAGGGATTCGGATGGGAGAAAATGGCGCCGTTTTCCTTCACCCCCGGATACACCCTTGTGACAAAACCGATATCGTCATCCGGCACGGTATAGGACGGTGCGTTCAGCATGATGCCGTAGGGCGTAAACAGATATTCCCTGACGCTGTCCATCGCCTGCAGCCCCTTTTCCCTTGAAGCCGCCCCCGACAGAACAGCCCATGCATTGGATTCCAGATGTACCTTCCCCTCCTCATCCCGCATCGTGCCGATCCGTTTCCCGTTTTTTGTGATGCCCCGGATAAACCATTTTTCATCCCAGAGCTGTTCATCGCATACTTTCTTTACCTTTTCCGCCATAGCGATGTACTTTCTGACATCCGCCTCTCTTCCCAGATACTCGGCCGCCTCCAGGAAATTTTCGATCGCCCAGTAGTGCAGGAAGGATACCAGGGCGCTCTCCCCGCCGCCCAGATTCAGGCAGTCGTTCCAGTCCGCCCGCAGCCCTTTGCAGATGCCGCTCTCCCCGACCTGTCTGTCGGAAAAATCAAGGATACGCATCATATGCTCATAGACTGTCCCCTCCCCGCCATCCGCGTAGGTGACCATCTCATCCAGAAACGATATCTCCCCGGTTTCCTTCACATATTCCACAATGGCAGAGACCAGCCACAGTGCATCATCCGAACAGGCGTCATCCAGCCCGTGTATCATGCCCTTCCGGTCAAACTCCGGTATGACGGTCGGCGACTTAAAGGGCTTCACCTCCTGATCCGGTTCAAACCACTCGGGCTGGAACAGATGGAGCCCGTACCCCTCGAAGACCAGCCCCCGCAGCAGTTCCACAATCCGCTGCCGGCATTTTCCCGGATTCGAATGGGGGATCGCCATAGCGTCCTGGGCTGTGTCGCGATAGCCCAGCCCCACCCGTCCTCCCACCTCTATAAAAGAGGCAAAACGGGAAAACATGACATTGATCTCCGCCTGATATAACGTCCAGATATTGGTCAGAGTATTCATCCCGGGATTCGGCGTATGGATCTGCAGTTTTTGCAGCTTTTCCTCCCAGAACACCGCCATCTGGTCATAGGCGGCATCCACCGCGGAAAGATCACCGTATTTTTTCCTTGCCGCTCTCCCGGCCTCCCTGTTTCCTTCTCCTAAAAGGAATAAGATCCGCCTCTCCTCACCGGGCTGCAGGCAAATGTCCTTTTGCAGCGCTCCACAGTGGTTATTTCCCTTTTCAAACGATCCGCCGCATCTTCCCTCCATCACTGCCCGCGGATCATCCTCCGTATGGTACGCTCCCAGAAATTTATCCCGCAGGCAGTCAAATCCATCCGGTTCTTCATTCATCGTAAAATACTGATAACCGAACTCCTCATAAAAAAGATCATGTTCTATGATGCCGTCCTCATAGCTTGAGCCCGCGCAGTACATGCTCATCTGAAAATTCTGGTTGTCGATCATAATATGGTGAAACGAAAACTCACAGTAGGAGAAAACCTGCAGCTTGCGGGGCGTATCCCCCTCATTTTTGATCTTGACATCCCAGAGTTCCAGATTTTCCCCCAGCGGCACAAAAAGCTTCTGGCTTGCCTTGATATTTCCGTAATCACACTCATAGATCGAGTATGACAATCCGTGCCGGCAGGCATATTTCGCCTCCTCCAGCGGTTTTCCCACCGGCTGCCAGGAAACACTCCAGTAGTCACCGCTCTCCTTGTCCCGCAGATACACATAATGCCCCGGCCGGTCCATGGGAACCGCATTGCCACGAAACCTCGTGATCCGGTGGTACTCCGGCGTTTTATAGAACATATATCCGCCCGCCGTATGGTTTACCACCACACAGGTGTCCTCCACCCCCAGATAGTTTGTCCAGGAAACCGGCAGATCCACCCGATCGATCACATACTCCCTTCTCTCATCATCAAAATACCCGTACCGCATCGTAACCCCTCCTTCCATCATTCCCCATTATGTTCAGTATAACGTGGATCCGGTTTTTTCGGTACTGTCTTTTATGTGAATATTTGATTATTTTTGTCTGTTTACAGCGCCGCCTTATGTACAGGAAAAGAGCCGTCACACGCAATTGTGCAACAGCTCCTTTTATAAATACTTTATAGTATCTGACTAGAAGATTCTTCGGATCGCCAGAATATTTCTGTAACTTGCGTTGGAAACAATGATGCCCGTCTTGGATGTGGATGCGTGCACGATCTGGTTTCCGCCCACATAAATTCCCACATGCCCGGAGTAGCAGATGATATCGCCCGGCTGTGCCTCGGCAAGGCTTCCCACTGCGCTGCCCACATTTCTGTCCGCTGTGGAGGAGTGAGGCAGGCTCACGCCGAAGTTCTTGTAAACACTCATAACGAATCCGGAACAGTCCGCTCCGTTTGTCAGGCTTGTGCCGCCCCATACATACGGATTTCCCTGGAACTGCAGGGCAAACTGTGCCACCGCGTTACCGGATGCGCTGCCGCCGCCCGCAGGGATATAACTGCTTGCGGAGTTATAATTCTTATTGCCGCTGGATTCCGGCTTCTTGGAGTTTGCGGAAGCTGCAGCCTGGGCTTTTCTTCTCTCTTCTTCCTCTTTTGCCAGCCTTGCCTCTTCCTCCGCCTTGCTCTCAGCCTTCACAAAGTCTGTCCGCAGGGATACATAATCCATGGATACCCAGCCGTAACCTTCCTCGATATCCACCTTGATCCAGCCGTCCT
>CANSLJ010000027.1 GCA_947647735.1 uncultured bacterium | reverse complement strand
TTACTTCCGTCACGAATAACCTATTTTTCATATCCCAACCGCACAGGTGGAAATTCTTTGATAAAATTTGAGACAGAATTGGAAATTTCATTTTCACCATTATATGGTATACTTGACATGGCATAAATCTCCTTGCTGTGTAATTTTGTTTTTGGGTAACTTAATTATACCACATGTAAGTGGTTTGTGCCTTTTTATGGGCTAAAGTACTGGTTTTTCAAGGTTCAGCACACCAAAATGGTGTGGGAAGTTTGAGTTTATATCTAAATCATGAAAGTGAATTGTTAGTAAAGTGTAGTTTTTTTAATCATTTTTTATAAGAGTAATGGTCTTCTCAAAAACGGTCAATGGATTTATAATATTCCAATATTAACCGTATCGGTTAATATAAGGAGGACATTATGAATGATAAATTTTTCAAGCTGCCGTTAGAAAAGCAACAGCGAATTATCAATGCAGCATATAAAGTGTTTTCACAGAATAGTTATAAGAAAGCTCCTATGTCGGAGATTGCTGAGGAAAGTGGCATTTCTAAGGCACTTTTATTTCATTATTTTGGAAATAAAAAAGGATTGTATTTATATCTATGGATAAATGCAATGGAAATGACAAGAAAGGCAGTCAGGGAATATAAGACCTTGGAAACAAATGATTTTTTTGAAATGTTGAAAAGAAGTCTGCTGTCAAAATGCTCCCTTATGCGGGATTATCCGCATATGTACGCCTTTTCTTTGCGAGCTTATTATGAAACGGACTCTGAAATTAAAAGTGCCATTCAGGATAATTATTCTGATGTGAGCAAAGCAAGCGAAAAGATTATATTTGAAAAAATGGATACATCATGGTTTCGGCAGGATATTGACCTTAAAACAATGTATGATGAAATTTTTTATGCCGTTGACGGATATATGTTAAAGAAATACCGTTCCAACATTATTGTTCCAAATGAAATTGAACAGGAGATTATTGTTTTAATAGACTTTTGGAAAAAAGTTTACACTCAGGAGGGGTAAAATGCAGCATAAGAAGATTTTGACGCAGGGTGGAATGGTGCATTATTGGATCAGCAGAAAAGAAAATGCAGCTGACTGTATTGTTTTCACACATGGCGTAACGGCAGACCATACAATGTTTGAACAACAGGTATCTTATTTTTATAATAACTACACAATAATCCTTTGGGATGTTCCAATGCATGGTCTGTCCAGACCTTATCAGGGCTTTTCTTATCATAATACGGCTGAAATATTACGTGACATTCTGCGGCAGGAAAAAATAGAAAAAATATTCTTGGTTGGAATGTCTATGGGCGGTTATCCCAGCCAGCATTTTGCAAGTATTTATCCCGATATGGTAAAAGGGTTTATAGCTTTGGACACAACACCGTTAGGTTTAACCTATTACTCAAAAGCGGATTTATGGTGGCTGAAACGGGCTGTTCTAATGGCAGAATGTTTTTCCACACATATTCTAAAGGTGAGTATGGCATGGTCGATGTCAAAGCGTAAATACTCGTTTCAGAAGATGATGTCTATGCTGGAACCGCTTTCAAAAGCGGATATTATAGATCAAATGCGGGTGGCGTATGAGTATTTCCCTATGGAAAATAAAGATGTTGATTTTCAGTTTCCTGTATTGATACTTGTAGGCAAAAAAGACAGTACAGGAAAAGTAAAAACATATTGTAAGGAATGGGCAAAACGAACAGGTTATCCTCTCCACTACATAAAAGGAGCGAAGCATTTTTCAAATGGGGACAATCCAGAGCAGGTAAATAAAGAAATAGAGGATTTTATTAACAGGATTATTCGGAAAGAAAGGAAATGACTATGCTGCATTATGATGAATATGGAAACAGGAATAACCCAACTATCCTACTGCTGCATGGTGCAGGGGCTCTTGACACATTCTGCAATCAATATTGTTTTTCCGAGCAATACCACTTAATTGTGCCGCATTTGCATGGAGCAGGGAAATCAGCAGATATAGTATATGACCCCGATGTGATGAAGCAGGAACTTTTTGAACTGATTGACAGTTTGCACAAGAAGAAAATCGGCATAATCGGGCATTCCCTTGGTGGGCAGCTTGCAATTATGCTTGTTTGTGAGCGGCAAAACCAATTTAGTTTTGCGGTCTTTTTAAGTGCATGGGTAAATCCAAATCCGAAAACTGTTAGAATGTATTGCTCGCTTGCAGGAATAGCGGCGAAAATGCTCCACATAAAATGGCTCGTTCGTTTTCAAGGGAAGTATTGGAATTATACCAAGGAGCAGGCAAATTACATGGCAGATTATTCAAGGTTTATCACTCCGCAGGTTTATCAATCGTTTTTTGCGCACACCTTAGACTTACGGAATGTCTCTGCATATTTATCTATCAAAGTACCGATGCTGGCGATATGCGGCAGCGGCGAAGTAAAGGATATGAAACTATCTCTTGATATGCTCGGTAAAAATACCTGTTGCCAAACGATGATACTTCCAAAAGCTGGTCATGATTTTCCTATGAGGAACAGTAAGGAGCTTAATGCTGTGTTGAATGATTTTCTATTAGGAAAGATAAAAGAAAATTGAGATATACAAATGTTATAAGCTGAGCGTAACAATTTTTAAGAAAGTGTTTGTGCTGCAATACAATTTACATTTGAAAGAATTGTATTGCATTTTTCTGAAAAATACATTCAGATTTGGGAAAGGCACACAGTCAAAATGAAAATAAAATTACATAAATATTGGATAAGAGAAATTGTCAAAATTAACAATATATTGCATTCACTAAGGTGTATCGGAATGAGGTAAAACTTCAAGACGGTACACCTTTTTTAATGTCGAAATTTGACTATTTTTGTTTTCTCTTTTGTAGTTTTGTTTTATCAGTTTTAAGAAAAAGTATCTGTTGATATGTCATATATGGAGAATGGTGTTAGTATATAAATGTGGACAGGAAAAGTCGAACACCCTATACTATCAAGTGAAAGAATAAAGGAGATGAAAGGCATGGCCAAAACCCAAAAATCTTATACCCCGGAATTTAAACAGCAGATCGTGGAACTGTACAATTCTGGAGGAACTTCGTATCCACAACTGGAACGTGAATATGGCGTAAATCGGAGCACTATAAGCGGCTGGGTAAAGCAGCTTTCCCCAATTCGTGTATCAGAGGGTGAAACGGTTACCCTCAAGGAGTACAAGGCTCTCCAAAAAGAAATCCAACACCTTAAGATTGAGAATGAAATATTAAAAAAAGCGACCGCCATATTCGCAAAAGAACAATAGCCGAAATTGTTGCATTTATCCAGAACAACTTAACCAGCTATTCTGTAACCCAGCTTTGCAGTGCCTTGAAATTTCCAAGGAGTACTTATTATAAAGCTCTGGTTTATGTACCTTCAAACAAGCAGAAAGAGTATGAAAAATTTGGTCAGGAAGTGAAACGGGCATATGAGGATTCAAAACAAAGATATGGGCTGTAAAAATATGTCGTATCCTTAATGATGGCAGAACATCCTGCAGCGTAAAACGGGTGCAAAGACATATGGCAGAACAAGGGCTTCGTTCCATAGTGGTAAAGAAATATAACTATCATACCAAACGGTAAAGTAACTATCCTCAAGCGCGATTTTCAGGCAGATACTATCCATCAAAAATGGTGTACAGATACCACATATATCCATGTGCAGAAAGAAGGATGGACTTATCTGGTATCTGTTATGGACCTGTGCAGCCGCAAAATCATTGGGTATGCCTATGGGACATCTATGACAGCAGAACTGGCAGTGAAAGCGGTAGAGAATGCCTGCCTGAACGTCAGGGATACAAAAGGGATTCTTTTGCACAGCGACCTTGGAAGCCAGTATACGAGCCAGGTATTTGAAGATTGCCTAAGCAGGAAAGGAATCTAGTATTCCTTTAGCTGTAAGGAAAATCCATATGATAATGCTTGTATCAAATCCTTCCATTCTGTATTGAAAAAGGAAGAAATATATCTTCATACTTACCAAGATACCAAGGAAGCACGTAGAGCAATCTTTGAATACATAGAGGGATGGTATAACCGAAAAAGAATACATAGCGCGATTGGTTACATAACGCCTCAGCAAAAGGAGGATGAGGAACTCAAAAAAGCAGCATAATCTTTCGGCTTTTTTTGTCCAAAGTATTGACATAGGTCCACCATATTGTTTTTTGCCGATAATTCCTTTTGGTAGTGAAAGTCTTCGGTCCGTCCAGCATATTTTTTCAAAATAAAAAACGTTCCAGATATAAACGGAAAATTTTACTTGATTTTTTATGATTTCGATTTTCTCCTAATGAAAAACATATACTTCTGCGCTTTTCTGGAATCCTTTTGGAAAGCGTATACTGGTCAAGTGCATACTTATGCAGAAAATCGTTTGACCAGTGTTGTAGAAACTTCAATTTTAACTGTGTGAGGGACAGGACAGACCAGCTGTTTTATCAGTTGGCACGCTGCGGTCTGCCCCATAAACTTTCTTGGGATATCAATTGTCGTCAGAGAAGGATCAATGATTCGGCTTTCTGAAATATTATCGAATCCTATGACTGCGATGTCTTCAGGAATTTTGTAGCCGCGAATCTTCAAGGCTTTGATGGCACCGATAGCGATTAAGTCATTATCTGCAAAATAACATGCGGCAAGGGTATCTCCGCGGTCAATAATTTCCAGCATATCTGCAAAAGCACCATCAATGGAGGGAGAGAGTTCGTGTGAGACAGACTTTCCCACGGACATGCCATGTTCGCGGACGGCCTTGGCAAATCCGACGGTTCGTTCATTAAAGTTTGGAATTTTGTAAGAAGAGCACAGATGCCCCGGCTGTTTCTGGCAGCGACTGATTAGGTAGCTGGTGGCAAGATAGGCTCCCTGAATATTGTTGATCAGGACACAGCTGCAGCCTACGGTCGCAAAATAGGAGTCTATCAGCACTACAGGAACAGAGAACTGGAGGAAACGTTTGCATACATCAATGGTTGCCTCAGTTCCTAATAGAATGATTCCAACACAGTCGGATATGCGCAATTCTTCAATACATCTCTGCAAATCATCCGTTTCTTCGTAAATCTGCAGCATCTTTAAGCGATAATCATTTTGCCGGCATTCCTGTTCAATGCCATCTGTAAGTTCAGAGAAGATAGGCATATAGTTTAATATAGCGTTATGAGCGCGATATATAATACAGTAAATATCACCGGAATGATGTTTTTTCATAGAAAGTTTTGAAAAATCATATCCGTTTTTTTCAGCCTCCTTTAAGATGAGCGCCCGCGTATTAGCACTGACCCCAGGCTTGTTGTTCAGAGCCATCGAAACTGCGGTGGCGGAAAGGCCAAGACGCGCAGCCAGGTCTTTTGCAGTGATTCCCATATAAATTCCCCCGTATATGACAAAAAATAGATTCATAAAGATCACTTTTATTATAACGTTAAAGTTCGCCACAATCAAGAATAAAGCAATAAATAAAGTAAATTTTACTTTATTTATTATTGAGATAAAGTCAGACAGGGGGTATATTCTTTTTTGTAAGGAAGCTAAGGAACTGTTAAAGAATTAATCTTTATATCTGACTTGTCTAAGTCTTCTTATGCCGCGTTGTCGTCAATCGGCGTACCCCAGTACGCCTCATTCCGCCGCCTTGCATAAAAAGATTTATACTACGTCATCTGCAAAGTTAAGTCTTAACAGTTCCTAAGGAACTGTAGAAAGTGAGGAATCAGCTATGGACAAAATAAAGTTAGGTTTTGCGCCGACACGGAGAAGCATCTTCAGCGCCCCGGATGCGGTAAAATACCGCAGACTGACAGCAGAGCGCTTAAGACAGTTGAGAATCGAGTTTGTGGATATCACGGACATCAACGATGAGGGGTTGTTATATCAGGACGAGGATATGCACCGGATTGCGGAGAAATTTAAGAAAGAAAAAGTGGACGGACTTTTCCTGCCCCACTGTAATTTTGGAACAGAGTATGAGTGCGCCAGGCTTGCAAAGGAACTGAATGTCCCGGTTCTTTTGTGGGGGCCTCTCGACGAACGCCCGGAGGCGGACGGCACGCGGCTGCGCGATACGCAGTGCGGACTGTTTGCGACTGGAAAGGTATTGCGGCGGTTTGGCATTCCGTTTACATATATGACAAACTGCAGGTTAAATGATCCGGTATTTGAGAGGGGAATCCGTGATTTCATGGCGGTCTGCAATGTGGTAAAAACATTCCGCAATATTCGCATCCTGCAGATCTCGACCAGACCCTTTGATTTCTGGACGACCATGTGCAACGAGGGAGAGCTTCTGGAAAAATTTAATATACAGCTGGCGCCCATACCAATGCCGGAGCTTACAGATGCAGTCAAAAAGGCAGTGCAGGACAAGACCGAGGTAGACGAAGTGATGCAGTATTGCAGGGCAAATATGGAAATCCTCATCAAGGACAGTGAACTGCAGAATGTTGCGGCATTAAAGGTCGCAATGAAACGTCTTGCAGGGAAGTATGGCTGTCAGGCGATTGCGATTCAGTGCTGGAATCAGCTGCAGAGCGAACTTGGCATTATGCCGTGCGCCGCGAACGCACTGTTAAATGAGGAGGGGATTCCTGTAGTCTGTGAGACGGATATCCATGGTGCAGTTACCGCGCTGTTAGTGGAAGCTGCGGGTATGGGGGAGATGCGGAGCTTCTTTGCGGACTGGACGATCCGCCATCCGGATGTTGCGAACGGGGAGTTATTGCAGCACTGCGGGCCGTGGCCGCTCTCTGTCGCGGGAGAAAAGGCGAAACTTACCTATCCGCTCGCATTTGATTATCCGGGCAGCATTACAGCGGAGGCGAAACACGGTGAGGTATCGCTGGTGCGCTTTGACGGCGATAACGGGGCATATTCCCTTCTTCTGGGAAATGCGAGAGGCATAGACGGGCCAAAGGGTATGGGAACTTATCTGTGGGTGGAAGTGGACAATATCAAACGACTGGAAGCAAAGCTTGTTGAAGGTCCCTATATCCACCACTGTGTAGGAATCCATAAGAATGTGGTTCCGGTATTGTATGAGGCTTGTAAATACATTGGTGTACAGCCGGATCTGTTTGATCCTGTCGAGGAGGAAGTCAAGGCGTATCTAAGAGGGGAATAAACTGTCAGGTTATAAATGTGGAGGTATTGGTTGATTTTAAGGCAGGAAATTGTGAGAAAGGAGTATACATATTTATTATGAATATAAAAGAATTAGGCAGACTGGCCTATGACCTCAGAAAAGATGTTGTAGACATGATTATCGCAGGAAACGGCGGACATATCGGCGGGGATATGAGCGTGATGGAGATACTGGTTACACTATATTTTTGTCAGATGAACATTTCGCCGGAAAATGAAAAAGATCCAAACAGGGATTTGTTTGTCATGAGCAAGGGGCATTCGGTGGAAGCATATTATGCGGTACTTGCAAAAAAGGGATTTATGGATATAGAGGAAGTAAAGAAAGAATTCAGTCAATTTGGTTCTATGTATATCGGACATCCCAACAACAAGCTTCCTGGTATTGAGATGAATTCCGGATCGCTGGGACATGGGCTTCCTGTGTGTGTAGGTATGGCGTTGGCTTCCAAGATGGATAAAAGAGAGAATCGTGTGTATACTGTCATGGGTGATGGGGAGCTTGCAGAGGGTTCGGTGTGGGAGGCTGTCATGGCAGGACACCAGTATCGTCTGGATAATCTCTGCGCTGTCGTTGACCGCAACCGTCTTCAGATTTCAGGAAATACGGAGGAAATCATGGGACATGACGATCTTCACGAAAGGTTTCGGAGTTTTGGATGGCACGTGGTTGACGTGGCGGATGGCAACAGCATAGCGCAGCTGAACGCGGCATTTGACGAGGCGCGCCAGATAAAAGGATGTCCGACTGTATTAATCGCAAACACGGTCAAAGGCAAAGGTTCCGCAGTGATGGAGAACAGGGCAGCATGGCATCATCATGTCCCTGCACCCGAGGAGTATGAACAGATCATAAAAGATTTTGCAGAGAGAAAGGGGGCGCTTGCAGTATGACAAACCGTATACCAAACCGCAAAGCAATCTGTGATGTATTGCTGGAGAGTGCAGAGACGGATAAGGATATCGTAGTGCTTTGCAGTGACTCGAGAGGTTCCGCGTCACTGGCAGATTTTGCAGCGGCATATCCGAAACAGTTTGTAGAGACCGGAATTGCAGAGCAGGATCTGGTCAGCATCGCGGCGGGACTTGCGCACTGTGGCAAGAAGGCGTTTGCAGCTTCGCCGGCATGTTTTTTGTCCACCAGAAGCTATGAACAGTGCAAGGTAGATGTGGCGTATTCCAACACGAATGTCAAGCTGATTGGAATCAGCGGAGGGATCAGTTATGGCGCGCTTGGCATGAGCCACCATTCAGCGCAGGATATCGCGGCGATGTCGGCTGTTCCCAATATGCGGGTGTATCTTCCGAGCGACCGGTTCCAGACAAGAAAACTGATCGAGGCGCTGCTCCAAGATGAAAAACCGGCATACATCCGCGTCGGCAGAAATCCCGTGGAAGATATTTACCAGGAGGAGAACTGTCCATTCGAAATGGATCGGGCAACTGTTCTCCGCGAGGGAAAGGATGCGGTGCTGATCGCGTGCGGAGAGATGGTAAGACCGTCCTGCGAGGCGGCAGTTCTTTTGGAAGAAGATGGAATACAGGTTGCGGTTCTTGATATGTACTGTGTCAAGCCCATTGACCGGGAAGCTGTGATCCGTGCTGCTTCCAGTGCAAAAATTGTGGTCACAGTGGAGGAGCATGCGCCCTTTGGCGGTCTGGGCGCCATGGTAAGCCAGATTGTGGCGTCAGCATGTCCGCGCAGAGTGGTCAATATCGCACTTCCCGATGCGCCAGTAATCACGGGAAACTCACAGGAAGTATTTGACCATTATGGAATGAATGCGGCCGGTATCGCAAAAACAGTAAAGGATGTGTTGATGGATGAATAAAAAATATGTGCTGGCGATAGATCAGAGCACACAGGGAACGAAGGCAATCCTTTTTAATCATTGCGGGGAACTGGTCTGCCGCAGTGATCTTCTGCACAGACAGTACATTAGTGAAAAAGGCTGGGTGTCCCATGACTTAAATGAGATTTATGACAACACTGTCCATGTGGTAAAAAATGTGATAGAGAAAGCACATATCTGTAAAAATGAGATTGCCTGTATCGGCATCAGTAATCAGAGAGAAACGTCGGCGGCGTGGAACCGCAAAAACGGCGAACCGTTGGCGCAGGCGGTTGTGTGGCAGTGTGCAAGAGCGGAGTCCGTCTGTGATCGTATCCGGCAGAATACGGCTGCTGGTCATAACAACGTGGCAGAGATGATCCGACTAAAGACAGGGATGAAGCTTTCCCCATATTTTCCAGCAGCAAAATATGCGTGGCTGCAGGAGAATGTGGAGGCTGTCAGACAGGCCAGAAAAGCGTGTGAACTCTGTTTCGGGACGATTGATACATGGCTTTTGTATCGGCTGACAAAGGGAACTGTATATGCCACAGATTATTCCAATGCATCGAGGACACAGCTCTTTAATATTCACACGCTGGAGTGGGACAAAGAAATCTGCACCTGGTTTGACATTGATATAAGAACGCTTCCACAGGTATGCGATTCCTCTTATCTGTATGGCAGCACGGACCTGGAGGGCTGGTTTGAGGAACCGGTTCCGATCTGCGGTGTCATCGGTGATTCACAGGGAGCGCTTTTTGGTCAGGGCTGTGTAAAAAAGGGAATGGTCAAGGCAACTTATGGAACGGGCTCGTCTGTCATGATGTATGCAGGGGAAGCGCCAGTACAGTCTGATTTGGGACTTGTCACATCTCTGGCATGGGGCATTAATAAAAAAGTGGGGTATGTGTTAGAGGGAAACATTCATTATACCGGGGCGGTAGTCACATGGCTGAAAGATGATATGCAGCTGATTTCCTCTGCACAGGAGACAGAGGGACTGGCAAAGCAGGCAAACCAAAAGGATACAGCCTATCTGGTGCCGGCTTTTTCAGGGCTGGGTGCGCCCTACTGGAAGCCGGATGCAAAGGCAGTACTCTGCGGAATGAGCAGAACGACTGGAAAAAGGGAGATTGTGAAAGCGGCGCTGGAATCGATTGCGTATCAGATCACGGATGTGGCAGAAATGATGAAGGTGGAAAACGGCGGTGTGCTGGAAGCGCTCTGTGTGGACGGCGGACCGACAGGCAATGCGTATCTGATGCAGTTTCAAAGCGACATGCTCGGCATTCCGGTAAGACTGCCAGTCTGCGAGGAATCTTCCGCACTGGGGGCGGCGCTGCTTGCGGGGATTGCGTACGGAATCTATCAGGAGGCTTCTCTTTTTTCAGATGACGTGTGCAGACGATATGAACCCAAGATGGAAAAGGCAGAACGGGAAAACCGATATCTGGGTTGGAAAAATGCGGTTGGCATGATATCATGATATTGCACGTTTTAAATGCCGTATTCAGAATTTAGGGTCCCGGACAATCCATGAAATATATGTTGGTTAGGTGTTATGAAATAAAATTTAGGAGGTTCAAACATGAAACAGTATGAAACAGCAGAAATAACATTGCAGGGTGCGGCGCCGCAGGGAAGCTGCGCGCAGGCAGACATAACTGCCGTGATCACCGGAGGTGGGACAGAGAAAACAATCAAAGGCTTTTATGCAGGGAATGACATGTATAAAGTGCGTTTTCTTCCAAAGGAGCCAGGTACCTACCAATACCGCATTTCCGGATGCGTGCAGCAGGAGGGAACCATAGTGGTTGAGCCTGCGGACAGCGCTGTGCATGGCATGGTGACTGCGCAGGGAGAACATTTTATGTATGAGGACAAAACGCCGTATTTTCCATTTGGTACGACAGTGTATGCACTGGTGCATCAGACAGAGGAGCTGGTCAATCAGACCATGAATTCTCTTGCAAAAGCGCCCTTTAATAAGCTCCGTTTCTGTGTGTTTCCAAAAAGCTATGATTACAATCACAATGACCCGCAGTGGTATGCCTTTGAGAAAGATGCAGACGGAAAATGGGATGTGCATTCCCCCTGTTTTGCCTTTTGGGATGCGTTGGAGGCAAGAATCCGGGAACTTGCAAAGATGGGAATCGAGGCAGACTTAATCCTTTTCCATCCCTATGACAGATGGGGCTTTGACGCACTTCCACAACAAGACAACATGGTCTATCTGGACTATGTTATCCGAAGGCTTTCTGCGTTTCCAAATATCTGGTGGAGCCTTGCCAACGAGTACGATATCAGCAGCAAAAAACTGGAGGATTGGGAGGAAATCGAAGAATTTGTGGCCAAAAACGATCCGTGGAACCATCTTCTGTCCTGTCACAACTGTTTTCCGATGTGGGATGCTTCTCGGAAGAATATTACACATCTTTCCATTCAGTCCAAGGCATTCTGGCGGCTTGCCGATTTAAGGGAAAAACACCACAAGCCTGTCGTTCTGGACGAGTGCTGCTATGAGGGAAATCTGTCTCATTTCTGGGGAAGTATCTCTGGACGCGAGATGTCAAGAAGGTTCTGGCGCGCGGTCTCTGTGGGAGCCTACTGTACCCACGGTGAGACCTTCCTTGACCCAGAGCATGAGATTCTCTGGTGGGCAAAGGGAGGCATCTTAAAAGGAGAAAGCCCGGAGCGGATTGGATTTTTAAGGGATATCCTGGAACATCTTCCGGGCCCTCTGGAAGCGATTCCCGCCCAGATTACAGGCGCGATGCAGGTTGCCGCTATGTCGCCCGAACAACAGGAACAGATTTTTGGCGAGGCGGAGCCGATATTCCGCAATGTAGTCAGTGCGATTTCACGCATGAGTGCCGAAGATCGGCAGGATTTCATCGCGGCGGAATATCTGTATCAGGGGCACTGCGCAGAAGAATGTTATCTGTATTTTTATGATACAAGAACCTGTGCGGAGGATACGATCACGCTTCCTGACACGCACACTTACCGCATAGAGGTGATTGACACCTGGAATATGACCCGTGAAGTTGTAAAGGAACATGCAAACGGCAAGGTGACGATAGCGTTGCCCGGCCGGGAGGATATAGCGGTTCTTGCGGTTGCGGAAAGGTAAAAATATCATTGTTTTAATAATTTTCGGTAAGTTCTTGGCGCTGATCCTGTCACTTTTTTGAATGTGTAAGTGAAGTGGTCAGCGCTATTGTAACCGACAATCTCAGAAATTTCTTCAATATTCTTGTCAGTGGCTGTAAGAAGACGGCAGGCCTCCTGTATCTTTAAATCCGTTACGATTGCGCTGTAGCCCTTTCCGGTAGTCGATTTGATCCATTTGCTTAAATAGGTACTTTCATAATGAAAATGCATTGCCAGCAGTTCCAAAGTGACAGACTGGTAATTTTGCGTCAAGTATTCTAAGATGGCAGGCATCAGTGTTTTGACGGATTTTTCTTTTTGCCTGGAATAAAAATGATATGTACTTTCTGTGCTTCGGATAATATTCGCATAAAAGATCTGCAGATAATTGTTGAACAGGGTATTGGAATAAGAATCCCTTTTTACAAATTCGGCAAATAAATGCTGGAGAATACTCCGCACGTCTTTCGTGGGAGAAAGCATGAAAAAAATGCCTTCTTTCTGGTTCTGAAACAGGGCTTGCCTGAAAAAATCAGATAAAATGTTTTCGCGATACAAAAGCGTATGAAAATTATCCTTAAAGTGTGCTTTGTCAGAGAGAATGGTTATGATAAGATCCTCTGGCTTCGTAAAAATGGAATAGGGCGTATCAGGAGGCAGTATGCACAGCTCCCCAGTCTGCATCATGCGTTTTGCGCGTTGTGTTGTAAGCAGACAGGTTCCTTCCAGGACATAAAAAACTGCAAAGTATTCGATGGAGAGGAGCTGACTGTTTGCGTAACAGGACTCCAAAGAGATCTGCACACTGTTTTTGGTCGCAAGATGGGTAATATTACTTGCAGTGTGATGTCTGACATTCAGGACATCAGATAATGGAATGGGAATCTGGCAGATCAGTTTCCGCAAATCCCTGTAATTTTTCAGGTTCCACGTTAAAAAGTCAGGCGTTTCCGGAACCCCGTATTTGTGGGCTTCTGAGGCGACTAATCGTTCTACGGCATCCCGGAAGCTGATTCCTTCCCCGTTTTTTTCGAAAAAGGTCTGCTTGATTTTCTGTATCTGGCCAAACAATACATAATGATATTCGGATGTTCTCATAGGAAAGCTCCTTTATGAATCAGTGGTTTATAAAATATAGAATAACAAAAAATCTCGGAAATGTGAACGGATTTTATCCGGCATTTGGAGATAAATTGTTGTATGATGATATCATAAAGAAAAAAGATAAAGGAGATTTGATATGAAAGTACAATATTTAGACAAAAACTGGAAATTTTCCTATTCCACTGGAATGGCATACCTGGATGCAAAGGGGCTTGCTTATAAGAAGCAGGTCGATTTGCCGCATGACTTTATGATTAGCACAGAAAGAACACCAGACAGCCGGGCAGAGGGCGCAGGGGGATTTTTCCAGGGTGGAATCGGGACATATGAGAAACAATTCCTGATACCGGCAGAGGGGAAGGGAAAACAATTCCTGTTGTTGATCGAAGGTTCTTATGGGAATACAGAAGTCTGGATCAACGGGAATCTGGCGACGCTGCACCATTATGGGTATACTGAGTTTTTTGTGGAATTGACCAAATGGCTGAAATACGGGGAGGAGAATCGATTAAAGATTGTGGTTGAGAATATAGCGCTTCCAAACAGCCGTTGGTATACGGGAAGCGGTCTTTACCGCCATGTCTGTCTGCTGGAGGGCGAGCAGGTTTACCTGGCGCCATGGTCCGTCTTTGTCCGGACACCCGATCTTGAAAGCATCCATGTCGATGCAGTGCTCACCAATATAGGAGAAGAGAAGGAACATACAATTGTATTGAAGATACAAAATCAGGAGGGAAGGGAGGTTGCCAGGGAGGCGCAGCAGGTCGTATGTCAAAGAGGAGAAACCACATGTCATTTTGATCTGCACGCAGAGGGCATGACGGCGTGGAGCCTGGAGACGCCATATCTTTATACCGCACAGATCACCGTATCGGAGACAGGGGAGCGCAAAGAAGTAAGTTTTGGAGTTAGGACAATTGCATTTACAAGGGAAGAAGGATTTTTGCTGAACGGGAACCCGGTAAAATTCCAGGGTGGATGTATCCATCATGATAATGGTATTGTCGGAAGCTGTGCATATTCTGCAATGGAGGAACGGAAAGTACGCCTGTTGAAGGAGAGCGGTTACAATGCGATACGTACCAGCCATAATCCCATGAGCACCGCGCTTCTGGACGCATGTGACCGTCTGGGAATGCTGGTGATGGATGAAGCGTTTGACCAGTGGCGGGCAAAGAAGAATTACGGCGATTATCACCTGTATTTTGAAGACCACTGGCAGGAGGATCTGGGTTCCATGGTCATGAGAGACCGAAATCATCCCTCGGTCATCATGTACAGTATTGGCAATGAGATCGGAGAGCGTGATGGCAGCGGGGACGGAGCAAAGATATCCCACGAACTGTGTGAATATGTCAGAAAAATGGATTCGACAAGGGCTGTCACGAACGGCGTATGCGCGATATTTCTTGATGCCGGTGAGTTTGGCGGCATTCTTGCGAATATCTTTGGCAGCGGCGAGGCTGTTGATCTTGACAGCATTCCGGAGGAAATGAAGGAACTGCTCCGTCAGACAGATTATGTCACTGAGCATTGGGGAGAGATTACAGCAGATTTTGTAAAGGATCTGGATGTGGTCGGGTACAATTATCTTGATGACCGCTATGAAAAGGATGGAAACGATTTCCCGGAGCGCCTGATCGTAGGAACCGAAAGTTATCCGAAGATGATGAAGCAGGTGTGGGAGAGAACGATGGCACATTCGTATGTACTTGGGGATTTCACGTGGACAGCCTTTGATTATTTGGGAGAGAGCGGCATCGGACACGCTTTTTACGATCAGAAGGGCGGTCTGTTCTGTGAATATCCATGGCATTTAGGATACTGCGGGGATTATGATCTGTGCGGATTTATCCGTCCCCAGGGCAGGTTCCGAAGATTACTGTGGAAAAAAGAGACCGCGCCAGTTATCACCGTGCTGCGCCCGGAACATTTTGGAAAAAAGGAGGCAGTTTCTGCATGGGGATGGGCAGACGTTACCGAAAGCTACAGCCTTCCCGGTTTTGAGGGAAAAGAGATCCGTCTGGATATCTACAGTGATGCAGATGAGGTTGAAATCAGGATAAATGGAATTGTGATTGACCGTGCAGAGGTTCCGGAGACTTATATCGTACAGAAAAACGTGATCTATGAACCAGGGGTAATCGAGGTTGCGAATTATAGAGATGGTAAAAGGATGGAGAGCAGTTCTCTGAAAACAGTTGGCAAAGCATCCGCTTTGCGGCTGACAGCAGCCCGGACAGATGCAAATGATGTGCAGATCGTGGTGGTGGAAGCGGTGGATTCGCACGGAGAACGTGTGCCGTATGACTGCAGCAAGGTATCAGTATGTACACTGGAAAATGCCAGGGTGGCAGGATTCGGGACTGGGAATCCTGTTTCGGAAGAAAATTTTACAACGAATACCTGTACATTATATGAAGGGCGCGCGCTGCTGGTGCTGGAGAAAGAAGATGATGAAAAAGAATGCAGGGTTGTCGTTACAGGCAATGATGCGCTGCGGATATTGACAGGGGAATTAAAGATAAAATGAAAATGTCAGATTTACCCCTGCTGGATGTCGGGTTATGAACTTTTCAAAGTTTTTCAGAAAGTATAAAATTCTAATACGATATTCAGTATATAGGGAGGGAGCGGAGCATTGTTTCAGAAATGGATTACAAATCAGACTGCAAAACCATTTTATGCAAGAAAAGAATTCAATATCGAAAAAGCAGTGAAAAGTGCCGTGGCAAAGGTCTGCGGGCTTGGACAGTTCAATTTTTATATGAATGGGAAAAAGGTCGGGGATCATGAACTGGACCCGGCATGGACCGATTACAGTAAGCTGATCTATTATGTCACGTTTCATGTGACGGATCTGCTGCAGGATGGAAAAAATGTAATTGGTGTGGAAGTGGGAAACGGATGGTATCTAAAATGTGATGAACACTATACGTTTGCATTTCCAGAATTTATGCCAGACAATCCAAATCCCTACCAGCCATTTGGGTCTTGCCTGATACTGGCAGTGGAAATAGAAATAGCATATGAGGACGGTTCCAGGGAAACAATCATCGCAGATGAGAGTTTTCGGGTGAAAGAGCATCCGGTGGTGATGAGCAATGTCTATGGTTCGGAGACAATAGACGGCAGACTTGTGCAGGAAGGCTGGTCTGCTACAGGATTTGACGACCATGCCTGGCAGCCAGCAGCGCTTGTGTCAGAAGATGAGATTCCGCAGGCGGATATTTTAGAGCAGACAATGCCGCCGGTCAGAATCCTGAAATCTTATCGTGGAAAACTGTTTCACCAGGTCAAAAGCCATGAAACTGGTCATATACGGGATATTTATGATTTCGGTCAGAATATGTCGGGTATTCTGGAACTGGAAGTCAAGGGAAAGGCAGGGGATGAGATACGGTTGTATCCTGCTGAAAAACTAGGGGAAGATGGGGACGTGGATCAGGTGGCAAAAAGCTGGGTTACCGTGGATTCTTGTGTGACTTATATCGTTGGCCGGGATGATACGTGGGAAAAATGTCGTATGACGTTTACTTATTTTGCAGGGAGGTTTGCTGGCATGGAGAAGGACGGTTCTATCCAAATACGGAATCTTACCGCCCATGCCATCTCCAGCGCTCATAAAACGGACGGGACATTTTCCTGTGACGATAGACGTTACAACCAGATTTATGACATGATCGAAAAAACAGTTGAGGCCAATATGGTGGGTGTACATACAGACTGTCCTACGATTGAGCGTTTTGCCTGGCAGGAGCCAAACCACCTGATGGCATGTTCCATTTTTTACATGAAAGACGGGAAGCGGCTCTGGGAAAAGTTTCTCCGGGACATGAGATATGCGCAGCATACGAAGGAAGACTATTTCCGGGATTATGCGGGAGAAAAAGTATACCCGGGAGATGGTTTGGTGCCTTCTCAGTGTCCATGTTACATTCCAAATGTGCTTCCAGTGCCGGGGATGGGCAGTTTTTATGATATCATTCCATGGGGCAGCGCATGTATCCTGGGTGCATACTGGCATTATCGGTTTTATGGAGATGACAGGATTGTGGCAGAAAATTATGGGATGGGGATGCGTTATTTTCGGCATCTGCTGTCCAGAGTAACGGATGAGGGGTTTATCAACCATGGTCTGGGAGACTGGGGAAATCCGAAAAATGAACTTGCCCGTGAAAATATAGAAACAGCATTCCTGTACGCGGATGCAGTGTGTCTTGCGGAGTTTGCCCAGATACTTGGAAAGGCTGAGGAGCAGAAGGCGTTGCTTGAAAAGGCTGAAGGAATCAAAGAAAATTATAACAAGAGGCTGATGCAGAAACACCCGGAGGAAGGGTTTTGGTGTTATCTATGTTATGCAAAAGACATGGTTGGAAATAATTGCCCGTCCAGAAGTGTGGAAACGGAGGAGCCAAAGGAAATTCTGTTGACACAGGCAGGCCAGGCGCTCCCCTTATTCTGGGGGATGGTGCCGGAAGAACGGAAGGCGGATGTAATAAGCGCGTTTCGCTATACATTGGAAAGAGAGGGCTCATTTATCGCCGGGGAAGTAGGTCTGCCATACATTATCCAGTGTGCAAGGATGTATGGGATGAACGATCTGGTAAATCGCTTTATCCTGCGCGAAAAACATCCCAGCTATTATGCATTTATTTTGGATGGGGAAACGACACTAGGAGAATATTGGGAGACCAATCCAAGAAGCCATTGCCATGATATGATGGGGCATATCATTGAATGGTATTACAATGGCATCGCAGGGATCATTCCAGAAAAAGCGGGATTTGCAAAAGTTACAATTCGTCCATATCTGCCGGAGAATATGCACGAATTTACTTGTACATACCAGTCCGCACAGGGGCGGATCAAAGTACATGTCAAAGAGACGGGGAATGAGATCCTGCTTGAGACAGAATTACCAAAAGGAGTGGAGAAAGAAATTGATGTGTCAAATCTTGAACGGGATGGGAAAACGGTTGTAATACAGGATAAGTGATACAGGTTGTACTTGAGACAGGTGCAGATATTTATCCATGCTGTTCCCGGTATTCCGTCGGTGTCATGCCATAATATTTTTTAAACATATGTCGGAAATTGCCAGCGTCCCCATAGCCCAATTCTCCTGCGATTGCTGAGACTGACAGGTCGGGGTTTCTGAGAAGACGGGCAGCCTGGTGCATTTTTAACTTCTGGATATTCTGGCTGAAGCTCATTCCTGTGCAGTTTTTAATGATACGCTGAATCTGCCGCTCACTGTAGTTAAAAAATTCTGCCAGCCCTTTTAAGGTAACGGTCGTGTAATTTTCCTGTACATATTTCAGGAGAAACAGTATGTTTTCGCCATGTTCCTGTGTGACGGTCTCCGGCATGATCACATGGGCTCCATGGTTTCGTAGCAGCACGATAAAAAATGCCCCTATGATATTATTCAAAAAGCGCTCTTTATACGGACGGCTGCTTAAAAATTCCCGATAGGCATAGAAAATGAAATCAAACATTTCCGGATCGCCGCCTGTGCGGAAAAACAAATAAGGATGCGTTTTGGAATGGTACAGTGTATGTGTGAAAAAATCCGACAATATGTCATTTTCATAGAGTATCCCGAAAAATACTTTTTCAAATGTGCTGGTTCTTAAAAGAATATTGATGATGATGCAGTCATCGGAAAATGCACTGATGGCGTGCAGGGTTTCTGGTGCGATGATGCAGATGTCACCCATGGACATCTGCAGTTTGTGGTCCTGGATATAGTTGACGGCAGTTCCCTCAATCACGCAGACGATTTCTAGAAAAGAGTGGGAATGCCAGCTGGCGGGGAGATAACGCAGGTGCTGGTACAATTCTGTATCAAATCCACCCCGGAAAAACAACGCTTCATCCAGACAGCTTTCAAGAAGTCTGTCCGAAAACCGATAATTTGTTTCCTGTGCAGTAATCTTTAAAATGTCACTGATAGATTCATTGGGATGGGGAAACTGCAGGCTGCGCTCCGGAAAGTGGCTATAATATTGCTTAAAAATATTTTCCAGAGGGTTCAATTTTAACTGATCTGGAAAGGCTTCTTTAAAAGTCATCATTCTTCTCCTTCCATTGCAAAATTCCGCAAATGCCGGACCGCGGACGGTGTCTGGCCATACTGTTTTTTGAATTCCTGATTGAAAAGCTTCTGGTTGGTAAATCCGTTTCGCTCCATAATTTCTGCGATGGGTGCGTCCGTGTTCTGGAGATCCTGATAAATATGGGAAAGTCGGACATCATTTAAGTACTTTAAGAAAGAGATACCCATACTTTTTTTGAAAAACCGGCAGAAATATTCTTTTGTCAGTCCTAAGTGGCCCGCAATATCCAGAAGGGAGATCGGATCGCGGAAGTTTGTCTCTACATAGGAAATCACTTCGCGGATTCGTTCCCTGGATTGTGTGTCAACCGTGCTTGCAAAAGGAATTTCCGCTGAAAAACTGCGCAGCAATTGTGCGATAATTTGTAGAAGGATACCCTCAGCTTCCAGTGAATGGAAGCTGAGTTCTTTTATATACAGCCGTGTCATGGCCTCAAACAATTCACAGATGTTCCTGTATTCTGGGAAGTGGTCATCCATCACTTCATCGGGAATGCAGTTGATGCTGCGCAGTTCAATTTCTGGCAGATAGCGCTTAAACTGCATTTTTGACAAATGAATGCAGAGGAACATGGACGCATCGGCAAGGGAGCAGGTACTGTGTACCTGGGCGGATTCGATTACAGAGAAATGTCGTTCCTTCAACAGATATGTTTTTTTGTCCACCCATATGGTGACAGTGCCATTTAATGGATAAAGGATTTCCAGATCTTCGTGCCAGTGCATCGGGTGGTAGCCGCCCGGGGTTGTGATATACTGCATACTGATTCCCAGAGGATTTAAATACTGGATGGTCTCATAAACAGGTTCTTTCATGATGGACTCCTTTTCATAATTGAAACTTGTGAATAGTATAACAATGTTTTCTTTTTTATCGCTTCGTATGATAGTATCTTATAAAAACAAGATATAAAAGTCAATATCGCCTTAAAATAAGTTAATTTTTGACCTGTTTTTCTGGCTCGGAAAACAGTAAACTATATTTGTAACAGGGAAACAGAAAATAAGCTTAGGAACTGTAAAGATTAATTCTTTAACAGTTTCCTAGTTAGAAATCAGATAGAAAAGGAGATTAAGACAATGAGTACAATCGCATTAAAAGAAAAGAATTATGCAGCAAACCGCAAGGAACATGGTATCTTTAAGGAAATCGTCAAGACATACAGGGAGTATCAGGCTGAGATCGTATGTGGTCTCCTCGCACAGGGCGGGAATGTAACGGAAGCTGCAAAACTGTACCAGATGATGAAGAAGTAAATGACATGAAAACGAAAAACAGAAAATCAGGAAAAAGGACTGACAGTGCAGAGAAAGCGCTGTCAGTCCTTTTTTGGAATTTATAAGGAACTGATCTTATCCAGCATTTTCTGAAGATCTTCTTTGCCAACCAGCCCAAAGGTCACCATGTTGCGCAAGGGCATGGAAGCAATCATAGCATTGTTCATCGCGTCGCTGATGGCTTCCTTAGAACTTGAACTGTCTATATCTGGGACATCTGCCGGCGCGCCAAAGAACGCATCCATGCGGTTTTTAAAATCCAGTCCAAATGGAATCGTGCGCTCATCGGACAGCAATTCTCCCAGTGTGGTATTCATATGGACGTTCAAGGGCAGTTTCTTTTTGGTATTCAGGTGAATCTTTTGTGTCAGGCGGATATCGCGGGAGGAGGCGCCGATCACGATTTCATAATCGCCGGTTTTCGCATACCAGTCCTGAATGCCTGTGTGGTACCATGCAAAGCTTCTGTAATCGAGTGTGAAGGAGGCTGTTTTGGTCTCGCCGGGTTTCAGCGATACTTTGTCAAAGCCTTTCAATTCTTTTAACGGGCGTTGTACTGCGTCTGTCAGATCGCGGACATAGAGCTGGACAATCTCTTTGCCTTCCATGCTGCCAGTGTTTGTCACATCTACAGTTACCGTGAGGGTATCGCTGTCAGAGATTTCGCTCTGGCTGACAGTCAGATTGCTATAAACAAAAGTTGTATATGAGAGTCCATATCCGAACGGAAATGCAACAGGCATCTCTTTCTTGTCATAATAACGGTATCCCACGAAAAGACCTTCATTGTATTCGACGGCTTCCCCGTTGCCAAATGTCAGGTAGGAGGGATTGTCGGAGAGCTTACAGGGTAATGTTTCCGCCAGTTTTCCGGATGGATTGACTTTGCCGAATAAAATGTCTGCAAGAGCCTCGCCCACAGCCTGTCCGCCAAGATAGGCCTCTAAAAGTCCCTTCACCTTGGGAAGCCAGGGCATCTCAACCGGAGAACCGTTATGAAGCACGACAATCACCTCAGACTGTACAGAAAGGATTTCTTCGATTAAGCGATTCTGACAGTCTGGAAGCCGCATATGAGTGCGGTCGTATCCTTCTGATTCAAAGCTGTCCGGAAGGCCGGCAAAGATAACTGCTTTATCAGCGTTTTGGGCAGCGTTTACGGCTTCTTCGGCAAGCGTTTCTTCATAGGAATCTTTGTCGGCGCTAAAGCCCTTTACATAGGTGATATTTGGCTGGCCGGCGATTGCGTCTAAAATACTGCTTACTTTGTAACTGTTGATGTGGGAGCTTCCGCCGCCCTGATAACGCGGTTTGGCGGCAAATTCGCCGATAAATACAATTTTTTCCTCGTTGGCAAGCGGCAGGACGGACTCATTTTTTAACAGAACCATGGATTCCTGGGCAATCTGTTTTGCCAGCGCATGATCGGATTCAAGTGTAAACTTCTGTTCTTCGCGGTGGTCGGCATATTGGAAGATGATGCAAAGAATCCGCTCTACAGCTTGATTCAGAACGGATTCGTCCAAAGAACCGTCTTTCACCGCATTGATAATTTCCTGGTCATTGATGCCGCCGGAGGCAGGCATCTCCAGTTCCAGACCGGCTTTCAGGCCGGCAACGCGCTCGTTCACCGCGCCCCAGTCGGACATGACATAGCCTTCAAATCCCCATTCATCGCGCAGTACGTTTGTCAGAAGCCATGCATTTTCGGAAGCGAAAGTTCCGTTAAGTTTATTGTAGGAGCACATAACGGTGTATGGCTGGGATTTTTTAACGGCGGTTTCAAATGCGGGAAGATAGATTTCCCGAAGCGTCCGCTCGTCGACATTGGAGGAACAGCTCATGCGGTTATATTCCTGATTGTTGGCGGCAAAGTGCTTGATGGAGGTTCCTACATGATGGGTCTGCACGCCTTCAATGAATGCCGCATCGGTTTCCCCGGCAAGATAGGGGTCTTCCGAATAATATTCGAAGTTGCGTCCGCAGAGCGGGGAGCGCTTGATATTGACCGCAGGGCCGAGCACGACAGACAGGTCGTTGGCCTGCGCCTCTTTTCCGATCGCGTCTCCGAATGTGCGCATCAGTTCCCGGTCGAAAGAGCAGGCGCTCAAAACGGCCGGCGGGAAGCAGACGGCTTTGATGCTGTCGTTGATTCCTAAGTGGTCTGCGGCTTCGTCCTGTTTGCGCAGTCCATGCGGGCCGTCACTTACCATAACGCTTGGGATGCCAAGCCGTTCCACGCCCTTTAGATGCCAGAAATCAAGCCCTGAGCACATTCCGGCTTTTTCTTCCAGGGTCATGTTGTTTATGAGTTCTTTTAGATTTCGTTCCATAACAAGGTCTCCTTTTATATGTTTTTGGCACAGGTCTGTTATTGGCAGGTGTCCGGCACCATTTTTTTGAAAAAATATCCTGCGCAGGCCGCATTGGTTATGTATCTGCAATTCCTAAGCCGGGAGTGATATTTATCAGACTGATTGAATTTAATATATCACACAGGAAAAAGAATAAAATCCATCTGTATGAAAATAGATAAAATATGTCGGTTTTATAAAAAAATTTGCAGGTGACGATATGGAAAAAGATACAGTAAAATGATAATAAGAAATAAAATATACAAGGAGGGATTTCGTTTGAAAAATAGTTACTGGATCTGGTATCCGGGAGATTTTGAACTGTATCACGCCATGAAGCAGAATTTCAGCCGTGTGGAGCGCGGCATGGGATGGCCGGCTTTCTGGAAAAGTGAAGGATTCCGCAACAGGGTGGTGTTTCGGCGGACATATCAATTGCAGGAAGAAACTGCGTTTACAGTATATTCTGAGGCGGCGGGGTATGTCCTTGCCGGAGACAAAAAATATCCTTTTGGCAGAAAAATCACCTGCAATCCAGGGGAAATCTTAGTTTCTGTACATGCGGCCTGCATTGAGAAGTTTCCGGCGATTTATATAGAGGGAGATGTGATTTGCTCTGACGGGGAATGGCTGGTGGAGGATTATGATAAGCCGCCTGTTCAGGTAGGATACAGCAGGTATTTTATGAACGCAGATCAGATTCCTTCTGTGTGGAATTATGATGAGAAACGGTATAAGCCAGTTTCTGTGGAAGAGACGGACGGCGGTGTGCTCTATGGGTTTGAGACAGAGCTGACAGCACAGATTGAGGTGCGTCGGATAAACGGTGCGGATAATACGAAAAAGATTGAAGTTTTTTGCGGGGAATCCCGCGAGGAAGCAGTCGACTTGGAGCATTGTTATTATAGCTGGGCGGTTGATCCGGTGACAAATCGGACACCGAGATGTGCAGTCCGTTTTGCGTTCCTTCCACAGTGCAGGAAAGAGGAGATGAGCGTGTCGGCGTTTCATCAATATGTGGATATTCCGGTAAAAGCTTCTTTTTCCTGTGATGATGAACTGCTGAATCAGATCTGGGCGGTTGCGGAGCATACTTTTTTGCTCTGCAGCGGAATCTTTTTTATAGACGGTATTAAAAGAGACAAGTGGATATGGGGAGGGGATGCCTATCAGAGCCTGTTTGTCAACCAATATCTGATGGCAGATCCGGATATTAACCGAAGGACGCTGCTTGCCCTGCGCGGCAATGATCCGATGACAACACATATCAACACGATCGTGGACTATTCTCTCTATTGGATTTTAAGTGTCAGGGAACACTATGAGGCCTATGCGGATGAGAAGTTTGTGCGTCAGGTCTATCCGAAGATGGTTTCATTAATGAAGTTCTGTGGGGAACAGCTTGATGAACATGGGTTCTTAATCGGACGGGAGAAGGACTGGATTTATATCGACTGGGCAGACTTGGACAAGGAAGGACCGCTCTGTACAGAACAGATGCTTCTTGCAGCGTGCTACAAGGCTATGGCTGTCGTGGCAGCAGTGGTGGAAGGCAGTGTGTGCACGGCAAGTGCAGAATATAACGGGAAATACGTGGAACTGGTAAAAAAGATTGACCAGTTCTATTGGGATAATGACCAGTCGGCCTATATGGATTCCTTTTGCTCCGGGAAGCGCCATGTCACAAGGCACGCCAATATATTCGCGGTACTGTATGGGATTGCAGATGCAGACAGGCAGACACAGATTGTGGATTCCGTGTTGCTTAATGACAACATACCAGCGATTACGACGCCCTATTTTAAGTTTTATGAGCTGGATGTTTTATGCAGGATGGGCAGGTATGCAGAGGTGCTGGAACAGATCAAGGCTTACTGGGGCGGAATGCTGGCGCGCGGCGCAGTCACTTTCTGGGAGGAATATGACCCGAATGTGCCGGAGGAAGAACAGTACGATATGTATGGAGATAAATTTGGCAAGAGCCTGTGTCATGCGTGGGCGGCGAGTCCGATTTACCTGCTGGCGAAATATTTTGCAGGGGTTCGGATCACCGCGCCTGGCGGAGAGCGGTACGAGGTAAAGCCGCAGATGGCGTTTTTCCGGAAGATTGATTGTACTGTGCCTGTCGGTACGTGCAGGCAGATTCATATTTATGGAGATGCACAGCATGTAAATATAGAAGAAATTGTGTGAAGCGTAAAGTCGCGGTAGGACCGCGACATGGAGGTAGTGTTTAAATGGAAAGAATAAGTTTTAACAAAGGCTGGAAAGTGTGGAAAGATATGGATCCATTCGAACTGGTATTCCGCGTGCCGGATGATGCGCAGGCAGTGGAGCTGCCCCATGATGCCATGTTCCATGAAGAGCAGAAGCAGGGTGCCGCAAACGGCGGTTATACAGGGAATATTGATGCGGGAGAGTACAAGTATTACAAACAGTTTTATGTCCCGGAAGAATATCAGGGCGGTCATGTGATGCTGCAGTTTGAAGGAATCTACCGCAATGCCTGTGTGTTTGTCAACCAGTCCAAGGTGGGGGAGAGCGCCTATGGATATACGGACTTTACTGTAGATATCGGAGATTATCTGCAGTATGGCGCAGATAATGACATTCTGGTAGCCGTAAAATGCGGCACCAGAAGCAGCAGATGGTACAGCGGGGCAGGCATCTATAGGGATGTATGGCTGGTCAGGGGAGGAAGTCTGTACGTAAAACCTTATGGTCTTCGTATGACAACGCTGGATATGGATAAAGACGGCGCTTTGGTATGCATTTCTGCCAGGATACACAATGACAGCCTGTCAGCCGGCACTGTGCAGGTAAATGTCAGCATCAGGGAGCTTGCGGGCATTGCCGTGGCAAACAATACATATCCGGTGCGGATTGGCAGCCGTCAGACATTGGAATTTCGGAAAAATATTTATATTGACCATGCAAAACTTTGGGATGAAATAACGCCGAATCTTTATCAGGTCGTTTTCACAGTGACGAGTCAAAGCGGCGCGCAGGATGTGACAGAGATCACATCTGGTATCCGAAAGCTCTCTGTGGACAGCCGCCACGGCCTTAGGGTGAATGGAAGGGGAGTGAAACTTCGCGGTGCATGTATTCATCACGATCAGGGCATTCTTGGAACGACTACGTATGATGATTATGAATACCGGAGGGTAAAACGGCTGAAGGAGGCAGGCTTTAATGCAATCCGCTCGGCGCACAATCCGGCGTCCCAGGCGCTTCTAAAGGCCTGCGACAGACTGGGAGTCTATGTCATGGATGAGCTTGTGGACGTTTGGAACAAGAGTAAGGTAAGCTATGATTATGCGGTTGATTTTGCGCGCAACTGGGAATCGGACATTGAACATATGGTGGAGGATGACTACAATCATCCGTCTGTGATTCTGTACTCCACTGGAAATGAAATCTTTGAGATCTGCACGGAGAAAGGATTTGAGACCAGCCGTATGCTGAGCGATAAATTCCATGAACTGGACACAACCCGCTACACGACCAATGGCATCAACGGCGCATTTGCAGCAGGGGACGGGCTTGCGAAGATTGTGGATGATATCACCAACGGAGAGGCCGACACCGGCAAGGGGGATGTCAATGTATTTATGGCGGCCATGGAGACCAATATGCCGGGAATCGTGGCGCATCCGATTCTGGGAGGGATTCTTGAAAAACTGGAGACTACGATGGATGTCATCGGCTATAATTATATGACCTCCAGATATCTGATGGACGCTGAACGATACCCTGACCGTGTGATGGTGGGAACCGAGACTTATCCGAAACAGATCGCTGAAAACTGGGATGCGATCACCAGATGTCCGGCCGTTATCGGAGATTTTACGTGGACCGGATGGGATTATCTGGGGGAGGTGACGTCTGTATATCCAGATCTGATGAATACAGGCGGGGATATCTCGCTCACAGGAAACCGCCGTCCGACTTCTTATTACAGAGAGATAGTGTTTGGCCTGACAAAGAAGCCCTGTATCGCGGTTCAGGCTCCGGAAAGATACGGTATTGCGCGCAATTTCGGTCCATGGTGCTACACGGATTGTACATTTAATTATTCCTATGAAGGGCAGGAGGGTAAACCGATCATGATACAGGTGTACGGCGGCGGGGATAGCGTGGAGCTGTTCCAGAACGGAAAGTCGCTTGGCGTGCAGTCCTGTGGGAAAGAGACAAGGTTTGAGACACAATTCAACACAGTATACGAGCCGGGCGAACTGACAGCGGTAGCGTATGAGGCAGGCGTTGAGATCGGGCGGACTTCATTAAAAACATCAGGAAAAGCGGCAAAACTGGCGTTAGCGGCAGAACGGTATGAGACACTTGCATTTATTAATGTAGATGTGCTGGATCAGGACGGACTTCTTGTGGCAGATTCGAAAGCGCCGTTGTCGATCGAGGTGACAGGCGCGGCCAGACTGCTCGCATTTGGAGGCGTGGGCGCACTGCACAGAAAAGGATATGAACTTCCGCAGACCACCGCAGGGGAAGGACACGCGCTTGCGGTATTAAAACTGGAAAAAGGCGGCGGAAAGGTTACAGTCACCGTCTGTGGGGAAGGAATTGAGAAAACAGCCGTAGAATTATAGGGACAAGGAGGACAGTCAAATGATCATTACAGAACTGCGGGTAAATCATGTGACAGAACCAAAAGGATATTGTTATGAGCCTGTTTCTTTTTCATGGAAAGTGGAGGAGGAAAAGGAGGCAAAAAAACAGAAATATGCCAGAATTACAGTAAAGAAAGGAGAGGAGGTCGTATTTGACAGCGGGGATGACAAGGATGCAGACAGTCTGGATTATCCTGTCCGGTTCCATATGGAGTCAAGATGCAGATACGACTGGACGGTGTGTGTAACGGCTGACAACGGGGAGACCGCCGAGGCATCCAGTTTTTTCGAGACAGGAAAATTACAGGAAGCGTGGAAAGCACAGTGGATCACACCGGGCGAAGCGCTCGCAGAGACAGATGCCATGGCCGGCTATATTCTGGAAAAAGAATTTCAGGTGCCGGAGAAAACAGAAGATGCGCGTCTGTATATCTGCGGACTGGGTGTATATGAGTGTTATCTCAACGGAAAAAAAGTGGGTGACGAGTATCTGGCACCAGGGTATCATTCTTATGATTTCCACCTGCAGACGAACGTTTATGACGTGAGTGCGTATCTGAATCCAGGTAAAAATCAGATTCAGATCTGGCTTGGCGAAGGGTGGTTTAAGAGCCGTCTTGGATTTGACGGCGGCGTGAAAAATCTGTACGGTGATAAATTGTATGCAATCGCGGAACTTTATACAGATGGAAAATTAATCGTGGCAACAGGGGCGGACTGGTCAAGCAGAGTGTCGCCAGTCGTTTTCAGCGGCATCTATGATGGGGAAATTTATGATGCCCGACTGGAAGATGCGCCAAAGACCTGTGCGGCAGTGTGTGCTGTGCCAGACAAATGCGGTGAACTGACAGAGCGCTACAGTCTGCCAATCGTAAAAAAGGAGTCTTTTATACCCATTGAAGTGATTATATCGCCAAAGAAAGAAACGATACTGGATTTTGGACAGAATCTGACCGGCTGGGTGGAGTTTGACTGTGCGCTTCCAAGGGGAGAACAGATTCGTCTGACTGCCTGTGAAATCTTGCAGGACGGCTGTTTTTATCATGAGAATCTCCGTCTGGCAAAGACAGAGTTTATTTACATCTCGAATGGAAAGAAGGCGCATGTGAGGCCGCATTTTACATTCTATGGATTCCGCTATATGCTAGCGGAAAAAAGGGAGGAAGAAAATGGTGCGTGGAGCGCGCTTGAACCGGCATGTGAAGCATATCATTTTACTGCGCATCACCTGCGCAGTGATTTTGACCAGATTGGTCAGATCGTGACAGGCAGCGCAAAGGTCAATCAGCTGTTTTCAAACGCCCTCTGGGGACAAAAAGACAATTTTCTGGACGTGCCGACAGACTGTCCGCAGCGCGATGAGCGTCTGGGGTGGACGGGGGATGCGCAGGTATTTTCGGAGACTGCCTGCTATAACATGTACATGCCTGCATTTTACCGGAAATACCTCTGGGATATGCGCGCAGAGCAAAGTATGATTGGAGGGGCAGTGCCAAACATCGTGCCGCGTATCAAGGAAGGAATGATCGCGGAGTACGGAAGCTGCCCATGGGCGGACGCTGGCGTGATCATTCCGTGGAATGTATATCTGCATTACGGCAGCAAAACGCTGCTTGCCGAGACCTATCCGGGAATGAAGGCGTGGGTGGATTATCAGCGCAGACTGGAAGAAAAAGAAGAAGGCGGGCATTTGATCAAGAGCGGTTTTCATTTTGCAGACTGGCTGGCGCTTGACAATGAACAGCCGGGGCCATTTGGGGCGACCGATCCGCTTTATATTGCAAGCGCCTACTATTATCGTGATACACAGATTGTTGCTAGGTCGGCTGAAATTCTTGGATATACAGAAGATGCGGCGGAATACGCGCAGTTAGCAGAAGAAATCAGAGAGGCGGTCCGCATAAAATATTTTGATGAAGACGGACTTTGCGTATGCCCTACCCAGACCGGGGCGGCAATCGCGATCATGTTCGGGTTTGCGGAGGAAAATGCCAGAAAAGAGGGAAATGCGCTGTCTAAGAGAGTCACGGACAATCAGAATCATTTAAACACCGGGTTTGTTGGAACCACGATGCTGTGTCCGGCCCTGACCGAGACAGGCCATCATGCGCAGGCAGTGGATTTGTTGTTAAACGAGGATTATCCGGGCTGGCTCTATAGTGTGAATCTGGGCGCAACGACAATCTGGGAGCGATGGAATTCTGTGATGCCGGACGGACATATGAATCCAGAGGGAATGAACAGCCTGAATCATTACAGTTATGGGAGTATCGAGGCATGGATGTACGGGTACACGGCGGGAATCCGCGTGATGGAGGCGGGATTCCGGCGTGCCGTGATTGAGCCGCATCCTGACGAAAGGCTTGGTTTTGTGAAGTGTACGATAAAGACAGCGGCGGGTACTTATCAGTCCAATTGGAACTATGAAGAAGATGGGAAAGTGTCTTATGAAATTGTGATCCCGTTTGGGTGTGTTGGAGAGATCCATTTGCCGGATGGACGGCAGTTTACTGCTTTAGCGGGTGTATATTCAATAGACTATAAATCATTCAGGAGGTTAGTGTGAGAAGAACTTCTAATCACTCGCAGCAAAGGCTGCTTCGTGAAGAAGTTCTAAGTCTCACACAAGAGAATGCCCAAAGTACGGGCGTTCTCCGCATTGATTTGAGATTCCGCAGCGCGGAATCATGGAGGTTAGCATGAAAAAAGATTATGAAAATCAGATTCAGGAATTTCGAAAGAAGATGACACTTGAGGAGAAGATAGGACAGCTCCAGCAGTGCGGGCCTTCCTTAGTGGGGGCTTTTGAGGTCAGTTTCGAAGAACTTCTGGATATGATGTTTGATGGGAGAATTACCAAGGAGGAGTTCGAGCGGCTGATGGGCACTGCAGAACAGGACTTCCACGAGGAGGACCTAAGGGCCGGGAAAATTGGTTCTTACAATGGAATTGGAGATGCTGCGACAGTAAACAAACTGCAGAAAATAGCGGTGGAGGAGACCCGCCTTGGTATTCCGCTATTGTTTGGATATGATGTGATTCACGGCTTTCGCACCGTGACGCCGATTCCGCTTGCAGAGAGCTGTGCATGGGATCCAACACTCTGGGAGAAAACGGCAAGAGTGGCCGCGGAGGAGGCGACAGCCGCAGGCGTGCATATGACATTTGCACCGATGGTGGACGTGGCAAAGGACGCCAGATGGGGACGTGTCAGCGAGGGCGCAGGAGAAGACGTGCTCCTAAACAGTGTGTACGGCGCGGCAAAGGTAAAAGGGTTCCAGGGAGAGAACCTTGCAAAAGAAGACAGCATGGCGGCCTGTGTGAAGCATCTGGCGGCATATGGCGCAGGGGAGGCAGGGAGAGATTACAACAGAGTCGATCTGTCCATGCAGAGACTGTGGGAGGAGTATCTGCCGCCCTACAAAGCCTGTATCGATGCAGGTGCAAGGGCAGTCATGCCCGCATTTAACGACATCAATGGAGTGCCCTGCTCCGTGAATGCATGGCTGCTGCGCGATATTCTGCGCAAAAAATGGGGGTTTGACGGTCTGGTAGTAAGTGATTCCAATGCTATAGCAGAATGCGTCAGCCACGGCATTGCGGAGGACAAAAAGGATGCCGCAAGACAGGCTATTCTTGCCGGAATGAATATGGATATGTCGTCCAACTCGTATATTGCACATTTAAAAGAACTGATTGAGAGCGGCGAGGTCGCAGAGAATGTTCTGGATGAAGCGGTTGATAATGTTCTTCGGATCAAATTTGAGCTGGGATTATTTGAACATCCTTATCAGACCAATGAGACAAGAGAACAGAATACAATGCTGAAATTGGAATATCGGACGGTTGCGCTGGAGGCTGCGGAGAAGTCTGTCGTGCTGTTAAAAAATGAAGGCAATGTTCTTCCGTTGAAACCGGGAACGAAACTTGGGATTTTTGGCGCGCTGGCCGCAGACCGGGGACAGATGACAGGCGCATGGGCGATTGGCGCCAGACCCGAGGACTGCATCAGTATCGTAGATGCGTTGGAGACAAATAACGTTCAATACTATTATAGTGCAGATGGAACGGATCTGTCAAAAATAGCGGCGGTGTCCGATGTATTGATTGCGGCAATTGGCGAGATGAAGGAAGAGAGCGGGGAGGCTGCGAGCCGGGCAGCTATCACATTAAAACCGAAGGATATGGAGCTTGTCAGGGCGCTGTGTGCAACAGGGAAACCTGTGGTGGCTGTCTTGTTTAATGGAAGGCCGCTTGCGATCCCAGAGCTTGACCAGACAGTGCCTGCCATTGTTGAGGCATGGCATCCTGGCATTTATGCCGGAAGTGCAATCATGCATGTGCTTTATGGCATCACAAATCCCTCCGCCAAGCTTACAACGACATTTCCCACAGCGACCGGACAGTGTCCGATGTACTATGCGCATCCAAATACCGGAAGACCTGGCGGAAAGTCCAAATTTACTTCAAAGTATCTGGATGCCCCGGCAGAACCGTTATACCCGTTTGGATATGGATTATCTTACACGAACTTTGCATACGAAGACCTTGAACTGGAAAAAGGAAAGGATGGTCTTCTGGTGCGTGTCACAGTCCGCAATGTCGGAAAAAGAGCCGGAGAAGAAATCACACAGTGTTATGTACAGATGCCATGCGCAAAGCGCGTGCGCCCGGTGCGGGAGCTAAAAGCCTTTGCAAAAACTTCGCTGAAACCCGGCGAGGCAAAACAGGTCGTGTTAGAGATCGCGTATGACAGCCTTGGATATTATGACTGGGACATGAACTGGATATTGTATGAGGGAAAGCTGAACGTATTTGTCGGTGGTAATGTGAGGGATACCCTTGAAAAAGAGATCTTATTACGGTGAAAAAAATGTCGGATTTATAGAAAGATATAACATGGTTTGCGGATTGCTTCTAAGTTAGAATTAGGATAACAGATAGTTAATAAGGAACTGCATGAAAACTACAGTTCCTAATAAATGAAAAGGAGCGAGAAATATGGCGAATCAACTTACGAAACAACCAGGTAAGGAAGGCAAACTCAGCAAATCATTTGTATGGTTTCATGCAACGTCACTCAATGGCACAGCGATGGCGATCGCCGCTACCATTGCCACTTACTTCTCCCTGTATGTACAGGAAGAGATCGGCATTACTGCCGCACAATTATCAGTAATTTTATTAATCTGTTCTTTGTGGGATGCAATCAACGATCCGCTCATGGGCGTGATCTGTGATTCCTGCAATCCAAAGTGGGGACGTTACCGGACATGGTTTTTATTTACCCCGATTTTCCTGCTTGTGGATATGTTCCTGCTGTTCAGCAATCCTGGATTTATCCAGGGGAGTGCAATGGCAAAATGCGTGTACGTCTGCATTACATATATGGTGTATGGTATGTGCGTGACAGCCTACACAATGCCGCAGATGGCGATTCTCCCTGCCATGACGCTGGATGACGAAGAACGCAATGATATCATTGCTAAGGGCGCTGGTGTATGTGCGCTGGCATTCACAATTGCATCCACTTTCTCGACACAGTTGGTTAAGATTTTTGGCAGCTACCGTAACATTATGGTTTTCTATGCAATATTTGCATGTGTGTCTTTCTGGGGATTGTACAAGACCTCAGAGGAGAAATATGTTGCGCCAAAGGATGAAAATGGTGGACTGAAACAATTGGTATATGTATTCCGTCATAAAGAAATCTGGCCGGTTATGGTTTGCTGGTGTCTGGCAGCTGTCTCTTACGGCTTCATGTTCTCCTCATCCGTATACTATGCACAGTATATTCTGGCGCCGGGCCGGTTGGATATGGCGAAACTGGCAGAGTTGGATGAGGCAGGAGCAGGAGCATATATTGGCGGTACAATTGGCGGTACAATTTCTACTTATATGGGATTTATCTCTGTCGGCGCATTGATTTCCATGATGGTATTGATGCCAATCTTTTTAAAGAAGTTCAAGACAGGGTATAAGGCAATTATTATATCGCAGATTCTGACGATTGCCTGCTATTTGCTGTTGTTCTTTACAGGAAAATTGAATTTTATGTATTGCTGTATTTTGTCATTTATCGCAACAGCAGTTGGCGCTATGGTCAATGCATTGGTGAACGTTCTTGTAAATGACACCATTGATTTTATCATGCTAAAAGAAGGCAAACAGCTCAATGGTATTGTATCTTCTGTAAAGGGATTTGCCCAGAAGTGTGGGAACACGATCACCAATTCGGGTATGCTGGCAATCCTTGCGATTTGTGGATTTAATGCACAGTTAGGCCCCCTTGGACAATCCGACACCGCAATCATGGGAACAAATATGATTCGTTTTATGATTCCAGCACTTGTTTCTGTCGTGATTCTTGTTATCATGTTGTTCTATCCGTTAAAGAAGTATTTCCCAGAAATTGCTGAGATGAAGGCGAAGATGAAAGCGGATATGAACTAAAGGAGTGCAAATATATGTTTGCGATAGATAATATTTGAGCATGAGCGGAGGAAAGTTATCAATAGCTTTCCTCTTCTTATGTATATAGGTACCCAGAAAAAATATGTCAGCAAAGGTTGACGGGTTATAACTTATTTGATTTGTGTAAGAAATAGAAGAAAGGAGAGGTTGTTTATGAAAGCATTAGGATTGAATCCATACCTTCCATCATGGGAATTTGTGCCGGATGGCGAACCGCATGTGTTTGATGGGAGAGTTTATCTATATGGCAGTCATGACAGCAGAAATGGCGTATCATTCTGCGAGGGAGACTATGTTGTGTGGAGCGCGTCGGTCGACGATATTGGCAACTGGCGGTGTGAGGGAGTCAGCTATCGCAAGGATCAGGACCCGCTCAATGGAGCGCCCTATGAGGGAGAACTTCCGGTGATCGATATGCCGTCAGGAACACCAGAGAATCCGCATTTACTGTATGCGCCGGATGTCGCCAAGGGACCGGACGGCAGATATTATCTGTATTATTCCCTTGACTTTACCAATGTGATCTCTGTGGCTGTCAGCGACACTCCGGCAGGCCCTTATGAATTTTTGGATTATGTCAGGACTGCGAAAGGAGCGATCCCAAATGTGGGCAGATGGTTTGACCCCGCGATTTTAAGTGAGGAGAGCGGTAATTATCTATACTACGGATTCGCACCGAAATTCCGCTTTCCGGGAATGGAAAACATTATTTTTCCAGGTGCAATGATGGTGCGGCTTGCAGATGATATGCATACGATTATTAGTGATCCGGTATGTGTGGCCAATGGTATAGACACTGCCAAAGGAACGGGATATGAAGAACACCCATTCTTTGAAGCATCCAGTATTCGAAGGATTGGTGACTGGTATTATTTTGTGTATTCCAGTCTGCAGGGTCATGAACTCTGCTATGGGATGGCAAGGACTCCGGAAGGACCCTTTACATATCAGGGGGTGATTGTATCAAATGGCGATCTGGGGTATCAGGGCAATGAGCTTGCTGTGAATTATACAGGCAATAACCATGGTGGACTTGCGGAAATTAACGGAGAAGTATATATTTTCTGGCATCGCCAGACCCACGGCACTGGATTTTCCAGACAGGGATGTGCAGATAGAGTGCAGATTGCAGAGGACGGGACGATTTCGCAGATTGAGATCACAAGCTGTGGGCTCAATGGCGGACCGCTTCCTGCAAAGAATACATATCAGTCTTATATCGCATGCCATCTCACAGAGAAAGACCGCAGCGCTGTCGGGCATGTGGTAGAACCGGCTCCAGGTGAAATGTTTCCTAAACTTCCGACAGAGATGCCCTATATCACAGAGGAAGAGAATACTGATTATGAAAAAGGGTTCAAGCCGTATATTACAAATCTCAGGGAGGGTGCGGTGGCAGGATTCAAGTATTTTGCTTTTGATGGGGATGAGAAAGAGATCGCGCTAGAACTCCGGGGAACTGGGAAGGTACAGGTGCTGCTTGACTCGTTAGACGGTGAGGAGGTGTCTTCCATGACCGTGGACTCCGCCGAATGGGAAGAAAGGTCAGAAAAATTAAAGCAGACAACAGGCGTCCATAGTGTCTATGTGAAAGTGACAGAAGGGATAGTGGATTTTGCCGCAATCGGGATTGTATAAAATGAATGGTGTAAAATCAGAGGTTTCTTCACCTTGATTTTACACCTCGTAAAACGGGTAAATGGGAGTGTTTGTAAGAAAAGTCCCAAAGGGTGGGCATTTTCTCACATGTTAGAGATTTGGTAAAGAAGAATCATGGAGGGAACTATGGAGCCAACATTAGAACAAATATTCGGAAACTATACAGCGTGGAAAGCGGATGATGCGACATGGTTTATAAATTTTATGAATGGGAGCGAAAACATGTATCTGCTAGAAGGCGACGAGCGTGCGCTTCTGATTGATACCGGGTATGGAGTGGGAAATCTCAGGGCATTTGTGGAAACACTGACGAACAAGCCGGTGATTGTGGCAAACACGCATTTCCATCCGGATCATGCAGCCGGAAACGGGGAGTTTGAGACGGTTTATATGAGTAAAGGTGCAGAACTTGATGCGCTGTCAGTCTATGGAAAGGGCATGGTGCCTTTTGACCTGAATGCCTTGCCGCATTCTGACTATGATAAAATTTTTGTGGACGAGGGATTTCGGATTGAACTTGGAAGCCGTACTGTTGAAGTGCTTGGAGTACAGCCTGCGCATTGCAATAGCAGCCTTTTCTATCTTGACAGGGGACATAGGATGTTGTTCTGCGGAGATGAGATGGAATCGGCGCAGGTGCTGTTATTTGACAATTCAGGAAATCCCAAGGCCCCCTATGATGTGAAAGAACGGCTTTTGAATTTTAGGAGCAATACGCAGAAAATGAAAGATTTGTCAGGAGAGTATGACTATCTGCTTCCGAACCACAATGGATTTCCGATAGCAAAAAGTTATCTGGATGAATATATTGAACTTGTGGAGCACATATTTGACGGGACAGCAAATATTGAAAACAGGCTGAATCATCCCTATCTGGAAATGGATCCGAAAGCCCCGGATTTGTGCAGAGTACGCTGGAAACACGGCAGCATTATCATCAATAAAGATCTTTTGATGACAGTGTATGGCACAGGGAATTGACCAATTGAGACAGGATATCATCTATCAGGGGATTATCTGCTTTCGAGGCTGATTTCCTGATAGATGAACGCATGCTTGTACACATAATTTAAATCTCCGCAAACGGTGTAAACGATTCATCCAGCGCCTGATGCGTTTTTCGGTACTCCTGTGGTGACATCTGATACGTTGTGCGAAATACTCTCGAAAAATGGTCCGCAGAATTATAGCCGACATTTTCGGCAATCTCCCCGATTTTCATCTGTGTATTGGTCAGATAAGAGACGGCGTCTGCCATTCTAAGCTGTTTCACAAGGAAGGTGAAGCTGCAGCCTGTGTTCTGTCTAATCAGTGTGCTTAAGTATGCCTCACTGTAATGAAAGAATTCTGCAAGAGAGGCCAGCGTCAGTGTCCGGTAATTATGCTGGATATACTGGAGAACCAGGGAAAAATCAGTTCCCATCTGGTAGTTATAAAATTGAACGGTCTTGCTGTAGTCGCGGATTAATTGCGAGAAAAAGAGATGAATCCAACTGATACAGTTGTTGTTGCTAAGGTCGTCTCCCTTGTGGCATTCAGCTATCGCGTTCCTGATGATATTTTTCAGCCAGACAACATCCTCGGAATAAAATAATAAATAATTCGCATGGGAATCTCCATGCAGGATTGTCCGAAAGAAATAGGAAAGCAGATTCTTCTGCGACATCAGGGAGAAAAATGTCGTATTGAAAGTGCTTTTCCGGATCATAATACAAAAGACGGTAGTTTCGTCATCATTGATGGTTAGATCATGTTTGGAATAAGGCGCAACAATACATAACTCGCCAGTCTTTAGGATTCTTTCCTCATTTTCAAATACAAAGGAGCACTGTCCGGAAGCGACGAAATCCACTTCAAAATAATTGTGGGTATGCGTGCTGGGACGGGTGTACCTGGGATGCCAGATCACATAAACATCCCTGGCCTGTGGAATAATATCTGTCTCGTTGACAGCCGAAGTGACAGGAGTATTCGGTGTCAGGGACAGCACGAAAGAATCTATAACCTTGTCAAATTCCTCATCCGTCATAGGTCCATACATCTTATTTACTGGATGTTCCCAAGGGGGTGCGTCCAGTAAAAGGCCCTTTCGATAAAGATAGGTTGTCATTTCCGGAAACTGCATCCGGTTTCCCGTTCTCTGGTAATATTCTTTTAAATGATACTGAAATTCTCCGTAGGTAATATAGTATGCCATAAAAATCCCTCATGCCGCCTTTTGGCGGCTCAAATAGAAATGAAAAACGCTGTCCTTTGCGTTTTTCCTTCACATTTTGTCTGACAGAGCAGTCAATTTTTTGTCAAATTATTCTGCAGTTCTAATACGCGTGCCCTCGAAAGACCTGAAAACTTATAATCAGTGTATCATAAAGTATCTTTGGTTACAACTAAAATTATGAATGCAGAAAAGAAACAGAAAACGATAAAGCATCAATCAATAGCAGACTCAGGCAAAGAAAATATGACAGAAAAACAATCATCTCAGAGAATGACATAAAAATATGTCGGCTCGTCAAAAAAAAACTACATTGTAGTTTCGGTCGTATTTTTATAAAATAATATGCAACAAAAGACATCATGTAATTTCGCCACAAGAACCTGTGCATGGTCTTGGGAACTGTTAAGAAAGAATAGAATTAGGAGGAATCAATTATGCATTTAGCAATCGTATCGCTCGGTGCTTTCGGGCACATCAATCCTACACTGTCGCTCACAACAGAGCTAGTAAATGCGGGGCACCGCGTGACTTACTTTACAACGGAGGATTTCAGGAAGGTCATTGAGCCAACCGGTGCAAAATTTGTGCCAATGAAGTCCTGGATGGCAGAAAATGATAAACATAATGAGAGCAAGGAAGAAAAAAATGACGGACAGGAGGACAATGTTGCGGCTGTGGTTCCTTTCCTGTTTTTGAATGAGGCTGGCGCATTTATTGAAGATGTTTTAAGCGTATTGCGAGAAGACCGTCCAGATGCAATTCTTCATGATTTTGCAGGTATTGCCGGTACCATGGCAGCAGATATCCTAGGCATTCCTAATGTGATGCTGTACACCAGCTATCCTTCCAACGGAAGCTATTCCGTGGCGGCGTCCTTTGAAGGGATTCCCGCGGATCACCCGCTTCGGATTGCGGCGGACCAGATTGCGGATGGGTATGTTGAAAAATATGGATGCCGGAAGATGACGGTCAAAGAGATTTTTGATGGACAGGGGGATCTGAACCTTGTAATGATGCAGAAGCGTCTGGTGCCCAACTATGAAACGTTTGATGACAGCTTTGTGTTTACAGGGGTGCAAATTGGCAAACGAAGCACATTCGGCACATGGCAGGCGCCTGATAACGGGAAGCCTCTATTATATTCCTCACTTGGAACAGCATTTAATAACTGGCCGGAGTATTATCCGATTCTGTTCGATGCAGTCCGGGATCTTGATATTAATGTATTTGCTGCTCTGGGAGCAATCGACCCGGATTCGTTGACAGACGTACCGGCAAATGTGGAGCTTGGAAAAATGGTTCCGCAGCTGGATATTCTGTCTCAGGCGTCCGTTTTTATCACCCATGCAGGTATGGGCGGCACAGGAGAATCCATTTATTATGGGGTGCCTATGATCGCGATTCCGCAGATGGATGAGCAGGCCATTACCGCAAGACAGATTGAGCGCAACGGGCTTGGATTTGCGCTTCTGGATAAAGGGGCAATCACCAGTGAGATGCTCAAAGAAAAGATACAGATTTTGTTAAACGATCCGTCTTATAAGGAAAAGGTCAATGAGTTCAGCGCGGATATGAAAACATTGGGCGGTGCAAAGGCATCTGTAAATGCACTGATTTCGTTTTTGGAAAAATAATTTTTGACAAGGACCAGGTGCTGTTGACTTTTTTAACGGGGATTGTGCCATCCTTTGCGATTAATTTCGTGCTGGGTACATTTATCCCCCTTGTGAAAGTAAACTTTGGAGGTGTCGAATGACAAAAAAGAACATTTCGAGTACAAAGAGGAATAAACCGGTTAAAACCCAAAAAAGGGAAACGGTATCCTCAGAATCAGTTCAGGTAGAACCTGAGGTTCATTCCTTAGAAGAAAAAAAAATACAAAATGCTAAGACAGAGAATCATAAAAAAGTTGATGCAGAAGAATCACAGACAGAAGTATTCACGACACCCAGAAGAAGTGTCGCATTTATTGGATCAGAATGTTATCCCTTTGTAAAAACCGGCGGTTTGGGAGATGTTATGTACGCCCTTCCCAAAGCATTAATAAAACAGAATTGCGACATCAAAGTAATTCTCCCATATTATAAATGCATTCCAAAGAAATACCGGGAGAAAATGGTATACAAAGGTTCTTTTCAGATGGATTTATGTGATGACGGCAGATCGTTCTATGTGGGAATCATGGAATATGTCTGGGAGGGCGTTGTATATGATTTCATTGATAATGAAGATTTTTTTTCAAATGGAAATCCATATACAAATCTTGTCGATGATATTCCCAAATACTGTTACTTCGCGAAAGCAGCGCTGGCTGCATTGAACTATATGGACTGGATCCCTGATATCATTCATTGTCATGACTGGCAGGCGGCTCTGGTGCCTGTATATTTGAGAACAAAGTTTGAAGATACCAGACTTGCTTGCGCAAAAACGATTCTGACGATACATAATCTGCGGTTTCAGGGCATTTATAATATTCCTACAATCCGGTACTGGTCAGGACTGCCGGATTATGTATTTAACAAAGATGCATTAAAAGTGGGATATGAAGATGCTAATATGCTAAAAGGGGGACTGACATACTCCAATATCATCACAACGGTCAGCAATACCTATGCGGGGGAGATCCAGAGCGAATACTATGGTGAAACGCTGGACGCCCATTTGAGATATCATTCCGGTAAACTGCGAGGTATCGTAAATGGTATTGACTATGACATCTGGAATTCAATTACGGATGACAGATTGTATGCAAACTACGATACCACCAATGTACTGGATAAGAAAAAGGAAAACAAACGTAATTTGCAGAAAGAGTTGGGACTGGACCAGGATGAACACAAATTTGTGATCGGACTGATTTCCCGCCTGACAGATCAGAAAGGACTGGATCTGGTCAATTCTATCATGACGCAGATCATGGATGAACATACACAGGTTGTAGTACTTGGTTCCGGGGATCGTAAATACGAAGATTCATTTCGGTATTATGAAAATACTTATAAAGGAAGTGTATGTTCCAATATCATGTATGATGAAACAAGAGCCCACAAAATCTATGCAGGGGCGGACGCCCTGCTGGTACCTTCCCGTTTTGAACCTTGTGGATTGACACAGCTGATTGCCATGCATTATGGCACAATACCGATTGTCCGTGAGACTGGCGGATTAAAAGATACTGTTGAACCGTATAATATGTATACAAATACGGGAAATGGTTTTACGTTTGACCGTTATGAGTCTGGTCTGTTACTGGATGCCATTAACCGAGCGAAAAGCTTGTATTTCCTAAGCCGCTGGTGCTGGGATGAAATGGTTCAAAGAGATATGGATAAAAACTTGTCCTGGGATAATTCTGCAAAACAATATAAAAATTTGTATTTGGATTTAACTTGATTGAAATTGGCGGTAAAAGGGGGAAATAACGGATGAAAATTACAGGGATGCAGACAAACCATCTGACAAATCCATTGGGATATGAGATTAAGTCGCCAAGGGTATCCTTCCGCGTGGAAGATACCAGGGCAAAAACTGCCGAAGCCATCCGCATCCGTGTGGCTTTGGATACGGAATTTGAGGATGTAGTATATGATACCGGGAAATCATCTGGGCTTGCAATGATTGGTACAGATCTGGCGCTGGAATTGAAGCCGCGCACCAGATATTACTGGCAGGCAGAGGTGTGGGGAGAGAACGGAGATCACGCCGTCAGCGATACAGCATGGTTTGAGACTGCTAGGATGGAAGAACCCTGGGAGGGCAAGTGGATTGGCTGCAACAAACTAAAGGATACAAACCCAGTACTAATAAAAGAATTTACAACGGACAAGACATATAAAAGGAGCCGTATCTATGTCACGGGACTGGGGTTGTATGAGTTATACCTGGATGGTGAGCGGGTTGGGAATGAATATCTGACGCCGGGGTGTACCGATTACAACCGTTGGATTCAGTATCAGACTTATGAAGTACAGATTAAGAACGGACAGCATAAGCTGGAAGTATTTCTGGCAGACGGATGGTATAAGGGGAGATTTGGTCTGGATCATGCTGTCAATAACTATGGCGATCAGCACAAGATGATTTTGGAGCTGGTGATGCAGGATGCGCAGGGAGGAGAGGATAAGATTCTCTCCAATGAATCCTGGAAGGTCAAAGCAGGAGATGTAATATTTAGTAACATTTATGATGGAGAAACGTTTGTTCCGACATCCGACGCTCCTGAATTATATGATGCCGAGATTTTAGATGGTCCTACACAGCGCCTGACGGCCAGATACGGACAGCCGGTCATTGTCAAGGAGGAGATCAGACCAATCGGCATTATCCATACGCCGGCTGGGGAAACCGTGATTGACATGGGACAGAATATGGCGGGATTTTTGCGGTTTTCTGTTGATGAGCCAAAGGGTGTCAGGATTCATATGCAGTTTGGCGAGGTACTGCAGGACGGCAATTTTTACCGGGATAACCTGCGGACAGCCAAGGCAGAATTTACATACATTTCAGACGGAATTGCAAAGGATGTACAGCCGCATTTTACATATTATGGATTCCGCTATGTCAAGGTGGAAGGTTTTACAAAGGAAATCAGCACAGAGCAGTTTACCGGCTGCGTGCTCTACAGCGACCTGGAACAGACTGGATGGATCACCACAAACAATGACAAGGTAAACCAGCTGATTCAGAATGCACTGTGGGGACAGAAGTGCAATTATGTGGACATTCCAACGGACTGTCCGCAGCGGGACGAGCGCATGGGATGGACCGCGGACACACAGGTATTCTCAGGCACGGCATGCTTCAATATGGACAGCTACAACTTCCTTCGAAAGTTCAGCCATGATCTATATGAGACGCAGAAAGAATACGGACATGTGACCTCGGTCATACCGGCTTTTCATGAGAATGGTCCGACCTGTTCCGTGTGGGGTGACGCAGCGGCAATCATTCCATGGAATTTGTATTTATATTATGGGGATATCAGCATCTTAAAGGAACAGTTTGAGAGTATGCGGCAGTGGGTGGATTATATCAAAGGAATTGATGAAGCCACAGGAGGAAGGCGCCGCTGGGATGTAGGATTTCATTTTGGCGACTGGCTGGCGCTGGACGGCGAGGGAGATGACGGCTTTAAGGGCGCAACCGAGGACGGATATATCGCCACGGCATATTATTATCACTCTGCGGATATTGTGGCGAAAGCGGCGAAGCTTCTGGGCAGAGAGGAAGATGCAGCTTCTTACAGGACACTGGCGGATGAGATCAAGGCTTCGCTGCAGGCAGAGTATTTTACCGCAAACGGCCGTCTTGCACTGACGACACAGACAGCCTATGCAGTCGCGCTGTACATGGATTTTGCCCCGGAAGGGAGCAAAGAACGGATTGCTGATTTTCTGAAAGAAAAACTGAAAGTCAACAAAGGGTATCTGAAGACAGGATTTGTAGGAACCTATTTGCTGAACAAAGTATTGTCCGATTATGGTAATAACGAGCTGGCCTATAAGCTGCTTTTAAATGAAGATTGCCCTAGCTGGCTGTACGCGGTCAATATGGGGGCGACCACCATCTGGGAACGTTGGAATTCGATTCTGCCCGATGGCAGGATCAGCGGTACTGAGATGAATTCTCTGAACCATTATTCTTATGGGAGCGTTGTGGAGTGGATGTACCGGAATATGGCAGGCCTGCATATCGAGGAAGCGCATCCTGGATTCACGCATGTGACGATTGCGCCGCAGCCGGATTATCGGATTACGTCTTGTTCCATGAAATATCAGTCCGTTGCAGGTATTTATGAGATTTGCTGGAATGTGGAAAAGAGCGGGGAATTTCAGCTGAAGGTGACAGTGCCGTTTGGCGCGTCGGCAAAGATTGTTCTGCCCAATACTGCAAAAGAGCCGATTGAGGTGTCTGCAGGAACCTATGAATATACATATATGCCGGAAGTGCCGATTATAAAAATCTATTCATCCAAATCGCCGTTTAGTGAATTGCTGGAAAGCGAAACTGCGATGGCTGTGGTGGAAAAATTCATTCCGGAATGGAAGGCAGTACCGGTCGGAATGCGCGACATGACAGTGCTCATGCTCAACGATACGCCGTTCGTAAATCTGACGCCCGAGCAGATAGAAGCATTTGACACACATCTGAAAAATTGTTAGTGTGGGAAGCGCTTTTCATTGTTACAGCAATTTGCGTTTACAGCAAAGGCTCTTTTGTGGAAAGGGGAAAGGAATCATATGGAAAAACTGAAAATCTCGGAAAATAACCGTTACTTTGTCCATGCGGACAACACGCCGTTCACATGGCTGGCAGATACGGTGTGGACAATGCCGCAGCGCATCAAATGGGATGATGTGGAATATTATATGAAAACAAGGAAAGATCAGGGATTTACTGTGCTGCAGATCGTGGCGCTGGATCCGGAGCAGGATGTGGAGATGCGAAATCCTGCCGGGGAGAAAGCTTTGCTCAATAACAACCTGAATACCCCGAATGAGAAATATTTTGAATATCTGGACTGGATTCTTGACCGGGCACAAGCGTATGGATTTTATGTGCTGCTTCTGCCTGTGTGGGGACAGCTGGTCGTGGGCTGTAACTGGATGGGACAGACATTTGATAAGACTGTGACCGAAGAAAATGTATATCGTTATGGACAGTGGATTGGACACCGCTACAAAGACAGGAATAACATTCTCTGGTGTCTGGGCGGAGACCGGCAGCCGATTCACCTGGGCGTGGACTATAAAAATGTCTGGCGGCGGATGGCAGAGGGACTGGCAAAAGGCGTGTTGGATAAAGACCTGAAATATGACCAGAAAGACCCGGCATGGAATGAACTGCCGATCACTTACCATGCATGCCATGAAGCGGAGACAGGCGAATGCTCTACCATGTCATACTGGACGGACGACGAGGCGTGGATTCACTATATCATGCTCCAGTCTGGTCATGGGGCAACGCCAAAAAATTATGAGCTAGTTGAAAAAGAGTACCGCAGAGCACGCACAATGCCTGTGTGGGATGGGGAACCAGCATACGAACTGATGCCGACAATGTGGCCCTTAGATGAGAATACGCCTTTTCATGGCGCATGGATGGTGCGGAAGCGCGCTTATTGGGCATTGTTTTCAGGCGCTTTTGGCCACACCTATGGGCATGGATGTGTGTGGTGCAGTATCTCGGAGAAGGAGCGCAGTGATTTTAATCCCTGTACATGGTATGAGGCCCTGCATTATGAGGGGGCTGAACAGATCCGGTATATACGGGCGCTGTTAGATGATCTGCAGATCATGACCTATCAGCCTGTCTGGGAAATCTGCCCGGAGATGCCAAAGGATAAAATGGATCTGCATATTCAGGCGTGCGCTAGTCCCGATCGGAAAACGCTCTGCGTGTACTTTCCAAGCGGAGGGACGGCAACGCTTAAACTGGACGCCTTCTGGGATGCGCCGGAAGTTTTTCTATGGTGGTATAATCCAAGGGATGGAAAATTTTACAAGGATGAACAGACAACTACAGACCAGCCTGAGTCAATTGCCCTTGCGGGTGCAGATTTTACTGTTTCGGCGCCGTCGGCAGGCGAGGAGAAAGATTGGGTACTGCTCATCATGACAGAACAGACTGGGATTCCTGTCAAAGTGAAATTCTGTCCACAGCAGGAGGAGGCTCAGGAGATAAAGAAAGTATTTGAATGGTGATTTAAGAATTGTGGGACGGGGACAATTGCGGTTGTCTGTCCCACATTCAATTAGGAGGGACTATGAAAGTAGCAGAAATCAATATCAGAGATCCATATATTTTGTACACCAAAGGGAAATATTATCTCTATGGGACAAGAAGTGCGACCTGCTGGGGAGTGGCAGATGGTTTTGACTGCTATATCAGTGAAGATTTTGAATCATGGGATGGACCGTTTGAGATTTTTCACAGACCGGAAGGCTTTTTTGCGGACCGGTTTTATTGGGCGCCGGAATGTTATGAATATGAAGGCTTTTATTATCTAGTCACAACTTTTGGAAGCGAGACCGTGAAGAAAGGAATTTATATCTTAAAGTCCGACAGACCGGAGGGACCATTTGAACTGTACAGCGAGGAGTTAACCCCGCCTGACTGGACGAGTATTGACGGGACTTTATATTTTCAGGACAACAGAAAATATCTCATTTTTTCGCATTCCTTTGAAGATACGCCGGACGGAGATATGTGTGCGATAGAGCTTACAGAGGATATGAAACAGTCTGTCGGACAGCCGTTTGTATTATTTTCAGCAGTATCTGCACCATGGGCCAGACCAGTGCCGTTTGCTGAGGCGGAGTTTGGAATGAAAGGAAATGTGTATTTTACAGATGGTCCCTGTGTATTTCGCGGAAAGGACAGACGGCTGTATATACTGTGGTCGAGCTGGAGTACACGTGGTTACGCCGTGGGAACAGCCGTATCTGATTCCGGAGAGATAACAGGGATATGGAAACATCTGGAAGAACCAGTATTTCCTGAAAACGGCGGACATGGCATGATGTTTTATGCGCCAGATGGGACGATGAAGTATGTGCTGCACTATCCAAATGATAAGTATCAGGAGCGCCCGGTTTTTTGCACGCTGAAGATAATAGACGGGAAGGTGATTGTGACAAATGGAGATGAGAAGCGGCATGAATGATGTGGAGTATGTGCTTGACTTTGTTGTAAATCTTGGAAATAAAATGCTGGGTGCAGGCGCGAATCTGGAGCGAGTGAACGATACGATGATGCGCATCTGTCTCAGCTATCACCTGGAATCCATCAGTATCTACTCTTTGAGCAGTACCATTATGGTCAGCGCCAGATCCGCGGATGGTATTTACGGCTCTCGCCACATTGCGGTGCAGCCAGCCAGCATCCACTTAGAGAGGTTAAATCAGTTAAACCGGCTGTCAAGGACTGTATGTTCTGAGAAGCCGGTGCCTTCATCTCTCATAAGCCTGTTTGACGAGACACAGCAGACAGAAGAATATTCCGTGCCAAAAGTAATTCTTGGATATCTGATTGCCATGACCAGTCTGTGTGTTATCTTTGGCGGCACGGTGAGGGATGTGCTCGCGGCAGACTGTATCACGTTTGTCCTGTTCTGGCTGATTCGCTGGCTGTCGGGCAGGAATCTGAACCATATTGTCGTAAATACATTGTGTATGTGGGTTTCCGGCACGCTTGGCCTGCTGCTGGTTCGTTTCGGAATCGGAGAGCAGTATTTTAGTATTATTATCACCAGCAGTATGATGATGATTCCCGGTATTCCGCTCGTGAACGCAGTGAGGAACCTTCTGTGCGGCAATGAGATGAACGGCATTCTGGAAATTTTAAAGGTACTCATGGAAACTGTGGCAATCGTCTTGGGGGTGGTTCTTAGTATCTATCTGTTTGGGGGACTGATACAATGGTAGAAAGTATGAAATTAATTATCTTTTCTTTTACGGCCTCACTGGGCTTTGGCATCGTATTTCGTATTGGAAAGAAGAATCTGCTGTGGGCAGGGGCAGGCGGTGCCCTGACAAGATGTGTCTATCTGTTTTTGCTCGAAGTGATTGATCAGAGGATTCTCTATTCGTTACTGGCTGCGATGTTCGCCGCGCTTTATGCAGAGACGATGGCTATGCGTCAGAAGATGCCTTCCACTGTATTTCTGTACCCGGCGATCATTCCGCTGATTCCCGGAGACTTACTTTATAATACAGCAGTCAATTTGTTGTTGCAGGATACGCCCCAAATGCTTGACAATGCCAAAAACTGCGCGCTGTCGTTAGCCGGAATGAGCATTGGATTCGTTCTGATATCGACTTTTACATATTATCGAAGGATTTATTACGTGGGCACTGACATTGCACACCATCTGCTGCATCGGCAAAAAAAGAAGTCATAAAATTACAAGATACTGACATATCTATGAAATACCAATGCAGTTCAGCGCGTATGACATCATGGAGAAGTTGAAAAAGAAACTCGATCTTGATATGATGTAAATCGATGGAAGTTTTTTCTGTATGCTGATGTATGTAGTATGGCAGGATAATATAAAGTTCTGTGTGAAAAAGTGAGGAGTATACGTATTGATAACAGAAAAGTTATATATTGAACTGAAAAAAATTACGGCGGAAGAAGAACACATTTTAAATGGAAGTGCGGAGATTGAAAAAGATATATACATGTTGCAGGATTCTAATATCGGAGATATGTATATCGTTGATGCGAAGAAGCTTCTTGACGAGGGAAAGCTGATACAGGTGCGTCCGCATACCCGCTTTGTTCATTTTCCGAAACATTCGCACAATTACGTTGAAATGATTTATATGTGCTGTGGTAGTACCCACCATATCATTGACGGTGAGGACATATGGCTCTATGAAGGGGAAATGCTTTTTCTGAACCAGAAATCACAACAGGAGATTTATCCCGCAGCGGAGGATGACATTGCGGTTAATTTTATTATCCTGCCGGAGTTTTTTGATTATGTGCTGAAAATGATGGGAGAGGAAAAAAATCTGCTGCGCGATTTTGTGATTGGCTGTCTGAAAGGGGAAAATGAAGATGCAGCATATATGCATTTTAAGGTGGCAGGGATACTTCCGATTCAGAATCTGCTGGAAAACCTGATATGGTCTATTTGGAACAGACAACCTAACAGACGCAGTATCAACCAGGCAACAATGGGACTTTTATTTCTGCATCTGATGAACCACATGGAGCAGATGGAAACGAATACAGAAAACCATAGCAGACGTCTGATTATTGATGTGTACAGCTACATTGAGGAGAATTACCGTGATGGGGAATTGACAAAACTTGCCGGATTGCTGAATTATGATATGTACTGGCTTTCCAGAGAAATCAGGAAAAGGACAGGGCGCAGTTACACGGAGCTTGTTCAAGAAAAGAGACTCAGTCAGGCGGCATATCTTCTGCGGAATACTGCAATGTCTGTTATGGATATCGGGATGGCAGTGGGATATGACAACACAAGCTATTTTCACCGCATATTTCAAAAACAGTATCGTATGACGCCGAGAAAATATCGTATCAGTAAAAAGGACAAATAAGGACACTTTTTCTGTCAAAAGATGTCCTTTTTTTACGCCATATCATTCTATATGATAAATGTATCAAACAGGAAACGAAAGGTTGTGATGAACATGGAAAAATACTATCTTGCCATAGACATCGGAGCATCGAGCGGACGCCATATCCTGTCGCATATGGAGGATGGGAAAATGGTTCTTGAGGAAATTCACCGCTTTCCAAATGGTATGGTTGAAAAACAGGGTCAGAAAGTATGGAATATTGAGGTGCTGTTTGGGGAAATCAAGACAGGAATGAAGAAATGCAGGGAACTTGGAAAAATCCCTGTCTCAGTAGGGATTGACACATGGGCAGTTGATTTTGTGCTTCTGGACAGGGAAGACAGGTTGATAGGAGATGCTGTGGCCTACCGCGATAACCGCACAAAAAATATGGATGAAAAAGTTTACGAAATGATTGATGAGAAAGAATTGTATGGTAGAACCGGAATCCAGAAACAATTGTTTAACACAGTCTACCAGCTAATGGCGCTAAAGGAAAAAAATCCCGATGTGCTTCAGCGTGCGGAAAAACTGCTCATGATACCAGATTACTTCCATTTCCTGCTGACAGGAAACACTGCAGCAGAATATACAAATGCAACGACGACACAGCTTGTAAATGCCATAACGAATGACTGGGACTGGGAACTGATAGAAAGACTCGGATATCCGCAGTCCATTTTTCAGAAGATACAGATGCCCGGCACAGAACTCGGTGTTTTGAAAAATGACATTGCGCAGGAAATTGGATATAACTGCAAGGTCGTGCTTCCTGCAACACATGATACAGGCTCCGCAGTCATGGCAGTGCCTGCTAGGAGTGATACCATACTCTACATCAGTTCGGGGACATGGTCGCTGATGGGTACGGAGCTTATGAAAGCGAATTGCAGCGAGCAGAGCAGGCAGCATAACCTTACGAACGAGGGCGGTTATCAGTACCGGTTCCGCTACCTGAAAAATATTATGGGGCTTTGGATGATACAGTCGGTCAAAAAGGAAATCGGCGGGGAACTTGGTTTTGGGGAGATTTGTGAGGCGGCATCAAAATGCAGCATTTCATCCATTGTGAACTGCAATGCAGACCGTTTCCTCGCACCAGAAAACATGACAGAGGAAGTGAAAGCAGCGTGCAGGGAATCAGGACAGAAAGAGCCAGAGGGAATCGCGGAGACGGCGGCAGTCATCTATAACAGTCTGGCAGCATGTTACGCAGAGGCGGCAAAAGAAATTGAGGAAATGACTGGAATTATCTATGATTGTATTCACATTATCGGCGGCGGGGCAAATGCGGACTATCTCAACAGGCTGACTGCAAAGGCTACTGGAAAGAAGGTCTGTGCAGGTCCAGCGGAGGCAACAGCAGTTGGAAATCTTGCGGCACAGATGATTGCAGACGGGGCATTAGGAGGATTGGCGGCTGCGAGAAAATGTATCCACGCATCTTTTCCAATAAAGGAGTATTTATAAAATAATTTCAATAAGGAGGACGAAAATGAATCAGGTTCAAAGGTATGAAGATGCAAGAGACAAGTATGCGGCAGTTGGGGTTGACACGGATGCGGCCATCAGAAGAATGATGGAGATTCCGGTTTCACTGCACTGCTGGCAGGGTGATGACGTGACAGGTTTTGACCATGATGGCCCGCTCACGGGAGGCATCCAGACGACGGGAAATTATCCTGGAAAGGCAAGGACTCCAGAGGAACTCATGCAGGATATGGATGTGGCATTAAAATTAATGCCAGGAAAAAAGAAGTTGAACCTACATGCAAGTTATGCCATTTTTGAGGATGACGGATTTGTGGAGCGCGATAAAATTGATCCAAAGCACTTTGCAAAATGGGTGGCGTTTGCGAAGGAAAGAAACATGGGAATTGACTTTAATCCGACCTTTTTCTCACATAACAAAGTGAAGGACGGGCTGACGCTGTCAAGTCCTGACGAGGAGACAAGAAGGTTCTGGATAGAGCATGGAAAAGCATGTATCCGTATTTCCCAGTATTTTGCAGAGCAGACAGGGATGCCATGTGTCATGAATATCTGGACAGGCGATGGTTACAAAGATATTCCGGCTGACCGCATGGGACCGCGCCTGCGCTACAAGGATTCGATTGAACAGATTTTGTCAGAGCCATATGACAAAAAACTTGTCAAGCCTTGTGTGGAGTCTAAAGTGTTTGGCATCGGCGTGGAGGCGTTCACAGCAGGAAGCGCGGAGTTTACGCTTACCTTTGCAGCAACACATGACGGTTGTCTGCCATTGATGGACAACGGGCATTACCATCCGACAGAAGTAGTGTCTGACAAGATTCCGGCACTGCTGTGCTTCTTCCCTGAAATTGCGCTGCACATTACAAGACCGATCCGCTGGGACAGCGACCATGTCGTATTGTTTGACGACGAGACGAGAGAGATGGCAAAGGAAATCGTGAGAAACGATGCACTTGACCGTGTGTACATGGCACTCGACTATTTTGACGCAAGTATCAACAGGATATCTGCGTGGGCAGTCGGCTTCCGCAGTTGGCAGAAGGCACTACTGGGTGCGCTTTGCACACCAAACACAGAATTGAAAAGACTGCAGGAGGAGAACCGCATGACGGAGCTCATGGTGTTACAGGAAGAAATCAAGACATATCCGTTCGGGGATGTGTGGGAGGAATACTGCAGGGAGTGCGGCGTGGCCTCCGATCAGAGCTGGTTTGCCGCTGTTAAGAAATATGAAGATGAAGTATTATTAAAAAGATAGGGGAAGGGGTTATAGAATATGAAATTTTTGGATGCTGAATTTGTACAGGGATTTATCAGGATGGCGGATGATGGCTGGAATCAGGGATGGCACGAGCGAAACGGCGGAAATTTGTCTTACCGCGTAAAGCTGGAGGAAGTAGAGTCGGTAAAAGAAAATTTTGAGGCAAAAGAATGGCAGCCAATAGGAACAACGGTGCCGAAGCTTGCGGGGGAGTATTTCCTTGTGACCGGGAGCGGAAAATATTTCAGGAATGTCATCATCAAGCCGGAGGATTCCATCTGTATGATTGAGCTTGATGAAAAGGGCGAAAACTACCGTATTGTGTGGGGATTGGTAAACGGCGGGAAACCGACTTCTGAGCTTCCCTCGCATCTGATGAACCATGAGGTCAAGAAGGAGCTGACGAATGGCAGGTATCGTGTCATCTACCATGCACATACCACAAATGTCATCGCTCTGACCTTTGTGCTGCCGCTGACGGATGAGGCATTTACAAGGGAACTGTGGGAAATGGCAACAGAATGTCCAGTTGTATTTCCGGGCGGAATCGGCGTTGTTCCCTGGATGGTTCCGGGCGGAAGGGAGATTGCAGTGGAGACGAGTAAGCTGATGAAAGATTATGATGTGGCAGTCTGGGCGCACCATGGAATGTTCGCGGCAGGCGAGGATTTTGATCTGACTTTTGGACTGATGCACACCGTGGAAAAATCTGCGGAAATTCTGGTAAAAATGCTGTCAATGCAGTCTGATAAGTGCCAGACCATCAAGCCAGATGATTTTAGGAATCTTGCAAGGGACTTTCAAGTAACACTGCCTGAAAAGTTTTTATATGAGAAATAAGAGAATCAGAATAGTATGTTGAAAATAATATTTGTTCATGGTAAATTCTATTAATGAAGTCACTTGTAATTTAACATTTTTAAAGGAGAAATAGATTATGGCAAACAGATTTGTGTTAAACGAGATATCGTATCACGGAGCAGGCGCAGTAAAGGAAATTGTGACCGAGGCAAAAGGAAGGGGATTTCAGAAGGCGTTTGTATGTTCAGATCCTGATCTAGTAAAATTTGGTGTAACCAAAAAAGTACTAGATATTCTTGATGGGGAAGGACTCGCATATGAGCTCTATTCCAAGATCAAGCCCAATCCGACTGTTGAGAATGTACAGACCGGTGTTGCCGCATACAGGAAATCAGGCGCTGATTATCTGATCGCGATTGGCGGCGGCTCGTCCATGGATACGGCAAAGGCCATTGGCATTATCATCAATAATCCGGAATTTGAGGACGTGGTGAGTCTTGAAGGGGTAGCGCCAACAAAGAATAAATGTGTGCCAATCTTCGCAGTGCCGACCACGGCAGGAACGGCGGCAGAAGTAACCATCAATTATGTCATTACAGATGCTGCAAAGAACCGCAAAATGGTATGTGTTGATCCAAAAGATATTCCAGTTGTGGCATTTGTGGACCCTGAAATGATGTCAACCATGCCGAAGGGTTTGACAGCTGCAACGGGAATGGACGCGCTCACGCACGCGATTGAGGGTTACATCACAGCTGGTGCATGGGAACTATCAGACATGTTCCACTTAAAGGCAATCGAAATCATAGCGCGGTCTTTAAGAAGTGCTGTTGACAATACGCCAGAAGGTAGGGAGGACATGGCGCTCGGACAGTATGTGGCAGGCATGGGATTCTCCAATGTCGGACTTGGAATCGTGCATTCCATGGCGCATCCCCTTGGCGCACTGTATGATACGCCGCACGGAATCGCCAATGCGATTATTCTTCCTACGGTCATGGAATACAATGCGGAGGCAACAGGCGAAAAATACCGTGAAATTGCAAGGGCAATGGGCGTACAGGGGATTGATAGTATGTCTCAGGAGGAGTACCGCAAGGCGGCAGTCGATGCAGTAAAGAAGCTGTCACAGGATGTTGGTATCCCAGCGGACCTGAAGGATATTGTCAAAAAGGAGGACATTCCTTTCCTTGCACAGTCTGCATATGATGACGCATGCAGGCCGGGCAATCCCAGAGAGACAAGCGTAGAAGAAATCAGTAAACTTTATGAATCATTGATATAAAATTTATCTGTTCATAATGGGTATGTTTTTTGCTATAAATACAGGATTTATGTAAAAAAGGTGCTTAGAGACTGCCATGCAGGTTTGTGTGGCAGTTTCTAAGCAATTATGCTTTTTTATATGATTTATCTATTTACGCACAGGATGGAATAACCTTTTGTTGAGAGGTGAAGTGGTGAAAATAATAGTATGCGATGATGAACCGAGGACTGTCGAGGTGTTTGACGGATTACTGTTGCAATTGTTGAATATGTATTTGAGTGTGAATTTTATCAAAATCCAAGGGAACTGCTTGCGGCATATGCCGGGCAGCAACGAGAGCCAGATATGTATATTCTTGATATTGAAATGTCGGGAATGGACGGACTTGCCGTTACGCGCGAAATCCGTAACCAAAATTCCAAGGCATTAATTGTGTTTCTGACCAGCTATACCAAATATATGCCAGACGTGTTTGAGATGGTTACTTTTGATTATATTCAGAAACCTATCATAGTGAAGTGGCTGCAGGTCCTGTTGGAAAAGGCAGAAAACTATCTTGGAATGACAAATCAGAGTTTTTCTTTCCGTTACAATAAAAGTCGTTACAGTCTTAAATATGACGAAATTCTTTATTTTGAGAAAAAAGTCGTCAGGCATTTATCCATACAACTGTAGTGGTTAAACTGTGCTTTTGGAAAAGGAGAACTTTTGCGAAATGAAGAAAGCATTGAAGTCTATAATAGTGGGTTACTGATATTTAATACAAAGCTAAAGACAAACCAAAAGATATATATGGAAGACGCAACGTAAATCAATTACAACACGTAAACCACAAGTTAAGGCATGTTGCTGTTTTGAGTATGTTTTTGGAGTGGAGGTTTTGTTATAATAAAATTAACTTGTTATTTATAGATAGTATCTTACAGATGAAGGAGATAAACATGCTTGATATAAAACGGTTTGGAAAAAGAATTGCTTTTCTGAGAAAGCAAAACGGAATGTCACAGGATAATGAAAGGAGAGACTTATAAATGAATTTTCAGGAATTAGCAGTGAAACGCTATTCTGTGCGTAATTTCAAGCAAACACCGATTTCAAAGGCAGTAATCGATCAGATTCTTATGGCGGGAAATGCCGCTCCTACTGCCCATAATAACCAGCCGCAGAAAGTTATCGTGGTTCATTCCCCGCAGGGACTTGAAACATTGAAAAAATGTACCAAGTGTCATTATAATGCGCCGCTCGCATTTATCGTCTGCTATGATAAGGAAAAATGCTGGGAACGTGATTATGATCATAAACACAGCGGCGATATCGACGCAAGTATTGTCGCCACACACATGATGCTGGAGGCGGCAGATTTAGGTATTGGTGCTACGTGGATCATGTATTTTATCCCAGAAGCAGTTCGGGTGGAATTTGAATTGCCTGAAAATGTGGAACCGGTTGCGATTTTAATTATGGGTTATACGGATGCGCAACCTTCAAAAGATCACTTAAAGAGACGCAGCTTGGAAGAATATGTATCTTATAGATAGGCTGTAGTGCGATGAGGAAAGGAGACGAAATCGTTGAAGAAGTTTAGAGATTATTTTACGTGTGTCCCAACATTAGAAACAGAGCGTTTTTGGTTAGTTCCATTTGCAAGGGAAGATATGGATGCCTATTTTGATATCTTAAGAGATGACAGAGTGCAGAAATATCTTGGCGGCGGTGTACCCCTCTTTGACAAGGAACCAAATATTACAAATTGGCTGTATAATATCAACGACCGTCTCTTAAAAAGAAAACTTGTTTTTACATGGTGTGTGAAAGAAAAGTCGAATGGAAGCGTGATTGGCAGGATTGATCTAGGAGGATTTGTGAAACGGACTATGGCAGAAATTGCGTATCACTACGCATATGACTGTTGGGGGAAGGGCGCTGCCAGCAAGGTGGCGGCAAAGGTAACGGATTTCGGGTTAAACGAGCTTGGATTGCGGAGAATACAAGGACTTGTCCATGTATAGAATGGCGCGTCCATGCGCGTACTTGAGAAAAATGGTTATCTGCGGGAGGGCACACTCCATTATTATCCCTTTGGACGAGAGTTTCATGATGTTGTAATGCTTGCGATTGTGAAACAGGCGGAGACTATGAAATGAATAGTATGCAGAAAAATTATGATACCTACGCAAGATAATGGGAGGATTTATAAGATGGCGTTGCTTTATCTTGTCAGGTATGGAGCGAAGTTGATATTAACTTATATGAATGGATACTTGATGAGAGCAATCAGTAAAACTATTTTAATTCGTATCACTGAAATTATCGCTTAGCGTATCATATATTCTTATCTCTATGTAATGATGTTGGGGTCAAAAGGTATTTTGCCCCCTATGATACCACGGATTGCTCC
>CANSLJ010000026.1 GCA_947647735.1 uncultured bacterium | reverse complement strand
GGGAAGGGGTTTCGGCCTCTTCCTTTTATTTTTGCCAACTATAATTTTACTCTAAAATAATATCATAATAATTATGCCAACTTTTCTGTTTTGCCATATATAAACTCTCCTTACCTGCGCCACACAATCTATATATTATTTTTTCTTCGAACTATACTTATTACTTTTTCTCTTACTACCATTCTCATCTCTCACCACATTACTCCTCCGTCCTATCTCAATCTGCACAACCTCAAATGTTTCCTTTGGAATTATCGCAGGATTATTTTCCGATATTAAATAATGAACATCGCTTTTGCCTGATTTCAAAAGCTTAACATCTCCAGTATATTTTTCATTACTTAACATAACATCAATAGTCCTCTTACACCATTTCTATTTTCCGGTTGGAGAGAGAATTTCTCGTTTTTGAAATTCTTTGATAATACCTAAAATGCTTTTTCCACTAAGGTACAAATTAAATATCAGCCTAACATTTTCAGCCTGCTCTTCATCAATAACTAACTTTCCGTCAGAATCATTTTTATAACCATAACACTTTCTGTCATAGAGCTTTGAAGTTCCAAGTGCTGCACGCTGCTTAATTCCCCTCCCCATTTTATATTTTCACTTCTTGCTTCATTCTTAGCTTGTGCAAATGGTTCAATTATTAATATCATCAAACGGCTGTCAGTCGTTGCAGTATCCAATTCTTCCTTCTCAAATATTACAAGAACGCCCAGCGTTTTTAATTGATTAAGAGCATCTAAAATTTCAACTGTATCTCTGCCGAATCTGCTGATATTTTTCGTTATAACTATATCCAGCTTTTGGGAACGGCAATCGTCAAGCATACGATTAAACTCTTTTCTTGATGAACCCATTTTACTTGTTGAAATATCTATATAAGCATCCACTAATACCCATTGCAGCATTGACTCTGTCAATCTTGTCAAATGTGATATCTGTGCACTCAAACTTTGAAGCTGATCCATACTGTTTGTACTAACTCGACAATAAATCCCTACACGTTTTTCTTTTGTTGGTTTTGGAGGAATGTAATAAACATTTGGTTTGTTTGGCATATTTTCTCACCTATCTGTATCCGACTACTCATCATAAGGCTGTTATTAGGCTATGGTGATTAATCTATTTATCTATCCTATCAACCCAACCTTGCGATAATAATCTCGTCAACTCAACCTACCCAATATCTATTCTGTCAACTCAGCTTACGCATTAATATGTTCCCAAATCCTTGATTTTTCGCTATTTGACAGGATTGTTGACTTCATCAAATAGAACTCTGCATTCCACAAATGCTTTGAAATCAAAGATTTTTCACACTCTTACTTTTCCACCCTTGACATCAACACGACACACTCCACATGCACACTATGACAAAACTGATCGCAAACCCTCCCCTTCACCAACTCATACCCCCCACCACAAAGCACCTTCAAATCCCGTGCCAGCGTCGCAGAGTCACAACTGACATAAACAATCTTCTCTGGCTGCATCTTCAATATCGTCTCCAGGCAGACCGCATCGCACCCCTTCCTCGGCGGGTCCACAACAATTACATCCGGATGGCGCATATCCGTGATCTCCTCACGCTCTTGCACGCTTCCCAACACACTTTCATGCCTCTCCACACTATCCTTGTCTTCAACCGTCCTGTTCTCTCCCCGTGCTCTCTTACCGCTCTTTTCCATTGCCTCATAAAACCCCGGCAGCACATCCTCCGCTCTCCCCACAAAAAACTCTGCATTCGCAATGCCATTCCTGCGGGCATTTTCCCGGGCATCCTGAACCGCCTCCGGTACAACTTCAACTCCGTAAACCTGTTTTGCCTCCTGCGCAAGAAACAGCGATATCGTACCGATCCCGCAGTACAAATCCCACACCGTCTCCTTTCCCGTCAGTCCCGCATAGGACAGCGCCGTAGAATACAGCTTTTCCGCCTGCTCCAGATTGACCTGATAAAAAGATCTGGGGGAAATTTCATACATGACACTTCTGTCAGTTTTTACAAATTCCACCCCATCTGTCTTCAGCAGATGCATCTTATCCCGTATCTTATCTCTCCCCCAGATCGTATAAGTATCCGTTCCCATAATAACATTCGTCTTTTCCAAATTCAAATTCACAGAAATACTCGTCATCCCGTGAACCATCGCCAGCCTGTCCACCAGCTTATCCTGCTCCGGAATCCATCTTTTCCTGTCCCGTGCATGCGGTACATCTTTCTCAAAATTCCCGCACCTGCTGCCCTCCGTCTTCCTGCCATTAATCACAAGGCACACCATCAGCTCTCTGGTAGAAAACCCTTTCCGTATCAGCACATGGCGCACCAGCCCCTGCCCGGTCCCCTCGTCATAAGCCGCCACATGATACCGCTCCATATGCTCCAATATAATCTCCAGAATTTCCCGATTCTCTGCCGCCCCCAACAGGCAATCTGTATTCGCAATAATAGAATGCGTCCTGCCGGCATAAAACCCTGTGACAATCTCCCCATCCTTAGAATACCCAAAAGGATACTGTGCTTTATTCCGGTAATGCCAGGGATCATCCATCCCTATAATCGGCTCCATAGCTTCCTCAATCTTCTTCGCCGAAAAACCGCCAATTCTCACCAGGTTATTCTCCACTTTCGCCTGCTTAAAAACAAGCTGTTTCTCGTAGGAAAGCGCCTGGATCTGACAACCTCCGCACTGTCTATGAAAAACACAGGGCGGCTCCACCCTATCAGAAGAGGGCTCCAACACTTCCTCAAGCCTCGCAAAGGCATAATTTTTCTTCACTTTTGTCAGGCGCACCCTCGCCACATCTCCCGGCAGAGCGTCCTTAACAAAAAGGGAAAAGCCTTCGATCTTCCCGATGCCTTCCCCTTCCGTTCCGATATCTTCTATTCTTATTGTATAAATCTGGTTTTTTTGAAATGTCACACTGTTCTCCTGTTTGCCCGCTTTCCCGGACTCTCAAATTTTTTACACATGGGCCAAACGAACGTACTTGCACGCGCATTTGACCCACAAATTCATTATCAAAGTTTACCTTCTTACTTCGCCCACATTTACTCCATCTGCGTCGTCGTAACATTGGCATCTAACAATCGGTTAAAACCCAGCCATCCCTTATTATCAGAGGCATTATTCAAAAGTTCCGTAAAGGTCTCCAGCTTTGCGTCCGTATTATCCGCAAAATTAAGCGCCACCGCTTCAATGATCGCAGGCTTTTTGGGGGATCCAAACTCAAATTCTCCATGATGAGATAAAATACAATGTTTCAGTTCCGATGCAAGGCGCATAGGAAAACCATCTATTTTCCGAATCTTTTCCCCCACCATTTCCGTCCCGATCACAATATGCCCAAGGAAATTTCCATCATCGGTATAATCATTCATCGGAAACGCCGAAAGTTCTTTCACTTTTCCGATATCATGACAAAGTGCAGCCGTGATCAGCAGATCCTTGTTCAGCTTTTTATATCTTGTACAATAAAAGTCACAAAGTTTTACCACACTCAGCGTATGCTCTAAAAGTCCACCCACAAAACCATGATGTACCGTCTTTGCCGCAGAAGAACTTTTAAACCTTCTCACAAGCTCTTTATCCTCCACAAAAAGCTTCTGACAAAGCTTTTTCAAGTAAGGATTGGATATTCCCTTTATGTACTGCATCACTTCACCAAACATTTCCTCAATATCGTATGAACTGACAGGCAAATAATTTTTTGGTTCATATTCCCCAGATTTTGCGCATCTGGTACGCTTCACATTTAACTGTAACATTCCCTGAAAACTATTTACATCCCCATAAACCTCCACATAATCCATCGCCTCAAAATCAGCAATTCCCGCATTGTTCGGGTCCCATATTTTCGCTTCTATGCTGCCAGTTTTATCCTGCAGCGTTGCAGTCTCATAAGGTTTTCCATTCTTTGTCACCGCAGATACTTTATGTTTGCAGAGATAAATATCAAAAATCTTATCGCCTTCTTTAAAATCTTTTATGAATTTCATAATATACCTCTTTCTTCATAATATTAAACTATTTTAATCCTAAACGATCACTTTGCAACCTGCTCCTCCAAAGTTACAACCACCGACATTTCCTGGTATTCTCCTCTTCCCTGACTCTGCCTTGCCACAGTCAATCTGAGGTTCTGTCCTACCTGTGCTTTCATTAATATATTCACTAATTCCACATAAGATACAATTTCCTCATCGCCGACTTTTGTAATGATATCCCCATTCTGCAATCCTGCCCGCATAGCCGGAGAATCCATATCGATACCCGTCATATAAGCGCCCCTTGGAAGCTGATATTCCTGAGAGATAGCACCGACGATTTCTATCCCATGAACGCCGAGATAAACCATTCTTTCCCCATTAGAAAGCTTTTCTATTGTTTTTTTCAACTCAGAAATACCAATACCACACAGTCTATTCGGCATATCACTATTTTCGTCATCGTTATATAAAATGGCAACCACTTCTCCCCGCATATTGGCAATCACGCCACTGGCCGATTTACTGCCATAAATATCCGTTGTCAACAATTTATAATTAGAATCCAAAAGCCCCATCGCTGTCCCTTGGGAAGTCACCATCCCATAACAAGCAGAACCACTGGTCCCTACGGGTGATCCTACTGCCATTACCGGCTGTCCCACCAACGTGCGTCCTGCAGAACTTCCCAGAGACGCATAGGTTATCGCTTCCCGCTGTTCTACACTCAACGTTGATAACGGCACCGCCAGCACAGCAAGTTTAGTTGTCTGGTCCACCTCTTTTACAGTTGCCTCTTTCTGTTCCTCCCCAAATGAAACAAAAATACTATCTGCATCTTTCAAACTCCTGTAACCTGCCAGTATCAAAAGTTCTCTTCCATTGTCCGCCACAATCAGTCCGGATGTCACGCCGGTATTTTCCAGTGTATCATTAATCCAGTTTACATCAGATGTCACAGTTGTCACAGACACCATGCTCTTTTCCACTTCTGCCCGCAGTTCCCCGAGTACATTATACAATTCGCGATAATTTTCCAGTGCAGTTATTTTCGCCGCTTCCTCTGGAGAAATTTCCTCAGCAATACCTGCTGCATCGCTTCTGCCATCTGACGCATTTTCCTCTGTTCCAGTGCCATCCTCCGATGTTATATTTTCCGGCTCAGCACTCACTTGCTCTCCCGAATCCCCGATAGTTCCGCCTTGATTTTCCGCCGCCTCCTCCTCTCGGATGATCTGCAGTTCCTCCTCATCCGCTGCCATATCTTCCGGTTTTACTTCCTGTTCCTCCTCCGGGAACCGAACAATTTCCGCCTTTTCCTCAGGATAAATCATCCTGTTGATCACAGGCTCCAACAGCAGAAATGTAATGCAGGCCACCAGCCCAAAGACCATCGCCATCACAACTGTTATAACCGTCCGCCGCACCAATTTTTTCCTATTCACAGGCCGCTCTTTTATTTTCTCCTGTAAAAAAGTTATTTCCGAACTAATCTCCGAGTCCAGATCCGACTGCTGTTCACCGGCTTCCTTCTCCCGAATCCCTTCTTTTTTCTGCATCTCATTTACCGTTCTATTATTATAATTTACAAAAGTTACATCTTTAGTATAGTCGATTCCCAAAATCCTGTAAAGTTTTTCCCATAAAGTTATAAGATGTGGTACAATGTAAAAAAATAAACTAACAGGAACAAATAGTATGAATGACAAATCACTGAAAGTATTGGAATTTCACAAAATTATAGATTTATTGACAGAACATGCAACCTCCGAACCCGGCCGTATCATGTGTCGTGCCCTGCGCCCTTCTGTCATACGCACCACCATTGAACAAAGCCAGCAGGAAACCGAAGATGCCGTAGGGCGGCTTCTCCGCAGAGGCTCCACGAACTTTGGAAGTAACAAAGACCTTGGCTTTTCTCTAAAAAGCCTGGAAGTGGGCAGCACTCTTTCCGTCGCAGAACTATTAAAGATTGCCATGTTGCTGGAAAATGTAGCAAGGGTAAAAAACTATGGCAGGGAAGGTAAGCAGGCCGAAATCCAGCACACCATAGCACAGGATGACAAGAACGCATCACAACCTGAAGGTGATTCCCTCACCGCCTATTTTGATGCTTTAGAACCCTTTTCCCCCCTTTCTTCGGAGATTAGACGATGCATTCTATCGGAGGAGGAAATCGCAGATGACGCCAGCAGCAATTTAAAAAGAATCCGTAGGGAAAAGGCGTCCACTGGAGATAAAATTCATACCCAGCTTCTTTCCATGGTAAACGGTTCCTACCGCACTTATCTTCAGGATGCTGTGATCACCCAGCGAAACAATCGCTACTGCATACCTGTAAAATCTGAATACAAAACGCAGGTTCCAGGTATGGTACACGACCAATCTTCCACCGGCTCCACCTTCTTTATCGAACCTGCTGCCATTGTTGCATTAAACAACAGGCTGAAAGAACTGGATGCGGAGGAAAAAGATGAAATCGAAGTAATTCTGGCGGATCTCAGCTCTCAGACTGCTGAACATTCATCCGAGATTTTAGAAAACTGTCAGCTCATGACACTGCTTGACTTTATTTTTGCAAAAGCATCCTTAGCGCTTGCCATGAACGGTTCCCGCCCGATTTTTAATGATGATTATTATATCAATATTAGAAAAGGACGTCATCCGCTGATCGACAAAAAATCCGTAGTGCCTATCGATATCCATCTGGGAAAAGACTTTGATCTGCTGATCATTACAGGCCCCAATACCGGCGGTAAAACAGTTTCTTTAAAGACTGTCGGACTCTTTACCTTGATGGGACAGGCCGGACTTCAGATTCCTGCTCTGGATCGCTCGGAACTTTCCATTTTCCGGGAAGTTTATGCGGATATCGGAGACGAGCAGAGCATTGAACAAAGCCTATCCACCTTCTCGTCCCATATGACAAATATCGTGCAGATACTGAAAAGCGCACAGGAAAATTCCCTATGCCTCTTTGATGAACTGGGTGCCGGCACAGATCCCACAGAGGGCGCAGCGTTGGCTATTGCCATTTTAAACTATCTGCACGATAGGGGCATCCGCACCATGGCGACCACACATTATAGCGAATTGAAAATATACGCTTTGTCTACGAACTTTGTGGAAAATGCCTGCTGCGAATTTGATGTGGAGACACTGCGCCCTACCTACCGTCTGCTCATCGGCATTCCTGGCAAAAGCAACGCTTTCGCCATCTCCCGCAGACTCGGACTGCCGGAATATATCATTGACGCCGCCCGGCTGCAGATCAGTGAAGAAAAAGAAAGTTTTGAAGATCTGATTGCAGATTTAGAAAGCAGCAAGGTCACCATTGAAAAAGAAGAAGCGGAAATTCGTTCTTATAAAGAAGAAATTGAAACATTGAAAAAGAAATTGGAAGCAAAACAGGAAAAACTGGATGCATCCAGAGAAAAGATCCTGCAAGAAGCCCACGCGCAGGCAAGAGATATTTTACAGGAAGCAAAAAACACCGCAGACGAGACCATTCGGGCCTTCCAAAAGGCTGGGCCTGGCGCATCCATCAAAGAACTGGAAGCTTCCCGCCAGAAACTTCGGAAAAAAATTGATGATAAAAACAGTAAACTTTCCATAAAAAATACGCAAAAGCCTCAAACTTCCAGAACTTTAAAAGCTTCCGACTTAAAATTAGGAGATTCTGTCAAAATTCTTTCGATGGGACTAAAGGGCACAGTAAGTTCTCTACCTGACCATAAAGGTAATCTTTTTATACAGTGCGGCATTATCCGTACCCAGACAAATATAAATGACTTGATTCTGATGCAGGAAGAAGATGTAACTGGACCAGCAAATCTAAGAGTTGGTAAAACAGGCACAGGCAAAATGAAAATGAGTAAATCTCTCTCTGTCAAAACGGAAATCAATCTGTTGGGTATGACTACGGATGAAGCCCTGGCGGAACTGGATAAATATTTGGATGATGCATATCTTGCTCATCTTCCCAGCGTCCGCATCGTTCATGGAAAGGGAACCGGCGCCCTCAGAAGCGCCGTGCAACGACATTTAAAACGAGTACGCTACGTAGAAAGTTTCAGGCTCGGCGAATTCGGAGAAGGTGACGCAGGTGTCACAATTGCAACATTCAAAAGCTGACAAGGGAAAGGAGACCGCTATGGCAGTCAAACAAAAAATTTTAATCGTAGACGACGACAGCAATATTGCTGAACTGATCTCTCTTTATCTGACAAAGGAATGTTTTGAGACCTTGATCGTCGGGGATGGGGAATCAGCACTGACCGCAATGGAAAGCTTTCGCCCGAACCTGATGCTGCTGGATCTGATGCTGCCTGGTATTGATGGTTATCAGGTCTGCCGGGAAATCCGCGCAAAATCTGCCCTGCCTATTATCATGCTCTCCGCAAAAGGCGAAATCTTTGACAAGGTGCTCGGACTGGAAATGGGTGCAGATGATTACATGGAAAAACCTTTTGATTCCAAAGAACTTGTTGCAAGAGTGAAGGCTGTACTGCGCCGCTATAAACCTGCCGTCCAGACCGCTCCTGATCCTGATCTCAAGTGTGTGGAATACCCTGATCTTGTTGTCAATCAGACCAATTATTCTGTTCTCTATAAAGGAAAGCCAGTGGAAATGCCACCCAAAGAACTGGAATTATTATATTTCCTCGCTTCCTCACCCAACCATGTTTTTACAAGGGAGCAGCTCCTTGACCAAATCTGGGGCTATGAATATATCGGAGATACCAGAACTGTGGATGTACATATCAAACGGCTCCGGGAAAAAATAAATGACCATGAAAGCTGGAAACTGGCTACAATATGGGGCATCGGCTATAAATTTGAAGCCAAAATATAAATCAAGGTAACAGCATATGAAAAAAACCCTCTATTTGAAGTTCATACTGGCTTATCTGATCTTTGGCTTTTTCGGCTTTGTTGTGGTAGCTACCTTTGTGTCCAATATGACGCTGGATCACATCAAGAAAACCCATGCAGAGTCCCTTTATAAAGAAGCGATCCAGATCGCCAATACCTATGCATCGGATCTCTACAGCAATCGTACTTCTTTAGATACCGTAAAGAATCAGATCGATGCCCTCGCAGTCTACATGAACAGCACGATCTGGATCATCAATCCCTCCGGGCGCATGGTACTGGATTCCTCCAGCCCGCTGGATATCGAAAAGGAGACTGTTATCGAAAATTTTGATTCCACCGCCACGGCCGGTTCCTATTATACTGTAGGCACCTTTTTCGGCTGTTTTCAAGATGATATGCTCAGCGTATTTGCGCCCATTACCTATAATTACAGGGTACAAGGCTATGTGGTCATTCATATGTCCATGTCTGCGATCAAGCGGGAATCCAGTAGTTTTTTAAATATTTCTTATATTATGCTGATCATACTTTTTGTCCTGTCACTAATCATATTGATCTTTTTTACGGAAATTGTCTATGTTCCGCTGAAAAAAATCATTTCCGCCACAGAGCAATACGCTTCTGGCAATATGCACTATGAATTCACTGTGGAAAGCGCGGATGAGATGGGATATCTTGCCGCCTCCCTGAACTATATGGCAAGTGAAATCGCCCGCGCAGAAGATAACCAAAAAAAATTTGTGGCAAATGTTTCGCACGATTTTCGCTCGCCGCTCACTTCCATCCGCGGCTATCTGGAAGCCATGATTGATGGCACAGTTCCGCCGGAGCTGTACGAAAAATATTTAAATATTGTATTAAACGAAACCGATCGTCTGAAAAAACTGACAGACTCCCTACTAACCCTAAATAACTTAAATACAAAAGGAGTTTATCTGGAAAAGTCCGTTTTTGACCTGAATACAACGATCCGTAATACCGCAGCTACCTTTGAAGGAGTCTGCAAAGATAAGTCTGTTGCAATCGAACTGGTACTGACGGGAGACACTATGCCAGTGGACGCTGATATGGGCAAAATTCAGCAGGTTCTTTACAACATTCTGGATAATGCCATTAAGTTCAGTCCCCAGGATTCCATCATTAAAATAGAAACCACTGAGAAGAAGAACAAAGTTTTTGTTTCTATCAAGGACAGAGGCATTGGCATCCCCAAAGAAGATCTAAAGCTTATTTGGGATCGTTTTTATAAATCTGATTTATCCCGCGGCAAGGATAAAAAGGGCACTGGCCTTGGGCTTTCCATCACAAAGGAAATCATTATGGCACATGGTGAGCATATCAATGTGATCAGTACGGTTGGTGTCGGTACAGAATTTATTTTTTCCCTGCCTGTGGCTGACGAAGATGAATAATTTACCTCTGTGCATACTTACCATAAACTATGATGTACTAAAATATGCACAGAGTTGCTATATATACATTTTATATTCTACGCCAGCATCTGATAATACGCTTCATTCTGAGGTGTCTTTATCCCATGCTTCATCCCCAGTTCACATACCAGCGCACCAAACAGATCCACCTCCGTCTTTCTTCCCGCCTTTGTGTCCTGACGCATGGACGGCTCTCCATCCGGAAGCAACGTATCAATAAGCATAACCCAATCCTGTAGTTCTTCTTCCGTTAAGCCAATGCCTTCTGCATTCGCAACTATTCTCGCCTCATCCATCGCTGCAAGAAACTCCTTTCGATAGGCTCCTTCTTTCTGAATCCCACGATACCCTGTCGCATAAGCCGCACAAGTCTGATTTGCGCCCACATTCAGCATCCATTTATTCCACAATTTATGCAAAATATCTTCCGGAACTTCATAAGCAATATCCGCTCTTTGAAACAATTCTTCCAATAAGCACACACTTTCACTGTGCTCATTACTCTTTTCTCCAAAAACAAGCGTGCCTGCTTTAGAATATGTAACCTGATTCCCCTCCCTTGTCGCATCCATGCCTTGGGCCACACAATAAAGAAGATGAGCCGGATCAAGTAACTTTTCTATTAATGCCTCTGAACTCACCCCATTTAAAAGAGAAATTACGATCGTACTTTCTCCACATGCCCCTGCTGTGGCCTTTACGGCTTCTTCCAAGCTGTAATATTTCGTAGCATAGATTAACAGATCCACCACCAGCGCATCCTTTGATTCCACATAAGTAAAATCACAATACCGTCCATTGGCATATACACCCTCCTTCCGATAGCGGGCGATCCGATCTTTATCCGCAAAAACATAAACCTGCTCTTTTCCCAGCGCTTCTGATAATTTCTGTCCAAAAAGAATTCCCAGTGCGCCGAGTCCTACTATTCCTACTTTTTGAATCATATTTTCTCCTCCATGATATGTAGTATCATTATATATTGTCTATCCCGTTCCTTCAAGAATTACTTCCTTAAAATACGTCTCCTTTCTAACAGGACAATCATCAGCATAAATAATGTTGCCAGCAGCAAAACACCTCCCAGCAGATAAAACGCCGCATTCACCGAATAATGATCTCCCAGAAATCCAGTAACAGGGCTCGCCGCAACCATCAAAACAGAATAGAGCATACTATCCACGCTGACCAGTGTTGCTCTATGGTCACTGGAAAACTCCTTATTGACATTTTCACTTACCTTAATCTCTGAAAATCCTTCACACATTCTTGTTATACATGCACCGAGCAAAACAACGACAAGCACATTATTGCCCACAAGGCAGGTTCCGATACCACTTATGATACCGCAGATCAGCAGAGTTTTACCCAGCCCGTTCTCATTTTTTGCCGCAATCCTCGTTCCCAATGCACCTGCCAACGGAATCACCAGCATCGGAATCCCGATAAAACTCTTCGGCCATCCACAGTTTACAAGGTGCTCCTGCAGGTACATCATGATCAAATAGCAGGGACAGGCAAGTGCCGCATTGGAGAGTAGTTTCAGCATAGTTTTAGGATTCTTTTTGATGAAATTGCCAGTTCCCCAAATATGCTGTTTCCATCGTTCACCGAGTTTCTTATTGGAATGCTGATTTCTCACCCTCTGCCCATTTGTCACAATCGGCTCCTTTACGCCAGATAGTGCCAATATTGTGCATAAATATAAGCCCGCCATAATATAATAGGTATATTTATATCCGACAAATATCGCAACAGGGCTTGCCGCACAGGCAAGGGCACTCGCTATTCTGGCAATCATACTAATATTTGCCCACACTTTTTTAAACCTTGTCTCACATCCCACTTCTAGAAGGCTGTCATAGATTAATGCCTCCTCTGTTCCTGACGCCAGATTCAGGCTGAGTGCAGAAAAAGCCATTCCGCAATAAACAAACCCCCTCCAACCTTCCAGCGTCATAAATACTGTCGAGCATATGCCGACCATGCCTGATAATAGCAGTGTTCGTTTCCTTCCAAAAATATCCGCTGCCATACCGCTGGGCACCTCGAAGACCATACTGGTAATATGATAAACTCCTTCCGCAATACCCACCTGAGCCAGAGAAAATCCTCTCTCCAGCAAAAAAATAACCCAGACAGCGTCCACCATACGAAAAGCGAGCGCCGCTTCATAAAGGTACATTCGTACCGTCTGTTTTTTTATATTCATCACAAATCTCCAAAATATTTAATTTTATACTAACTGAAATGGAATAACTGCCCAGAAAAAGGGCATAAAGATAGCCTGAAAAATCAAATGTTTCCTTTAAAAATTAGAATAAATTGACTTCTCCAGCCCATGACTTAAAATCTCCTGTAACAAAATCTGCATATATCATAGCATGCGCCAATTATATCGTCAACTACAAAAAATCTGTTTACAATTCTCCTTTTTCATCTATTCTCCCTGAATCTTCCACCCAACATATAGCACCCCACAGAAAAAACAAGAACCCCCACAGAAAATACTCTCCCCCAAAACGTATTTAACACCAACGCAAAATTCCCCCAAAGCGGCAAATGTTTTTTCACCACTCCCAACAGCATATGATAAGGAACCGGGTGCAGGTCTGTCATTGTATTAGCATCCCCCTGTGTGATAAGCTGCTCATTCTGGATATCATTCTCCTTAATACGATGCGTGATCGTATCCTCCTCCAATGTGCCATCAAGTCCGCTGTGAAATGTGATGACTTCTCCCGGCTGCAAAACAGCAGGATCACTCACTTCCTGCACATAAATAAGGCTGCCTACAGGAATCTGAGGCTCCATACTTCCACTGGTGATCACAAGTACCTGACATCCCAATAGTCTCGGCAAAGTAAATGGCAGATAAATCAGCAATATTGCCATTATTCCGATCAATCCCGCCACACGACAAAAAGCCGGAACAAACCGCCCCGGCCTCATGATACACCTCCTCATGATGCATCTCCTTTCGCCTCAAACATACCAAACTGCTTTAGAGGCCATACCCGAAAAAACAGCCGCCCTATCACTTGCTCTTTAGCCACACAGCCCACCGCTGTATTACGGGAATCCAACGATATGCTGCGGTGATCACCCATCACGAAATAGCGCTCTTCCGGCACCTGATAAGGTAAGTTAATATTGCAGTCCCCTAAAGATGGCTCTATCACGTAATCTTCATCCAAAAGCATATTATTCACACTTACTACACCGTCCGTGCTGATATTTACCTGATCTCCACCCACGGCAATGATCCGTTTGATCAAAATCTTATCATTATAATAAAATGCTATAATATCACCTTTTTCAAAATCGCTGTTTTTTAACGCCGCTACTATCTCACCTTCCATCAGCGTTGGTGCCATAGAACTGCCGGTGACCTGCATCACCGGCAGCCAGAAATTTGCGATAAATACTGCTGCTGCGACTATCATGAATACTGTAAATAGTGTACTCCGAAAAGTGGCACCATAACTTTTTTGTTTTTTCTGCTTTACTTCAGCATCTACTAGATCAGTCATCGTCTTGCTGTTTATCTTCTTCCTTCTCTTTGTCCTTCTTATCTTCGTCTTCTTTTTCTTCTTCTGCTTTACGTTTTTTGCGAGCCAATAATAATATCAGCACTAATAACAGTACACACCCTGCCGCTACTGCCCAGATCACAGGTGTCGCATCTGCACCTACATCCGAGTCTCCTCCGCCGATCTTTTCTCCATCAGCGCCTGCTAAAGGTGTTTCTTCATCATCAAGATTAATCAGTTCCGCCGGCTGATCTGCCGCTCCCGCGTCCTCGACTGCGCCATCACCGCCAGGTACCACTGTCACCGCACCTCCTGTCGCCTGATCTGCACCGCCCGGAGCCGGAACTACCACGATCTGATCTTCTCCCTGAATGATTGTCTGGCTTCCGCCTCCCGTACCGCCTTCGCCGCCGGTTCCACCGCCGCCATCGACATCTGTGGTGATCGTTACCGTCCCAGGTGCCACACGATGATAGACAAAGGTAAATACATTCGGCTCATCCTTTTTTAAGGTTGCTGTTATATTATACGCCTGCGGCATATATCCCTCTATGTAAGTATATGCCACCACCGGGCGATCTCCCACATTACCATAAAGAGTCCGATCGGGTAACAGTTCTACCCCTGCCTCATCATGATACTCTATCGTATAGGGCACCATATCGCCTGCGATACCATATACTGCCACATATATCTCATCTTTCTCCACACTCATACTAGGACTGTCGACGCCATCGCTGCTGTCCCGGCCGCTCAGTTTTACTCCCTTACAGTAATATTTACTACCGGAAGCAAGCAGATCTTCTGTCAACTCTTCCTGCCCCGCTGTAAGATCTACCCTGCCAGCGACATTCGGCGTAAAATATTTTACATCCGTGCCGTCAGCAAACTTCGCCTGATTTCCTGCCGAAAGTGTAACGGTATAGGAATATTCATCTTCAGGCATCTCTACTGCAAAAGTCCGCAGGGGCATCCACAGCATCAAACTGAATGTCAGCGCCAGATAAGCCAAACCTCTGAATAAACCCGTCTTATTCATCCAAACCACCGCCCTTTCCACGGCTCTTTCTATCATAGATCAGTAATGCCGCCATCGCTCCACCGCTCAGCAGCATGATCATAAACCAAAAGCCAAGTCTGGCAGTATCACCGGTTTTTACGGATGTTATCGCTGTGGGATCATCAATTTCTATCACAGTTCCCGGCACAAAGATCACTTCGTCATTCCCCGGCTGGCCACCGCCGCTGCCACCGCCACTCTTTCTCGTTTTCCTTATTACTTCATCCGGCGGATCCTGCTCTACCGCAAAATTCAGACGAATCTGCGCATCCGTATCCATATACACATTTCTCTGCGTTTCCCCGTCTAGACCGATCGTCAATACCACCTTTGCTTCTTTGCCGCTATTCAGCCTTTCCAAATACAAATACTGTTTCAATGGATCAAGCGCCTCATCATGCAGGCCCTGACGATTCCCGCCTTCCGTATCTTCCGCGCTTCGGCCACGCTGTATCTGTTCCGCATCACCACCGACACTCTCGCTGTTAAACAACTCCACCGGATCACCGCTGCTCCCATAATAATACAGCATATAAGTATACGCACCATCAGACGCATCACTGCCGTCCTCCAGGGAACTGATCACTTCATTCGTCATATACCAGTCCACGGCCTTTCCATCGGAATTCCTTAATACCACTGAAAATTCCGCACTGTCACCGGGCTGCATCTCGTTCATACTGTTGCTGATATCGGATGTCGTAAAATTACTGTTTAGCTTCCCGTTTTTGTACTCAACCAGCCACTTTGTATTACTATCCTCTTCCTTTGCATAAACTGGAAAGGCAAATAACATCATCAGCAACACTGCCAGTAAAGGGCAGTAATTCTTCTTTTTCATCTTCAATCCTCCCTTTTATGGCAACGGTTCCTGTTCCTGCGTTCCATCATCTGCGCCAGCATTATCTGGATCATCCACATTCCCTGTTTTACCAAGTTCCAGCGTTCCGGCATCATCTATGACCATAACATCCGCTCCCCAGGCGCTCTTGATAGCCAGCTCCGCATTGTGCGTCTGCACACCGTCAACCTCAGCTTCCAGTGAAAACTGCTTTCCCTCGTACGTTAACGTGCAATTGATCAGTTCCACACCATCCTTTTTCGTTTCCTCATGCAACACTTCATTGACAATCTTTTTGTCGATCCGTATCGTATCCGCAAAAGGGGCACTTATTTCATCCGCCTTCAAAGGCTTTGCGTAATAGAGAACCATGCGCTCTTTTGTTCCTGCTTCCTCATCCAAGAGCCAGCCGTTTTCTTTCAGAGCCTCCTTCAGACTTTTCTCTTCAGCCCCCTCCGGATTTTCTTCCTCTCCATTCAGCTCTAACACAATATAATCCGGATTCAGCGCCATAAGTTTTTTGCCGTCTTCATCCTGCCAATATTTATACAAAACTACCCGGATATACTCATCCATCTCACCGGTATTCTGCACACATAAAACTTCCTTATAATTTTCCCCCGGATGAATATTTTCATCTCCTTCCGGGAGAAGATTCTGCAACAGTCCTACCCGGGGCTCCTCCCCGTCCTTCCCGGCATCTTTACTTGTACAGACAGAGGTCTCATTCTCCAACAGATCTACATGCATCTTCTCATCCGTCGCAAGCTGTGCAAAATAGTTATCACTGCTGATCGTAAGTGCGGCACGGCTGGTCTGCACACCGCTGAATATCATCATCGCTGCCGCCAGTATGATCAAACAGGCAAACAGAGGTCTATTCTTTAGTCGCTTCATTGTCCGGCCACCTCCTCCCATTTATCATAAGGCACTTCCTTCGTCGTGATCACTGCATCCCAATCGCCATACGTACTTCCATCCTCATTATAGCTGGCTGGCACAAACTCCTCGACTACAATAACCTCGAAATCATCTGCCACAATAGAAGAATCCCAGTTGATCTCGATCGTCAATGCCGCGCTCACCTCATTCGGCTCTAAGGGCAGTACATAGTAATACCAACCATCCTTCTTCTCATTCTCACTCCAATTCTCTCCACTGTAAACCAGTGTAAACAGTTCTCCTGCATAGGCACGCACCCGCACATAACAAGGTATCTCACCAGTATTTTTCACTGTAACAGTTTTCTTATTTCCGTCTACCTTTTCCTCTACTTCTGTATCACCACTCAGCTTACCGATCTTCTGACTGCCGCCCACCGTTGTGTACGTTGTAAAATAAGCCAGTGAGCCTTTCACCTCAGATATCAAAATCAGGACAAGTGCCAGACACGCGAGAACAGCCATCAGCCGGTTTATCCGCCATTTCATTTTCATCTCTCAGCACCCCCCTTTTCATTCCGTATCAGAATCTTCCATACCAGACTTCTGTGAACCCTGATATGTCCACGCCGGCATTTCAGCGTTCTCATTGTACTCATATTCATTGATCACGGAAATGCCCTTTCGCTGTCCGCCATCGTAAGTATTGCTAAAAACCACCTCATATTCATACTTTGGATACGCGCCTATCGAAGTGATAATCGGCTCATTTCCGGATGATCTGTCAGATTCCTCCTTGATTTTGCCGCCCTCATCGTACTCCGTCGTTTTTACAGTAGTGCCAGCGACCATTTCATAAGAAGCACCACTGTAAACCTCCGTCACTGTAACATCTGCCCCCGCGGGTATTTTTTCCAATACCGTAGACGCAGAACCAGCGTTCCAACCTGCCTCTGGGTCATATTTCAGGGAGGTCACATTACTGTAAACAATCTTTCCTTCTTTTTCTGCTTTTATCTCAAAAATAAAACTTGCTGGCAACAGTTCCGGTACTGGACTTCCATCTGCATCCACATCGATACGATAATCTTCCAACTTTTTCGTAATTCTTAATTGCGCAAACAGATCAACTTTCTCCGGTTTCAGAGTGGCTTTCGCGTCGTAAACAAGATTATAAAGTTTGTGGTCCTTATCATAAGGATCTTTCACCTCTTCTGTTGTCGGCAGCGTAATCAATATTGGAGAGAACTGATACTCATATGTGCCATATGAAACTGTATCAGCCAACAAAAGGTACAGTCCTGTCTGCAACCCTTCCACCTTAATTTCAGCTTTTTCCTCTTCCATAGTAAAGCTCTTATCAGGCTTTGGAACCGCCTCCTGCTCCACTGCTTCTCCCGGCTCTGCCGCTTTCTTAAACTCTTCCGCCAGCGCTTTCAGTTCATCCGTTGTGGCATCACTCTTGTAGACGGATACATCCACGCCAGAAAAAGCACCCTTTTCCAGCTTTTCCACTGTACCGTCCTCTTTCATATTAGCTACCCGGTACAGTTTTAATGCTATCTCCGCATTTTTCAGCTCATCATTTTCCGTCGTCACCACCAAAGTACATTTCTCATTTATGTTCACTGTGTTCACAGCATAGCTGGACAAGACCGGTATCATACCACTTATACACAGCGATGCCGTCAATATCAATGCACCGATGACTCTTCCTCTCTTTTGCTTCTGCATTTCGCTCACCTCCCGGGTGTAGTCAGCCTTAACGCTCAGACTCTTATTTCTATTTCTCTTCTTTTTCTGTCTCGTTCCTATTCCGTCTCTTTTTTCTACCATCTTTTTTGCTGGGCCTGCGCAACAATACCATCAGCATCCCTATGATAAGTACTGGTGCTGCGATCAGCACCGCAACTTTATCCGTTCGGAACTGCAAAGCATCCGATGTTACCTCCGCACTTTCCAGATTCTCAATGCGACTTCCTCTCACTAACAGCCTGTGAGAGTTTACTCCATAGGGAGTACAGGTGACAAGGGTGCACAGATCCTCACCCGCCACAACCTCCAGCGCATTCAATTCCTCCGGCAAAACCACAAGTATCTGATCAACCTGATATGTCAATTCCTGTCCCAGCGTGTGCAGAATAAAAATATCACCTTCCACAATCTGGTCAAGGTCAGTAAACAGCCGGGCACTGGGCAGACCGCGATGCCCTAATAAAATACAATGCGTACCTTCGCCGCCCACAGGCAATGAACTTCCCTCAAAGTGCCCCACATGCTTTTGCAATACTCCCTCTTCTGTCCCGTGATATACTGCCAGATTTGCCTGTATCTTCGGAATCTCCACATTGCACATCATATCATCTTCAGAAAATTGCAACATAGAAAAATACTGTTCCCTGATATCCTCCGGTAAATGCATATAATATCCGGAACTGACAAGTTCCCTGTTATACTCCTCCGCTGTTGCCCAAAGGGAACCGATCGTATCCTTATCCATTTCGGCAACAGCCTCTGTATAACTTTCTATTGCACGGCTCTGATGAAATGAGTTCCAATAATTGCTCACTGTCGGGTACAACAGCAGAGATAAACCCAATAAAAATATAATGACCAGAATAACCGTAGATAAATGTTTTTTCATACTTCTATTTACTGTCAGCAGAATTCTCCTGATCCGCCAGGCGCTTTCTTGTAACAAGCAATATTCCTGCACCTGCCAGCAGAATCGCGCCAAGTACATAAAATACAGTTGTACCTATACCACCGGTAACTGGTAACTGCGTTCCGGTATTGTTGGCAACTTTTTCGTTCTTAACTAAATTTGCCTTCACAACCTCCGTCTTATCGTTCTCGGTCTTTGTTCCTTCTATCACAATCTCAACAGGCCCTGTCAGGCGATTGTACCCTACAGGCGCTTCGGTCTCCTCCAGATAATAAGTACCATCTTCCAAACCTAAAAATTCAATCTGAGCAATCTTCTTTGTTTCACCGTCGACCTCAACATCGGCAACTTCGGTCTCTTTTTCGTCCGGTTTCCTCGTATTTGAAATATCTGATTCGGCAAGCCACTCTACCTTCGCGATCGTAACAGGGTCGCCTTCTTCACTCTTATCATCCGTTTCATAATTTTCGTTTAAAACATAGTACAGCTTTTTATCGCCATCCATCTTATAGAGCCTGAACTTAGCACCAGCCAACGGTTTTGACTCATCAACATCCTCTGTATTTTCCTCGCTTGAATCCCCTTCATCTGAGGTACTCTTCCTGGCCGCATACTTTTCTACCTGGATCTTGGCTGAATATACTTTTGCTTTGTCCTCAATCTCTTCTGTCTCCGGTTCATCCGGATCTTCTGGATCTTCCGGCTTATCCGGGTCTTCCGGAATGTCCGGATTTCCCGGATCGCCCCAGCCGCTCTGCGCCGGATTAGAACTGTAAATTAATTTCGCTTTGTTCTCTCCCTCTTCCCCAGCCAATGCGGAAACCACTGTCGCTTTATAAGTTATCTCAATAGGTGTCCCTATCGTCTTGCTCTTAATCGTCTTACTTGTAATCAGCAATCTGAAATCCGGGATTGACTTTCCTGTTTCTTTTTCGGGATATGTAACCACATAACCCTTATTTTCCTCCAGTGTATCTCCCCCAATCTTAACTACCAGAGAGCCTCTCTTAAATTCCAGCCCCGCCGGCATCGTATCATGAATGCTGTATATGTAACGATCATAGCCCTCATAGTTCGGAATTTTACTGTCAAGCACAAAAGTAACTTCCTCACCGATCTCCGTACTCTCTACCTTGTTCTTTTCCGTCCCATCCAGAATAGCCTTGCTGAATTCGATCACATTCTTATCATAAATCTTCGCATCAGGAGCCGTTGTCGTGAGATTACAGAGTGCGCCGGAATCTGTTGTGACAAGATAATAGCCCAACTCTAACCCATTCAATGTATCTTCCGTTTTAGAAAGCGTTCCTTTATTCACCAACAGATCTGTATTACCTTTCAGCCATGCGGCAAATTCTGCCGGGCTGAACCCGTCGTTCATCTCCACAACATAGAGGTCGTATTCCGCGGGATCTTTTCCTGAAATTTCTGTGCCCTTCACACCCGTCAACGTCAGCTTAAGATTTCCTTCATTTATTGCCTTCGCCAAAGCTGCGCTGTCTGTCGTATAGGAATACGCTGTTTTATCCTCATTATAGCTTACATCAAACACCTTGTAAGCCGTATAAGCTGCCTCTTTTGCCTCCTCGCCTTCCCCTTTCTCAGCAGAATCCGCCGGGTTCATAATCTGAATACTCCCTGACGCTGTTGTCTCGCTCTTATTATCTGCCAGAACAACCATAGAACTAAAGCACAATGACAACAGCATTGCCAACAGCAAAAATAGTTTTTCTCTCTGTTTCATGACACCCTCCTTATTTTTTCAAGATTTTATGTTTTTCTTTTCGATATACGATCAGCAATGCCCCCAACATCAATACGATACCAGACATCATATAAGGCCATACACCCACTCCACCGGTTCTCGGCAGTTCTGCACCCGCCTCATTTGGAACATTGATCTCCACAAGGGCACTTCTACCTGCTGGACGTTTCACTTTTACGTAAGCCATATCCGGATAATATCCAGCCGGTGCCTTGATTTCCCGATAAATATACTCCTCGCGCAGCAGTTCTTTCCAGTCATCGATCATACCATTCTCATCGGTCTTCTCAACGCTCATCAAATACCAGGTCTTTCCGCTTTCGTCTACATACTCCTTATCCACCCCGGTGGAAAGATCGTTAACTGTTCCGAGCAGAGCTTTGGAAATCATCTGATCAAGAACACCCCTCTTATCGCTCTCATTCGGGCTGTAAAGTGCAAACATTGCGCCTTTCAGTCTCTGGCTTGGTTTATTCTTATCTACCTTATGCAGTATCAACTCCCATTCCTGTCTGACATTGATACAGGTGAGCTGCTCGTTCAGCCTTGCAGAGTAGGTAAAGGTACGTCCCGGAAGCAGGGTATTATTAAAGCTATCACAATAGAAGTCTTCTATTGGCAGTTCGATAATCGTATAAGTCTTGCCGTCTTCCCAGATTAAAGTCTCTGCGTTCTCATCTCCTGCTATAAAGCTCTTTTCAGTTTCATTATAGCTTCCAAGCCTGATATTATCCTTTTCAAGATCCAGCTCTGCACTGCTTTCACCCGCTTTTATAGGCAGTTCTACATAAGCAAAATCATTAACCTGCTGTTTATCGAGTGCCTCTTTTAACTGTTCCTCCGTGAAAGAATCATTATTCTGTAATGCTGGCCAGATTCCCTGATAAACAAGGAAACGGCATGTCATATCTTCCTCCGCTTTAAATTCATTCCCGTTTTGCTTTTTTAACACTTTTTCCAAACGAGGTATCCCAGGTATCAGAATACCAACTTCAGGCGGTGCAGCTTTATATAATATATTTCCTATTTGATATGCATAACCAAAACTATTCCATGCCACAGTCGCTGGCTTCAAATCATCCCCGTCTATCAACGTATTAAAGCTGAGCGCAAGTTCACTACCTTCATCAATTCCATATTTTTCTATTGTTGCTTTAGGAACTATCAGCCGTAATGAACGATCTTCTTCCCCATACATCTTTTCCTCAGAAATGTTTTCCCATTCTTCGCCTTCACCGCTCCAATCACTATCTGTAAATATATCTTTTTTAGAAAGTTGAATACTATATTCTTCTCCATTCAACCTCTGATCGTCCTTACCATCCTCCTTTAATATGAGTGTAAAATCCGGATTTTCCGCAAGGCATAGATTAAATGCACTCATACGTTTATTTTCTGCCCAAAATTCTGTATGATCCCCAACGCGCGGCAAACCATCAATAACCACAAGTTGCTCTATATCCCCTGTTATCTCCACAGGTTTGACAGAAAGTGTATATGTAAACTCTCTTGCCTCTTTTCTTATAGCAGCATCTTCAGACATTACTGCCTCTCTGGGCGCCAATACACAATTATCAAGCCGTTTGGTCTCTCCTTTAGTCTGCGCAACAGTCTTTTCAGATACAATAGCCGATGTTCCTCCGATATATACACTTGAACTATCAAACACAGCATACCTGGCCTCTTCACCATTATCAAACGGTGTATCAAACGGTGCATCCGTCTTTTTACCACTCCCATAAGCATCCCATTTCTGTGATAGAGGTGTAAAATATACAACATTAGAATAATTTACATTAGTCGCGACTATAGAACCACTCGCCACCGTAGTTAATTGCATTCGGATACTCCCATGTGCTGGAATAGCCATTTTCTTATCCGAAATATGTAAATCAAGTCTCCAGTTCTCTACATCATCCCGTTTCAGTGATAATGCAACCTCTGTCTCTACCGGTTCTAATCTCCCCTTTTGATATAATTTCGTCTTTACAATCGCTATAGGACTCTCTTCCGATATACTGTATTTTGTCCCATCAAGAGTTTGAAACTTGATCCCATCCTCCTCATTTCCATCTATAAATTTTATAAAATATGAATTTGAAGAACCACAATTTATAACGACATCATTATTTTTATTTTTTATTTCAAATTTTATCTCACCTGTAAAAGCATAAGGCTGCTGCATAATATCTGTTAACACATAATTATTCAACGCATAATCATTTTCATTTTCAGCTTGGATTTCCCAAACAAGCGGCCTTGCAGCATCTATACCAGACAATATATCTGTTCTTATTTCGCCATCTGCTCCCATATATCCATACAGGTTTTTTTGAACCCCCGGTTTTATGCCACCACGAGTTATCGACACATCAGAATACAGCCATTCCGAAGGCGTTCCTTTATAAATACTAGTTTTAGGTAGAATAAATCCTTTCTCTATTAAAGTCTTATTTCCATAAAGTCCTGCTAAACCATCATTCGGAAGTCCATTTCTTTCTAATGCTGGCCATTGTTCTTCAAGCCGCAGCTCGCCTTCGTTATGATTATAATATGGCATCGCTATAGCATTTACAGCAATCTCTGGTGTTACTTCCCTTTCATTTGTGTAACATCTGTAGCTAAACGCAATAGCTTCCTTTGAATTCAAATAGAACATTCCCAATGCTTCATCATAATTCAAATGTTCATCCATACCTACACTATTGTTTTTCTTGAAGACAAACCGAATACCATTTTCTCCATGGCCAGATGTCATCTCTTCCACACCGATCTTACAATATTTATAAATATAGTCATCCTCATATTCTCCAGAAAAATCTTTTCCTGATAACAAGTTTCTGTTCAAACTTGTTTCTAGTACTCTATCAAAGGTAAAGCCCTCCGGAAGAATATCCTGAATTTCACTTAAATATAAACGTGCAGGTCCGTTATTATGAATTACCGCATAATAATCTACAGTATGGCGAAATGCATCTTCATCATTGCTATAATACTGGCGCCCATAAATCGTATCATTTTTTTCATAATCATACAGGCGGTCATTACTATCTACTTTATAGCATCCTGTCTCTAAAACACCCTTACGCAATACAGCACTTGTCGGTGCTGCCAGAACCTGATATACTTTTGCTTCTGCACCATATCGCACAAAATTATTTACCAAAATTTTATCAGCATATTCTTTGCAATATTCTTCCCATTTCTCTCCTTTCGGATAGGTTAATGTTACATTAATATAAATTGGTGTTCTGCTGAGAGTAACTTTAAAATCGTCTCCCCATTGAATCTTCTGTTGCCCGGCATATTCAAGTTCTGTAGCATCCTCAATATCCCAGCTATCTGCATTTTCTATTTTGTTTAATGTGGCACCATTTCTGTCATATTCAACCTTAACATTTGTTCCTTTTTCCCAGTTAGTAGTTGAAAACGGTAAAATATCTTCCAATAAATTCCCAGTAAGTGTATATGTATAATTCGGATCATCCACACTGGCATCTGTACTTAAACTGAGGCGATAAGTAATCTTATCTCCTTCATGAATAATCCCTGTTTTATCCGCTGGAAGTGCTTGCCCCTTTTCATCTAAAATTTCCTTCGAATGTTTTAGCAGGCTAACCCCTTCATACTGATAAATCCGATGAGTTTCATGATCATTCAGCCATGCTGTAAATCCATAAGATGTTACTGGGCTTTCATTATCACCAGTTCCTGTTCTAACACAAAAGGATACACTCGGATTTTCTTTTTTTTCTTCATAAAGATACCAGCGGACTACCGTTTTTCTCTCCGTCCCGTTACCTGTTACAGCAACAGTATCTGCAGTCTTTCCCTGAAGAGAAACATTCCTATATTTCCCCTCTTTTTCTAGCAAATAATATTCAATCCCGCTCTTAGAGGTCCAGACCTCAAGCCCTTCTGTCCACTCCTTCCCCTGATTTGCTTTTACTTCTGCCAAAAGTATCTGACCAGGATCTATACCCGCTTCCATTGGTAAAACATCTTCAAATGCCCCATAGTAATTCGCCCGGAAAGAATATCGGATTACATCTCCATCCTTTAATGCTTCATTTTTTTCCAATTGCTTTCCATTTTCCCGACTAATTGGGGAAACACTCAAAGAAAGTTCTGAAGCAATATTAAAACTGTTCTCTTTTTTAATATCCTCTTTCGGCTTGCCTAATTTTTTAAGATTATTCTTATCGCCCTGCAAAGCATACAATCTTTCTGTTGGACGTCTAGTTTTTTTATTGTCAAAATAATCTTGATCTTCTGTCAACAACATAAAGTAATCTTTGTTTGTCGCATGCACCACTTTTACGACTTTATCCCCTGGATAAAAAATACGCGGCTTCTTTTCACCATTTTCGTCTGCCTCATCCTCAAGATTACTCCACTCTATAGTGTAGAAGGCATCCACTGTTACATAATATCCCCATTCATTTAATACCGATTGAATTCCCTCTTTAGTAGGCGTACAATACTGTCCTTCTCTGTCATCCAAACAGACTTTCAATTTATCGCTTTCTACACCCTCACCCCATGTAATAACAATTTTTCTCTCCAGCGGTTCCTGCTGTGCTGTATCATCCTTCGTTTTATTCGCTGTAAGTTGTGCGTCTTTACTAATCGGCTGCTGTGGTGCAAGCAGTACATGTCTCTCTCCATTTTTTGCTACAAATACAGTGGTTTCTTCTGGACGCAATTCCTCCTTGATCAATCTGGCTCCCTCGATAATAACTGTCATACGGTGCTCTTCACTATCATCTGTAAACAAATCTGCTATATTTTCACTGGACATATAATGAAAACCATCAAGCTTATATCTCAGATAACCAAAATTATCCTCCGGCAAATCAGAATCCGGATTGCTCGCAGTAATTGTAAAAGTTTCTGCTTCTCCCGGAAAAATCGAATTATGCGGATACCAGTAACCACTAACATTTGTATTACGAATCAGGCTCAATACAATATCCTTTTTCTCTGCTTTCAACTTGACTTCCTGCTCTTTAGGCTCCAACTCAACATCCGTAGAATAAAGATAATGCACTGTGCCTTGTAATTTACTTTGAATAAAAAGTTCCTCAAACACCTCTGTATCTGTTTTTTCATTGTCTGTCTGTCGATTCAGCCATTCCAGGTCTATCTCAAAAGCCTTCTCTGCAAAAGTAATCTGAATATTATTGACCGGCGTCAGTTTATTCTGTGGTATATTACCCTTCACTTCCTTATTTGGCAGTTCAAACATCACTTCCAATTTATCTACGCCCACAAAAGAATCAGATATAAGCTGGATTCCATTTATCAAGAGCGCACCGGAGCCTTCCAGGATTTTTTGTCCCGAATTTGTATACACCGCATTCCCTGCACAAATATAGTCATTGCTCTTGATCGCCTCCGCGAATTCTTTCGATAAACGCATTCCCTCCGGCAGAATGATAGTATTCGTAAAATTGATAGATTTTGCATATTCTGATCCCACATGATTAACTGCCGAGAATGTTGGCAAATTCTGTTCTAATGCATTTCCTTTTTGTACATTATTAATAATGACACTTCTAGTAAACAGTCTTTTCTCGCCCTCTGCATCCTGTGTTCCTACAATGGAAGTCTTGTTTTGAGTCACTAATGTATTTAACACAAAACCCTCTTGTTCCGTCTTCCACGTAAGGCATAGATGTTTTTCAGCCTCATCAAAAGAAATCTGATTTTCCTCCCCTTTTTCTGCCATTCCAGCCCAGATCAACACATTACCGCCTCTACTGAACTTCCCATAATTAACATCTATAGGATAATCCCCGCTAAGCCCTAGCTGTCCTCCTTCAAAAGCATATCTATACAAACGTCCTTTCTCTATTTCTTCTACCTTATAAGTGCAAAGCAGCTTATTGGCGTCACCTACTTTATACGCTATTTCTTTGCCAAACTGGCTTGTAGATATATTTGTAATACTGCCATTATTCTCGGTGAATAGCACATAAACATACGCACACAGATCCTTTTCTTCTGTCGCATTCCCATCTTTTATGCCATCTGCTTCTACTGAATCACCAATCTTTTTATTTCCTATATTAACCGTAATCGACGCTGTCTGTCCTGTATAGCCCGTACCTCTCTCCGGTTCAAAACCCGCTACTTCACCAGGCATCTCAAAACTTTTATTCGTCCTGTATGTACTGTCATAGTTAACCTTTAATGTAAAATCACCACAATTCAACTCATCCAGACTCCATACATCTGAAGAAGTTCCAGCCTTTAGCGATTCAATTTTTGTCCCCAAAACTAGCGAATTACCGAAAAATGTACAATTTCTAAAAAGCTCACGAACCCCCTTTTCTGTTGTTTCCCCATTGATGCTTTCCAATTTACCCGCCCCTGCAAATGCCATATTGTCTAAGGCGATAATATTATCTGGCGTTTCAAATTCTAATGTCACCAGATTTTGGGCACGGCTAAATGCAAAAGAATCCACGCCTATTACCTTTACTTCAGTCTTATCCTCGTCTATATCTATCTTTCCGGGTATCCTATAGTTACCCACCATTTCTGGCGGACAATATACCAAGGTCAGGCTGCTATTACCATCCTCTACATCATTAATGCGATATAGCACCCCCTTTTCATCCGCATAATAATCTCCCGCCTCAATGCCAATAAGCGGCTGCGGCAGATCATAATCAGCAAGATCTGGCAAATGTACTACGTTTGGTCCTTTAAAGCCAAAGTCATACATACCAGCTTCATATAAATTATCTAAAGTAACCTTTTCCACCGAGGGCACACTACTATCCACTCGAACTGAAAATCGGTTTTTATCACTTGACGGATCATCACCTATAATTTTTTCGATCTGCCCTGTTATCCGCATAACTACTTCAACATTATTAGGAATCGCATTATATCCTAATAACTGCAATGAAGACGGAAGATTTATTTCCGATAAAAGAACGCTATCATCAAAAGCTCTTTGACCAATAGATATTACCCTGTCCGGAAGGGAAGCCTCCTTCAAAACACCACAAGAGGCAAAAGCTCGTTCTCCAATTGTTAAATATTTTTCACCTTCTTCTATTGTAAGTCTCCCCAGTTTAGAACATCCATTAAATGCACCATCCTCTATTATTTCCACTCCAGCAGGAATTGTAACTTCCCGCAACGCTGAACAGTTTTTAAATGCTTCCGTTTTAATTTCAGCTACGGCCTCATCTCCAAATTCAACAACCTGTAAAGAAGAGCAGCCCCTAAATGCTCCCGCTCCAATGGATGTCACACTGTTCGGGATATTTATTTTTGTTAGCTTTCCGCAATTTTCAAAAGCTTGTTTTCCAATGCTTTCCAGACCTTCTGGCAATTCAAGCTCCTTAAAGTGCATTTTACTGAAGGCATTGTTCCCAATTCTTTTTAAAGTTTTTGGCATATTAATTTCTGTAAGCCTGCTACTCAAATAACCGATATCACTAAATGCGCTATTACCAATACTAACCAACCCTTCCGAAAGATGGACTTTTTCCAGCGAAAAGCAATAGTTAAACGCGCCAGCATCTATATTTGTCACTGTATCTGGCATATTGACTTCTTTTAAACTTTCGCAATACCAAAACGCACTGTTGCCTATATCTCCTAATTCTTCCGGCCAATCAACCTCTTTCAACGATCTACAATTGTAAAATGTATATATTGAAATTGCTTCCAGCGTTTTCGGAAGATGGACTTTTTCTAAGGAACCGCAACCCTGAAATACACTCCCTTCCATTTTTGTCACCGTATCTGGTATTACAACTTCCTTTAAAGAACTACAACCAGCAAATGCAGACCCTTTTATCGTAGACAATTCATCAGAAAAACTAATCGTTCGTAATGAAGAGCAGCCATTAAATGTTTCTGTATTAATCGTTTCAACTTTGCTAGGAATTTTAATTTCCCGTAATGATGAGCAGCGTTGAAATACATTTCTAGCAATACTAGTTAGACTGTCCGGCAATTCAACATTCTGCAGTTTTCTGCATTCGTAAAAGGCATGGGTAGCACTAATAGCTGTTATCCCTTCCTCAATAACAATTTTACCGATTTCATCCTTGTAAACATCCCAAGGGTGCCCTGTTATAGCGCCCTTCCCATATATTGTTAACACGCCATCCCCAGACAGTCTCCAATACGCATCTGTACCACATGTACCTTCATCTATTAGCTCGCCCTCCATATCAAGCAACGCAATCTTTATCTCCGGATTCTCTGGCAGTTCACCATATCCCAGAATCCGCTCATCATACAGCGCAATATCCTGTTCCTGCACTCTATCTTCATAATCGCCAAGGATTGCCCAAAGTGTTCCTTCCTTTTCCACTTCCGACACAATACCTACATAAACCGCCTCCTGCTCTTCCTCTCCTGCCAGGAAAACAAGATCGCCCTCCTGTGGCGTATAATCTCCCGCAGCACGATAAAGCGCAATATCCTCCTCGGAAAGCGCTTCGATCCATTCCTCTACATGATCAGCCTGCGGAAAAGCCTCCTCGGGAATCTCTGCATAGCGCAGGCAGAATTCCACAAAAAGAGCATTCCAGTCAGCATAGCGGTCACCCTTCCACTCGCCGTAACGGGTATAACCCTTATGGGTGCCATCGTCCGCAACAATATAATTGAGAACACTTTCGCTATAACCCATCTGGCTGAACGCAACCGATAAAAGATCTTCCCCCCAGATACCTGTCAACTCCAGTTCATTCAGTTCTTCTTCCCAATCTTCCGGGCTCTCAACATCCGCCTCGGGATCAGGCTGCTCTTCCGGCTCTTCCACTGGCGGATCATTTTCGCTCACATCGGGCTGTTCTGTTTCTTCCTCACTGGGATTTTCTTCGACATTTTCTCCGTCACTCGAATCTTCGCTTTTGTCTGCATCCGTCAGTTTATCATCGTTATTATCATCCCCTGGATTCAGTGTATCATCCTTTGGATTCGTATCAGTCCCTTTATTCGCTTCATCCTCTGTTGTCGCAGCATCCTTCTCATTATCATCGCCGGACTGATAGCAAGCGCCCGTATGGGTATGCTCGCTGATCTCACAGGTGAGTTCCTCCTCATAGCACGCATCCGTATGAGTATGCTCTGCCGTCTCCTCCTGTCCGCATGTCAGAACCTGTTCATAGCAGGCGTCTGCGTGCGTGTGTTCCTTTATGCCACAGCTCGGGCTTCCCTCCAATGTAAAGGCAGGCATCACCAGTGATACGACTGTAGTCGCTGCCACCAGCAAACTCAAACCGCGTTTTGTCAGCCTATGTACTCTCCCGTTTCCTTTTAGCTGTACAATCTTTTTCATAATGCTCCGCGTTTTGTTTTCCACGATAGAAACACTCCTTCCCGGCGAGGTCTCCCTCGCATTTTTTATCAATATGCGGTATCCCGCAAAATTCCCAAGTTTAAAGATACATCTTTATTTTATCGCAGTGCCTCTTTCGCAAACTCTTTCACAGACCTATTTTTTGGCGTTATTTGCAAGCAAAAAGAGCTATTGTAAAGACAGAATGTTATCTGCCTTTACAATAGCTCCACTTAAAAAATTTTCTATCCCTTGCTATCCATAACCCGATACCGAATCACATACCGCCCATGACAGCTTTTTTGAAAATCAGTATCGATACGCATAATAATTTCCGAAAGATTTCTCTCCTCAGCACCCACACACAACAGCAAATATTGATTGCTCCCGTACCTTGTATAAATATCACCCATACGCAGTTGTTGTTCAAAAACCGTTTGTAATTTTCCTTCCAGTTTTCCAGAACTTTTTTTCTGATCCAGAAAACGGCCATCTGCGCTCTGTATCGTACATAAGATCAGCAGGTGAGACATGGACGTTCTGCTCTCCAAGCGTTTTAGAAGCCGATAGGTATCTATAAATCCGGGCAACGTATGACAGTAAGCACCTCGGGGCAGAACTTCCTCCTGCAGGTATTGATAGATTCCTTCTATGCCGCCTTCCGGTTTCTGCAGCCTTCTTCCGGCTTTCCGAAGATGTTCCACCTGCTCTTTAGACGGAGATTGCCTCCTTTCCTGCAAGCCCTCCTCTGCATTCTGATAAACCTGCAGCGCATCCTGATAACGTCCCTGAAGATTCAAACTCTCTATCTGCCATATCAACCATTCACTGCTGCCACTCAGCTTCATTGCATTGCAGGACAGCCTTTCAATCTCTGCATAGTCGCCCTCTTTCTTCAAGCATTCCAACAAGTAATACAACATGGCAAAGTAACGTTTTTGATAGTAATGATTTTTCTGTATTACCCAGGGTTCATTGGAGAGTTGGGGCAAAAATTCTCCCTGATAAAGTTCGCAGGCACGCACGCATAATTCGCGCTTCCTCCCATCATCCGTTTCCTTCTTAAATTCTTTTGACAGCTTCTCAAGCTCCCAGGCATCTGACTTCACTTTCACTGGTCCGTCAAAGCGAATCACTCCATCCCCAACCGTCAGATATATTCCTGCCGGCAGAGGGGATTCCTCCAGATATTTTCTGAGACGAAAAATAGTGTTATTGAGACTTGCATTGGGATCTTCCACCTCGCCTGATTCATAAATGTTTTGGGCAATGGTCTGCTTACTGAAATCCTCCCCCGGTCTTGTCATTAATATCTGAAAAAGCTGTCTGAATTTAGCATTTGTCTGTTTGCCAAAAGAAAGGACCACATCTCCATAGGTCGCAGAAAATCCTCCGAAAAGGCAGACAGACAATTTCGCAGCGCTCACGCCTCACTTCCTTTTAACAACTCCGGCATTCTCACCGGACGCAGCGCATAACAGTAGTGGATCAGCAAACTACTTTTTTCTACATTTTCCTGAAATTTTTCATTGATCCGATCAGCAATGGTATCTGCTATCTTCTCCGTTGTATCAATAACCAATACAAGATATTGGCTGCTGCTATATTGGGTATAGATATCACCGATACGAAGCTCACTACAGATATCCTCCCCCAATCGTTTCATTAAGGCATCTTTCTCCCGTGGCGGTAAAATTTTCCCTTTCTCATCCACCATAGAAAATAAAATCACACATGCCTTCTGACCGCTCCTCACAATCCCTCTTTCCAGGAAGCGATAGACTGACTGAAATGTCTTATAATCCTGACAGTAGGCTCCCGGCTTATTGATCTGCTCTGTCAGATCTTCCCGAATCCGCTTTATATCCTTCCGATAATTATCCGGTTTCCATGAATACCCCCCCGAAATGCCTCTTGCCTTTTTCTCGCAAAATTCCTTCCTGGCTCTGGCCAACATGGACTGCCACGTATCGCCCTCTCTCCGCAGTGTATGCGCCACTGTCACCGAAAAGTTTACCTCATTTTCGTCCTTTCTCTTCTCAGAAAGAAAACGGTTTTCGATGCGTTTTTCTTTTTCTTCTGCTGCCTCTTGGCTTTTACATCCAGGCATAAAGATTACAAACTCATCCCCACCGATCCGACCCAAAATATCCTCTTTTTCTGTCATATAACCCAGAATTTGCACTGTACGTTTCAGGCATTCATCCCCTTCCAAATGCCCGAACCGTTCGTTGATCTTTCTCAAATGATCGATATCACAGAGAAATAGTGATCCATTTTCATGCATCTTTTCGATAACCCGCATCTTTACACATCGTTCATTCCATATACCCGTCAGGCTGTCCCGGCCATTCCCCAATCCCAAATACTTATTCTGCAGCCTCGCAGCCAAATAATTTCTTTTCATCCTTGCTCTTTTCCTCTTACACTTTTCCTGACACCCCTGTCATATCTATTCTTTCCACTGTAACCGATGCAGCGTCCCCTCTCGCTGCATTCCATTGAATCCATTCTGTCTTAATGCCTCATACAGCACAATAGCCACAGAATTAGAAAGGTTTAGAGACCGGATCTCATCCAACATTGGAATTCTGATGCAGCTCTCCCCATGATCCGCAAGAATCTCCTCCGGAATCCCCCCGCTCTCCTTACCAAACATAATATAATCATCCATACCAAAAGTTACTTCCGTATAGACATTTTTCGCCTTTGTGGTGGCAAACCATATTTTCGCACCAGGATGTTTTTCCTGAAATTCCTGATAGTTAATATACCTCATCACATCAAGATTATTCCAATAATCCATCCCGGCTCGCTTAATAGACTTTTCATCCAGCCGAAAGCCTAACGGCTCAATCAAATGCAGGCTGCTGCCGGTTGCAACGCAGGTTCTGCCGATATTTCCAGTATTGGCCGGTATCTCCGGCTGGTGTAAAATAATGTGCATCCTCTACTGCTTCTCTTTCCGCAATCGCTCCACAAAATTCTGAATCCGCCCTATTGCTATTTTCAGATTTTCCAGTGAATACGCATAGGATATCCGAAGAAAACCTTCTCCACACGCTCCAAATGCCGTTCCCGGCACTACTGCCACTTTCTCTTCCATCAGGAGCCTGGTAGCAAAGTCATCGCTGCTCATACCGAATTCCTGAATCGACGGGAAGATATAAAAAGCTCCAAATGGTTCAAAGCAATCCAACCCCATCTCCCGGAAAGCATGTACCAGATAGCGTCTGCGCTGATTATATGCTTCACGCATCTCGCGAACATCCTCATCCCCGTTCTTTAGCGCTTCCACCGCCGCATACTGGCTGGTAGTCGGTGCACACATGATCGCATACTGATGCACTTTCAACATCTGTTCAATGATATCGGCAGGCCCGCATGCATAACCAAGACGCCAACCCGTCATCGCATAAGCTTTGGAAAAGCCGTTGATCAGTATCGTTCTCTCCTGCATACCCGGCATCTGCGCAATAGAGATATGTTTTTCTTTATAGGTCAGCTCAGCATAGATCTCGTCGGACATCACAAAAATATCTTTCTCAATGCAGACTCTCGCAATCTCCTGCAGATCCTTTTCCTCTAAAATGGCACCTGTTGGATTGTTCGGGAAAGGCAGCACCAGGATTTTCGTCTTGTCTGTGATCGCATCTAACAGTTCCTGTGCTGTTAATCGGAATTCATTTTCCTGTTTTAAATTGATAATAACAGGAACACCGCCCGCCAGCGTTACGCAGGGTTCATAGGAAACATAGCTGGGCTGGGGAATCAACACCTCCTCCCCCGGATTCAACATGACACGCATGCCAATGTCAATCGCCTCGGAGCCCCCCACCGTGATCAGTATCTCTTTCTGGAAGTCATACTCCAACCCCTGTTTCCGCTTTAAATAGTTGGCTACTTCCATTTTTAATTCTTTCAAGCCTGCATTAGACGTATAAAAAGTACGCCCCTTTTCAAGGGAATAAATCCCTTCATCCCGAATATGCCAGGGTGTATCAAAGTCTGGTTCTCCTACCCCCAATGAAATAGCATCCGGCATTTCACTTACAATATCAAAAAACTTACGGATTCCCGAAAATGGGATATCCACCACTTTATCAGCTAAAGGATTTCTCACGGTGTCACCTTCTCTCTTGTATCTTCATATTTCTTTTCCAGAATTGTTCCATGGTCCTTGTATTTTTTCAGAATAAAATGTGTTGCGGTGCTGATCACGGTATCCAGCGTGGACAACTTATCAGACACGAAGGCAGAAACTTCGCGCAACGTTTTTCCCTCCAAAGATACCAGCAAATCATATCCTCCAGAAATCAAATAAACTGCATTTACCTCCGGATATTTATAAATACGCTCTGCGATCTTATCAAACCCTTGTCCACGTTGTGGCGTCACGCGCACCTCGATCAATGCAGATACTTTTTCCACGCCTACCTTGTCCCAGTCGATCATCGTGTGATAACCGCAAATCACGCCCTCCTGCTCACATTTCTGCAGTTCCTCGATGATATCCGCCTCTTCCACACCCAGAATAACGGCCAGCTCCTTTAAATCGATACGGCTGTTTTTTTCAATGATTCTTAATAATTGTTCTCTCATGTCCGTTCCTTTCTTTTTACTATTTTATAACATGCCTTCTATTTTTTTCTGTGATTAAAATTCCGTTTCTATATCCTGCGGAACTTTATCTTTTTCCATCACCAACGCAAGCGCATCTTTATAGTGTTTCTCAAGATACCTCTGCTCCTCACCATTTATGATAATTCGATCATTATTTTCCGTCGTAAATCCAATCACCTCGGAAAAGATTCCCTGCTCGTGAAGTCGTTTTTTTAATCTGTAACCACTCGGGGTAAGCAGCAGGCAGCTCCCTTCTGAAAACATCTGATACGGATTTACATCAAAAAAATTACAGATCTCTATCGTCTCTTGCTTGATCGGTATATTTTTGCAATAGATTTTCAGTCCGACACCTGCCAGTTTCCCCATATCCCAGAGTCCCGCAAAAACGCCTCCCTCCGAGAGAAGGTACATCCCTGTAATACCCTCTATCGAAAAAGAATATGTACTGCAGTCGTCGGACTCTCCGGCCGGTGCGGCCTCCGGTATCTGCCAGGAAAGCTCTTGCTGTTTTTTGACCTCATCTAAAAAAGAAACAGGATACCTGCCGGATAATACATCATATTTTTCGTATGCCAAAATCACAGAACCCTTCAGCCCTGCAAATCCTGTCATAACAACATCCATATCACCTAACTGTTTCCGCTTTTCTTTTTCAGATATCTCATTCCAGCCATCAAGATTCACAAAAAGGGCATGACTATTTTCTGCTGTCAGGCCCTTCTTCGATACTATATCAACCATCTGTTGCACCTGTTCCATTATCTTCCGTAACGCCTATCTCACCACCGACCGGCTGTCCTGCCGCAGCGGCGGCTTGCTGTGCCGCAAGCGCTCCTGCCACTGATTTTACATAATCAATACTGCCTGTGGCGATGGCAGCCTGAATCTGGGCTGCTGCATTAGGGTCCGCTGTGGCTGTACCCACACTGGCTGTACGGGGAACTGCTGCATAGGAACTACTATTTACTTGCTCTCTGCTAACCTCCACACCGTCTTCTGTCACAACTTTCCATAACTGTGCTTTGTAACCCACATGAACCGATTGCACATTCACATAGCCTACCGGATCACCCGTTGGTATAATCTTTTCTGTTGGAGGCACATTGGTTTCCAGCACCTCACTGATATATTCTACCTTTCTGTTGGAAGGCCGGTCTTCCACACCGTAAATCGTAAAGGTGATTGTCTTATCAGCGGAAGTGGTCCCCTCTATATAGATTGGATATTCCTTATTGTTTGTAAATTTAAAATCCTTTCCACCGGATTCTGAAATTGCCGCATCTTCGGACGGCTTTACATAAGTGACGATCATCGAGTGGTTACTTCTCTCATCAACCTGTAGCTCTGCCGCCAGCACAGCTTTATACAGCGTTGTTGACACCTGGCAGATTCCACCCCCCAAACTGTTCACGACCTGCCCATTCAGATAAGAACCTGCCAATTCGTATCCGTTATCTACCGAAAACGGTGTAATCAGATCCAGAACGGAGCACTGTTCACCGGGGTAGAGAGTAATGCCGTTTATATGCCCGCATCCTGTCTTGATATTCGTGACACGGGAAGGACCAGATGACTTATACCCTGTGGTACATGTCCCCAGTACATCCTTTACTTTATTCAGCGTCTCTGTATTCCCCTTCGGTTCATCCACTGTTACCACCAAATCAATGGATGCATTGCCATAATCCCAACTGGTCTGCAAATAATTCAAAATAGCCTCTTTGGATTTTTCTACATCCAACACATGACCAGTCTGTCCATCCGCAATCTGAAAACCACTCTCCGTCTTCGTCAAAGAAGCCTCCACCGCTTCCTGATCATAAGTTTCACCGAGAGAATTTAGAATGCTGTCAAGCACATCCCCCTGAAAAGAGATTCGCAGCGGATAATTTTGTCCATCTTTTTTCAGATCTGCAAGCGCTTTATAACGCTGTACAATATTACCGCGTTTTCCAAGCATCGCAGCTTCTTCCAGCGCTCCGTCATTTTCCCATGTAATTCCGAGTTCTCCTGCTGTTCCGACAGTATCCTGTCCACCCTCCAGCCTAAGCGTGATCGGTACATTCCGCAGGGAGTCCACAAAAGCTTCCACCGCACTTTCCGCCTCAGAAATACTCATTCCTGATACATCAATATTTCCCACTGTTACACCAGTTTCAATTTTACTCTCTTTTCCGGCCGCCTGTACATTCAGCCCAACACTGACAAAGCATACAGAACAAACTGCTGCTGTTAAAACCTTTTTCCACCACTTCTGCATTATGATCACCGCTTCTTCGTAAACTTTCTGAACCAATTAGTTATTCTTATCTTATTCTATAATAAGACTTACCCTCTTCCAATAGATAATATTCATAAAGTTGTATTGCTATTTTCTTAATTATTATTGATTTTTTCGCTGAATACCCTTTATACTATAGTGAGCAGACTCACATTGCGAGATTTGCCTCACAAACTCGGTATCGCTATCGCGGGCAGGCCCCGGATAATCCGTATTATAGCAGATACAAAAATACCGATGCCAGCATCGCAAGCACCAGCAGCACGATGATGACACTTGATATGATACGAACAGATTTCTTATTTTTATTAAACATAAACAACCTCCACATAAAAATCTACGAAAGGATTCCCGCATATTTGGGATAATTATATATGAAATACCCTTTTTTTGCAAGTTTTATCGTTTTCGGCTTTCTGTTCTCCTTTTCCATGAAAAAGAGGATCAAAACAGAAAAAAAATATGTGGACAACTTCTGGGAGCGGGAGCGGATGGCAGATTCCACCAGACGGAAATCGCTGGAAAATCTGGATTATGTCGCTGTACCTCTAAATGAACTGCCTATGGACGTCCTCACAGAGCTGCCGGAAATTGAAGAATACCATAACCGCCTTCGGGATCTCTCCGAAAAGAAGATCGTCAATTTCGCGGGATATTCCAATACCGATTTAAAACTTACTTATGGCGCGCCGAACATCAATCTTCTCTCTGAATATGATCAAAACTTTGAGGATCTGATCACCCTGCTGCAGAACTGGGCCGATATCCTGCTGCAAAACTGGGGAGAAGGCGCACAGCTCTGTCCGGAAGAAGAAAGAAAACAGGCGGCGAAAAAGGTACTTGCCTACGCGGTATCCATCGGTTCCGATATTGCCGCATCCTATGAAAAACTGGTAAAACTCTATCTGGAATACGGGGAGCAGGATAAAATTCCGGGCCTGAAAAAGAAGGCGGAAACCATTCGTTCCCTCTCAAAAGAAAGGATCCTCGCCATGCTCGAAGAGGCAGAAAAAGAGTCAGATCCCGCTTAACGCCTAACCCCTGACCGCTTTCTGCTCACTTAAGATCCTGTCGATATGGCGGCTTGCCTCCGATTTTGTCAGCTTTTCCACGTTATAATCCGGTATGATCCCGTATTGCACATGCAGTTTATACAACAGCCCCTTCTGCGGCGGCGTCGCAGGGCTGTCTTTTTTCACCTGACAGTTCAGGATCTTCGGCTCGAAACAGCCTTTCAACTCTTCCTTTTCCCCGAATTCCTGCAACAGCCTCTGATACAAAAGCCCGGTGGCCCTGGCATCCCCCACGGCCCTGTGCGCTATGATCGGGATATTGTAAAACCCGCACAGATCTCCCAACCCTTTCCGCTCCGCCTGGGGAAGACAGGTACGGGCTATCCGCAGCGTATCTATCCCGGTTTTTTCAAAGGGCCTTTTCCTGAAGGAAAAAGCTCTCTTTAAAAAGGAATAATCAAACAGCAGATTATGTCCCACCAGAACTTCTCCGCCCAAAAATGCTTCCAGTCCATCCAGGATTTCTTCCATATCCGGCGCGTTTTCTACATCCGCATCCGTGATTCCCGTCAGCTCCACAATCCTCTCCGGCAGTTTCACTCCCGGATTTACATAAGTGGAAAACACTTCACTCTCTTTTCCATCCACGAATCTTACTGCGCCTATTTCTATGATCTTATCCAGTTTTGCGCTGAGTCCCGTCGTCTCCAGATCGATAACAGTATATGTATTTATCATATTTTTCAGCTTATCCCTTCTGTTCTCTTTTTTACAGATTCATTTATTCCTTCCCGCCGATCACAACATATGCCGCCTCATGATTTAACGGATTTCTCTTCTCATAATCAAACAGTACCAATCTCTCTCTTCCCGGCTCTATCCCGTTCAGGCCGGTCTCTCTGAGCCATTCCCTGTCCCATACCGGATAACAGAAAATATCCATATGCGTCATACGCATCATCTGCCTGCTGTCGTAACCTTTTTCCACATAGGCCGAAAGCAGGTCCGGCTCCTTTTCCTGCTGCCTGTAAAACGATGATATATCCTGATAATAAGCATGAATATCTCTCGCAAAATCAGGCCTGCTCTTTGCCTTTTCCCTCAGATAAAGATCAAAGGTAAGCAGCTCGCGAAACAGTTTTTCAATCCCTTCTCCCACTTCCCGGCTCCGGATAAATTCCAGCACCACCTCATAACGGTAATTCCTTGAGGGACTGTTCACAAAAAATCCCTTCTTTTCATAAAACTCCGCCAGCGCCAAAAACAGATGATAAGGGCTCTCAAAAAATTTCTGAAGTGCCTGTAATGTACAGCCGAACTGATCACTGTTATAAAACAGTTCCACCATCTCTTCCACTTTTTTTAATTCCTGCATATCCTCATAGGAGAGCCATCCGGTATACAGCACTTCATAGGGCGGCTCCGACTGGTATACGATCCCATACTCTTCCGCCCTGTCATACATCTCCGAACCCTTCAGCACTTTCAAAAACCCGAGCTGCAGCTGGTTCGGCTCCATCGCAAATACTTCATTAAAAGAGTTCCGGAAACTTTTTAAATCCTCATAGGGCAGGCCGGCAATAAGATCCAGATGCTGATGGATATTTCGATTTTTCGCAACCGACATTACTGTCATTTTTAGTCTGTCAAGATTTTCGGGGCGGTGGATCGCACGCAGCGTTTCCCGGTTTGTCGTCTGTACGCCGATCTCCAGTTGTACCAGCCCCGGGCGCATCTGAGAGAGGATTTCCAGTTCCTCCTGTGTCAGCAGTTCCGCCGCTATCTCAAAGTGAAAATTTGTGACACCATTGTCATTTTGCAGCAGATACCGCCATATCTCCACGGCATGCCTCTGATCACAGTTAAAGGTTCTGTCAATGAACTTTACCTGCTTAACTTTTCTGTCCAGAAAATACTGTAATTCCTTTTTGACCAGCTCCGCGTCCCGCAGCCTCACCTGTTTATCTATAGAGGAAAGACAATAGCTGCACCGGAAAGGGCAGCCCCTGCCGGATTCATAATAGATGATCTTATTTTTATTCTCCTGCGCCTCCGCAGTTTCCATATCATCATAATAAAAAGGAAGCCTGTTCATATCAAGCGGTTTTCTGACGCCGAAAAAGCCTTCTCTGGTCGCCGTGCCCGGAATTTTAAGAGAAAGGCTGCGGAGACAACTTCCCCCTTCCTCTTCCACATAAGCCTGCAGCAGCTCCCGGAAAGTCTCCTCCCCCTCCCCTGACATGATCCCTGTCACCTCAGGATATTCCTCAAGAAGCTTCTCATATTCATAAGAAACCTCCGGCCCGCCCAGCCAGATCGGAACTTCCGGGCACAGCTTATGAAATTCCCTGATCAGTCTCTTTACCATCGTAAAATTCCAGATATAGCAGGAAAAGCCTATCACATCCGGTTTCCTCTGATAAAGATCCGCCAGAATCTGCTCCATGCGTTGATTGATGGTATACTCCGCCGCCTCGATATGTTCCCGCAATTCCCTTCCGGCATAGCTTCTGAGGCTGTAAACCGCAAGCCCGGTATGAATATATTTCGCATGGATTCCCGCCAGTAAAAATTTCATTTCCTATTACCCCTGAACATTTAAGTACACATCATTCTTCTGGTGATATTTTCCGATGATCACCTCATCCATATTCTCCTTTGTCACCGCCACCGGGTCCAGCTTCTCAAGGGGCACATCATAGGTGCCGTCATGGATCGTCGATCCTGTCTCCGGCATCTCCCCCTTCGCCATCGCCACCGCCATCTCCGCAGCTCTCTGGGCGAGCAGTTCCAGAGGCTTGTAGACAGTCATGTACTGCGTCCCTTCCACGATCCTCTGACAGGCAACCAGATCCGCATCCTGTCCGGTCACATACACCTGTCCTGCCAGGCGGTTTTCCGACAACGCTTTCACCACCTGCGTCGCGATATCATCATTGCCGCACATGATCCCGTCCGGCACCTTATCTTCCGCCAGATACCCGCTGACAAAATCAAAACCAACCTCCGCCAGCCAGTTATCCGCATAACCGGTTCTGTCAATCTTAATATCAGATCCCTCCAGCGCCTTTTTGAACCCTCCTGACACCAGTGTCACATTATTATCAGTCGGTGAACCGTTGATACAGATGATCGTTCCCTCATCCCCCAAAGTCTCCCTCAGATATTCTCCCATCAGAGTCCCGACTTTTTCATTATCAAATGTAATATAGAGATCCACATCCGCATTCAGGATCAGCCTGTCATAGGCAATAACCTTGATCCCCGCCTTCTTTGCCTTTCCGACCACCTCCGTCAGCCCCTCGCCGTCAATGGCAACGATCACGATAACATCCATCTTTTTCTCAATAAAATACTCAATCTGGGAAATCTGCTTACTCACCTCCCCGTTGGCATTCTGCACATTCACCTCCGCCCCCAGCTCCTGCGCCTTGGAGACAAAAAGATCCCTGTCCCTCTGCCATCTCTCGATCAGAAAGGAATCCATCGAAAAGCCGATCCTGATCGCATCGCTCTCCTCCTCCTCCACATCATTCTCCTTCACCGTCTGCCCGCACCCCACAACTGACACAACTGTCATAATGATAATAAATATACACGCCAAAATTCTCTTCATATTCTTCTTCATAATACACTAATTCCCCCCAACATTCTCCTTATACTCCGTAGGCGAAACCCCCTGATACTTCTTAAAGATCCGACTGAAATAATTGGGATCCGAATACCCCACCTCCGCACAGATCTCCTTAATACTCTTATCCGGACTTTTCAGCAGATGCTTCGCTCTCTCCATACGCCGCCCCGTCACATACTCCACAAAGTTCTCCCCTGTCTCCTCCTTAAACAGCTTGCTGAAATAATAAGGACTGATATTCAGCTCCCTGGAAATATCATCCAGAGACATATCCTTATGAAAATGGCTGTCAATATACTCCTGCGCCTGCCGGATCAGATCGTTCGTATGATTTTCACCACCCTTGATCATAGCCGACGCCGCATTTCTCATTTTCTCCATAAACCACTTTTTCAGGAAATCATATCCTTTGATCTCAAAAACATCCTGCAGATAATTCTTCCTGCTGTCAAAATGGTAGACATACCCTCCGTTGCGGTACATAATGGATTCCCCGGTCATCACGAATTCCAGCACCTTCAGTTTGATGCTCATCTCATCGTCACCGTACCGTCCCACCATCAAGTCAAAAAATTTGTCCGTCTGGGCAAGGCACTCCTCTATCTTGCCGTCCCGCATCTTCTCAAAGATCGCTTCTTCCGTATCCACCGGATAACTTTCCTCATATTCCACCGAGATCGGCAGATCATCCGCATGTGCCACGCTGCCCTTCGTCGAGTACAGAGCCTTCAATGCCCCGTCATAGGACTGCAGGGTATCTTTCAGCCTCCCCACCCCCCCGATCCCGATCCGGAAGGAAAGCCCCGTCGCCTTATTCATGCTCCGCACTGCCTGCCGTGACTGCTCGATCACCTCGATACGCCTGTTGTAAGTCATCTTCAGCTCTTCCGCCGGCATAAAAACAGGAATCTTGTTGCTGCTCACATTTCCCACGACAGCCTCCGGAAAAGTCCCCTTCAAAATCTCCCGCACTTTCGGGTAATAATCCATCTGCGCCTTGACGCTGGTACCCACCGCATTCGTCATATAATTGCCCTGCTGTCTGTCCCCGAATACCACCGCCATCATATAACCATAACCCGCCGTGATCCCCAGCAGGTTCATATAATTCTCAATATCCTCATCAAATCTTTCCTGCAGCAGAATGGAGTAAATAAAACCGTTTTCAATGATCGGCATGACTGTTTCCATGCGCTCCTTGATCTGCAGGTCATCTTTACGCTTTTTCCGCCTTTCATCGATCGATTCCATCGCCCTGCCTATCACTTCCACCACGACCTTCTGGTTCACAGGCTTATTCAGATACTCCATCACTCCAAGGCCTATGGCTTCTTTCGCATAGTCAAACTTATCATAGGCGGTCAGTACCACAAAGATAACATTCGGCGAGAATTTACGGATCTCCCGCATGGCATCGATCCCGTTGATCCCCGGCATCTGAATATCCATAAACACGATATCGGGCCGGAAATGCTCTGCCGCTTCAATAGCTCCCCGTCCTGTTTTTGCCGTCTCCAGCTCATATTTTCCACTGAAATTTTTCTCTATGATAAATTCCAGGGAATTTAAGACAATCCCTTCATCATCCGCCAGTAAAATTCTGTACATTACCGTATCCTCACTTCTTCCTGTATCCGCTTTCCTTAACGCCGCTCAGACATGAGCCGGTACTTTTATAATAAATTCCGATCCCTCATCCCGTCCTGCGCTCCTTATCTCCATCACGTCTTCCCTGCCCGTATAAAGTTTTAATCGTTCTATCACATTTCCGAGTCCGATGCCGTTGGAATTGGATCTCAGATCGACCTCCTTCAGTTCCCCTTTCAGAATCTGGGAGATCTTTTCCTCACTCATGCCGATACCGTTATCCCATACCGAAAGATAGATGAAATTCTCTTCCTGATAAACCCTCAGCCTGATCTTTCCCTCTCTTCCAATATTTCTGATACCGTAGTTAACAGCATTTTCCACGATGGGCTGCAGGATCATGCTGGGTACTTTCACACCCAAAACCCTGTCGTCCACTTCCTTTTCAAAATGAATTTCTCCCGTAAAGCGCACGTTCAGGATATAAATATAGTTATCCACCAGCCGGACCTCCTCCCCGACTGTCGTATCCTGATTCATCTTTTTAATATTGTAACGGAAAAAATCCGCCATATTTTCAATGAATTCCGTGGTCTTGTCCGCACCCTCCATCATCGCAAGCTGTGCGCCGGCATTTAACGTATTAAACAGAAAATGGGGATTGATCTGGGCCTGCAGCGTCATAAGCTGCGCCTCCCGCATGCTGCTCTCCATCAGCAGTTCCTTTTCTTTCATGCGGCTCTCCCGCTCCATACTGTTCTTGATCTCCTGAATATAGATCTGGATGCTTGTGACCATCTTCTGGAATGCTCTGGATACGATCCCGATCTCATCCCCGCTCTCCAGATCCTCGATCTCCACATTAAAATTACCTTCAGCCACCTCATTTGCCGCCCTCGAGAGCTTGATCAGAGGGCTTGTCATGTTTCTTGTGAGCATAAAGACCATAACCAGATTGATACAGCCTATTATCGCCAGGATCACGGTACTGACGATCTCCATATACCGCAGGGACGAAAGCAGGATCATATAACTTCCGGAATTGTTCTTAAACTGTTCGTTATTCAGGGAATAAATACAGTTCTGGATATCGCCGTAAATTTCCGTTGCCTCATCATAATAATTTTTATATCTCTCCACATTCCTGCCGCGCTTTGCCTGCACGGTCTCGTAAACTTTTTCCAGATAGGTTTCCGACTGTGCCCTGATATTTTTTTCCGTGATCTTCATCTGGTTATTTACTACACGCTGATTCAATCCCTCCAAAAGTTCCCGGTATTCCTGATCCGCGCGGTAATAGGAATCCAGCGCATCCGAACTTTTGGTATCCAGATACCCCCGCACAGACTCATGCAGTGTCTGAAGCGCCTCCGAAAGTTCATTCAAGTTCATATTGCTGACATAAACCTCGTCCACACGGGCCGTCATGGAATTGATATTCATATACATGAACAGGTTCATGGCCAGTATGATGATCAGTGTAAACGTGAAGGACACGGTCAGTTTGATCTGTATCGAAGCGTTATTCCACTTAGTTACCAGCATCTTCCACCTCCGCCTCCTTCAGCAGCTTTCTTGCCTCCTCGCTGCCGATCACCTGTATGCCGATCGGCACATAGGAACTGGTATAACCGCTCTCATGATACTCTGTAAGCGCTTTGATACACTGGCTCCCCATTTCCTCCGTATCTATCTGTATTGTGGAATAAATGATCCGCTTTTCCACCGCGTCCAGGATGGCATCCGTGGAATAATAGCCCAGGATCTTCACCACACCTACCTGATTATAGTCTACCGCCGCCTGGTAGGTACACTGTGTATATACACTGTTCAGGCAGACCATGATATCAGGCAGATTCTGGCTGTCCATGAAAATATCTCTGATGGCCTCCTCCGCGCTGAAGGCGTCCGACGTATCGATCTTCCTGATCTCCATCTCCGGCAGGTTTTCTTCCCCCGCCTCAGAAAAGCAATCCCTGATGGCGAAAGTGATCAGGTTCTGTTTCGATTCGGACATCGTCTCATCCGCCAGAATACAGATCTTCGGATTCTGCATCTCCTCAAGCTCCATCAGTTCCAGAATCTGCTTTCCATACTCCATCCCCAGATCATAACTGTTAACCCCGACAAAGCACTGTCTCTCGGAATCTTCGATGTCCTGACGCAAGGAAACCACGGCTACCCCTTTATGTACCGCCTCGTTGATCAGCTTTACGGTCTCCTCATTATCTTCCCCGCAAAAGATGATCCCGTCCACCGAAGAATTATTGGCGATCCGCAGCAGATCCTCCGTCTGATAATTTACATTCAGATTCTCGCCCAGACGTTCCACATAAACGTTCTCCTTCTCGCCCTCCTCCGCTGCCGCCGCATAGACCTCATTCCAGAACTCTTTCTCCGCATTATCCGAAATAAACACATAATGCCTGTCATATATTTCGTAAGTTCCCGCATCGGCTTCGCTTACCTGTTTCATTTTTGCAGAAAAATAAATGCCGCAGAAAAGCGCCACCAAAAACATGACGATAAAGCCTGTCAGCATAATGCGAAAGGCTTTGTTCGCAGAAATATTATGATTCCGAGCCACCTCTTTTTTCATACCCATATCTTAACACAGATAAGCCGTTTCCACACATATTTTATACAGAAACGGCTTATCGTTATAATGTGATCATGTATATTGTTTTGTTCTGCCGGCATCCGCTAAAATCTGGCCCGGGCAGTTATTTCATTCTATTCTCTGTCTATCTGACATCAGTCCGTCAGCAGAACGGATTCTCTGTCGGATAAGGCAGACTCTTCGGCTGGTTGTAGTTGATATCCTCCACCGGAACGCCCAGATATTTGAATACTTCAAACAATGCTTTTCCGTAATGGCCGAATGCAACCGCGCCGTGATGAGGATAATTCTTCTCTATCAGCACGTGACGATAGAATCTGCCCATCTCCTTGATGGCAAATACACCGATACCGCCGAAGGACTTGGTTGCCACCGGAAGAACCTCGCCCTGTGCCACATAAGCGCGCAGCTTGCAGTCTGCTGTGGACTGCAGGCGGTAGAATGTGATATCGCCGGGAACAATGTCACCTTCCAGCGTTCCGTTCGTCACTTCGATCGGAAGGCTTCTCGCCATGATCATCTGGTATTTCATCTCATGGAAGCTGAGTTTCTTGGAGCAGGTATTACCGCAGTGGAAGCCCATGAAAGTATCTTTATGTGTATAATCAAATTTGCCTTCAATAGCCTCTTTGTACATATCTGCCGGCACGGAGTTATTGATGTCAAGCAGTGTAACGATATCATCGCTGACACAGGTTCCGATGAACTCGGACAGACAGCCGTAAATATCCACTTCACAGGATACAGGGATGCCCATGCCCGTCAGACGGCTGTTTACATAGCAGGGAACAAAGCCAAACTGTGTCTGGAATGCAGGCCAGCACTTTCCGGCGATAGCAACATATTTTCTGTAGCCTCTGTGCTCCTCGATCCAGTCAAGCAATGTCAGCTCATACTGAGCAAGCTTCTCAAGCACTTCAGGTTTCTTATTGCCTGCGCCCAGCTCTTCCGCCATCTCGGCAACTTTTGCAGGGATTCTCTCATCACCGGCATGTTTGTTGAATGCTTCAAACAGATCCAGCTCAGAATTTTCTTCAATCTCAACGCCCATGTTGTAAAGCTGTTTGATCGGTGCGTTACAAGCCAGGAAGTTAAGCGGCCTCGGGCCAAAGCTGATGATCTTTAACTCGGAAAGTCCAACCAGCGCTCTTGCGATCGGAAGGAATTCGTTCATCATATCAGCACAGTCTTCTGCTGTTCCCACCGGATACTCAGGGATATAAGCCCCTACGTTGCGGAGTTTTAAGTTGTAGCTTGCGTTTAACATACCACAGTAAGCATCGCCTCGTCCGCCTACCAGATCATTCTGGCTCTCTTCCGCTGCCGCACAGAACATCTTCGGTCCGTCAAAATGTTTTGCAAGAAGTGTCTCGGAAATTTCCGGGCCAAAGTTGCCAAGGTATACGCAGAGCGCGTTACAGCCTGCTTTCTTGATGTCCTCCAACGCCTGTACCATATGGATCTCGCTCTCCACGATACAGATGGGGCATTCGTAAATATCTTCTGCGTCATATTTTGCCTTGTAAGCATCTACAAGGGCTTTTCTCCTGTTTACGGAAAGGCTCTCCGGGAAACAGTCACGGCTGACAGCTACGATACCCAGTTTGATTTTAGGAATGTTGTTCATGATAGTTTTTCCTCCTTATATGTTGAATGCATAATTAATAATGGTTTATATATTTTTGACACCTATATCACTTTGTTCTGCCGTTCATCTACTGACACTCGTGTCATTCTTATACGGAAATATTCTCCCCGATCAGCCCGATGTGAGCGCCTGCGTCCAGTCCGCCCTCCGCATGTCCGATCAGCCATTTGTTCTTCGCGGTGATCAGCCCGTCCTCATAACCTTCATGCTTTTTATCAAGCGGCAGATTGGTATCCTTCGGCAGTACGATCGCACAGCGGAAACCGTTGTCCCCTACACTGCATGGTGCATAGTGAAGCGTTGTCGCATAGAGTTCCACACCCGTTCCCTTCGGGCAGAGGAAAGCTTCTATTTTAGAAGTTTCATAGGTGTAATCATCCGTGATATCCTGCTGGCTGCCAAGCAGTAAGATCAGATCATCCGCCGCAATATCCACCTCCGAAGAACGATGATACTCCACCGCATTTAACAGGTGGTTGTGCCCGTTACAATACCCGATCTGGATCGGCAGCTCCCCATAATAAGCTGTCTCCAGTTTCTCTTTCACCGGCAATGCCTCCAGAATCTCCTCCGACGGCTCATACACCACCCCGTCCGGAAGCGGCGTTTCCGCCAACTTTGCCACAAGTTCGGAAAAATCAAATTCAGAGATCACTCTGCCGTATTTCCGAAAAGCGGCGTCTGTTACTTTTTTGATTTCCATAAGTCCCTCTCCTTTTCTTTGTACCATGTTCAGCACATTTATTTTTTCGCCATTTTTATATAGCCTGAAAATTTATTTAATGATGTCAAATATCGGCTTGCAGGCAGGATAGATCTCCTTAAACTGTTGATACCTCTCCTCATATTTAGCTGTCAGTTCCGGATCAGGCTCCACCGTGTCCACAACCTTCACCAGCTTTTCGGCAGCCTCTTCCACGGATGCAAACTCACCGCAGCCCACTGCCGCCAGCATACCGCCGCCATAACCGGGACCTTCTTCGCTCTCGATCACATCCACCTTGATACCCAGTATATTAGCGATCATCTTTTTCCATAACGGGCTCTTTGCGCCGCCGCCGCATATCTTTGTCCGCTCGATCTGAATACCCAGAGATTTTGCCACCTCGAAGGAATCACGCAGTGCAAACGCCACGCCTTCCAGGATAGCCTGCGTCATATCCGCTCTTGTGGTATCCATCGTCATACCGATAAAAGTACCTCTCGCGTTCGGATTATTGTGCGGAGATCTCTCACCCATCAAATAAGGCAGGAAGTATACATGATTCTCACCCAGCTTTTCGATCGCCGCCTGCTCGCCGCCGAAGTCCTCCGTCTTCAGGATATCTTCCATCCACCATTTATTACAGGACGCCGCGCTCAGCATGCAGCCCATCAGGTGATAATGCCCATCCGCATGAGCAAAGGCATGCAGCGCATTGTATTTATCCACGCCGAAGTCCTTTGAGGAGATAAAGATCGTCCCGCTGGTCCCGAGGGAGATATTGCACATGCCATCGCCGACCGTTCCGGTTCCCACTGCCGCCGCCGCATTATCGCCGGCGCCCGCTATGATCTTCACGCTTTCCTGCAGTCCCAGTTCTTTTGCAAGTTCCGGTTTTAATGTGCCTACCACTTCATAGCTTTCAAAGATCTTTGCAAGCTGCTCTTCCTTCACACCGCAGATCTCCATCATTTCCTTCGACCAGCAGCGGTTCTTTACATCAAACAGCAGCATACCCGAAGCATCGGAAACATCAGTACAGTGTACGCCGGAAAGCTTGTATGCCAGATAGTCCTTCGGCAGCATGATCTTCTCGATCCTTGCGAAATTTTCCGGCTCCTTGTTTTTGATCCATAAAATTTTAGGTGCCGTAAACCCTGTGAAGGAAATATTTGCCGTATACTCCGACAGTTTATCTTTTCCGATCACATTGTTTAAATAATCACATTCCTCAAAAGTTCTTCCGTCATTCCACAAAAGCGCAGGCCGGATCACATTGTCTTCCGCATCCAGTATCACAAGCCCGTGCATCTGGCCGCCGAAGCTGATCCCTGCAACCTGACTCTTATCACATTCCGATAGCAGTTCTTTCAATCCCGCCATACTCTGCTCATACCAGTCCTCGGGCTTCTGCTCCGACCAGCCCGGGTTCGGAAAATATAACGGATATTCCTTTGAAACAATTTTATGTATCTTGCCTTCTCCATCCATCAGCAGAAGTTTCACCGCCGATGTGCCCAGATCAATTCCTACATACAGCATTTTGTTTTAACCCTCCATTCATTTACGGTTAGTGTGCCCGTGCACACCCCATGCGCTTATTGTAACGCAGCTTCATCATTTCTGCAATTCTTTTTTCTTTTAAAGATTATTTTCAGTAATTATTCATGAAAATAGGAATAGATTTTTAGGCAATATTACGGTATCATAGAATAAAGTATTCATTTTTAAAAAAATCAGTCCAATGATCACATACCAGCTAACGTATCATAAGATCATTCAAATTACAGGAAAACATTATGGCAACCATTCGAGAAATCGCAGAACTGGCAGGCGTCTCCAGAGGCACTGTAGACAGAGTATTGAATAACCGCGGCTCCGTCAATGAAGAGACCGCGGAAAAGATCCGTTCTATCATCCGGCAGCTTGGATATAAACCCAATCGTGCCGGGATCGCTCTTGCTGCCCAGAAAAAGAAATATCTGATCGGGGTTATCCTGTTCAGCAGGAAAAATCCGTTTTTTGACCGTGTGATGGAAGGGTTTTCTGATAAAGCCGAGGAGCTCTCCCTCTATGGCTGCGAGATCTCCGTAAAGCGGGTTGCCTACCATCCCCAGGCTCAGTTATCCGCTATCCGGGCGTGCCTGAAAGAAGGTGTGCAGGGACTTATCATCACACCTTACAACGGTGATGAGATACGGGAGGAACTGAATAAGCTGATCCGCAGCGGCATACCTGTCATCACGGTCAATTCTGACGCGGAGGGCGTGCGGCGCCTTGCCTATGTGGGAAGCGATTATTATAACTCCGGGGAAGCCGCAGGAGCCTTGATGAAACTTGTCACCTCCGGCCCTGTCAGGCTCGGCATCGTAAACGGTGATAATAATATCCTGTGCCATACCCAGCGCATTTCCGGCTTCGTGGACAAGCTTTCCGACGATGCCCGCTTTAAGGTTGTCTGTCAGGGTGAGAGTTTCGATGATGATAATAAAGGATATGAACTGGTTTCCCGAATGTTGAATGAACACCCTGAACTCAACGCCTTCTACTTTACAGCTGCAGGCGTTTACGGCGGGTGCCGTGCCATCGCAGAACTTGCCCCTGAGAAAGATATCAAGGTCATCACATTTGACGAAGTGCCTTCTACCGTTGAAATGATACAGAAAAACATTATTACCGCAACGATATGCCAGGAACCCTACTGGCAGGGCTCTAAATCCCTGGAGCTTATGTTTTCCTGCCTTTCCGAGAAGGAAGCAGAGATTCAGGATTCCTATTATGCGGAATTGTCGGTGAAGATCAGGGAGATTGTATAAAATGCTTACTGTATGTAACTTTCTAACTGCGGATACTCATCGATACGTTCTCTTACATAGCACCTTTTAAACGCCGCAAAAGCAGATTCTCTTTTCAACAGTGCTCTTAATTTATATAGAACAATCCGTTTATCCGGTCTCTTTTTTAAATCATTCAAATTTTTAAAAAGAATGTTCATCTCTTTTTGCAGTTCTTTCAGGCGCATATCACTTTTATAAACCCGCATTCCGGTATTACGCAGATTAAAAACAGCCTTTATCAACTCAATTGTTCGATCTGTTTCCTCATCTGCCTGCTTCATTAGCGGAAGCAGTTCAATTTGTTCCTCTTTTAACCGAAATATTATTCTCTTCTCCGGATCCACCTTGCAGCAATCCAAAATGCCTGAATCATATATATTTTGATTTTTCACACCATTACAATGACCGCAAGACCAGAACAAATTATTCCAGTCAAATTTCCGTTCCGGATACCGACCGTTTTTATGGGGCAAAAGATGTTCCACTTGCGGATCTTGTAAATTCTTCAACTCACAGATATAGCACTTATTATGAAAATCCTGTTTTAACCTTTCTACAACATCAGATTTCTCATAGCTTCCGCTCTTCTTTTTTGCTTCTGCCTCAAGAGAAGATGGTGCCGGAAACGATCTTTCTATCTTAACCATCAATATCCTCCCGCTTTGAAAGTTCCAATTTCAGCCGATGATACTCTGTTGTAATACCAAGCGCAAGATAGTCCGGAATTTCATCTAAAAACAGTTCCAGATTTGCAATCTCCTCAAAATCTTCATCTGTCAGTAACTCTTTATTCACCAATGCCTTATATCTTCCAAACTTCTCTTTCAATTTATCTGATAAAACACTGGCATTGAAATATCCCTCCACAATTCCATCATAAGGAACATCCGTCAAACCATCCTCTACCAATAAATGCCGCTCCAGATCGTAAATCACAACATCATCCAGACTGTTTAAAACAAAAGGAGAATGTGTGGTCACAATAAACTGAATATTCGGAAACATTGTCGTCAACAACCCCAGAATTCTTTTCTGCAAAGCAAGATGAAGATGTGTCTCGATTTCATCAACGAAAACTATCCCCTGCATATCATAAAGAAATTTTCTTTCTGTCTGTCTTTCCATCCGAATCATAAGATCTACGACGATATCCAGAATAGCCGCATAGCCGCTGGAAAGTGTATTAAAATCATAGGGCTCCTTTCCCGGTTCCTGAATATAAAAACGAAACGTTTCTTCATCAAATTCAAGACTAAGCTGATCGTTCTCAAAAATATTTTGCAGTAGTCCCTCAAAGTTATCAAACCATTTCTGTATGCTTTCTGCCTTTTCCCCCTTATTCCCCGAGACTGCTAATGCCTGTGTCATTTTCAGATCAAGTAGATATTTTACAAAGTTTTTTCGTGGATTATCATATATTGTATAATTTTGTTGTAATTCAACTTTTTCAACATGTTTTGGTATTTCTGTCTCAAAAATTCTCTCTGCCTGATAAAAAGCAATAATAAAAAGACCTTTTTTAAATGCATCACAGACTTCTTCATTAGAACTACTTAACTCTATATCAAATCCTTTTTTAATATTTTTAACTTTCTGCTCTGCTCTTTTAACATCATTTTCCTTATCTATAATTTCAGATTTTTCATCACTATGCTTTTGTGTATACGATAATATTTTTTTTGCATTTGACAATTCTATCTCCGCAATTGCCATATGATTAGTTGTGACAAGTTCATCAAAATATTCCGATAACCCATCCAGTATGGTAGTCTTTCCGCTTCCATTCCTGCCGGTAAAAATCAAATGCTTTTTATGATCTTTTGAAAGAGGAATTTCCATATATTCCAGATTCCTTACATTTTCTAAAACCAGTTTTGTAATAAATATATCTTTCATTATGACTCCTGCTCTCCCATCCTGCAGATACTTATATCATAAATCTGCGATTTATGATCAACATTCGCCGCTCTCCGAATGAACAAGCTCATTCTTCTCGCTAACGCTCATTATATCATGACTGTGAAATAATTTATTCCACTCCATTCTTTTAATTCCGTTCAAACTACAATATATGAGAAGTATAGCATATCTTTTTGCAGAAAACCATTCAAAGTTTACGCCAAATATACCCGCTTTTCCGCATAATCTATCTTTTCTGTCAGCTTCCTATATTTTTCAAATACCTGTAAAATATATCCGCCGCACTGTTCCTCGCCTGCCCTTTATCCGAAATGATCTCTATGGAGCGTTTTGGTATCTCATGTACAATCTTTATCTGCACCAGCCTCTTTTCTTTCAACAACGGCCGCGCCAGCTTTTCCGGCACAAAGCCGATACCCAGATTATTCTCGATCAGCGGCAGTATCAGATCGGAAGTAGCCGCCTCCATGTCGAGCTCCATATCCATCTTATGTTCTATAAAAAAATTTCTGTACATCTCATAGGTAGCTGTTTCCTCCCCCAAACCGATCCACGGATACTCTTTCAGATCACACAACCTCCATTCCTTTCCGCACAGGCCCGCATATTCCATGCCGCCTGCCAGTATCTCCTCAAAGTCCAGCACCTTTTCACAGCGAATCGTCCCGGGCATTTCAAAAGGCGCCGTCACCACCGCAAAATCCAGTTCTCCGCTGACGATCCGTTTGACGATCCCCGGCGTTGTATGATTATGGATCTTGATTTTAATAGCGGGATATTTCCTCTTAAAATCATGCAGTACATCCAGTAAAAACAGGTGTAATGCCGTCTCCGTTGCCCCGATCTTTACAGTTCCTTTTTTATCCGCAGGTTCCCCGCATATTTCTTCCTGCGCGCCAAACAGATGCCTGCAGGCGATCTCCACATGGGAATAGAGCTGCTTTCCCTCCTCCGTGAGGCTGATACCCCTTGCCTCGCGAATCAGCAGCCGACAGTTTAACTGAGATTCCAGCAGTTTCATAACTCTTGTTACATTCGGCTGATTGCTGCCCAGCACTGCTGCCGCCTTTGTGATATTGCCGTATTTTGCCACATAATAAAATATCTTGTAATACTCGAAATTTATATCCATCTATTTTTTATATGTCTTTCATGTTTTATATATATTTTTAATATCTTACAGGAAGTAGTATAATGCATATTCGGTGAGATGTAAATGCAGCAGGCTTTTTTATTTCGCCGGAAATTTATACTAATAAAATAAATCATCAGATATACATAGAAATGGAGCTTACTATGAACAAAGACTTAACGACAGGAAAACCGGAAACCGTATTATGGAAGTTCTGCCTTCCTCTGTTTGGCAGCATTATCTTCCAGCAGCTTTACAATATCGCAGACTCTCTGGTGGCGGGTAAATTTATCAGTGAAAATGCTCTGGCGGCGGTCGGAAACAGCTATGAGATCACATTGATCTTCATCGCCTTTGCCTTTGGCTGCAATATGGGGTGCTCTGTTATTGTCTCACAGCTCTTTGGCGCCAAGGATTATGGCAGGTTAAAAACCGCCGTATCCACGGCATGTATTTTCAGTGCTGTTCTCTGCGGCATATTGATGCTGATTGGCATTTTGGGGTGCAGCCCTCTGCTGTATCTGATCCGGACACCCGGGGAAGTTTTCGCAGACTCGAAACTGTATCTCGATATTTATATATGGGGGCTTCCTTTCGTATTTTTCTATAATATTGCAACCGGCATTTTTTCCGCGTTGGGCGACTCCAAGACACCGTTTTACTTTCTCGCAGTATCCTCCACATCGAATATCGCAGTGGATATTCTGTTTGTAAAGGCGTTTCATATGGGGGTTGCAGGCGTTGCATGGGCAACCTTCCTGTGTCAGGGAGTCAGTTGTATTCTGGCGGTTCTCACTGTGTGGAGAAGACTGAACAAAATTCAGGTTCAGAAAAAACCGCCGGTATTCGATGGAAGTCTCCTGAAAAAGATCCTGATCATCGCCATCCCAAGTATTTTACAGCAAAGTTTTATTTCCATTGGAAATATCCTGATCCAGAGCGTCATAAACGGATTTGGCCCTTCCGTCATGGCAGGTTACTCCGCCGCAGTAAAACTGAATAATCTTGTCATTACATCGTTTACCACGATCGGCAACGGCATTTCCAACTTTTCCGCCCAGAATCTTGGTGCGCTTAAATACGAGCGGATCAAAGAAGGCTTTCGCGCAGGAGTTAAGATGGTATGGTGTCTGTGTATTCCGTTCTGCCTTCTTTACATTTTCTTCGGAAGATATCTGCTTCTTTTGTTCATGGAAAAAGGCTCTGTTGCAGCACTGATGGCCGGCAGACAATTTTTATGGATACTGTCTCCCTTCTATTTTGTCGTATCAGCTAAACTGGCTGCAGATGGTATTCTCAGAGGAATCAGCGCTATGCGCCAGTTTATGGCTGCCACATTCACAGACCTGATCCTGCGTGTTGTCCTGGCTTTTGTTCTTTCGGACTGGACAGGATCCGCAACCGGCATATGGTGCGCATGGCCGATCGGCTGGTGCGTCGCTACGATTCTTTCCGTTTGTTTTTACCGGAAAAAGTATCGACAGCTGAACAAATGATAACTAAATACTCAAAGTAATGCCTTATCGAACGCATAATTTTCTCACTTTTCTTTCATATTTATGCTATACTGAATAACAAATACTGCCCGGAAGGAGAACGGTACAATGCTGAAAATCGTATTTGGAGAAGTGAAAAATTCCGTTTATCATCCCCCCACATATTTCGATAACCAATATGAAGATGAATGGATCACAGATCCTTTGACTGTTGCAATGATCAAGGATATTGATAAATCAGATGTCATCGGTGTACGCCTGATTCAAAGTCCAGTTCTTGGTCCGATTTCCACAAAAGAAATCTCCGGTGGTGTTAAAACTCTAATCCTGATGGCATTCGATACCAGTGGAAAGATTTTTAATGCCTCCGCCTGTGGCGATAATTGTGCAAAATGGATTGTTGAACTTGGTAAAAAAAAGGATCTGACCATTAATCTTCATCACATGATGGACTTTAGTTCTGTTCCGTCATTTGAAGCTGTTATACTCAACACAGGAATCACCATACACAGCTATGGCGAATATTTAGAAGAAGCGCTTAAAATAAAGGAGCGATGATGTATGAAAGGAAAGTATCATATTATCGTACAAAATAATAAACTCCGCTACGAACTGAACATCCGGCGGAATATTACGATCATTCGCGGAGACAGCGCCACCGGAAAAACACAGTTGATCAACCTTCTGGAGCAGGCCTCAGTTCTCGGGGAAAGTTCAGGTATTGAAGTACACTGTGAGCGTCCCTTCAGGACACTCGGCGGAAATGACTGGTATCTTGTTCTGCCCAATATCCACGAGCAGATTATTTTTTTAGATAAAGAAAATAAATTTGTGAAATCCCAGGAATTTGCTTCTGCCGTAAAATCCTCTGACAATTATTTTGTGATCGTTACCAGAGAGGATCTGCCCAATCTGCCCTATTCTGTAGATGAGATTTACGGTATCCATACTTCTGGCAAATATCATGATCTGAAGCGAACCTATAATGAATTATATCACATTTACAGTTCGGATGCATCTTTCACTAAACAAACGCCAAAAACTGGTTACTGTCAAGTAAACGTTGGCAAATTTTTTTCATACAGATTTTTTCTACTC
>CANSLJ010000025.1 GCA_947647735.1 uncultured bacterium | reverse complement strand
GGAAAAGGATGTAGAAGGATTTCAGTGTTCGGTTTTGAGGGTATGGACCCTCAGGTGAAAACAAAAGAGATGGAAGAAATACCTGTAGATAAAGAAATAAAAATACAAAAGATAAAAAAGAAGCTGGTTGCTTCTTTTTTTTATCTTTTTTAGTATGCAATTTTGAAATCCTGTGGTATAATTGTAACAGACTTTCGGGATAATCCCATGATAAACCTATATTAATGTGAGGTGGAATATGGATACAAAGATTTTATTAGAGAATGGAACAAATGAGCTTGAGGTTCTGGAATTTATTTTGGCCGGAAATTCCTACGGAATTAATGTGGCGAAAGTAAAAGAGATCATTCCTTATCAGCCGGTGACACCGGTTCCCAATGCTCATCCTAGTATAGAAGGGATTTTTATGCCGCGTGAAACAATGATCACGGCGATCGATCTGAAGAACTGTCTCCAGAGAGGAGAGTACAGCCCCTCCGGCTTATTTATCATTACGAATTTTAATAAACTGGATATTGCGTTCCACGTAGATAACGTAGTAGGGATACATAGAGTTTCCTGGAGAGATATCATTAAGCCGGATGCCACAGTGAGTACGACGGAAGAGGGTGTTTCAACAGGTATCATTAAATATAATGATAAGCTGATCATTATTTTGGATTTTGAAAAGATCGTGTCTGATATAAATCCTGAGACCGGATTGAAGATCACAGACATTGATGAACTGGGTGAAAGGGAAAGAAGCGATGTGCCGGTTCTGATCGCGGAAGATTCCGTATTGCTTAATAAGCTGATCGTGGATTCTCTGAAAAAGGCAGGTTATCACAATCTGATCCATACAAAGAATGGTCAGGAGGCATATGACGTTATTCAGGACTGCAAGAGGGATGGTACCTTAAAAGAGCACGTGCAGTGTATTATTACAGATATTGAGATGCCTTTGATGGATGGACACCGTCTGACAAAGCTCGTGAAGGAAGACCCTGAGACAGCGGATATTCCGATCGTTATCTTCTCATCTCTGGTGAATGATGAAATGAAAAGAAAAGGCGCAGCGCTTGGTGCAAATGCCCAGTTGTCAAAACCGGAAATCGGTAATCTGGTAAAGATCATAGATGAACTGACCAGATAAGTGTTATAGAAGTGCTGAAAGAGTGTACCGGTTTTTGGTATACTCTTTTTGTTGTGTGGAGAGGAAAACTATGCTGGTTCAGGACATAAAAGAGGCGGAACTTGTGTTGATCGGTATCGGAAACGAGATGCAGGTAAAACTTCAGACGTTAAAGGAGATACCGAATTTCAGTGAGAAGCTTTCTGTACTTGAAAAAGAACAGGAGAAGGAATGGCTTATTCCCTTTTTGATCCGATATTATTTAAGGAAGGAGCTTCATCCGGAAATTATAAGGGCATATAAAAATTTAAGGAAATTGATCGATGGTAAAAATTATTTTATTGTTTCGCTGAGTACGGATGATCTGATCAGGGAGATCGGTTTTAAGGAGGACAGAATTACCCTGCCCTGTGGTACATACCATGTTTTACAGTGTGAAGGGAACTGCGGAGGGAAGCTGTTTTCCATAGATGAAGTTTTCTGGAGCAAGGTGTGCGGCTGGATCGAGGATAAGGTGCCGCTGAAAGAGCTGGAGGAACCTGTGTGTCCTGATTGCGGCAGACCTCTGGTGGTAAATCAATATGGACAGCCTGCATATCATGAGGGCGGTTATCTGGAAAGCTGGGAGCGGTATACGAAGTGGCTTCAGGGGACGATAAACAAAAAATTGTGCATTTTGGAATTGGGCGTTGGAATGGAGTTCCCCTCTGTTATCAGGTGGCCTTTTGAAAAATTGTGTTTTTATAACCGGAAATCCAGTTTCTGGAGAGTGCACAGCAGTTTATATCAGTTATCAGAAGAAATTAAGGTGCGGGGAAGGTCTGTAAAGGAAGATCCCCTGACATTTTTGAATAAATAATAAAATTTGGCGTGTTTGGAGGAGTAGATGAAAATGACTTCCGGTGAAGAGCGTTTAGAGGAAATGTTAAAAGCGGTTATGGAGGATGTCCCGGGCGATATTGAGAATACGGGCTTGAGTGAGAGCCTGGATGGATCGGAGAGCGGGATGCTGATGGATATTCCGGACAATCTGGAGAGTGATGTGATGGAAGATATTCCGGATGAGTTGACGGGCGGCGATATTCCGGATGGGATCCCGGATGAGTTAATGGGCGGCGATATTCCGGAAGAAATTCCGGATGAGTTGACGGTCAGTGATATTTCGGATGAGATCCCGAATGTCATAGAGGAAGAGCTGACAGATGAATTATCAGGTACAGTACCGGATGAGGAGGCGGGATCAAAGGAAGAGGAGATGCTGGTAGATCCTTTGGCGCTGCTCGATATGTCGGAGGAAGAGATCGATCAGGTTTTGGAAAAAGAGGCGGGAATAGGTGATTTTGTTCTCGGAAGAGGGGAGGCGGCAATACCTGCGGATAAGGATCTTTCGGATCTGCTTGGTGAGCATGATGAGCTTTCAGATATTCAGGATCTGCTGTCCATGTCGGAAAATCACGAGCAGGTTGCCGATATGGGGCTGCCTGATGATTTTTCTTTTCATGATGTTGATCTGGATTCGGAAAGCGTACAGGATATGCTTGGCCTGACATCAGGACCGGAAGGCGAACAGGATATGCCGGGATTGACGCCGGGGGCGGAAACCGGTCTTGTGGAGGAATCCAAAGAGGAGGAGGCACAGGCGGCTCCTGAGAAAAAACCGGAAAAAGGAAGGAAAAAGAAGGAAAAAAAGGCAAAGGGTGAGAAAAAGCAAAAACCTTCCAAAGAAGGGAAAGAAGGTTTTGGGAAGAAGCTTGCGAGACTTTTCTTTGGATCGGATGAGGATGAGATGGATTCTGAGGAAGAGGAAAATGCTGCGGTAAAGGAAGAGGAGCCGGGAGGTAAGGATAAAAAGGCGGAGGCAAAGGCCGGAAAAAAGGAAAAGCAGAAAAAAGAGAAAAAGAAAAAGCCGGATAAGAAGAAGGAGCCGGATCCGAAGAAGGCGGCAAAAGAAAAGCAGAAGAAGGAAAAAAATGCCGAGAAGGCAAAGAAAAAGGCAGAAAAAGCTGAAAAGGCGGAAAAGGAAAGAAGAGCGGAGAAAAAGCTTCCGAAAAAGAAGGTTATCGTATGGGTACTTTTCTGCGCGTCTATTGCGGCGGGGATCTTGTTAATGAACAGTGTCGGAATGGAAACACTGAAGCTTACAGAGGCCAGAAATGCATTTTATGATAAAGATTTTGAGACAGCTTACGAGTTGATGAACGGAGGTGAACTGACGGAGGAGGATCAGTTGATTTTCCAGCAGTCATCTGTAGTATTGCACCTTCAACATGCCGGGGATGTCTATGAGAACCATCTGAAGCTGGATAAGCCGGTTATGGCGCTGGAGGACCTGTTAAAGGGTGTCGGGAAGTATCAGGAGATCTTACAGGCAGGCAGAGAGGATCTGATCACACCGGAGGCGGCAGCACAGTATCAGAGTATTCTGAATATTCTGCAGGATAAATACGGATTATCGGAAGAGGGCGCAATGGAGATCAATGCGCTGGATAGTGATTACGAGTTCAGCCTGCAGCTGGAGGCGATCGTAAATGGAGACATGTATCAGAGCCAGTCGGAAATAGCACAGCAGGAGGAAGAAGCTGCAGAAGCTTATCCTGAACTGGAGGATATCCTTCCGGAGGAAGAGGAATATTTGAATGATAGCAGTAATTGATTATGATGCGGGGAATATAAAGAGCGTGCAGAAGGCGCTGGAATTTCTGGGCGGGGAAGTGCTTGTCACAAGAGATCCGGATGAGATCCTTGCAGCTGAGAGAGTGATACTGCCGGGGGTGGGAAACTTTGGCGATGCGATGGAGAAGCTGGAGAATTTTGGCCTTGTCTCCGTCATAAAAGAAGTGGCAAGACGGAGGATTCCGTTTCTGGGAATCTGTCTCGGTCTGCAGCTTCTATTTGAGGAGAGCGAGGAAAGTCCCGGTGTGCAGGGACTTGGGCTGTTAAAAGGAAAGATCGTGCGGATCCCGAAGGAGGAGGGGCTTAAGATACCCCAGATAGGATGGAATTGTCTGGAATATCCCTCAGGGGGAAAGCTGTTTCAGGATGTGCCGGAGGGTTCTTATGTCTATTTCGTGCATTCCTATTATCTGCAGGCGGATGATAAGGAAATTGTGAAGGCGACTGCAGAGTATGGAGTGAAGGTGGAAGCTTCTGTGGAGCAGGATAATATTTTTGCCTGCCAGTTTCATCCGGAGAAAAGTTCGGATGTGGGATTGCAGATCCTGAGAAATTTTCTGGCAGTGTAATGAAAGTGAGAATATATGCATACAAAGAGGATCATTCCCTGTCTGGATGTGAATAATGGCAGGGTGGTAAAAGGCGTTAATTTTGTAAATCTGCGGGATGCGGGGGATCCGGTGGAGATCGCGTCGGCTTATGATAAGGCGGGTGCGGATGAAGTGGTCTTTCTGGATATTACAGCCTCCTCCGATGCGAGAAAAACGGTCGTGGACATGGTGCGCAAGGTGGCGGAGAGAGTGTTTATCCCTTTTACTGTAGGCGGAGGTATCCGCACAGTGGAGGATTTCCGGGAGCTCCTGCGGGAAGGTGCGGACAAGATTTCCGTGAATTCTGCGGCGATAGACAGGCCGGAGCTGATCAGCGAGGCGGCGGATAAATTCGGAAGCCAGTGTGTAGTGCTGGCGGTGGATGCAAAGAGACGCGCAGACGGAAGCGGTTGGAATATTTATAAACACGGCGGCCGTATTGATGTGGGAGTCGATGCCATTGAATGGGTGACAAAGGCGGAGCGCCTGGGCGCCGGGGAGATACTCCTGACCAGTATGGACTGTGATGGCACGAAGGCGGGATATGATATAGAACTGACAAAGCAGGTGGCAGAGGCTGTGTCCATTCCGGTGATCGCTTCAGGCGGCGCAGGTGAGCTTTCGCATTTTTATGACGCGCTGACAGAAGGGAAGGCGGAGGCGGCGCTGGCAGCATCTTTATTCCATTATAAGGAGCTGGAGATCCGGCAGGTGAAAGAATATCTGGCGGAAAGAGGCGTGGCGGTACGATTGTAGAGATGCATGTGCGGAAGAAGAGGTGATCGCCCGCACATGAAGGACAGAGAATATATCACGGAAAGAAGAATAAAAAGGAGAGACAGAAGATGGCGGCGATTGACAATGACTGGCTGGAACCATTAAAACCGGAATTTCAGAAACCTTATTACAAGCAATTGTTTCAGAAGGTGAGTGAGGAGTATAATACAAGAAAAATATTCCCGGCATCCGATGATATTTTCAATGCGTTTCATTTAACGCCCCTTGCGGACGTCAAGGTGGTCATTCTGGGGCAGGATCCCTACCATAATGACGGCCAGGCTCACGGGCTTTGCTTTTCGGTGAAGCCGGAGGTTGATATTCCGCCTTCTCTTGTGAATATCTATCAGGAGCTGCATGATGATCTGGGCTGCTATATCCCGAACAACGGCTATCTGGTAAAGTGGGCAAAGCAGGGTGTGCTGATGCTCAACACGGTGCTCACGGTGCGCGCCCATGCGGCAAATTCCCATCGCGGCATCGGCTGGGAGGAATTTACGGATGCCTGCATCCGGATCTGCAGCGAGCAGGATCGGCCTATGGTATTTATTTTGTGGGGCCGGCCTGCGCAGATGAAAAAGTCCATGCTGCATAATCCGAAGCATCTGATCCTGGAGGCGCCTCATCCGAGCCCGTTGTCGGCCTACAGGGGATTCTTTGGGAGCAGGCCCTTCAGTAAGACGAATGAGTATCTGGAGGCGAACGGGCTGGAGGCGATTGATTGGCAGATTGAGAATGTTTAGGTTGTGGTGTCAAGCCGTCCGGGGCAATATATCCTATTCAAGACACGCTCTCGCTTGGAGAAAAACGCAGCGGTACTAGGCTCGAAAGTACCTCGCCAAGTGCCGGCGTTTTTCTACAGTCTTTCATAGGATATATTGCCCCGGACGGCTTGACGCGAAGGTTAAATGTAAAAGCTCCGGGGGAACCGGCGCCTAGGGCGCCAGGATTTCCCGGAGTTTTATCAATATTGCTTCAAGCTGTTCTTCGGTTTCGCATTGTGCCCAGAGGTCACAGTCTGTTTTGGCGTATGCCCATTGTCTTGTGTAGACGAGTGTGAGGGGGCGGAGTGTTTCATCTGTTTTGTCTACCAGTTTAAAATTGATGATGTCCGCATTTTCGATCAGGGAGAACATGATGCAGGCATTTTTCTCAAGCAGAGCTTTCTCCTTTTGACGATTTAAGGCATCCCCGGCATATTGTTCCCTGTCCTCCCCGGTGAGGGCGAAAGTTATGGTCACTTCGTATGGTTCCGCGTCTGTCTGCAGGGCAAACTGCTGATATGCCATATCTTGCGGGAAGGTCAGATTGTAGATGATATTTCCTACGGCGGAATTGTCTCCCACATATTTTGTCCGGTAGGAGAACAGCGTTTTTGCGGAGAGGGTTTCCTCCTTTATGGAGGACAGTTTGAAGATCCAGCGTATGTCGGATCTTGTCTCTTCGGGAGTTTTGGAGAGGGGTTCTGCTTCGGCGGAGGCATCGTCTGCATTGTATCCGTAGCAGAGATAGACATCGCCGTTTTTCTGCTGCAGGATATAGTAGATGATCTGTCCCTCCTGCTGTGGACGGTTCACGACCCATGCATTCCGGTTTTCCTTCAGGAGCGTGGAGAGGGAGAGATCGTTTTGACTGCCAGTTTCCATGTTATCTCCAAAGTTTTTCTCTTTCAGCTTTATTTTTTCTGCTCCGCCGCAGGAGATCCAGTAACCCTCCGCGTCTCTCCTGTCAAGGGGCGTATCGGCAGATTCCAGAAGCTGATAGTCGGATGTCAGAACGTAGGTCGGAGCGGTTTCAGGCGTCAGGGAAAAACTGTACTGCGGGGACGCATAGGAAATTTCTTCCACCTGATAGGGGTGGCAAAAGGGCTCCGGTGCCGTCAGGAGTTCTTCCTTTGGATCGGTCAGCAGGCAGATGGCGGCAACGATACACAGGATCAGAGCGGCCGCGATCAGGGCGAAAGCAGGTTTTTTCCATGTTTTTGCGCGGATGATCCGCTCCTTCAGATCCAGTTCTCCAAAAGCCAGCGGGCAGGCGAGAGCCGGTATTTTTTTTCGGCTTTGCTCCCCGTCATATCCGATCAGAGAAAGCAGATAGCTTTTCCGCTCCTCCTCCCCGAGATGACGGATCACTCTTTCGTCGCAGGCAAGTTCGATATCCCTGCAGAGCAGAAGATAGGCGGCCCATATCAGGGGATGGAACCAGTAAACGGAAAGCAGCAGGAAGGCGAAGGCTTTCACAAGGTGGTCTTTCCGTGCAAGATGTGCTTTTTCATGGGCGAGCACGTGGGAGAGGGTCTCTTCCTTTAAGTGAAAGGGGATATAGATCCGCGGGCGGATCATGCCGAGTATAAAGGGCGAATCCACAAAGTCACTTTGCCAGATATTTTCTTTCAGCAGTACGGCGGTTCCCATCTTCCGGCGCAGGCGGAAGTAGCTGAAAGCCAGATAGCAGAGCATCAGGCTTATGCCGGCGATCCAGATCAGAAGGGCACCCTGCATCATGATATCCAAAGTATTTTTCCCGGATGTTCCCGCAGAAAGCCGGGAAAAGGAGAGCTTGGCGGCAGGATTTACGACCCGGTCAATTGCGGTAACGCCGCTGTGAATCTCCGGAAATTCTCCGGGCTGTACGGTTTCAGGGATGGTCTCGGCGCTGGGGATCAGGCTGAACATGCTTTCCGGGGAGAATGGAAAGACGAGCCGAAGCCCCACAAGTCCCCAGAGCATGCAGGTGAACTGTTTCGGCATTTTTTTCAGCAGCAGCCGAAGCAGCATGACGGCGAGCACGATCCAGCCGGCGGTAATGCTCATATTGAGAATCTTTAAAAAAACAGCAGTCATAGCGTTACATATCCTCCTCGATCAGTTTCCTTAGTTTTTCCATTTTTTCCTCAGATAATCTTTTATGCCTGCCGAAAGCCGCAATAAAAGCGGGAAGTGAGCCCTCAAATTTTTTCTCGATCAGCTCCTCCATCTCGGCTTCCTGTATCTGGTCCTTGGAGATCAGGGAGGTGACGACTGTATTCTCGTTTTTGAGGATTCCCCGCTCGGAAAGCCGCTTGATCACCGTGTAGGTTGTGGTGGACTTCCAGCCGAGCTGTTCTTTGCAGAGATTGACAAGTTCCTTGCTTCTTATCGGTTCATGCTCCCAGAGGATCAGGCAGAACCGGTATTCGCTCTCGAAGATTTTGGGTGTTTCCATAAAAGTACCTCCTTTACTCTAATGGGTTAGAGCATGTTGCTCCTTTACTCTAACACATTAGAGTAAAGGAGTCAATAGTATGGATAAAAAAGAAATGATATAATCTGTTCATTCCATAAAAACGGCTGTTCGTGTCATTGCCGTTATGATAATTCATATTTTTCCGATATGATCAGGGAAGGCAGGATATCATTATGACAGGGCGTAAATGCACCATGACAGTATTTTTACGGGAAAGGGGAACAGAAAGTGAGTATCAGCAATATAAACAACAACGCCATAACTTATCAATATGCGGATGAGATGCAAAAAGAGGCAGCTATTCGGGCGGGCTCTTCTGAAAAATCACAGGATGGGACAAATGCGGCTTCGGAGAAAGGTGATGTGGGAAAGACTTCTCGACAGTCAGAGGCGGAGGAAATGGCGGCTTTCAGAGAAGAATTCTATGCGGAGCTTGAGAGGATACCAAAGAATGAAACGATCATCAATCTGGCTGTCAATATATCGGAGGAGGCTTTTAAAAATATGAAAGCTGATCCGGCTTACAGGGAACAGATATTATCGGTGCTTAGGCGTGATCTGACATCCTCCTTTGCTCCGACAGGAGCCTCCCTGCTGATAACGGTAGGTGCTGATGCAAAAGATTACAGGGGAGATTCCTGGTCCGGAGCGGGCAATGATTCGGAGTTTTATACACGTTCCCGGAACGGCTTTTATAAAAAGACAAACGGACAGGCGAACAGACGAAGAGAGATTCGGGAGCAATATCTGGAAAAGGAGATGCAGGCAAAAAAATACCGGGAGGAATTATTAAATGAGAAGGCCGGGAAGCAGGAAGCGGAAAGAAGCAGTCTGGAGAGGAAGGGGATGAAAGAACGACAAATGGTGAAGGCCTTCAATGTCTATGAAGCGAGTGAGGTGTTCCAGGGAGATATCACATTGGGGGCTTTTCAGCTTTCAAAAAACAGGGAAGCTATCATGGATAAAATAGAGCATACAGTTATGCAGTCCGCCACGGCATTCAGTGACATGAGGGCGGGAATATTGAAGGAGATCAGAGAGGAAAAAGGATATTATGATCATGATGATATCATGAACGCCTGTGAGATGGTATACGCAAAGCTCTATTCTGAGATCGAGCAGCGTTATGAAGATAAGCAGGAGCAGTATTATAAGGCGGACGGAACGCCATTGACGAAGGAAGAGGAGATAGGATGGCTGGATATGCAGTATGAGCAGGAAATGAAGTGGCAGAATTCCGTTGCCCGGACAGCGGCACAGGGGCAGGTCTATCAGGGGCGTTTGCACCTTTGAACTATTGTTGTGGCATCCGGCAGGCTAGGGGATATCCGAACCTGCCAGATTCTTTTTTATTCCTGCGGGCAATGAGGCAAACGGCTGTGCCTGCGCGGACAGTTGGCGGGAGTATTGACTATTCATACTCCGCAATATCATAGATCAACCGTTCCGTATCTTCCCATCCAAGGCAGGGATCGGTGATGGATTTTCCATATACGCCGCCTCCGATCTTCTGACAGCCTTCCTCCAGATAGCTTTCCACCATAACCCCTTTTACGAGCCTGTGAATATCAGGATTCAGTTTTCGGCTGTGCAGCACTTCCTTGACAATACGGATCTGCTGTTTGAATTGCTTGTTGGAATTATTGTGGTTGGAGTCGATGATACAGGCAGGGTTCATCAGGTCTCTTTCATTATATAATTCCAACAGGGTATTCAGATCTTCATAATGGTAGTTGGGCAGGCTTCTGCCGTATTTATTGACAGAACCTCTGAGCACCGTATGTGCCAGCTCATTGCCGTTTGTCTTGACTGCCCAGCCCCTGTAGATGAAAGAGTGGGGGTGCTGAGCCGCATAGACGGAATTCAGCATGATGGAGAAGTCGCCGCTGGTAGGATTTTTCATACCGGCAGGCACATCAAAACCGCTGACAGTCAGACGGTGCTGCTGATCTTCCACAGAGCGGGCGCCGATCGCCACATAGGAGAGGATATCGGAGACATAGCCCCAGTTTTCGGGGTAGAGCATCTCATCTGCGCTGGTAAGTCCGGATTCACTGATGGCGCGGATGTGCATTTTCCGCATGGCAATGATACCCGCAAGAAAATCCTCGCGCTTGCTGGGATCGGGCTGGTGGATAATGCCTTTATAACCGTCCCCGGTGGTGCGGGGTTTGTTCGTATAGATCCTCGGGATCAGGATCAGCTTGTCCTTTACCTTGTCATTGATCTTTGCAAGCCTGCTTATGTATTCGCAGACGGAATCCTCGTTGTCCGCAGAACAGGGGCCGATGATGACAAGAAGCTTATCGCTCTCTCCGGTGATCACGGCGCGGATCTCGGAGTCGCGGATACGCTTTAACTCTATCAGTTTAGCCGGCAGAGGATATTCCTCCCGGATCTCGTCGGGGGTCGGAAGTAACTTTATAAATTCAAAAGACATGATTGTTGCTCCTTTGTTATAGCCGGGGGTGCCGACAGAGGACATATATCCTGTTCAGACACGCTCTCGCTTGGAGAAAAACGCAGCGGACACTAAACTCGTGGAATACCTCGTTAAGTGCCGGCGTTTTTCTACAGTCTTCACAGGATATATGTCCTCTGTCGGCTTAGCAGGCGAAAGACTACGCGGCGAAATATTATTTTCATGTAAAACCTTAGACATTATACATGATTATGTATAAAGTTGCAAGGTTAGCAGATGTTTTTCGCTCTTATTCTATTTTTTACTCAACTGACAGAATTTTTACTCTAATAGATGTTTTGTTTGCTTATACCAATACGTAGACCGGATGGAAATTAATTTCTTAAGGAGCCTCTTAAAAAGCGTCGGCACTTGGCGAGGTATTTTCGAGCCTAGTACCGCTACGCTTTTTACGAAGCGAGAGCGTGGCGACGAAGAAATTAATTTCCATCCGGTCGGACGGTATGAATATACCATAAACTATATTACAATGTTACATCCGCAGATACCGGCGCAGTGAGAAAAGTTGCAGGACGGAGAGAAGGGTCTGGCTTGCCAGCAGAGCCCAGAGGTACCCTTTTATGCCGACTGCGGGGATGCAGAAAAATACGAAGGCGAGCCGAAGAAGGAGGCTTGCCACATTGTAGAAGAAGGAATGCATTGTCTTTCCGAGGCCGTGAAGGATGCTGGAGAGGGTGGAGTTCATGTAGAGGAAGGGGCACATGAATCCCAAAATCTGCAGATAGCTCCCGGCTCTTTCCTGATGGAAGACGAATCTACCGAGAACAGGGCCCGAGAACAGGAAGAAGCCAAGGCAGAGAAAGCCGAGGAGCAGGCAGTAATAGACGGAGCGGTGAACGGCTCTGGCGATGGTGCGCTCCTGATGGAGAGCCTGAGCTTCGGAGACGGCGGGAAGCAGCATCACAGCGATGGAGCCGGTGAGGGCGGTGGGGAACAGGATGAAAGGGAGCGACATGCCTGTCAGAATACCGTATTCACTGAGCGCGGATGCAGTGTCCAAACCGTACATGCGGAGCCGCTCGGGGATGGCGATCGCCTCGATGCTCTGCAGAAAATTCTGGATGATGCGGCCGGCGGAGAGGGGCAGCGCCATCATAAAAAGTTCCGGGAACAGGGCAGTGAAGGAAAAGGCTTTTCCCGCCGCCGTAATCTGATTTCCAGACAGGGAAAGGCGGCTCTCTTTCCGAAAGCAATGATATAAATATAGAAGGGACAGGAACGCGGAAGCGGCTTCTCCTGTCACCATGCCGATCACGGCAAGGGAGATGTCAGGTGTCCTGCCTGCATTTTCGGTGAAAAAGGCACTGCATAAAAACAGCACCGTACCAACCCGCACGATCTGTTCGAAAAGCTGGCTGAAAGCCGGAAAACCGGCAGATTTTCTTCCGTAGAAATAACCGCTCACGCAGCTGTGTATACTGGAAACAGGAAAGGTCAGCGCCAGTATCTTCAGGAGCGGTGTGCATCTTTCTTCCAGCAGGAAACGTACGGCGATCTCCTCGCTGTGGAAATAGACAAAGCAGGAGATGCCGAGGGATAAAAAAAGTGACAGCAGCATACCGGCGGCAAGGACGGTAAAGCTGCGAAATTCTCCGGGGGAGGACGTTTTATCTTTCTGCTTCCTGTGGGAAACAACGGCAGGGAAAGCCTTACTCTGCTGTTTCCGGTCAGAAAGAGCGGAAGCGGTGCCGGAGGCGGCAGCACAGGTGGTCGCCGTGATGCGGGAAATGGCGGTCTGAAAGCCTGCCACGGAAAGAGAGTAGGCAAGCGCCATAACAGGGCTGATGAGCTGGTAGATACCGATATTTTCCGCGCCGAAGGTGCGGGATAAAAAGATGCGGTAGAAAAAACCGATGATACGGCTGATCATGCCTGCCGCGGTAAGTAAAAGGGCGCCGCTGAGGATACGGCTTCTCCTGATCCTATGGGAAAGCAGAGATAAAAAAGAAGATGTTTTCATAAAGAATTCTCCCTGGCTGAATGGACGGATGACTCTGTTAAATATATGCGGTAAATTTTTCTAAAATAATTATAAAATCAAGGTTTTCTTGAAAAAGAGAGTATACGGAAGATAAAAAGAGATAAAATAAGAAAATAAAAGAAATTGAGTTTTATTTGGAGTTGCAAAGAGAAACATATAAAACTAATATATGTTTTAGTGTTTAGCACTCGATTGAAATGAGTGCTAACAAAATGACATAACCGCAAGAACAGGCGGAACATTGAAGGAGGTTTAACCATGAAGTTAGTTCCATTAGGCGACAGAGTTGTATTAAAACAGTTAGCAGCAGAAGAAACAACCAAATCGGGTATCGTACTGCCCGGTCAGGAAAAAGAGAAACCCCAGCAGGCTGAGGTGATCGCAGTAGGTCCCGGCACGGAAGATGTGAAGATGGAAGTTGCAGTAGGCGACCAGATCATCTATTCCAAATATTCCGGAACAGAAGTAAAGCTGGAAGAAGAGAAATATATCATCGTAAAACAGGAAGACATTTTGGCAGTGATTAAATAAGGAGGCAGATCATTATGGCAAAGGAAATCAAATACGGAGCAGACGCGAGAAAGTCTTTAGAGGCTGGCGTAAATAAACTGGCAGATACAGTCAGCGTGACACTGGGACCCAAGGGACGTAATGTTGTTCTGGATAAGTCTTACGGCGCTCCGCTTATCACAAACGACGGCGTGACTATCGCAAAGGAGATCGAACTGGAAGACGCTTTTGAAAACATGGGCGCACAGCTCGTAAAAGAAGTGGCAACCAAGACAAACGATGTTGCCGGTGACGGTACCACAACAGCAACTGTTCTGGCACAGGCTATGATCAATGCAGGCATGAAGAATCTGGCAGCAGGCGCTAACCCGATGATCCTCAGAAAGGGTATGAAGAAAGCGACAGAATGCGCTGTGGAAGCGATCAAGGATATGAGCGCAAAGGTAACAGGCAGAGATCAGATCGCAAAAGTGGCAGCTATCTCCGCAAGCGATGAGGAAGTAGGCGAGATGGTTGCAGAAGCAATGGAAAAGGTTTCTCAGGACGGTGTTATCACCATCGAGGAATCCAAGACCATGCAGACAGAGCTGGATCTGGTGGAAGGTATGCAGTTTGACAGAGGTTATATCTCCGCTTATATGTGCTCCGATATGGATAAGATGGAAGCGGTTCTGGAAGATCCCTATATCCTGATCACAGATAAGAAGATCAGCAACATTCAGGACATTCTGCCTGTTTTAGAGCAGATCGTACAGTCCGGCGCAAAACTGCTGATCATCGCTGAGGATGTGGAAGGGGAAGCTCTGACAACTCTGATCGTAAACAAACTGCGCGGCACATTCAACGTAGTGGCAGTGAAGGCTCCCGGCTATGGAGACAGAAGAAAAGCTATGCTGGAGGATATCGCGATCCTGACAGGCGGCCAGGTGATCAGCTCCGAGCTGGGCCTTGAGCTGAAAGATGCAACAATGGATATGCTGGGACGTGCAAAATCCGTTAAGGTTCAGAAAGAGAACACAGTGATCGTGGACGGCTGCGGCGAAAAGGATGCCATCAGCGCAAGGATCGGTCAGATCAAAGGCCAGATCGAAGAGACAACATCTGATTTTGATAGAGAGAAACTGCAGGAGAGACTTGCTAAATTGTCCGGTGGCGTAGCTGTGATCCGTGTGGGTGCTGCTACGGAAACTGAGATGAAAGAAGCAAAACTCCGCATGGAAGATGCTTTAAATGCAACAAGAGCAGCAGTGGAAGAAGGCGTTATCGCAGGCGGCGGTTCCGCATATATCCACGCTTCCAAGAAAGTTGCAACACTGGCAGAAGGTCTTGCAGGCGATGAGAAGACAGGTGCTCAGATCGTGCTGAAAGCTCTCGAAGCACCTCTGTACCACATCGCTGCAAACGCAGGCTTGGAAGGCGCTGTGATCATCAATAAAGTATATGAATCTGAAGCGGGCGTCGGCTATGACGTGCTGAAAGACGCTTATGTTGACATGGTGGAAGGCGGCATCCTTGATCCTGCAAAGGTGACAAGAAGCGCTCTGCAGAACGCAAACAGCGTAGCAAGCACTTTCCTGACAACGGAATCCGCTGTAGCGAATATCAAAGAAGAAACCCCTGCAATGCCCGCCGGCGGCATGGGCGGGATGATGTGATAATCCAAGCCATGCATCAATAAAAAGAAAAAGCCCGTGCAAGTTTACTTGCTAAGGGCTTTCTCTTTTTATTGATATAGGGCGCAGCCCTCATCCGAGGAAAAATGCTTTGCATTTTTCCTCGGATGCATGGCTCAGGCCCGCCGACATCCCCTCACCTCCTCACGGTTTGAACAACCTGCAGCCCACACCATCCCCTTAAATTTGCCATGACAAAACAGATATAGGCTCATCGCCGAAACTGATAACAACCATCCCCATATAATCATCACCACCATTACCCAAAAGCAAAGAAAGGACCCCCGCCCCATGAACCCTCAATTCTCCCGCTCAACTCTCCTCCTCGGCGAACAAGCCATAACAACCCTCTCCACCAAACACATCGCCATCTTCGGCCTCGGCGGAGTCGGCGGCTACGTCGCCGAAGCCTTAGCACGCAGCGGCATCGGCAGATTCGACCTGATCGATCACGATAAGATAGCGCTCTCGAATCTGAACCGCCAGATCATCGCCACCCACAAGACCATCGGCAGAGACAAAGCTGAAGTGATGAAGGAGCGCATGCTGGACATCAATCCTGACGCCCAGATCACCATCCACTCCTGTTTCTTTCTTCCAGAAAACGCTGATACCTTCTCCTTCGACACCTACGACTACGTCATAGACGCCGTGGACACCGTGACCGCCAAGATCGAACTGGTCCTCCGCGCTCAGGCGGCAGGTACTCCCATCATCAGCAGCATGGGTACCGGCAACAAACTAAACCCCGCCATGCTGGAAGTGACGGACATCTATAAAACCTCCGTCTGCCCGCTGGCGAGAGTTATGCGCCGGGAGTTGAGAAAGCGCGGCGTAAGGGAGCTGAAGGTGGTCTATTCAAGAGAAGAGCCGTTAAAGCCTATTAGAATCTGTGATAACAGAACCCCCGGCAGCACCGCCTTCGTCCCCCCGGCGGCAGGGCTTCTGATCGCCTTGGAGGTGGTGAAAGATCTGGTGAACAGCATGAAACCTGATGCGGACAGATGACCGGACGATGTCAGCAGGCTGTAAATTATGTTAGACTTTGTATTTTGAGTATGGTAAACTGATAATATGTTAATGAGATATCAACCTTTTATTAGTGAAAAATGCAGAGAGCAAAAGGGGATGAAAAATGAAAAAGAGGATAATAAAAAGTGTAGCTGCGTTGATAGTATGTTTTTGTTTGATGCTGCAAGGGCCGTGCCTGCTTACGGCAAACGCGGAAACCTTTTATCCGACAGAGCGCAACAGTTATTACGGCCTTCTTGTGCCAACACAGCTTGTCAAGATCGGAGATACTTTTTATCTGGTGGACAGCTATCATAACCAGGTGCTTCACAGCAAGGCTTACGGTGTATTATCGAGCAGCTGGAAAGTGATGAGTTCAAATTTCTCACAGCCGCATTCCATCGCGGGAGACGGTGTTGTATATCTGGTTACGGATACGGAGAACCATAGAGTGGTCAGCTACATAAAAAATGAGGATGGCTTCACGGAGCTGCAGATTTTTAACAATATCGGCGTGCGCCCGCACTATATTGTGTATGATGAACCTACAGGCCTGTTTTACGCATGGAGTTCCATGACCGGTGAAATGTATCTGTTTCGGAGAATACCCAATACAACGGAGGTATATCTGGAGAATATCATGAGGGTTCCGGAACTCTATGGAAAATATGTGCGCTCCTTTACGATTGAGGGCAATCAGATCTATTTCCCTTGTGTGCACAGCAGTTCTATTGTGGCAGTGGATAAAAAGACCTTTGCGATTAAAAATATTTACCCGGTACCGGCGAATATAGCGGGGATGGTGCAGCTTACCAGAATACAGAATTATTATTATCTGACGGTTTCCACGGATGCTAATTTTAATCAGAGTGCTGCAACCATTGTGAGAGCAAGAACGTTAGGGGACTTCGCGACAGGAAATTATGAGAATGTAAATAAATATTTCGGCGGGGATGGGGCACCCTACTATATTTCCTACGCGGATGGCTCCTACTTTACGGTGGTGATCAGGACGACAGGCAGAGCCTGTGGTTATAAGTTTGATGTGGTGAATGATGAGATCTGCAATAGGGAAGAGCTGACTTATTGAGTGGTGATAGTTAGATAAGGCGTAAATCCGATAGAAACAGATGGGTTTACGGTTTTTGAAAGATATAAGAAATAGAGGAAACGGGAAGGAGCAGGAGTATGAAGAAGAGTTGGGCTAAGGCATTGTTGAAGGCAGCAGCTGCAACAGCGATAGCAGTTGTGATGTTTTTAGGGACGGGTAAAGATGTGAAAGCATATTCAGAAAACTCGCTTGCAGAATTTGCGGCAGCTAAGGGGCTTCCACAGTGGCAGGTTTTATTGGATACCGAGTTGTACAAAGAATACCTGCAGTATGCCTATACCGATGCAGAAATCGCAGAAATGCGGGCTACCAGGGATGCCTTTTTAAATGGCGGTAATGCATTTCTGATCATAACTTCTTATCATAAGGAGATGCTCGATCTGGTGAATGCCGACAGAGCTGCCTACGGGGCAGGTGCGCTTGACTGGAATTCAGATCTTGAAGCTATTGCAAATAGGCGGGCATACGAGATAATGCGCAATGCTCAGACAACAGAGTATATAAATGCTGTTAATGCGAATGATTACAATGCTCAGTGTGCGATCGTACATTATGGTATGGTGACAGGGACTGCGGAGAATGCGCTTGTATCTTCTTATTACGGCATAAAGGCGGCGACAGCCAATGCCGGCTGGATCGCGAGTGAAGGGCATCATGTTGTAAGAGTTGATAAAAACTATACGCAATACGCATGTGCCTCCTACATAGATCCGCAGACAGGCATGGAGACCTGGGTGGAAGTGTTTGGAACCGGGGCTCGCACTGCAGGCCAGCTTGTTTTTGATCATGTGCGGTACATGCAGGAAAACCCGGATGTGGCAGCAGTATTCGGGCAGGACAACACGGCGTTGTATAATCACTATATCACATATGGAATAGCCGAGGGGAGAAGGGCGTACTACACAAATGGTGTGCCGATTCGGTAAAAGGGAAAACAGATAGATTATTTTGAAGAGAAAGAAGATAAAGAGTTCAGGATATTAGATACTGAAAAACTTTATCTTCTTTTATGTTTCATCAATATAAAAAGTATCTTGATAGTATCAGTGAATATGATAGAGGTATTTCATATTACCAACGTAACGAATTAATTGCCTCTTCAAAAGTTTTTCTGATATATTGACGCCCGGCGGGAGATACACCATTGGTATTGGAGGGAGAGTATTTCCCGAAATCATTAAAATACCAGAGATCATTTATATCGATCTTAGCGGCAGTACCGGAATAAATTCTGCCAGAGTAATAGTAATCAACTGTAGGACCGGTAATATAAATATTTTCCTGCTCGACAAGATAATTGAAAACATCCATGCAGGCAGCTCCGATGATGGCAAAATCTTCATCGTTTGATCTCGCATTTTCATAGTCTAGCAGCATATCCATAAGAATAGGGTTATAGTCTGTGCTTTCTGCAAGAGCGACGATAGAATCAACAACCATGTCAAAATCTATTTGATCATGAGATAAACTTTCCTCGAGATCTTTTTGCGTGATCAGAGCAAGCGCATACATATACCGCTGTGTGAGCGGATCATCCAGGTCATCTTTATCCACAAGACCAACAGAAACAGCATCCTGCATATACGACCATGCAGTAGTGCGGGACCATTCGTTTCCGGTTCTCAGTTCATTAAATGTCAAGATAAATTTTTCCTTGTATCTGTCGGGAAACTCAGTGTAATATTGTTCTAAATCTTTTGCGTCTATGTTGAGGCCATATTCCTGTAATTCATAAGAAAAATCCAGAGCATCCAGCAGGGTGGAGTCTATCTGCTGGTAGAGCGGGGCAGAAACAGTCTGCTCTTCGAGATTTTGCACCTGTTTCAACGTGGAAGTCACGTAAAGGGGAAATGCTTCGTCCACCAGCGGATAAACAATTGATTCGACTGTTTCGAAATCGTACTCTGATGCGATATTCGTGCATTCCTCCAAAATAGTTCTCAGGTCTTCGGAGGCACCGCTATAGTCCTCAGTGTTGAATTTATTTCTGGCACTGGCCGCCTGGTCGGAGATTGTTTTCTGTGTCTCCCGCAATGAAGCTGGCATATTATCTGTGGTCACGGACTCTTCATTCGACTCTGCCACGGGAGCGGCTTCCTCAACAGCGGGGGCCTCTGCTGCTGCCGCGGGAGCAGCTTCCTCATGATCGAAGGCAGGAGTATTTTTTTCATGATCATCATAGTCATCACTTCTCTCGGAGGTGTCAGACTCAAAACCTCGGCTCTTGTTTCTGGAAAAGGGATTATTTATGATATCCGCCTTTATCAGGATAAAGAGCAGGATGACTATCAGTAAAATGCCGCCCAGACAGCAGCCGGCTGCTATAAAAAATTTTTTCTTATTTTCAGGGATGACATTGCCATCGGGGGTTAATGCAGTACCACATTTAAGGCAAAATTTAGCATCTTTATTGTTTTTGTAGTTACAGTTTGGACATTTCATGGTTATAACTCCTGTATAAAATTCTTTATGTTTAGTAAATATAAACTGTATTGTTATAAGGGTCAAGGAGATCATGACGGATATTATAATAATATACAATATCGGTTACCGCGTTATCGATCAGCTCAGATTTCCCTTTTTTATTCTTGTAGAGATACAGATCTCCGTATTGATATTTTTGACTGTAGTCGCTGATGTAGAGCAACCCCTTTTGAGAGAGCGGCGCGAAGGAATAGACATCATCAGCAATCCTTTTAGAGGAATCGTCTTTATAAATATTTAGAGTAAATGTGCTCTTATTTTCATTCAGATCAGAAATATAATAGAGGTTATCGGCTGTTTTATCATAACAAAGTAGAGAGTCGGCAACATCGCTGCCGATTCTGTTCTTATTGATATAGAGATCACCGGCATTGTCTTTATAATCTTTAAAATATAAAAATTTATCATCTGTAATAAATTGCATAGACGAGATATAGACGTCGTCGTCGTAGAGTTCGAAGTCTTTCAGCTCTGTCCCGGAAACAGTGATTTTATAGAGATCTCCCTTCATTTTATCTTCGTTTATATTGTCTATGTAATAAATTGTTTTTCCGTCTTTGCTGAAAGAAAACGGTGTTGTATAGTTGCTGTCTCTGTCGATCTCGATTACATTATTGTAAATGCAGATATAATCTTTTGCATTTTTAGAAAGTGCCTTTTTAAGATTTGAATCAATCGAAGGAAATAATATATTCAGTTCGCTCAGATCATAACCATAGTAAGCGGCATAATTGTAAAGTTCAGCAAGATCTTGAAAATCATAATTGATCAATTCAGAAAGCCTCATTTTTTTTATATCATCGGGATCATACGCTCTAAGGGCTATTGCGGGAAAATCAGAGGCACGATTTAGAGGCAGTGTAGTCACATGCTCAGAAATGACTGTCTCCTCTTTTCCATCATAATAATAGAGGGTATAATCCTGAAAGGATATTGTATTATTATTTAAATCTTTAAGAAGTTCTTCATAAGGAGGTATTTGATGATATTCTTCAAAAGCTTCCCCTTCATAAACTGGTTCTTCTATTGCCGCTTCCGGAAAGTCTGTATCGTCTAACAGAATATCTGGATTTTTTGTTATTGACTGAGCTGTATCTTTTCTTTCTTGTTGAACAGGATTCCACCAGGAGAAAGACGTGAGAGAAGTTTCTGCCGCAGGTATTTTTGTATTTGAAGCAGCATGGCTTACGGATGGAACGGCGTGTTTTGGGAATCTTTCAGAGGCATCAGCAACAGTGAAATCATTTTCGATATAATCCATGAGGGAAACTTCCTGTTCATTTTCTTTAAGATAATATATTTCTCCCGAATTATATACACTAAGTAAAAAGTCTATATCATCAGAAGAAACCTTGATAGCATCTTTGTCTTTTTCTTTTTGATAGAGGACATCATCTTTTATGTAGTAAACAAGGGAAAGATCGTTGGTTGCAGAAATATTGCTAGTTTCATCCGCTATTTTTTCTTTATCCGTTTCAGGAGATGTCAGATAAACATTGCGATCCTGGGTAACATAAAGAATTTTTTTGCCGTCATTTGATGCAAGATAATAATAAATATCTTTGCCAAGTTGCTGTGTAGAATCGCTTTTTACATCATATTGATATAGTGTATTTTCATTACCTTTGAAATAAGTAACGACAGATGCATTTTGATTAACCTGATAGGAAGTGACATCGGAAGCAATTTTTATGGCGTCTTTATCAGATTTATGGATATTTTTATAGTAAAGTGAAAAGGTTTGGCAGGGGGAATTATCAGAATTTTCATAGCCATAGTTAAAATTGCATTTATCAGGAAAAAATAAAATGTTGCCGTCTTCACTCATTTGGATAGGGCCAGCAGATGAATCGACATCTAAAATGGAAATATCATTCATAAGCGGGTAGCTGTCCATAAAGCTGGCAAAATAATAAGTATCAATAAAATGACTGTTAGTTTCAGATTCTTCATTAAAATATTCTGGATTATTATCAAAATGGCGGTTATATAGTTCTACTGCATCACCAAACGGATCATTTATTTCATCTATAAGGCGGGTAGTGAGCTGCCACGAATCCTTGGAAAGATCAAAATAAAAAATTTCATCATCTTTTAAATAAAGGGCATAATCTGTTTCCGGAGTGTTCTTTCCATCTCCAGAAAACAAAAAAAGTGCCAAAAGCGAGGCAGCAACTATAACAACAGTGCCGATACCACTAAAAAGAAGTCCCTTATTCAAAGAGGATTTTCTGGAAAAAACTTCTTTTTCATCTGGAAACGGTTCACCGCAATTCTCACAAAATATATTTTGCGGATCAGACGGATGCCCGCAATTCGGACAAAACTTTACCGATAAGTTTGATTTTTCAATTTTTGCACCACATGAATTACAGAATAAAGAATCGTCATCTATCTGTGCATGACAATTTGGGCAAGTTAACATAATACATATCTCCTTTGTAAAAGCTATGAAAAGCAGTAACATTTTGACAGTAATAATATATAAGCAAAAATGCCTTGTCAAGAATGAAATAGGGGTTTTGTTACAAAATTTTTTATTTTACCGGAACTGATTGACAAAACCCCGGGGGGGTATATACTAGGAATACTAATTTTTTTCAGATTTCACTTCACGGATCTGAAAAGAAGATGATTTTCTGTAGGCGGGAGAGCAAAAACAGGAAATATCGGAGAGGAAAAGTATGTTTTGCAAAAAGTGCGGAAATGGGATAGAAGATGGAGAAAGTTTCTGCAGCCGCTGTGGGGCGAGGATCGATAGTAAAGAAGAGAAAATGGAGCCGGTGAAGGCGCAAAAAAGAACATGGATTGTTATAGCTGCAATCTGTGTTCTTTTGGTGTTTACAGTATTGACAGCGGTAGTGATTGGAAAAAAAGAAGACACTGCTGATGTTACAGAGGAAGAAGACGACGGATATGGTGTGAGCAGCGAGAGCAGTGATGACAGTGAGAGAATGGAAGCGGGGAAGAGCGAACAGGTATCTGCTCTGTACCAGTCCGTAGAGATTCCGGTCATCGACCTGTCTTTGCAAAATCATGAGCCGGCGGAGAAGGCACCGGGGATGGTTTGGGATGACACATTATTTTACTGGCTGGAAGATACAGATACACTGACAACGGCTGATGACAATATCGCACAATGCAAATTGTCCAGGATGATGTTCCAAAATGCGGAGAGTGGAAATCAGATCCAGTATGAGATTTACAGAGATCCGGTCAGTGATGATATCTATAAAATTGTTTCGATCGAGGAACAGGATGGGGAATACAAACTGGTGGATTTTTACTACCAGAATGGAAAACCCAATTTTATGTTTGAGCGATATGATTCCGTATATACGCCGACTTATGCGACGATTGATAAAATCGGAGAGCGGTTCTATTTTGACAATGATGTGATGGTCAAATGGAGAATGATACGGGAGCCCGGCGTGATCGGGGAATATGTGTTGACACCGGATGACGCGTGGTATTCCCAGTCGGATTACTTCACAGAGACAGAGGAACTCAGACAGATTTATGACGAGGAGGAGAAAAAACGCCTGAATCAGGCTTACAATACCTACGAGGCGGTAGTGAATGGAAAAGGTGTTGGCGTTGTGGAGGGTACGGTACATGACGCGTCGGGCAATCCGCAGGCGAATGTGGAAGTGAATATATGCAGAAGTGCGGATGAGGTGCTACTGTATCAGGCTGTGACAGATGGGAACGGAGATTTCTCCCTCTATGTATATTTGGATGGGGAAGAATGTTATCTGCTGATCCATGAGACGAAAACATTTAAGAGGCTGACAGCGAATGAACTGGATTTGACAGATGCTGCATTGGTCCATTCTTTTTCTCTGGTCTTACATAAAATTGGCGGCAATCAGTATCCGGTGACGCTGCAGGCATATCCGGCGGAGGCGGTGCGCACAGGGGAAGAACAGGCAACAGGAAATCGTATTCCTGAAATTACGGCATCCATACGGGAAGGAAGTGGAACCTATACAGGTCATGTGCTGGCGGCTGCATCGGCAGGAGAGGATGGACTGATCTCTGTCAGTCTGGAATCGGGGACATACACGATACAGATCTCGGCGGAGGGGTATGCAGATACTTTTCTGGAAATAGAAGTGGCGGAAAGTGCGGTAGAGCAGGCGGCCTATATGGTATCTGAGGTGGAAGAAGGGCAGACCGCTGTGGTTATGACATGGGAGGGCAGCGATACAGATCTGGACCTGACACTGTTCACACCATATCAGTCTACAGGCGGGGATATGGCGCATATCGGCGGGAAGAACCTGAGCGACGATTATGGAAATCGTTTGATAGCGGATAACAACAGTATCTGCGAGGTGATGATCATCAATTCCGGGGAGAGAGGGAGTTATAAGCTTTATGTGAATAATTATACGGACAGTAAAGCGGGGGACTATGCTTCCGATAAGCTTTTCTATACGGATGTACATATTTATATTTACAATAGCAAGGGCTTTGTGGGAGTTTATACGATCCCGGTAGGCCAGACGGGGGTAGTGTGGGAAGTCGCGGAAGTGAACGGAACGGTTGTAATACCGATACATAGAGTTTACAGGGAGTTGAAGGATAAAGTATGGTGGATCGAGAGTAAGGAGAAGGCGGACTGGAATGATGTAAGGGTGGCGTATCTTAGATATTTGGAGGAGCATAGGGCGTTTGATTCATGGGATCCATATATGCCGGAAATCTCCGAATATGAATATAATGAGTTTTCATTGGATTATGTGGATGGCGATGATATTCCGGAGTTGATATATGGGCATGTTTATTATATGGATGGAGAGGGATATCGTGTTTTATATTATGATGATAAGGCAGCAGGAAAACAGAAGATAAAAGAATTAACATTGGCGGGAGCTAAAGGAGGAGATGGTGTATATAGCGGCAGTATTTATGCAAATGCGGTTGAATACATTGAGGGTACAGGCATGATAAATGCAGAGTACGGTTTTTTTGGCAGCACACATAGGGAAGATCATATTTATCAGCTTATAGAGGGAGAGTTTGTTCATCTTGCGGATGGAATGTATAATACGGAAAACGAAGAGTGGAATGGCGTAGAATGGGACGGCAAAGAAATTACAAAAAGGGAATATAAAGAAAGATGGACGGATGTATATGCGAGAAAAGGAGATCGATCTTATAATAGGCACAATTATACTCCAGAAGAAATAAAAGAAATACTGCAGACCCCCCGTACGGCAGAGGAACTGAAAACATACCTTAAGCAGACTGAGAATCCAACCGGCTGGTATATTCCTATAGAGTAATGAAAATTATATGAATATATATAGTTGATAACAGACACTGAAAGCGTAAAACAGGAGGGAAAATAGCATGAAAAGGAATTCAGTTAAGACGTTATTAGCAACAACATTCACATTGATTGTACTAGTAAGTGGAAGCAAGATGAACGCGAGAGCAATAACTCGTGAGGAATTTGCAGCGATGAAGGGTGTTGCAGTTGAAGAGATTTCTAAGAACGAGGACTTAAGAGAAGAATATCTTAGTATTAAATTTGATGAAGCGACAGGTGGCGATGTAGATGCATTCTTGAACAACATTGCCATGACAGCCATTGCTAAAGAACATCCGGAAATGGTTGCCTATGTGAATGCTGATAGAGCAGCTTACGGTGTGAATGCTTTGGCATGGGATGCAGATTTGGCAGTTTATGCAAAGCAGAGGGCGGTAGAAGTGATGAATAATTACCACAGCAGCGAATTTGCAGCAGCTTACGCGACAGGTGGAGACTGGACTTCTGTAGTTCATAGAGGATGCAGAGAGCAGACAGGTGAAAATGCAGTTTTCGATAATGGTAATTTTGGTGTTGGCACAGCGGATAAATACAATACCGCGTGGATTAACAGTGTAAGTCATCATAACAATCGGATTAGAGCAGGAGTTACCAAATACGCAGCAGCTTCTTATGTGGATTCCTTTACAGGTGATACAGTGTGGGTTGAGTTATTTGAATATGGGACACCTGCTGCAAACAGTGCATCCTTCGATTATGTACGCTATGCGAATGAGAATCCGGATGTGGCGGCAGTTTTTGGGCAGAATAATGCCGCATTGTATAACCACTATATTACCTGTGGGGTGTTCGAGGGAAGAAAAGCATATTACACAAATGGGGCAGTGATTAAGTGAAGCGTGTATACTATCAAGTATTAAAAGTAAGGCAAAGAAAAGGGGATAAAGAAAATGGAAAAGAACATAGTAAAAAATATTATGAAGGCGGTAGTTACAACAGCAATGGTAGCAACGATGTTCGTTGGGTTCGGCAGTGAGGCAGAGGCAAAAGAAGTAGGTTATGAAGATTTTATGGAGTACAAAGGCATTACAAATCCGATGGATATCTGCACAAAAGGTCTCATGGAAGAGATGAACAGATGGTGTTGGGCAATAAACCATCCCGGTGAAGATTTTGACGAAGCTAGACTTCGGGCAATTGAAGAGTTTGCAGTTTTATGGGATGAAATCAACGGCAACACAGTAAACGTAAACATCCCGTCCCCGTCCGTAAGTCACACAGACATGCTTGCACTTGTAAACGCTGACAGAACGGCATGTGGTGTAGGTACTCTTGTATGGAACGCAGACCTTGAGGCAGTAGCACAGCAGAGAGCAATTGAAGTAATGAACAACGCATACACAGAGGATTTCAGAAAAGCAGTAGATACCAACGACGTAGCAGCATACAGCGAAATAGTTCATAGAGGTCACAGAGAAGGTTTAGGTGAAAACGCAATCGTATCTTTCTACACAGGCGTAACATCCGCAACAGCTAACACAAACTGGATTGCAAGTGCAAACCACCATGAAGCGAGAACACGTGCAGGCTATACGCAGTACGCATGTGCATCCTACACCGATCCCTTAACAGGAATGGAAACATGGGTGGAAGTATTCAGTAATGGAACACCTGCCACAAATGCATCTACGTTTGATTATATAAGGTATGCAACAGATTATCCGGACTTAGCATCAGCTTTTGGCCAGAACAGCACCGCATTGTATAATCACTATATTACCTGTGGGAAAGTTGAGGGAAGAAAAGCATATTATACGGATGGAACAGCTATTAAGCAGTAAAAGTAAAGCAAAGAAAAGGAGAAAGCAAAATGAAAAAGAATTATGCAAAAGTAGTATTGACGGCAGCCGCAGCGGCGATGATGGTTCTCGGTGGTTCCAAAATGGAAGCAAAGGCGCTGACACTGGAAGAGTTTGCAACCTATGTAATGGAGATGCCGGTAAGTGAAATAATGGCAGAACCCATATTGATGGAGGAGTACAGCACTTACTGGAAAAATACATCCCTGGAGGAGGTATATATAGATACTCCCGGGGAATATATAGAGGCGGAGGCGGTACTGGAGGCAGTACTCTTACCTGATGATCAGGTAAGATCGGCGGCCTATGCGGGAATGGATTATTTTATTTCGGAGCAGGCTTTTGATTATGACTGGTATCTGCAAAAACATCCGGAACTGATCGCTCAGTTTGGCACAAATAAGAAGGCTATTTACTCCTATTATACGCAAGTAGGTTTGAATGAGGGCTGGAAGGGAAGATGGGCGCCCGATAAGCTGATGGATTTATCTGACTTTGATTTCGCACGATATGCGGCAGATTATCCTGACCTGGCGGCAGCTTTTGGCCAGAATGCGGCAGCATTATATAACCATTACATTGCAATAGGCATGAAAGAGGGGAGAAAAGCTTATTCTACGGATGCCACAACAAATGCTTATCTGAAAATATATGAGGTATCTTCCCAGATCACAAACGATACTATGACCGATCGGGAAAAGATTAAAGCGGTACACGACTGGATGTGCTTACATATAGCATATGACTATGAGAATTACCTGAACGATACGATTCCCTGGAAATCATATTATATTGAGGGAACGATGAATGATGGAAGAGCAGTATGTAATGGGTATGCCGAGACGTTTAAGGCATTTATGGACTATCAGGGGATAGATTGTAAAGTGATTTCCGGCACAGCGAATGGCGGCGGGCACGCATGGAACAAGGTAAAGCTGGAGGGAGATTATTATTACATCGATGTCACCTGGGATGATCCCGTTCCTGATCGGGAAGGCAGACTGCGCTATGATTATTATCTGACCAAAGATCCTACCTTCGGCGGAGATCATGTGCCGGAGCATGACTAAAACAAAAAATATATTTTTTATAGAAATATATTATAAAAACAAAGGAAAAGGAGAAAATTATGAAAAACAAGTTTATCGCATTAGTTCTTGCCGGACTGCTTGCAGCAGGACTGATAACAGGCTGCGGAAATGCATCGGATGACGGGGAGAACGAAAGCGCTGAGACCCCTGTGGAAGAAACGGAGGAGACTGCGGAGCCGGAGGAAGCCGGGGAAGTAGAGGCAGAACCCGAGGAAGAGCCGGAAGAAGAGAAGGAGCCGGAGATTATTACGGTATATCTGCCTGTCAGAGAGATTACCAATGAATATGAGGATGGTACTTATGACAGCCTGATCGAGCGGGAATATGATGATCATGGAAATGTGACTAAATGGCTCAGTTATTCATCGGACGGTATATTAAGCTATACAGAAGAGACGGAATATGAGTATGATGCCGATGGAAGAATCTTAAAACAGATCCAATATGATATCTATGATTCCGGAGAACGTTACAAGTCTGCAGAACAGGAAAACGAATACGATGTCAGTGGGAAATTGCTGAAGCGTAAATCAACTTACTTTTGGGATGCGGATGAGTTTATGGAAGAACTCGGCGTAACACAATCGATATCCGAGGTAGAGTATGACGATAAGGGAAATGAGAAAAAGATCGTTTCAACGGAATGCTATTCAGACGGTACAGAAGAGACGGACGAAGAAACCTATGAGTATGAATACGACGCCGATGGCAGAATTATTAAGGAGACTCAGATATATTCAAGCGGTGAGAAAAGCATAGAAGAATATGAGTACGATGAAAATGGTGGAAAGATAAAAGATTCCACTATTTGGATCTATGAAGACGGTACAGAGGAGCCATTTATTGTCACAATATATGAGAATACATACGATGAGAGCGGCAATAAAATAGAAGAGGTGGTCTATGACGGAATGGATGAAGGGGGAGATAAGCAGAAATACTTATATGAGTATGATGCGAATGGCAATGTGATAAAGGAAACCCATATTTATCCGGGCGATCTGGAATCCGTGACAGAGTATGAGTATATCGAAATGCAGGTTCCGAATGTATAAGTAAGTGATACTGACAGAATATGAAAATAGAAAGAAGACAGGGCATCCGGTGATATAAAACAGGAAAGCTTTGTCTTCTTTTTGCTGTCTGTATCTATAACATATCTGAAAAAAATGCAATTTTACAAAACAGCATTTTGAAAAACATTTCTGATATATTGGCGGCCTTCCGGAGAAAGTCCGTTGGAATCGGAAACGGAGTACTGTCCAAAATCGTTAAAATAATAAAAATCTTTCAGAGAAATGGTGCTGGAGGCATTTGTACTGGTTTTTCCGCTTACCAATAAATCGTTGGGATCAATATAAATGTTTTCCGTGTAGGCGAGATAATGATAAACTTCCAGACAAGCGTTTTTGATCGTGGAAGCGCGTTGGCTGTCGCCCGCATAGTCCAGATAGACGGCAAGATCTACCATCAGAATGGGATTGTAATCGGTGGATTCCAGAACAGAAAGAATCTGAGAAGCGGCATCGGAATAGGAGAGGCTTCCCGAATCGAGAGCGGAAGATACTTCCCTATGTGTGATGCCCGCAAGCGTATAGGCATAGCGCGAGCCAAACGGGTCATCCAAAGAGTCCCACTGTAAAACGGATGCGCCGTCCGTCATATATTGCCAGGCATCATCATAAGACCAGTCGTCGTTGGTTCGCAGGTCATTAAAAAGAAAGATATATTTTTCTTTATAGAAGGAAGGCAGATTATCCTGAAGTTGAACAAGGGCGGAAGAATCTATTAAAAAATCCTTGTCGGTCAGGACCGTAACCAGAGAGAGTGATTTGGCTAAAATAGATTCTATTTTTTGGTAGGTGTCAGGGGAAGGCGGCTGTTCTTCCAGCTCGCTTACCTGTTTCTGGACAGCTTCCAGATAGGAAGCATAAGCGTCAATGATATGGGAATCAACAATATCTGAGTGGCCGGTCTTCTCATAAATATCGGCATATCCGGAGAGTGCTTCTGCCAGATTAGCCGAAGCGGAGGCGAAATCCTTATTTTGCAGATCGTTTTCCGCAGAGGAAATCTGATCAGCGTAAAGGTTGATCTGTTCATTGATGGCATTCTCCTCGGCGGCAATCGTTTTTCTCATATGAATTTCATCCTTTAGGATCAAGAAAAAAATCAGGATATCAATCACCAAAAAAGCGGCTATAATACAGGAAAATTTAGCGGTCGAAGACAGTGAGCGCTTTTTCTTTTCGGGCTCATCATAAAGATCATCCTCCGGCAGATCGGAGATGGCGGAAACAGGAGTGCCGCATTTTATACAAAAGTTGGTACCCGGCTCTAAGGGGGCGCCGCAGACTGTGCAGTAGTTTACCGAGGGAGTTGCAGTTGCAGTCGGCAGTTTCTGGCCACAACTTGTACAAAACAGTGAATCATCAGGATTAATAGATTGACAGTAAGGACATTTCATAGATCAGCACTTCCTTTGCAAATGATTAGCTTTAGAATAGCACAAATGAATTTGTGTGTAAAGAAATCAGGAAAACTACAAGGGCGGGAATTGTAAAATTTTGTTGTAATAGGGTATAAATGTCATTATAATGGAAGTAGTTTTGGCGAGAAAGTATCCGGGGGTGGGGAGAAAATGGATAAAAAGGAGAAGGAAAACAAGAATTTAAAAATAGAGATAGAGAGCGCCTATGAAAAGATGGAAATGCTGCCGGGGCAGCTTCTCCATTGTATCAAAACCTATTCTGATCTTGCGCAGAAAGAAGTGGACAGGCATGAGCAGGCTCTGCAGAAAATAGAAGAAAATTATATGAAGAAGAAAAAGAATACGGAGAAACAGAAGGATGATATGTATAGGGAAGCTGAGTATGCATTGAGTTCTACCGTCTCTCAATTGGAGAAATTAAAAAAGGATATGAAGGAGGCTAAGCAGGCCTATAGCGCTGTTTTTGACAAAGTTTCCAAAGATAAAAATGCGAAACGCCCGGTGATCGGTGCTGCCTCCGATCGGGTGCTGGCAAGGATCAATGAAAGAAAAACGGGAGCTTCCAGAAAATTTAACGAAATTTTTAAAAAGTTGGAGGAGCAGGAAAAAGAGATCTGCGAAGAGCGGCTGCAGGAGGCAGATCAAGTATATAAACAGCAGATTTCTAAGGGCGCGGAAGAATATAAGCGCAGCCTTGATGTAGAAAATCAGACAACAAACAGGAAGATGGGGGATATCTTCGAACAGGTAAAGAAGATGATAGGAAACCTTCATCCGGAAGAACTGCATGGGATGTATGATCTGCTTCAGACCAATATTCCGGCGCAGAATAATTTTACTGCGGCAGCCAAGATGCCGACGTCCGTTGAGATGGGATATATTGCGGTCAATACGGGGGAGTGGAAAAATTTTCCGATGGCGGAGCCGATGATCAGTTTGATCAAGGATACGTTTTCCTTTGCGCTGAAAACCCATGGGGCTGGGACATCCATCGAGGTACCCTTCGGGCGGTCTTTTGAAAGTGATAAGTTCAACAAACTGATCATGTACGATGATAGAGGGCGGGCGAATGCGCTGGAGTATATGCGCGCGATCGAGATGCGGCTGTTCATGAGTATCCCCTGTGGGAAACTGCGCGTTACAATGATAGACCCGGTGGATTCCGGGAGCAACTTTTCGATGTTTTCCTGTCTGGGGGACGACGATAAACGAATCATATCAACAAAGATATGGAGCAATCCAGATCGGATCAAAGAACAGCTCGGGTTGCTGATCGAGCAGATCGAACATGTCAATCAGGATTGTCTGCGGGGAGAGTATAAAAATATAGTGGTTTATAATGAGCATGTGGGGAAAAATGCGGAACCCCTGCAGGCTTTGTTTGTGGCAGATTTTCCGAGGCACTTTGATAAAGAGGCATGGGAAATGCTGGAGAAGATTGTGAGCAGCGGTCCGAAATGTGGTATTTACACTTACATTGTCGGAAGTAGGGCGGATATAGAGCACGAGTATGACAGCATAAGCGGTATTGTCGAGAAAATGGAACTGATGGATTTTGTGAAGGGAACACTCCGCTATTCCTATGGGGAAATGTCACATAAAGTTCTCCCGGTTAAGATGCCTTCCAAGGCAAATCAGGAAAATATATATGAGGTGCTGAAAAACGGCATTAAGACCTCGGATCGGATCACGATCAATTATGATGAAATTACGGAAGAACTGACCAGGCATCCGGAAAAATGGTTCCGGTTTTCTGAGGAGAATGGACTGGATATTCCAATCGGTCTGGAGGGAGCTTCCAGAAGCGTACAGATTCATCTCGGGGGAGAGCTGGTGACCCAGCATCATGCACTGATATCCGGCACGATAGGGTCTGGAAAATCTTCTCTTCTCCACACAATCATTATGAGTCTGTTGTTTAAGTATGATCCGGAGGATGTCCAGATCTATCTGTTGGATTTTAAGCGGGGCGTGGAATTTAAGATATTTGCGGAGAGTAGACTGCAGAATTTCCGGGTGATCTCTCTGGATACGGAGGCAGAATTCGGGCTGGCAGTGCTGCGTTATTTGGAGCAGGAGCAGGCGGAGAGGGCGCAGGAATTCCATGATAAAAACTGTGATAATATTGAAAAATACAATGAGATAGCGGAGCGGGATCTGGAGGATGATATTTATAAACTGCCCCGGATCGTGGTGATCATCGATGAATTTCATGAGATGTTTGCAAATGCTGATTCCGATATCGCGAAGGAATGCGCCATGCTCCTGGAGCAGGTTGTCAGACAGGGCAGAGCGCTTGGCATCCACATGATCCTTGCCTCCCAGACTCTGCCGGATCATCTTGTCAGGGTATATGATCAGATCATGAACAGGATCGTATTGCAGTCTACGGCAGCCTCGGCGCAGCACATTCTGGATGCGGATAATGCGGCGGTAAATACGCTGGTGAATGTGGATCCCGGACGGGGCATATTCAACGATGGCGGCGGAAACAAGGACGCAAATCACAATATCAGAATTGCCTATTTCCCGGAGAAGGAAGAGGAGGAGTTACTCAGAAGGATCAGGGAAAATCAGGAGAAGGTATTCGGAACGACATATGCGGATAAGCCCAGGTTATTGTTGTCCACCATTCAGGATGACAATGAAAATCCGCTGAACCTGTTTGTGGAGGAGGGCGTGGTACCGCAGAAGCTGGAACTGGGATGCCCGCTGTATCTGGGTGAAGAGATCGCCATGGAGAATCATTTCTCCGTGAGATTGACTGCGAGACGGGCGCAGAATGTATTGATTTTGGGGAGCGATCCGAAACGGGCAAAGCTTATATACAGTTTTGCGGCGATGAGTATTTTGTTTCACTGCTATTGCGAGGTATCTGAGAGCATTTGGCGGGGAGAACCGGTTATAACGTTTTTTGATTTTGCGTCTGTTCAGGGAATCAGCAGGCCGAGAAGCCGGACGGCGAAGAAAAGCATAGATATCATGAATGAACTCAGTGCCCGCTTTCCGGATGCGGTCAGGGTATACGGGAAGGATTCTCTGATGGACGGAATAGAAACGCTGCAGAGAGAATATGAAGAACAGGACGGGCAGAGGAGACATTATATCATATTTGCCGGGCTGAACCGTGCCAGAAGGCTGTTGGATCATGACAGCGCCTATGAGATGCCGCCGCTTCAGATATTTATGAATCTGGTGAAAAACGGGCCTGCATCGGGATATCACTTTATTGTGTGGGCTAATGAGCCCAGCAGTTTTTGCAGCTTTTATAGCGAGATCATATCAGACTTTGATTACAGGCTTGTCTATGACCTGAAGGAGGAAGAGTATGAGCAGGTGATCAAAAGTGCCGGGATCACGACCAACTATGATAATAATATCATTTCCTACAATCCAGATGAGGACAATAAAAAAGTGAGGATATACAGCAAGCCTCTCGCCGGTTGGATCGAGAAATTTATGGAGAGGCTCGGTGGAAGCGGCGCGGAAGAGGATGTGGATTTTTATGACTATGGGGAATTTGGTGGAGAGGAGTGAGAAGCTGATTGGAGAGTGAGAAAAGGAGTGAGTGTATGTTGGGGATTTTAAATATTGAAAAAGAAATGGAAAAAATGCGGGAGTACATCAGGGAAGTCGAATTTTGTACAAGGAAGGTCGAACAGATTGATACGGAAACGGTGAGATATAAGGTTAATGCAAGAATGAACATAATTACGATTGCTGTGACTGTGTTTCTTTTGGTATGTGCTCTGTTGAAAATTGATGGTACGACAAGAGGGATATGCATTGCAAGTGCAGGGGTTGTGCTTGGCATGACATCGATGGTATGTATTCTTTTCAGTGTGGTCACGACAGCGCATAATTATTTTTATTGTTTGGTGGAGATTGGTGTAATTGCGTCAGGTATTTATGGATTTATAGAACGAGTGGATAACAGGATGTTTTATCCTGCTTTGTCACTTGTTTTATTAGTGGTCCTGCAAGGGTTTACAGTGATGCAGAACATAAAATTTAAAAAGAGGATTGGGCTGATAGCAAAAGCGCTGGACGATATTGTATGAAAAAGTCGGAAAGAGGGTTATGGAACAGTGATCAGGATATCTGGAGCAGGGCTCTGGCAGCGTTATCGAAGGAGCGGAAGGACGAACAGGCTCTGAAGGAGCTGTATGGGGAAGTGATGTCCATGGATCTGCCGGCGGAGGTATTCATCTGGTGGGAGGCTTTATTTGCGGTGGCGCTGCATGCGCCGATCGAAGAGCTGGAGCGTATTGCGGCGGGGCTGTGTGCGTCGGGCGGAATGCCGGAATGTTCTGGGAAGAGGCTCTCTCATGTGCCGGACAATAAGGGTTTGGAACGTCTGAATCGGATTACGGCAGAGATCACACAGAAAGCGATCAGGCAGGAGCAGGCGGAGAGGAAAAAGAAGGAAGCGGAAGAACAGGACTATTTAAAAGAATTGCAGAGGCGGGCGGAGGCGGCAGCGGTCAGCAAAAGAGAGGCGGAAATGAATTTGGCGCGGCATAGAAATCCGGGGGGAAATAACGTGTGAACAGGCAATCTGCTTTATTCCTGCAGGCTATGTGGGATCAGGGCATTGAAAAAGATGATATTATTGCGTTGAGCAAAGAAAATATGCGCTATGAGATAGAACGCAGCATGAAAGGCGTGCTCCATCCTCGGACGATATGGATATCTGATGAGGCAAAAGAATTAAAAAGGAGACTGCTCCGGATAAGAGAGCGGATTGATGCGATGGATGATCCGTATCAGCTGCCGGAGATCGCTGATGAGTATCGGGAAGTTATGGGCAGGATACAGGCGATGCAGATCAGTACGGTGCAGGCGTTAAATGCGGGGCTTGCTATATCCGATCTGCATATTTTGGTGAGACAGCTTTTTCCTCTGGCATTTGCCAGAATAAAGGAGAGGATAATATATGAGCGGTACCGATTGCTGGTATTATCGGGACGTCTGGACTATGAAGGGATCACCTTGCCGGAGCATGATGATCTGCAGGACTGGCTGGAATATTATAAGAACAGATTATATGCACTTACCCGTGCTTTTGATGTGGATGAGTTGAAGGGTGGCTGGGCCTATGAGAAAAGGAAAGTGGTGATAGATAAAAGGCTTCGTTTTACGCAATTTGTAGCGGCAGAGCCGAGAGAAGAGGAGTGTGCGCTTATGCTGGGAAGAGCGGATTTCGGAGCGGCGGAGGGTGGAACCGTAAGAATATATGGGCGGGGATGCCTCACTAACTTAGTACCGGAAGATATGGCGGGTGGCGTGGAAAAGAGTTTTGAAAAGCATTTGACGGATATAGCTGATTTTTCAGGAGTCACTGATGAGGACAGGAACCCGCTGGAAATTTTGAACAGGTATTTTGAAGGAAAGAAATTTGTCATATCCGTAGAAGAATATTTTCGTTTTATCAATATATATTTGGTCATAAAAGAATTTTATCCGAGGATAGAGCGCGGCAGTTGTATTTATTGCGGCGCCCCTCTGTACCAGGGTATTTGTCAAAAATGCGGGGATGAAGGATGACAGGAATCAGCGTGGGAAGATTGTGGTATCCGGTTCTCACTTTGGGATATGGAAAAAGGCTGGGAGTATGGGTACAGGGCTGCAGGAGGCGGTGTAGAGACTGTATCAGTCCGGATATGCAGCCATTTTCCCGAAATTATGTATTGACAGCGGAACAAATACTTGACCGGATTCCGGAACATGCCCCGGTAGACGGACTGACGATAAGCGGCGGGGAGCCCTTTGAGCAGGCGGAGGGCATGCTGGAACTGATAGAGCTGTTTCGAGGCAGATATTCGGAGGATATTCTGGTCTATACCGGTTATACCATCGAGGAATTACACCATAAGGAATCGGATCAGATGGAAGAAATTCTGAAAAATATTGCGGTTTTGGTGGACGGGCAGTATGCGGCGGAGAAAAACAGCGGGATCGGCCTGCGGGGATCTGACAACCAGCGGATACATATTTATAAATACCATGAAAGATATACCGGTGCAGAGAGGCAAAAAAGAGATCTGCAGTGTGTTCAGTTGAAAAACAGGTTATGGATGATAGGGATCCCGTAAAAATAAATGTAAAGGCGATTGGTATTATAGGGAGATGGAAGCAACTGTACAGGCCGTTATGGATAAGGGGAGAAATGGAAATACGATACCGGCAATATGCAGGAGTGTTTCTGCCCAAAAGAGGATGCCCGAATTTCATAAGGGAAAACAACTGGGAGATTTTATACTGACAGCGCCCATGTCGGTCACGGACAGCTCGGAGTTGTGGTTTGCGGTGGATGCTTACGGGGAGCGGTATGCGGCGAAGGTGACCAGATGTCATCCGGATGTGGAACTGCTGCATAGGATCAGCGTGCTGGAATGTAAAAATCTGATAAAATTGACAGCGTACGGCAGTGAGGATGGCATATGGTATGAGATCTATCCTTTTTATAAAAACGGATGTCTGGAAGGTACTTTGACGGAGGAGGAAATAAAGGAAAAGGTACTGCCGGGGGTGATCTGTGCGCTGGAGTGCCTGCACAAAAACGGTGTGATCCACAATGATATCAAGCCGGAAAATATTTTCTGGAGCGATGACAGAGAATTTGTTTTGATCGGAGATTATGGCTGTGCAGGCCTGCCCGGGAGAAAGCCGGCGGGTTATACAGTGAATTATGCAGCGCCGGAAATACTGCTGGGCGGAGAGAGCGGGCGCTTTTCAGACTGGCTTTCTGCAGGGTTGACGCTGGCGAAACTTTTCGGGGAGGATCTGCTTGCGGGGGTAAAGACAGTGGAACAGGCCCGGAGAAAGTGGGAGCAGGGCGTCAGATTTTCAGGCGGCTCGGCGCGGTTTCGGCAGTTGGTCAACGGGATGCTGCAGGTGGAGTGGGAAAGACGCCTTGGTCCGGTTGCGGCAAGAAAGTGGTGTGCGGACAAAGGCTTTGGCGGGGAAGGAAGGACTTCCGGCATCAGAGCCGTAGAAAAAGAGATCATTACGATCTCTTTTGAAGATCCGTCATGGGTCGCAGCGGATATAGACGGACTGCTGGCGGGGATAGAAACCCATTGGGATTATGCGGTATTTTTATTTCAACAGGGAAAACTGGATCGTTTTTTATTGCAGTATGATAAAAAATGGGGTGAGATCTGTAAGAGCTGCAGAAAAGAACCGAACGGGGAGGCTGCTCTATTTAAGCTGACCTTTATGCTGGCTTCCGGGGAATCTTTTGTCTGGAGAGGACATACCTATCATGATCTTCTGGAGATGGAGGATGTGTGGGGCAGGGGCGGCCTGACGGAAAAGGACATAGAGACTTTTTTACAGTGTGGCCTGGTATCCTTCTATCTTGAGAGGATGGGAGCGGACAGGGAACAGATGGAATATGTGCAGCGTCTGCAGAGGCTGGGCAGGGTACATGCCTTTGAGGCCTGTAATCAATTGTTTCAGGCGCTTCGCGGAAATGACGGCTTAAAGTGGGGCAGTGATATTCTATATGATTTCAGTGATGTTGTGCGTTATCTGATGAAAAAGATTCCTGTGCTGGATCAGGAGATCGATCTGTTTTTAAAGGACAGAAGATTTGAGGCATGGATGTCCTATCAGGGGAGTGGAAATATATTGGAAGAGATCAGGAGAAAGTGTAAGGTATGAGCAGTTATCTGACCAGTCCCTTTATATTGGAGGAGAGAAGGCTGCAGGGGATAGTGGATCAATGCAGCCGTGATTTTTATTGTGCGCTCATAGAGGTGGAAGAGCAGGAGAAAAGAATAAAACAACAGAAGAAAGAGCAGGAAGAGAGAGCGCGCGATTATGATGCGGCAAAGGAGGCCGCTGTTTTGTCTGGAAGGGAGCAGAAAAAAAGGCTGTTGGAGGAGAGCAGGAGAAAGAAGACAGCGCTGGTGGAACGTTTAAAAAACACAGAGATTGAAATAGAGGTGTTCTCAGAAAAGTACGGTGGCATGGAGGCGGCAATAGAGCGGCAGAAAAGGCTGGTGCTGCAGCTGCATAATACTCTGGAAGATTTTGAGGAGATAGAGCAGCATGTGATCCGGCATGAAGCGGAGATACAGCGGGAGATCAGAACGGTTTCGGAGGAAGAAGCAGGGGCGCGGCCGCGGCATGTATATCCGGAGGGAAGAGCAGAGAGCCGGGGAAAAAAGGGAGTATCCCTGCAGATAAAGAAGGAAAGAGAAGCAGAGCGTGCGAAGGATTCTCCGCGGAGAATATTTGAGGATAGGCTGAATCGCACGATGGGATTGCCCTATGCCGGGAAACTTCCCTCTCTGGAAGCCTTGAAGGAACAGTATGATAAAGAGAAAGACTATGCCAAAACAGCCTTTGCGGTAACACATATGAAGCAGTTGGAGGCAATGACAAGACAGCTCGAAGACCTTATGAAATTAGAGCAGAGAGGCCTTGAAAAGCGAAATAAAGATATTTTGCGGTACAGGGCGATCTGCGGGCTGATGGAGATACCGGCGGATGAAAAACTGATAGCGGATGAAAAGGCGGAGCGTCTGCTGAAGCATACCTGTGACGAGCTGTATAGAAAGTATGAGGAAAAACAGCGGGAGCGGTATATCACGGATTCCATAACATGTGTTATGGAAAAACACGGCATTTTTACACAAAACAGTGATGCGTCCTGGGGAGATGATAGGATGCATTATGAGATGGAACATGCATCTCTGGATGTTTCGGGGATGGACGGCGACCGTCTGATCATGGAAGTCTCAGGTGAATATGTCGGGGAGGAGCCGACGCTGAATGAGCGGCGGAAGGGTGTTTCTGCAGCCAGTCATTTTTGTTCTCTACTGGCGGATATAGAGGCAGAGCTGAGGGATGACTATGGCATAGTGTTCTGTCAGGTCTTAACGGAGAAGCCCCGGGAAGAGACGATAAGAATGAAGCGGAAAAAGAGCGTCGCGGCGGGCGGAAGCAGGAGCAGCAAAAAGGAACGGTTTATCTGATTGGGAATAAAGAAAAACCTGACAGGATAAGAATAGGGAGATCGGTCATTCAATGGAGAACAGTGGATTTAAAAAGATCATTTGCGCGCTGGGGCATTCCAGCGAGGTAGTGCCCTGGGAGATGCCTCTGCCAAAGAAGTGTCCGGTATGCGGACAGCCTTACGACAGAAGATATAATATACCTGTTATGTGCCTAGAGGATGGAACGGTTCCGGCAGGGGAGGAACAGGCAGGATGGGCGGCGCAAGGAAGCCGGACGGGGGAAGCCGAGGCGGAACAGGAGCGGAGGGACCAGGATATTGCCGGGAAGGGAAGTGAGATATCTGTCAGCAGAAGAAGAATATTGCCCGGGGCGGATCTGTCAGCCGGAGAGCCTGTGATCCGGGCAAAGCGCAGAGAGGACGCGGGAGGGAGAACGGAAATCGCCGGAAACATAACACAGAAATCTATTGTTCTGTACAGTGACGGAAAAAAGATCAATGTGCCGCTGCGGAAAGAGTATTTGGGGAGAGACGAGGCGGGGGCAGATATTTTCTTCCTGAATCCATTGATAAGCCGCAGGCATGCGCAGATCTATGCGGACCGTTTCGGAAATGTGTATCTGAAGGATGAGGATTCTCTGAATGGAACCTTTGCGGATGACGGCGGCGGGAGACGGCGGCTGTTGAAGGGTGAAACGGCTGTACTAAAAAGCGGCGATAAGCTATGGCTGGCAGACCAGCTTCTGGCGATTGAAGAGGAATAGAGGAAAATGGCAGAAACAGCGCAGTGGAAAGAGGAATTGGATACCTATGGCTCCATACAGAAAATGCTCATTCTGGAGGGAAATATCAACGATCTCCAAATGCTGTCGGCAGGAGAGAAGCGCGGAGAGCTGGTAAGGCTGGATGAGTATCTCCATATCTATCTGAGAAGCAGAGGGTATCAGACGATCGTGTTTTATAATCGGATCGACGGGTTCTACAATTACTTTGATGAGACCGGGGAGATGGTCGACGCTTTTTACGGGCAGGCGGAGGAGCAAAGGATAAAAAAGCCGGATATACAGACGGCGATGAATACGATCCGCAAAGCCGTGGCAAAGCAGGGGGATTCCACCGCAGTGATCCTTCAGATGGCAGGGCAGCTGGTGAAGAGCCCTGAGAATCTTGACACGGAGGAAGTGGAATATTTGTCGACTCTGATGCTGGCGGCAAATGATGCGACGACCGGAAGGGCGAAAAATGCGAGAGGCTGGGTGAACAATATCCTGTTTCTGATGACCAACAGGGTGCAGGAGCTGCCCGCCTGGTTCTACCGGTATACGCCAAACTGCAAGGTACTGACAGTAGACCATCCGCGGGAAAAGATGCGGCGCCAGATCATTGCATCCTATAAGAAGTTCAGCGACTGGAATGCGGTGGAGGAGAAGGCGAGAGAAAAGCTGATCCATCATCTTGTGGGAAAGACGGACGGTTTTACCTGTATGGAATTATGCTCTATCCTGGAATTATGCGAGGGGCATACATTCCGTGAGGCGGAAGAGAAAATATGTGCCTATCGTCACGGGAGAAAAGAAAATCCGTGGGAGGAGTTAGGACAGGAAAGACTGTCAAATCTGCCGGAGGAGCTGTCAAAGGATGTGATCGGGCAGCCGAAAGCCGTGCAGGCTGTGGCGGATGTTGTGATCAGGGCAGCCACCGGGATGACAGGGCTGCAGCATTCCTCCGGTAACCGTCCCAGAGGTGTTTTGCTGTTTGCGGGGCCAACCGGGACGGGGAAGACGGAACTGGCCAAGTCTCTGGCGAGGGTGATCTTTGGGGCGGAGAGTGCCATGATCCGGTTTGACATGAGTGAATACAGTCAGGCCCATTCTGACCAAAGGCTCCTGGGGGCTCCGCCGGGATATGTCGGTTATGATGCGGGAGGAGAGCTGACGAATGCGGTGAGAGCGCATCCCTTTTCCATTCTTTTATTTGATGAGATCGAGAAGGCGAATGCCAATATTTTGGATAAATTCCTGCAGATCCTGGATGATGGAAGGATGACAGATTCCAAAGGGGAAACGGTTTACTTTTCAGAGAGTATCATCATTTTTACAAGCAATCTTGGTCTGGCGCACACGCTGCCGGACGGAAGCAGAGAGATGCTGGTGGATTCTTCCGCCTCGATAGAGGAACTGGAGGATACGATCATCAGTCAGCTTCATAAGAGCTGGCGGCCTGAGTTTTTAAACCGCATCGGTGAGAATATCATTATCTTTGATTTTATTCACAGGGAGCAGGCAGAGCTGATCCTGGATAAGCAGATCCGGCAGATATGTGAGAACCTGTATGAGCAAAAACAGATTCGGATCTCGGTGCCAAAGGAGAGCGGTATATACAGATCCCTTTTGGATTCCTGCGGGAGAAATCTGGAGTTTGGCGGCCGCGGCATCGGGAATGTGGTAGAACATGACTTTATCACGCCCCTGAGCCGGGAGATAGCAAAGGGGAATATACAGCCCGGCAGCAATATTGTTTTAAAGGAACTGCACAGGGAAGACCACCAGAAGAGTATTGTTTATGAAGTGAATAGTGGGGGAGTGGCAGAGGATGGCTGCAGGTGATCAATATCAGGAGGAATGGCGAAGAATTGAGGAAATAGCGGAGCGGATTTCATCGCTGCAGAGCAGACAGGACAGGCTGGAGTGGCAGTCTTTGGAGATTCGCGCAAGGATAGACAGCCTGCCTTATGAGACGGATGAGGAGGGGAATGATATCAATGAGGATATCAGAAATTCCTGCTATTCCCTGTTGGACTCCGTTGAGAGTGAGATAAGCGAAGTATATAGAATGCGGGAGAGCGCAGGCAGTGAGGCTTACGGGCTGGCGGAGGCTTATGGGGAGCAGGCCGGACAATACACGCAGAGGGCGGCGCATACCGCAAATGCCGGGAGTCAGTTTCGGGCCCTGGAGGGATTTCGGTTTGGCGCATCCACGGCGAGGGCGGGCGCAGATCTTGCAGGGCAGAGGGCGGCGCACTATGAAGATCATGCGGCGATGCTGAACGATTTAAGCAATGCGGCTCAGGCGGCAGCCGGGGGTATTTTCTCGGGATCTTCCTCGAGGGGTATCAGAGATAGAGGAACGTTCGGGGGAGCCGGGCGGGGACCATATCTCTCAGGGACGGTTGAGACAGGGGAAGATTCTGTCTCCCGCCATCGGGAGAGCAGCGAAGAAGCAGAGAGCGGTTTTTCCGGTTATTCACAGATAGCGCATGCAAGCCTCAGTGGTTTTGAAAACTCCGCGGTGAGGGCGGGAGAGGGAAGAATGGATATTTTCGCCGGCAGAGCGGATGCGATGCTTGCCGCGGCTTGGGGCGTGAGGGAGGATGATATCAGGGAGTACCGGCAGGAGAATGATCTGGCATGGGTGAGAGATCAGGGGATGGTGCGCCTGGTGCCGGGGAGTGTTGTCAGGGAGCACGGCGGGGAAAGACTGTATGAGAAAAAGTATACGGCCCAGAAGGAACATCGGGAATTGGTGCCTTTGAGTGAGAGGGTAAATACCGTGATTGATGATATTAAAATGGGTTCCGGGAAGAATATAACTTCTGAGTACGCTAAGAATCTTTATGAGGGAATTTATGATTTTTCGGGGGAAAGTTATGGACGTATCAGAAAGGCATATCATAATCCTGATGCCTCACAGGAGGATAGAGAAAAGATAGCCTACATAGATGATTATATACATAACGCTCCAAAATGGAGCGGGGAGATATATAGAGGAATAAACGTATCGCGGCAGGTGGCTGACAAAATCTTATCTGGGGGGACGGTAGATATGCGAGGTCCCTCAAGCTGGTCAAGCGAGTTGGATGTGGCAAAGAGGTTTGCCCTATATGGCACAGAGGATGTTCAAATGATCTTTGTTTTACCGGAAAATAAAAGCGGAGTAAGCATTACACATCTTGCGGCTTATAATGGAATGGAAAGCGAGGTGCTGGCCCCATCGGAAATTCAATATAATATTGAAAGATTTGAACATGTTAAAAATGATAGGGAAGATTGCATTTATGTGTATGTTCGTGAATAGGGAGGATATATGAGAGCGAGTGAGATAGAAAAAATTTTTGCTACAGATGAGGAAGGAAGATTTGTCAATCTTGTCATACCGGCGTTGGGCAAATTTCCGGAAATAGATTTATCAGGGAAGAAAAGGCTGGAGTTATCTTTGGACGAAGTGGTAAGAGTAAAGAAATATGCCGGAATACTGTACGCTGAGTGTGAAGATTAGTATATTAAAAGGGAGAAGATTTTATGGGCTCAAGAGTAGAAAAGGTAAGACAAAACGTTGAAAAGGCATCCCAGATAGAGCAAAAAGGGATAGAGCAGGGCGAAAAGGATGCATCAGAAGTACGGGAGATAAAATCGATCATCGAGGGAATGGACCGGGATGTGGATGATGATATCGTTGAGGCGATGGAAGCGACCAGAGAGGCGGCGAAAAACGAAGGCGCCGGCCACATGAGATCGGAGACCCACAGGATTCTGGAAAACGGCTATGAGGTGGCGAACGATGCGGTTCAGGAAGGAACAGAGCAGGCAGGGAAGAGCCGGCGGGCGGCGGCGGATTTTTCCTCTGTCAGAGGGGTGTCTGAGTTTGGCGGCAGCACGGCGGAATCCTCCTCCTCAAGAGCGGAAAGTATTGCCGGCCAGTTTGAGGGACATGTGGAGCAGGCGAGACAGGAGATGGCCGAGGCGGAGGACCGCTATGATCATCTGCTGGAAGACATACTTGGTTAACAGAGATAAGGTGGATCGCTATGGAATATTGTTATTATGAATTGAAGAAGGCCCCGGATTTTTCATTGAGTAAATATGCTTCCCTGTCGGAGACCGGTCCCTCCGGTGTGATCATTCAGCACAGGGCGTTTTGGCGTCAAATTAATCAATGGGGGCGTTTATTTCATGGAAGTATTCATTTTATTTATCAGTATGATCCGGATCAGGAGCAGGGAGAGCGGATGAAGCTGGTTCTCCGGTTTGATGTGCCGGATGGAGCGGGAAAAGAGAGTGTGCGTCAGATCATGTCGGCGTCGATCCTCGCGCCGTATTATGAGGAACTGAGATACAGCGATGACAGCGCACTGGACGGGTATGATTACGATTGGCAGATAAATTTGTTGAAGAAAGAACGGTTTATCACTTCCTCTGCGAATGGACAGGGAAAATTTTATACGGTCAGTCAATGGGAGATGAATGCGGAGGCAAGGTTATATTCCATGCTGCGGATCATGGCGGCTTCCGGTTCTCATTGTGCCTATTGTGTGGATCTGTTTCCGGTGGATTATGAGACGAATGTGGAGAAGAGTCTGGAGTTTATCCTGCCTCATTTAAGGGAGCTGAATGCCTTTAAGGTGAAGACCGGGCCGAATGCCGTATCTAGCGGTGGACGTGATGAGAATGCGAAAAAGGCATTGGATTTTTATGAGGACTTGATGGATGAGCTGATGGCGTCTCCGCATTTTCTGGCAAATATACAGGTTTTAGGAGAAACGGAGGAGACTGCCAAGCAGATTTTGGATGCGGCGGCATGTGAGGCGTTGTCGGAGGGAAATCATACACTGTTCGGGGAAAGATTCGGGCAGGGTATTTCGGAGGCGCTCGAGGCGGGATTTTCGAGCTGGAGCGATCCGTCTGCGCCTGAAAATTTATTGTATTTACCCCATCTGATGACTTTGGAGCAGGCGGTTCCGTTTGTCATGCTGCCTGTGCTATATCCGGGGGAATTTATTGAGATGCCCAAAGAGACGATTCCGGAGAGGATGGAAGGCATGCTTTTGGGGCATGATACGCAGGGGCATGAGATCTGCTATCCGTGGCGGCAGTTAAATAAGCATGTTTTTCTTGCCGGTATGCCCGGAAGCGGAAAGACAAATACGATGATGTACCTTATCTCCCAGATGCACAGGGAAGGAATACCGGTGCTGGTTCTGGAACCGGCAAAGAGAGAGTACAGAATGCTGGCGGCAGATCCGGCTATGGGGGATATCTCTTTGTTTTCGCCGGGGGCAAACAGTATATTTCCGCTGCATATCAATCCGTTTGAATTTCCGGTGGGTATGAAACTGGCGGATCATATCAATCGTCTGCTGGATGTATTTTATGGAACATTTCAGTTGGATGCGCCCATGCCGATGCTGTTGGCGGAGGGGATCCAGCTTTGTTATGAGAAGCTGTTGTGGCTTCCCGGGATGGTAAATCAGGGCGTACTGGAATACCCTACCATGTCGATGCTCTATGAAGAAATAGAGAAACTGCTGGATAAATATCAGTATGCGGAGGAAGTCAGGAGTAATCTGCAGTCTATTTTACAGGTGCGGATCGGTTCTCTGCTGAACAGGGAGATGGGGGATATTTTTGATGTCAGAAAGTCGACATTTCTTCCGGAAGAGTGGCTCGAAAAGAGCGCGGTAATAGAACTGGCATCTCTGGGCAGCGGGCCGTCGAATTTTATGACACTGATGCTGTTGACTTTGATCAGAGAAGTTTTGGATATCTCAATCTATGACGGGAGGAAGCTGGAGGGGAAACCGAGGCATGCCATATATCTGGAGGAAGCGCACAACCTCATTGCGAATACCAGCGTCCAGCAGGCGGGGGTCACCGATCCGAAAATATCCGCAACGGCGTTTATCACTAAAATGCTCGCGGAAGTGAGAGCGCTGGGAGAGTGCATGGTCGTTGCGGATCAGCTTCCGACAGCAATGGCGCCGGAGGTGGTGAAAAATACATCTCTGAAGATCGCGCTGAGGCTGACATCGCAGGATGAGAGGGAATTGCTTGGAGCGACAATGTCCGCAGATGAAGTACAGTTGGAGCGGATGGGGACACTGCGGCAGGGACAATGTCTGATCAGTTATGAGGAACAGCAAAAACCTTTCGAGATACAGGTGCCAGCCTATAAGGATGATGATTTTATAGACAATGCACATATGTTGAAGTGCATGCTGTGCAATACGCTGTACCATGCAAATATGCTGCAGAGCGCGAAGATTATGAAGATGAAGTTTTCAGAAAGGCAGGACGGGTTTACAGAGCGAAGCCGGTATATTTACTATAGAGCAGAACAGCTCACAAAAAAATGGGCGGAAAATGCGGAAGTGATCGGCAGAGAGGATGAGACAAAAGAGGGTTATACGCCGTCTGCCGAGATCAGGCAGTGGATCAGGGAAAAGGAATCTCTGGAAAATGATTATGAAGATCTCATGCGGGAGTGGTGCAGGTTGTCATTGGACGTGACATTATACATCGGTATTACAGCACTTAGAAGACAATGTCTGATCAACTGGGAGGCGGATTTTTCGCAGGAGGAAATGAAGCGCACTGTAGCGGCGCATAATGAGTGGCTGGATCTTATCACTGAGATTTACCGGTTTATGAAAGCCATTCGTATAGAATACAGGGACAGTATGACAAGATTGGGGATAAAGCTTCCGGGGGAGGTGGAAAACAGATTTCTCAGACAACAGGAGATCATTAAGAACGGTTGGATACCACAGAATATGGGGATTTAACATACATATCTGAAAATAATAAATAGCCGTGCAGGCGGCTATTTATTATTTCCGGATATTGTGGATTCCGCTTTTTTATCTGTTTTATCAGATGTTTTTTGGGGCTCATCCGGTGTTTCTTCCGAAAAATACTTTCTGGAAAAATAGGTGGAGGTATCCACATCCGTCCCCTCCGGCACAAAGTGTATTACACCGATCGTACCGCTGAAAGCGGGAGAGAAGATATGTTCCCGGAGCTGATCTGTGATCATGCCGTCCCAAGGAGCGTGGAGATGTCCTGCAAGAACCTGTTTTACCTGCGTATCTTCACTGAAAATAAAGTTGAGATAGTCCCACATTGTATCATTCGGCTGGTAGTCAGGACCGACCCAGTAGTAGGGTTTGTTTCTGACTTTCATGGATAATTCTTTTAGAGAGCTGTCAACATTGGAACCATAAGGTACATGGGTAACCGCGATGACAGGTTTCTTTTCTTTTGCGGCTTTTTCATACTGTTTTTCCACGATAGAAAAGTTTTCATCTGTTATATTTTTATTAGAATTATTGATACCGATCAGTACAAATTCACCAAAATCCAGATATTTTTTCTCTGGATCGTCCCCATCGAGTTCCTCGTGAAGATGATAAATATCTTGTTGTGTAAAATTATCTCCTACATACCATGCGCCATAGTCGTGATCAGCGCGGATATACAGGATATGTTCTTTGTCATACCGCAGTTCATCGTATCCTTTTTTCAGAGTTTCCATGTTGGAGACACTGCAATAATCCATCATATCACCGCCGAAAATAATGCCGTCATAATTGCCTGTATTCAGACATTTTACGATATCCGGCCATAAATCTTCCGCGTGTACTCCGTCATCAGTAACGGAAAGCGTTTTATACCGGTTGTTTATTTTGATCATGGAGCCTTCTGAAACACCGCCGGGTTCATGATCTGTGATCAAGTGAAGATCGCTGACCCAGGCTATTTTATACTCTCTGCTGAGCCCCTCTAAAGGGACATAGATTTCTTCCAGCGTAAGATTGTAATCCGGTTCAGGATATTGAATGGACTCTTCCGTCTCCGCAGGAGTTTGTGCATCATTCTCAGATGCAGCGGGCTCTTTTGGAGGCGGAATTTGTTCCGCCTCCGGTATGATTATCTCATAACTGTTGTTATTAAGAAGAATAAACGCAGTGACAGAGGTAGTGCAAAGACATATTGCTGTTATGCAGGCAAGTAAAATAAGATTTCTTTTCTTTCTCAGTGTGCGTTTTATTTTTTTGAGAGTAGTACGCGTATTGTTCATGGTTTTTAAAGAGAATTAATTGCCTCCTTAAAAAGATTACGGATATACGCCCTTCCCTCAGGGCTGACACCGTTCGTATTGGAAGGAGAGTATTCTCCAAAATCGTTAAAGTACCAGAAGTCGTTCAATGCGATCGTGCTGGAGGCATTGGAGCTGCTCCTGCCGGGAACGAAAAGTTCCTCTGCATTAATATAAATATTTTCCTCATTTGCCAGATAATTATAGAGATCTTTGCAGGCATCCTGAATAATGGATGAACGATCCGCGTCGCCAATCGTATTATAATAGTGTGCCAGATCTTTTATAAGGACAGGGTTGTAGTCCATATTTTCGGCGTAGGAAAGAATATAAGAGATAGCATCTTCCGTTGTCATACTGCCATCGTTCATTCCCTCACTGATATCTCTTTGTGTGATCCAGGCGAAAGCATAAGCATAGCGCAGTGTGAGCGGATCATCCGGGTTATCTCTATCTACCAGACCTACGGAAGCAGCATCCTGCATATACTGCCATGCGGTAGTACGGGACCATTCATCACCCGTTCGGAGATCATTGAAGGTCAGGATATAGTTTTCCTTATATCTGCCAGGAAATGCTTCATAGTTTTGATCCAGCTCATCGGAAGAAATCGTCAGGTTGCTTTCCCGAAGCTGTGCAGCAAAATCAACAGCGTTTGATAGTGTTGCGTCGATTTGCAGGTACAGGGGTGCCGTAACGGATTGATTTTCCCATATTTCTACCTGTTTCAGGGTAGCTGTTGTGTAAAGAGAAAAAGCATTTTCCGCAGACGGATTGATTGCATCTACAGCGGATTGAGAGCTGTATTCAGATGCAAGGTCTGCATAGGCTGTCAAAGCCGCTGCTAGGTCGGTGAGGGCACCATCGTAATCTTCACTGTTTATTTTTCCCTCTGCTGCAGTTACCTGGTCAGTGATGGGAGCGAGTTTTCCTTCCAGTTCACTTAGATCTTCTTCTGTGTCTGGCTCCGCATCTTCGGAATCCGTGTTCTCATCTGTGCCTTCCTCCGTTATGGCTTCTGAATCCTCCTCCGTTGATGCAGAAGGGTCTTTGGAAAAGTCGATGACGTTGGTTTTTATCAGCAGGAAAAGGCCGCCGCCCAGTAATAGCAGGATCACCAGGATCAAAATGATGATAAGAGCAGGACTCTTTTTTTCTTTTTTCTTTTCTTTATGGTCATCCTTACTGTGTTCTTGGTGGTCCCCGTCGTGCTTAGGGGGAGTCGAAGATTCTACAGGAGTTCCACATTTTGCACAAAATTTTGCTTCTGCTTTTAATGGGCGGCCACAGTGCCTGCAAAATTTTGTAGATGCCGGCTGTGGCTCCGGAATAGGTTCCGGTTCAGGAACGGGAACAGGCTCCGGGATAGGTTCCGGTTCGGGAATGGGAACAGGCTCCGGAATAGGTTTCAGCTCGGGAACGGGAACAGGCTCCGGGATAGGTTCCGGTTCAGGAACGGGAACAGGCTCCGGGATAGGTTCCGGTTCGGGAATGGGAACAGGCTCCGGGATAGGTTCCGGTTCGGGAATGGGAACAGGCTCCGGAATAGGTTTCAGCTCGGGAACGGGAACAGGCTCCGGGATAGGTTCCGGTTCAGGAACGGGAACAGGCTCCGGAATAGGTTCCGGTTCAGGAACGGGAACAGGCTCCGGGATAGGTTCCGGTTTGGGAATGGGAACAGGCTCCGGAATAGGTTCCGGTTCAGGAACGGGAACGGGTTCCGGAATAGGCTCTGGTTCAGGGATCACAACCGGCTGCGGAGCGACTTGAGGAATAGCACTGCCACAACTGGTACAGAACTTGGCAGTTGGCTTTACAATAGCACCGCAGGAGGGACAGGTATGTGGAACATCTGTCGGTGCGGCTTCCGGCGCAGGTTGCTTATTCAGGTCTGCCAGTTTAAATCCGCATTTCGTGCAGAACTTTGCGCTATCTCGATTTTCGGTTTGACATTTAGGACATTTCATGTTAGATACTCCTTCTATAGGTTATTCATTATTAGTAGATCGCATCTGCATTTCCGGCAGATCGTTTAATAAACAGGGATAATGCAGACAACGCTGTCATCAATTTTTTCCGTATCTTTTTTATCCCACAAATACAAATCTCCGTGGTAGTATTTCTGACTGTAATCATAGAGATAAAGTATATTTCCGTTTGGTAAAGAGAAATAGGAGTGTACATCGTCGGCAATTTTTTTAGCTTCTTTTTTGTGAAAGACTTTTAGAGTGCCGTAGCTTTTGTCGCTGCTCCAGTCGATAAAGTAGGTGATACAGTCGTTGTTTTTATCATAGTGGACGCTGTAGAGGTCGACATCATAATCGATCTTTTCTTTATCGATGTACAGTTCGCCTTTATCGTTTTTGTAATCTTTAAAGTATAAGAGTTTATCATCTCCCACCAGGTGAATAGAGTCTGTGTAAACATCCGTATCATATACCTCGGGCGCCTCAAGTTCTCCGGAGGAGGAAATGTTGACCTGATACAGTTCGCCGTAATCTTTGCCTTCTGGTATTTCGTCCAGATAATAAAGTTTTTTACCATCAGAAGATATAAAAAAGCCCATTGCTTCCTCCAGATCAAGGGAGGTGGCGGTACTGCCAACGGAAATATACCTTTCCGCAGCGGAGTAAAGCGCTTCTGTGACCATGTCGTTGACTTCATAAGTCCCTTCCAGGTCGGAAAGCTTTATGCCGATGTCGTCAGATTGATCATAAGCAGTATAGGTGATGACCGGTTTGTCTGTTGCATAAGCATAAGAAGAGTAGGTGAAGGAGTCCGTTATCGTAGTTGTTTCTTCGCCATCATAATAGCAGAGTGTATAATTTTTCTGTTGTATCTTCTGGCTTTCTAAACTTTCCCGGAAACTGTCACGGTTTACTTTTGCACGGTATTCTTCATATTCCTGCTCATACACTTCGTACTTGGCATCGTAGTCGGGATCGCTCCAACTGGGGGCTTTAGGTTCCGTCAGGGAAGCGTCAGCCTCTTTCTTATCATCATAAACATAATCCATCAGCGGAACTTCTACGGCATCCGCTTTTACATAGTAAACTTCTCCGGAATCATAAGAGGTGATCACACTTTCTACATCGGAAGAAATCTTGACTTTGTCTTTGCCATTTTTCTTTTGATATAAGGTACCATCCTTTATATAAAGCAGAAGAGAAAGATCCTCAGAAACATAATCAAGGCTGGCAATATCGCTGTCGATCTTTTCGCGGTCCCCGCCTCTTACTGTGCAGTACAGCACATTTTCTGAATTTAGATACAGGATGGTTTTTCCGTCGTCGGATACGAAATAACGCTGTATGTCGCTTGCCACTTTCTGCTTGTCATCTTTTTTCCTGTCATATTGGTAGAGCGTGTCATTTTTCAGATAGGTGATGGCGGAGGCATCTTTGCTCACGGAGTAGGATAGTATATCGGAGTCGATCTTTACAGCTTCTTCCTTCTGTTTCTTTATATTACGATAGTAAAGAGAAAAACCGTCGTCGTAGTACCCGACTCTGTCCGGAAAAAATAATAAAGAGCCGTCCTCACTGAGCTGGCATGCCGCGCCGAGAACATTGGTACTGACGGCAAGGTCGTAATTGTCAAAATTATCCCCGTCCAACAGGTTGGATGTGACTTGCCTGGGATCGTTTTTGGAAAATCCCGTATAATAGATTTCCTTATCTTTTATGTATAGAGCATAATTTTTGGAAGAACCGCCGGTAGATGAGCCGGAGAATACAAAGACACATACAAGAGCGGCAACGACTACAACACCGAGAACAGCAAGGATAACACCTGTTTTAGGTCTCTTTTTAGATTTCTTTTCCTCGATTTTTGGGGTTGGACTTGGCTTGGTATCGGTTCCGTTCAGGGGTTTTCCACATTCCGGGCAGAACAGGTTTTCCGGAGTGGTTGGTTTTCCGCAATGAGGACAGTAAATAGGCTTCGGTTCCGGAGCCTGAACTGTCGGAATCTGTGCACCACAGGAATCGCAGAATCTGGCTCCGTCTTCCAGCGATGCATGACAATTGGGACATGTTAGCATAATTGATATCTCCTCCTGTAAAAATGTATTTCTAGAAAGTCGTTGTTATGTAATATCAGGTGAAATGAACATGCAACGCTTATGGTAGAATTCTGTGTATAATCATACAAAAATACATGCGGTTTGTCAATGAAATCGGGGATTGTAAGAAGAAAAGCGTATACAAACCGTCGCACACAACATACTTAATACTTTGAGTGGAAAGAGGATGCGTTGCTTGACACTGTAGAATGGGGGACCTACAATAGTTTGTGGAAAATGAAAAGTGAAATACAACAGACTGTACGTATGTGCAGAGAATGGATTACAAGGAGGAGAAAATATGTTTTGTCCGGAATGTGGAAATTCCCTGGAGGATGGCCAGAAGTTTTGCCCGAAATGTGGAACGCCCGTTGAGGGCAATGGAAGGCAGGCGGATACAGGTACATCCCAGGGCAGTGGGGAGTCCTGGACATCGGGCGCGTCATCTTTTGAACAGGCGGGTTCTATGGGGAACAAGGCGGGCGGCGCTCAAAACGGAAACAATAATTTGGAAATGGTAATGAGGATCGTGTGCGGCGTGTTTGCTGTTTTCTTTCTCGTGTCAGCATTGAGGCGGATACCAGGTCTGTTTTCTACGTTATTTGGTTTGAGAATCGGATATTTTATCGCCGCGGCACTCGGGTTTGCGTCAGCGCTTGTGATGACGCTGTGTACGGCGGTATCAGCGTGGAAGTGGAGCAGCAAGTTGAGAAATCTGGTGTTTGGTGGAGCGATTTTGGGCGTGGCACTCCGATTTTTATCGTTGATCGTTCAAATCATAGCGAATTTGATCACCTTTGGCGGTTTTATTGACGGAAAAGTTTTTCTTTATTGGTTTGGATATATTTTTACGGCGGTGGTACTTTTCGGTTTGATGTATGCTATGGGTTGTGCGCCGTTGTTGGGCGAGACGAAAGACAGCTTTACGGCAAGCATGTCGGAAGGATTTTCCGAGTTGTCAGGTGCGGCAAAGGAACTGCAGAAACAGCAGGCTGCAAAAAATGCGGAAAGGCAGAAGGCAGCGGCTGCAGGCTATCAGGCGCCGCCTCAGGGAACTGCGGCAGGTTATCAAACGGCAGGAGACGCAGCGGGTTATCAGGCGCCACCGACAGGCGGAGCGGCAGGTTATCAGGCACCACCTCAGGGAGGTACGGCACCGGGGTATGGCATGCCGCCCATGGGAGGCTACGGAATGCCGACAACACCGCCTCGCGGCATGACAGCGAAAAAGACAGACAGGAGCATCTGGATGTATGTCCTGCTTTCTATTGTTACATGCGGTATTTATTCGTATTATTTTGTATATAAACTGGCAGAGGATGTAAATGATCTTTGTGAAGGCGATGGAGAGAACACAAGTGGTATTGTCGCATTCATTTTACTCGGGATGGTTACCTGTGGTATTTACACGATCGTCTGGTGGTATAAGCTGGCAAATCGTCTGCAGGCTAACGGTCCCAGATATAATGTGCCTATTCAGGAAAATGGTACGACGTATCTGCTGTGGGTGCTGCTTGGATCACTTCTCTGCGGCCTTGGGCCTTTTATTGCTCTGAATTTTGTGATCCAGAATACAAATAAGCTGTCTGTCGCTTATAACCAGTATAATGGGTTGAGATAAGCGGTCGAAGTTTGGCATCAAAAAAGCACTTTGCCGGATGATCTGCATATCGGTTGAGTGCGGATCGTAAATCTTAAAGAAGAGAAATAAAATATTGAAATAAAAGATTGGCATCCTGACGGGGAAGCTTCGGCATCCTTTCTGGATGCCATTGTGTTCCTATAATGGGGGCAGAGAGGTGGGAGATGGCTTCTGCCGTTTTGTCATGGGCATACTGAATGATCTGCAAATTTTTGCCGATGGTGTCGATGCACTGGTGATGGCTGCTGTTGATCAGCATGTGGGTACCGTAGAGGGCATGGAGAAAGGAGCCGGGTAGATTGTCAGCGGGGTGAAAAATGTCCTTTTCCGGGCTGCGATGCAGACCTGGGTTTGAAACTTCTCGAATAGTGCCGTGGAAATAGAGATTGATGAGCTGCATACCTTTGCAGATGCCTAAAATGGGCTTGTTCATTTTGTGGAAAAGATGCAGGGCGCGGAGCTGCTCTAAATCCAGAGACAGATCGAAGGTTTGGGAAGAAGTTGTGTATTCGGCAAGACAGGAGGGCACGTCACCGCCGCCAGGAAGGAGCAGGCCGTCAAAGGCATCAGGGTGTTTTTCAATGTAAAAGGAATCGGTGAGGATGACAGTTTTGCAGGACAGATTTTCCAGTGCGGACTGATAATTCTTATGGAGTGTGGGAGAACCGATAATGGCAGCTTTTTTCATGGCATTTCCTATGAGGAGTCTTATTTTATGATATGCAGGAAAGACGGAAAATGTGTTTAAGAGGAGTGAAAAGCCGCTGCCAAAGAAACTTTTAGCAGCGGCTTTATAGGTAGATTAAGCTCTTACGATTTCGGTCACTTCATAACCGGCATCAGCGATCGCCTGTTTGAAAACATCATCAGCAATCTCATGGTCTGCCTTCACATAGGCTTTCTTTTCGTCGAGATTTACCTCAGCAGTTACGCCTTCTAATGCGTTTAAAGCGTCCGAAGCGTGTTTTTGACAGTGTGCGCACATCATGCCTTCGATGGTTAAAGTAAGTTCTTTCATGGTTTGTTCTCCTTTTTCTGTGTTTGTTGTTTTTGGTGTATTATTTTCGCCTGTTTCGATCATAGTTTTTGCAGGCGTATTTTGCAATATGGTTTTATTTTCAGCGTTTTCTGTTCTCAAAGGTTTGAAGAACCGGAGCCGGAGCGCATTGCATACAACGCATACGCTGCTGAGGCTCATGGCGGCGGCGCCGAACATGGGATTTAATTTCAGGCCGAAAGCCGGGTAGAGCACGCCCGCCGCAAGAGGAATGCCGATGCTGTTGTAAAAGAACGCCCAGAACAGATTTTCCCGGATATTGCGGATCACGGATTTGCTGAGTCGGATCGCGTTGACGGCATCCATCAGATCGTTTTTGATGAGCACAGCGTCCGCGCTCTCGATGGCAACATCAGTTCCCGCGCCGATGGCGATGCCCACATCCGCTCTGGCGAGAGCGGGTGCATCGTTGATGCCATCCCCGATCATCGCGACTTTGTGCCCTTGCTCCATCAGTTCACGGATCTTTTCCTCTTTTTGGTGAGGCAGTACCTGAGCGATCACATGTTTCATGTGGAGTCGTCTGCCGATGGCGGCGGCAGTCTTTTCATTGTCGCCAGTGAGCATAACGACGTCTATCCCCAGTTTTTCAAACTGGCGGATGGCTTCTACGCTGGAAGGTTTTTCGACGTCAGCCACAGCGATCATGCCAAGTATGGCAGAATTGTCTGGCGGATTGTCGCTGCGTTTTTTTGCAAAAAGCAGTACCGTTTTTCCCTCCTCGGAAAGCCTTGTAAACTCTGCCTCTATAGAAGCAAGATCAAAGCCTTCCTCCTTTAGAAGTTTTTGGTTTCCGGCAAAATAGGTATCCCCCTGATAAGTGCAGCGGATGCCTCTGCCAAAGAGGGCTTCAAATTTTTCTGCCTGCCAGAGGGAAGATTCCATAACCTGATCCGCATACTGCAGGATTGCTTCTGCCAGAGGATGCTCGCTTTGTTTTTCCAGCATGACCGCTGCATGGAGTAGTTCTTCTTGGGATATACCAAGAGGCAGGATATCCGTAACCTCTGGCTTCCCTTGCGTAATAGTACCGGTTTTATCCAGCACCACGGTATCCACAGAATGGGCGGTTTCAAGCGCTTCTCCGGATTTGATCAAAATGCCGCTTTCCGCGCCCTTCCCGGTACCTACCATGATAGCGACAGGAGTAGCAAGCCCTAGGGCGCAAGGACAGGAAATGACAAGCACGGAGATACCGATGGACAGAGAGAACTCAAAGCCTGCTCCGGTAAGCATCCAGATGAAAAAGGCAAGGAGTGCAATGCACATAACGGTGGGAACAAAGATACCCGCTATCTTATCAGCCAGTTTAGCTATGGGCGCTTTGGAGGCACTAGCCTCTTCCACAAGTCGGATGATCTGGTTGATCGTAGTATTTTCTCCGGTTTTTACCGCTTTCATCTGGAAATAGCCACTCTTATTTAAGGAAGCGGAGATAACGGTATCACCTACGGTTTTTTCTACGGGGATGCTTTCACCGGTGATGGCAGACTCATCCAGGGAGGAAGAACCGGAGGTGATTACACCATCCACCGGCACATAAGCACCAGGCTTTAAGATCACAATATCGCCTTCTTTGACCTGGTCGGCAGGAACTTCCTGTTCTGTTCCTTCCAGGGATAGCACAAGGGCAGTCTTTGGCGCCAGACTCACTAATTTTTCGATGGCTTTGCTGGTCTGTGCCTTGGAACGGCTTTCCAGATATTTCCCTAGTGTGATCAGTGTTAGAATTGTTCCAGCGGATTCGAAGTAGATTTCCATACCATAGCGTTCGATCAGTTCCATATTCTGATGTCCCAGTCCCCAACTTAACCGGTAGATGACAAAGACACCGTAAACAACAGCGGCGGCAGAGCCCACGGCAACCAGAGAGTCCATGTTGGGACTTCTGCGGAATAGGTTTTTAAATCCGTGAATAAAGTAGCCCCGGTTGCAGTACATGATCGGCAGCAGCAGTAAAAACTGTGTGAAGGCAAAGGTAACCGTATTTTCGGGGCCATGGAAAGCGTGCATAATAAAGGCAGGTACCGGCAGTCCGAACCATTCGTAGAACATGTGGTACATGGACACATACATTAGCGGAATCCAGAACACAAAGGAACAGATCAGGCGGAATTTCATTTCCTTTCTTGCCTTCTGTATGGTTTCCTGTAAGGAATTTCCGGTAGAACCTGAATCTTTTGCTGCGTTATTACCCAATGTGGTAGATAAGGAAGATGCGCCGTAGCCTGCTTTTTCCACGGCTGCGATGATGTCTGCTGTTTTCAAGACATCTTCATTATAGGAAGTCTGCATACTGCCAGTTAGCAAATTGACTTCACATGTACTTATACCTTCGAGGGCGGAAACGCATTTTTCCACTCTGGAAGAACAAGCGGAACAGGTCATGCCGGTTACCGCAAATTTTTCTTTTTTGATCATAAAAGCCTCCATTTCAGTATCGTATACACCCTGTCATCATGTGTTGCTCGGGTGTATGTAATGTGAGCGCAGCTCACTATTTCATCAATTTCTTTAAAGTCTCACAGAGTTCATCCACAACCTCATCGTTGCCGTTACGGATATTATCCGCAACACAGGTTTTAATATGCTGGGAGAGCAGCGCTTTGTTAAATGCATTTAGAGCAGAGGAAATGGCGCTGACCTGAGTGATGATATCCACACAGTAACGCTCCTCCTCCACCATGGAGCGGATGCCCCGCACCTGTCCTTCGATACGGTTTAAGCGGTGAATCAGGTCGCGGTATTCCTTGTCTTCCCGGTGCTTGTGTTTCAGGCAGCAGTCGCCGTTGCAGCAGTTTTTTTCAGTTTCCATAGAGAGAACCTCGCTTTCTATATACCCCTATAGGGTATATTATACACGAGAGAAGCGTGTTGTCAATAAAAAAAGATTCCGTTTTGCTGTATTTTTTATTGCAGTGGAATCTGCAGTGTTTTTAATTGTATTTAGAAAAGTCAAAAACTTGACAGAAAGGTTCGGGGGGGTACACTGTAAATGGATTTTTGGGAAGATATATAAAATTGGGTTCTGTTTGACGACAGCTACCCTTTATTTTGTTTTATTCTGGTTGGGAAAAGGGGATTTTGCATTCATTTGATAAGATGGGAGGATATGAAAATGTTCTGTGAAGAGTGTGGAGCGCAGTTGGATGAGGGGACTTTATTTTGTCCCGAGTGTGGAAATCGGATTGAAAATGAGGCACCACTGTTTCAAAATGCCGAACAGGAGCCTGCAAATTTTGCTGAAAAAAGTAATTTTAATCTGAAAAAGTGGATTGCTATTGGCGGGCTGGGTATTTTTGTTGCTGTGGTCTGTCTGATGGTTTTTGGGGTGGCAAAAGGCTGGCATATAAAGCATGAGTGGCTGGAAGCTACCTGTACAGAGCCGGAAATCTGTGTGAAAGGTAGAGAAACGAGAGGGGAAGCGTTAGGTCATGACTGGTTGGAAGCCACTTGTACAGAACCGGAGATATGTACTGTTTGTGGTGAAATAAGTGGAGAAGCGTTGGGACATACTTATACAGAACCTACTTGTATGGAAGCATCCGTGTGTACCATTTGTGGAGAAACAGTGGGAGAGGCACTGGGACATATGTGGGAAGGAAATTTATGCTTAGAGCCACAAATATGCAGTGTCTGCGGAGCAAATGGTGAGATGTTAGGTCATGAGTGGAATATAGAGTATGCGACTTGTGATACAGATAAAATGTGTAATCGGTGTCAGACAATAGAGGCATATGCATTGGGACATGAATTAATAGATTCCGGGATATGCAAAAGATGTAAAGAACAGGTGGGAATAATGCTCACAGCATCTAATTTTCAGCCGTATTTTACGCTGTCTCCACACACAGAGTGCCGTGAGCATACAGATAACCAGGGGGAAGAGTATTATACATATTGGTATGTAATGAACATAAAAGATGTTAATACACAACTTAAATTTCATAATGTAGTAGTGCATGTAAAGATGTATCTGACTACAGATATTTCAAAAGGAGAAGGAAGTGCGATTAATGGAACAAAGCATGAGATGACTGTTACCCTGGATGAAAATGGTCAAGTGATCAAGAAATCGCTGTCACCATACGATATGGAAAGACAGATGATCGGGAAATGGTATGATAGATATGATCTGATGTTTTATGGTTATATATATGAGATAGAAGGATTTTGCTATGATCCTAATATTGCGACGGTTGTGGACCGATAAACGAATAAATAAAAAGAGGAAGAAACATGATTTGCAGACAATGTGGAAAAGAAAATGAAGATGGAGATAGATTTTGTGACTGCTGTGGAGCTGCGATGGAGACATCTATAACCTGCGGACAGTGTGGAAAAGAAAATGATACAGGGAATAAATTTTGTATTTATTGCGGAGCAGTGATTGATAGAACTGTGGGAGTGTCTGGCGGTGAAGAGGCGGAACAAGCGATATACGGAGGGTGCGATAAGAAAGCCCGAAATATGTTTGGAAAACGGAAATTGCTCATAGCCGGTTTGACGGCAGGGGTTGTTTTGGTACTTGGAATAGGGAGTATTGTTTACTTTACAGGTGATTCCTATCATTGCAAAAGAGCAATGCGGTTGGCAGAGAAATATTATGAAAAGGAGGAGTACCGTGAAGCGCTGCATTATTACGAGGATGCGCTGAAAGGAGCAAGGAAAGGCATTGAGAAGACAGGAAGCGAGGAGTTGGAAGAAGTTCTGATAAAAGCATATGCTGGGCTGGTGGATCAATATATAGCCGACGGAGACTATGAGAGGGCGCTGAAAAGTGTAAAAGAAGGAATTGCCGAAACGGGAAGCGAAGAGCTGTCGGAGCGGCGTTCAGAGGTGTACATAATATTAGCAGATGCCTGTGCAGAAGCAGAAGATGAAGAAGGGGAGCTTCAAATATTAGCCGAAGCAATCGAGACTACCGGAGAGACTGCTTTTATTCAGAGGCAGGATATGATCCGTCGGAGGCAGGAAGAGGCACTGCGGCAGCAGGAGGAAGAAGAGGAAGCCTTACGGCGGATACAGGAGGAAGAGCAAGCAGCTTTACAGCAGGCGCAGGGGGAAGAGCAGGAGGCTTTAGAACGACAGGAGGAGACTCCAATGGCAGCATTAGAAGACGGATATCCAGAAGAAGATTATGAGATGGAAGAGATATCTGGCGGGAGAACGGATCTTGAAAAAGTGAGTGATTCTGATGGACACAATGTAAAAGATATTTGGAGAAACGCATCGACCTATGATTGGAACGATAATAAATTAACGCAAACGAAGTCTTATAGTTGGGATGGAAGTATATATACTAAATTTTGGAATAATGTTGAAACGATTAGAAACGATGTACCGGAACCAGAGATACATATACTTCAATATGCGTTATCGAAGATGAATATTTCTTCTGATATTACAAAGTGTTCTGATTTAAAGGGCTATGTCATTAATGATGTGGAAATTTTTAGGGTGAGGGATGGCCTCTATGAGTATTATTTATGTATTAGTTCAAATGAAAAGGCGTATATTTTTGAATTTAGAATAAAGGGGTTTGATTTAGAATAAAGGGGTTTAAACGAATAGTGAGATATTTGAAGGAGAATGGGGAAATAGGTATATGAATTGGAATTTACTTTGACATTCTAGGGCTGAATAAATAGTCAAAACTAGGGTAAAGTTTTTGTGGAGTATTCCGTGGACATGACTAGATTTGCAGAGATGGTGTACGGAGTCATTAGAAGGAGCAGGAAAAGAACCAGAACCGTATGCAGGAGATAGCGGCACTTATCAGTGAGGAAGAATACTCGGAAGGTGATGTGCGGACGTTCATGGAGGAAATCAAGCGGTATGCGGCTATTACTGAACTTGACGAGGCTGTGCTAAACAGGCTGATTAACCGCATACTGATTGGAGAGTTAAAGAAGATTGACGGAGTAAAGACACAGGAAGTAAGGATTGTTTATAATTTTGTTGGAGAACTGTAAGACAGTTCTCTGCAAAATTAATTTATTTTTAATTGCTTTTTTGAAAGTTATATTTTATTATATTACAAAAGATTTAAGGAGGAATTGGTTCTATGGAATATGAACAACCCATATTTGGTCAACTTAATTATTTTGCAGGTGAATTACTAAGGATGATAGATGAGGGACAAACGGTATCCATTGAAGAAGTGTGTGATCATATCGAAAGGGGAACAATTGTTCAGTTTATTAAAACAAAATGTGGTTTTAAAAATTTGAATGTAACGGTTGAGAGTGTGAAAAGAGTAAATGATGTTTTGAAAAATAAATATGTAAGTGAAAATGAAGCACAGAATATGGGACTTAATAATAATGGGTTAGTTTATATTGTCAGACTTATAATAGATGATTTAAATGGATTGCTTTATGATATGAATTTTAATGATGTTAATCCTGAATTGTATAGAAATCTTTAGACGGTTAAAAAATAATTAAGAGAGCAGAGATTCGAGAGAGTCCCTGCTTTTTTGTGGGAAGATAAATTATGATATTAAGTTTATCATAGTAATAATAACTCTCGTATTCCCCAGAAGACTTTAAATAATATGATAAGATATATTGAAGCAAACAGTAGTATCATTATCAATAAGTGGTATTCTCAGTTTAGGGAAATTAGCTATTATTGTTGATGGGGATGAATTCTAAGTTTCAAGTCATAAATAAAGGGGATTATTATGGAAAAAAATATTTTCATAAGTCATTCAAGTTATGACAGAAGACGTATTAGATGAGATATATTATATAATATCTGATTTTGTAAGACTATATACATATCTTAAATCATGGATTTTAACAGAGGCTAAAACACAACGAAAGATTATATTAGGAGATGGGGTACAAGATTGGATTCCTGCACAAAATATTTTTAAAGAAAATACATTTTGGCAAGTGGATTTTTTGTGAGAATCATTGTTAAGTCAATCTTAAAGTAAAATTATAGTTGGCAAAAATAAAAGGAAGAGGCCGAAACCCCTT
>CANSLJ010000024.1 GCA_947647735.1 uncultured bacterium | reverse complement strand
GGCAGAAATCGTTGATTTAGAAGAATGGAATCAGTCTTTCATGGAGAATTATACTTTGGAAGCAGTTGAAGATGAGGTGATAATCGGCTTTGGAGATATTGATAAAACAGGTTATCTTAACCGATTATTTGTCCATTCAGAGTATCAGGGAAGAGGGATCGCGGCTGTTCTCTGTGATTTGTTAGAACAAGCCGTTCCGGGAAATATCGTTACCCATGCTTCTATTACGGCAAGACCTTTTTTTGAAAAGAGAGGGTATAAGGTTGTGAAAGAACAGCAGGTAGAGCGGCAAGGGATTTTTTTAACAAACTTTGTAATGGAAAAGGAAAGATGGAAATATTAGAATCTGCGATAGAGGAGTCTGCTGTATCCGGCGGGGAATTAACATCTATGATAAACATGGGAAGTGAAATGACAAAAAAATTGAAGGAGTTCAGCGAGTTGATCTTGCAGCATAAAGCAGAAGTATTAAATTTGGGATAAATCAAAACTTGTGGAGGTCTCAAAATGAATCCAATGGTATGCAAGGAACCCATAACAGTTGGAGTGTTCTCATCTTCTTCTCCAATTTCTGCGACTGTTCCCATCCGATATGAACATGGCGTTCAATACTTGGAGAAAAAAGGGTATCGGATTGTAAATGGTAGTTTATACGGACAGAGTGATAACTACCGTTCTGGCACGATTAGGCAGCGAGCGGATGAATTTAACCAGTTGCTTCACTGCGAAGACGTTCAAATTGTCATGGCCGCTATCGGGGGCAACAATACAAATTCTATTCTGCCTTATATCGATTACGAATATCTGAAGCAGCACCCTAAAGTTGTGGTGGGTTACTCGGACACTACTGCTCTGCTCCTTGCCATTTATGCAAAAACGGGACTGACTACCTTCTATGGTCCTGCTTTGGCTGCCTCCTTCGGAGAGTGGCCGCCTTTTGTAGATGAAACTTTCTGTCTGTTTGATGCCATGATGAAGGGACGGCTGTCGTTTCCGTACACCTATGAAATGCCTGCTGAATGGACAGATGAATACATCAACTGGGGTGAGCAGGACCGTGGGAAAAAGGGCCAGGGAAACTGTTGGATTACTGTTTGTCCCGGCAAAAGTCAAGGCAGGCTGATCGGAGGGAATCTGAATACTATGGAAGGTTTTTTCGGCACTGAGTATATGCCGGAAATAAAGGAGGGTGATATCCTTTTGCTGGAGGACTCTTTGAAAGATGCTTCTACTATTGAGCGTTCTTTCTCCTTATTAAAGCTGGCGGGAGTCTTTGACCGAGTGAGTGGTATTATTTTAGGCAAGCACGAACAGTTTGACGATTGCGGAACTGGTCGAAAACCATATGAAATTTTGTTGGAGATTCTGGGTTCGCCCGCCATTCCCGTTTTAGCCGATTTCGACTGCTGTCACACACATCCTATGCTTACAATGCCGATTGGCTGCAAAATTTCGCTGGATGCCACAAAACAGCAGGTTCAGCTTTTGCAATGTCCGCTTCGCTGAGGTGTAAAAAACAAATATAGTGACAATGAAAAACGGAAGGTGTACCATAGAGGCAGACAAAATGTTATTGCGTCGTTAGAAGTAAATTATAATCGATAACTTTCAGTTATCGGGCTGATTAAAACGAAATATAAAAAAAGCAGTAAACAAATAAAAACGGAGGAGCATTATGAAAAAAACAATCATCACAGTAGTAGGAAAAGACACAGTAGGCATTATCGCAAAAGTATGCACCTATCTGGCGGAGAACGGGATCAACATTCTGGATATCTCCCAGACCATCGTGCAGGGCTATTTTAACATGATGATGATCGTGGATACGGCGCAGGCATCCAAGAAATCTGCGGAAATCTCGGAGGAATTGAAGGCTTTGGGCGTGGAGATCGGCGTAGTCATCAAATGCCAGAAGGAAGAAATCTTTGATATGATGCACAGGATCTAATAACCGAATATATGCGGAACTGGAATGGAGAGAAAAATGATCAATTTTTTTGAAGTGGCAGAGACTAATGAAATGATAGACAAGGAGAATCTGGATGTCCGCACGATCACGCTGGGCATTTCGCTCCTGGACTGTATCGATGCGGATCTGGAAAAATGTAAGGAAAAAATCTATCAGAAAATCATAAAAGCGGCGGGAAATCTTGTGGCGACAGGGGAGGAGATTTCCAGAGAATTCGGGATTCCCATTGTCAATAAAAGGATTTCCCTCACGCCCATCGCACTGATCGGGGGAGCCTGTTGTAAAACGGCGGAAGATTTTGTTTCCATAGCGAAAGTGCTGGATCGGGCGGCACACGAAGTGGGTGTCAACTTTATCGGTGGTTATTCCGCTCTTGTGGCAAAGGGGATGACAAAAGCGGATAAGCTGTTGATGGCATCCATCCCGGAGGCGCTCGCCTGCACGGAGCGGGTGTGCAGTTCGGTGAATCTGGGTTCCACCCGCACCGGCATCAATATGGATGCAGTGCGGATGATGGGAAGCATCATCAAAGAAGCGGCGGAGCTGACAAAGGACCGGGATTCCATGGGCTGTACCAAGCTGGTGGTATTCTGTAATGCGCCTGATGACAATCCGTTTATGGCAGGCGCATTCCACGGGGTGACGGAAGCAGACCAGATCATCAATGTCGGTGTCAGCGGCCCCGGGGTTGTAAAAACCGCGCTGGAGAAGGTGCGGGGCGAGAGTTTTGAAGTGCTCTGCGAAACCATCAAAAAGACAGCGTTTAAAGTGACAAGGGTAGGACAGCTTGTGGCAAAGGAGGCTTCAAGGCGCATGCAGGTGCCCTTCGGCATCGTGGACCTGTCGCTGGCACCTACGCCTGCCATCGGAGATTCCGTGGCGGATATTCTCTGTGAGATCGGGCTGGAGAGAGCCGGTGCGCCGGGCACGACGGCTGCCCTTGCCCTGCTGAACGATCAGGTGAAGAAGGGAGGCGTGATGGCATCCTCCTATGTGGGAGGGCTTTCCGGCGCGTTCATTCCTGTCAGCGAGGACCAGGGCATGATCGATGCGGTGCAGGCGGGGGCGCTGACGCTGGAGAAACTGGAAGCCATGACCTGTGTCTGCTCTGTGGGACTGGATATGATAGCCATTCCCGGTGATACGAAAGATACAACTATTGCGGGCATTATTGCAGATGAGATGGCGATCGGCATGGTGAATCAGAAGACCACGGCGGTCAGGATCATCCCGGTGATCGGAAAGGGCGTGGGAGAGAATGTGGAATTCGGCGGGCTCCTCGGACACGCGCCGATCATGCCGGTGAATTCCTTCGGGTGTGAGCAGTTTGTGAACAGAGGTGGCAGGATTCCGGCACCGATCCACAGCTTTAAAAATTAATGCCCACTCGCAACGTTTCGTTTGTAAAGACAAAGGTGATGAACATAAATATTCGTCCAGCATAAGATTGGGGGAAGAAAGTGAATAAATACCGGCTGCCGGTCATTATGCTGGCAATATTTGAAGCGATAGCGGTCACTCTCTGGATCGTGAAGGATAACCTGTTTTATCTGTTTAATTTCAGCTACATTGGATTTTCTATTGCCCTGGGTATCTTTTTGTTTATCAGGAAATATAAAAATGCAAGAAGAGTGACACAACTGTTAGTCGGATTGTATATGCTGGTTTATCTGGGGCTGATCTGCAATGAAAATATGCAGATCGAAGGGTTCTGGTACTATCTGTTTACAGGTGTATTTGAGGCTGCAACAATTCATTATGCGGTTGCAAAAATTTTTGGAGCATTGATCTTCGGCAGAGGCTGGTGCGGGTATGCCTGCTGGACGGCGATGGTTCTAGATTTCCTGCCCTATAAGGTACCAGAGCGGCCGAGAAAGAAGATCGGCTGGATCCGCTATATTACATTTGTAATCTCGTTTCTGTTTGTTGCAGCACTGTTTCTTACCCATGTGGATCATATAGAGAGGATAATGTTTTGGGCATTTATCACAGGAAATCTGTTGTATTATGCTGTTGGCATCGGATTGGCATTTCTGTTCAGGGACAACAGGGCTTTTTGCAAATACATATGTCCGATCACGGTATTTCTGAAACCGATGAGTTATTTTTCTTTACTCAGGGTAACATGCGATACGGACGAGTGCGTATCCTGCGGCAAATGTAAACAGGTATGTCCGATGGATGTGGATATGACCGATAATTCGAGGGCGAGGAAGAATGGAACGGAATGTATACTCTGCTATGAATGTGTGAGGAACTGTCCGAAAAACGCTTTATAAATTCTTGTTGGAACACCTTTATGAGAAGGGTGTTCTTTTTTGTGGGGACAAAATATATACGGATATTCTTGACATGTGAGTCATTGCCTGTTAAAGTTAAATCGTAAGTAGTAAGTAATAAGTAGTAAGAAGAAAGCAAAAGAGTAAACTATAAAGGTAAAAGGAAGTAAACAGTAAGCAATACAAAGAAAACAGGGAGAGAGATGGGCATGAAAAAAGAATATACGTTATCTCAGCAATTTGCGATAGTCAGTCTGGATGGTCAGTCCTGCATTCATTGTTCCACAGCAAAGTCCGCCGCGGTGCGGGGGATCGCGATGGCGGAAGTGCTGGAGGAGATACTGCAGCAGGAAGACGGGCTGTCTGTGGGGAAGATAAAAAGAAAACTGGAAGCGGGTCTGGAAAAAGTAAAAGGTATGAGGAGGAAGGAGTTAGAAGAGGCGGAAAAGAGAGCGGCAGAGCCTCTGCTGGCGGACGGTGCACTGGAGACCGTGCCAGATCTGCTGGGGTGCGATATGAATTATTACACGGCGGGAATCGAGATGAAGGCATACCGTGCCGATAGGGAGGATTATCTGTCCATAGTGGAAGGGCTGCGGGGCGAGATTCTGGAGGATGGTCCTGTGACACTGGAGTGCGTCTGCCTTCTCTGGCTGATCAGGGAGTGCGGATGTATCCATGATATATGTTCTGTCCGGGAGCAGGAACGGATTCAGGAGCGGATGGTCGACCTGTGTGCAGAGGGAAATCTGGAAGAAAAGAATAGGGAACAGAAAACAGAAGGGCAGGACATATTGACAGGAGCGCTCTGTGCGGATATCTTATGGAAGCAGGAGTTTCATAAAAGCGCGGAGCTGATGATGAAATCTTTTTTGAAGGGAAAGAGGCAGTTGTTCAAAAATCCGTATCTTCAGGGAATCAATCTGCTGTTTCCGTTTTTGGAGAGAAGGCAGGCGATTTTTATAGATTTTGTTCTTCTGGGAACGGACACGGCACAGAGGCGTCAGGCGGTGGAACTCTTCCTGTCAGAAAAAGGGCATTATGTGGAAGAGGTGAAGAGCGGGACAGAGACTCTGCTGCGGATCGATAATATGTATTACCGCATCTGGCCAAAGACGATCGCGGTCAACCGGGTTCCAGTGCAGGGCGCAGGCCTGCTGCCCGTTTACCAATAGAAAGAGAAAAGATATGTCAAGACAAAGAACAATGGAGAAGATCCTCGCATCCGAGTATGTGACGATAGGAGAACTGGCAAGGCTTACCGGCTGCAGGTACAGCACGCTGAAATTTTATACGGAGGAGGGGATGCTGCCCTTTGAACAGGCGGAACAGAATCTGACAAGAAGATACCGGCAGAGCGAGAGCGTGAAACGGGTGGAATGGATACGCGCCCAGCGTGAGGCGGGGAAGACTGTGCCTGAGATCAAGGAAATCATGAAAGATGCCCAGCAGTGATCACAGGATAACAATATTTTGGGTATATTCGCTTCCGGACATGGCAGCAGGGAGAGCCGCCCTGTACAGTTCGGAGGCTTTTATTGTCCGCTGAAGCTGGGAAAGTGCCGCCGGTGAAAGATATCCGGGAGCATCCGCCAGTTTGGAGATGAGCGGAACGGCAGAGTTTTTTTTGATACAGGAGAGCAGCGGCTGTGCCTCCCGGCGAAAACCAAGGATCCGGGCATAGAGGGCAAAGCCCTGTTCTTTTTCCGTCTCGACAGAATCCTTTGTCAGATGCAGCAGGATGTGCAGAAGACAGCGGCTGATCCTGGTGGATGTCAGATTTTTGCTTTTCAGGGCGGCGCAGAGTCCGGTGACGGAAGAACACTCCCGGAAAAGCCAAAGAAGCTTCCCGGAAAATTCCGGCGTCACATCCTGATACCCCGAAAGGGTTTCTGCATTGGTATACTGCAGGGTATAATAAAGCGGCAAAAAGAAATCATCGAAAGTCAGATATTGCTTTTGCTGCAGTGCATCCAGATAGAGGGCATGACAGGACTGCGGAATAAAGGATTCCAGCAGTCTGTTTGTTTCCGCCGGTTCGGGGGAGGAGAGGAAGGCATCCCGCAGGCCTGATGCGGAAGCGTATGTATGGGTGGATATATTACCTGTCAAAGCAGAATCTTTTTTAGTGAATGCTGTATTGCTGGAAATGTATTTGGGGGCATCAGATATACCTTCATGATATCCCGCACCGGCCCGCTTTATGGTGACCGGAGCTATGGAAGAGTGCAGTTTATACAGCGCCTTCATATATTCTGTGCCGAGAATATTGTTAGGCTCCTCCAAAAGAGAAAGAACGATGGAATCTGCATTTTGAACAGTCTGTCCGCTCAAAAAAGCGGACAGCGCCTCATATCTGGCTTTTGGAAAACTCATACCGTTTTTCAGATGTTTTTGTAGCAGATTCCGGTATGCGGCAGGTTCTTCGGAAAGCAATTTTCCGGCGAGATGAAATGCATGGATATCCCCGCTTTCACTGCCAAAACCGAGATGAGTGACACATCCGAGCCGATCAAGCAGAGAAACGGCACCCGCCGCAAAATATTCCGCACTGCCTGTGGAGACGGAAAGGGGCAGTTCCAGAACAAGATCGGCTCCGCATAAAAGCGCGGCTCTGGTACGGAGAAACTTTGAAAAAAAGGCGGGCTCTCCCCGCTGTACATAGTCTCCGCTCATAACCACAACACAAAAATCCGCACCGGTTTCCCGGCGCAGGTTTCGCATCAGATATTCATGTCCAGTGTGGAGCGGATTGAATTCCGCGATGATACCTAAAATATTCATGCTGGCCTCATTTTATATTTTTATCCGGAAAGCGCCCGGCATCTTCCTTCTTGTGTAAAGATTATTATATCTGCAAAGCTCCATAATATCAATTTTTTTATATCACTCCCTTTTATTTTTTACAAAATGTGATAGAATGGTAAGAGTTTAGCTCAGGGCTGTGCATATGCCGCAGGTCGGAGATCTTCTGAGGATATACGGCGATACGAAGGAGACAACATGGGTAAAATTCGTGACAGTCAGAAAAAGATAGCGGTCATCAATGATCTTTCCGGTTTTGGACGGTGCTCCATAGCGGTGGAACTGCCGATCATTTCAGCAATGAAGATACAGTGCTGTTTTGTACCGACTGCTGTTTTTTCCAATCATACAGGTTTCAAGTCCTTCTATCTGGAGGATTTTACGGCGAGAATGCGTCCTTATATGGAGGAGTGGAAGAAGTTGGAACTCCATTTTCAGGGGATCTGTACCGGGTTTTTGGGCTCTCCGGAGCAGATCGCTATCGTGACGGATTTTCTGAGGGATTTTAAGGAGACAGATACCGTTGTGATCGTGGATCCCGTGATGGGAGATTACGGAAAGATGTATCCGACCTATTCGATGGAAACCTGCCTGAAGATGCGGGAGCTGATCCCGCTGGCGGATATCATCACGCCGAACCTGACGGAGGCCTGCATTCTGGCGGGGATTCCCTATGAGGAAAAATGGAGCAGGAAAAAGCTTTTGTGGCTGGCGGAGACGCTTTCCGCGATGGGACCGGAGAAGGTAGTCATCACCGGTATCATTCAGGGAGAATTTATAGCGAATTACTGTTATGAAAAAGGGACGGAGCCCCGGATCTTCCGCACCATCAAAGCAGGTACCCAGAGAAGCGGAACCGGCGACATCTTTGCCTCGATCATAGCGGCAGATGCAGTGAACGGCGTGCCCTTTGAGCAGTCAGTCAAAAAGGCGGGCAGGTTTATCAAAAAATGTATTTTAAAATCCATCGAAATGGGAATACCACTTACGGATGGGGTTTGTTTTGAGGAGTTTCTGCATACTCTGCGGAGTGTGTGAAAAACAGCATAAGTCTGGACGATGCCTCAGAACAATTTACGGCTGTATTGCAGACGAAAATTGTTCTGCCGGTTATCAGGTATCGGGAGGACTTATGCGGAACTGAAATAGGAGAATAGCAATGGAGATATTATATGAAGTACATCAGAATCTATATGTGAATCTGACCAACAGATGTAACTGTGCCTGCACTTTCTGTCTGCGGCAGGACAGAGACAGGATGGGGAAGTCAGGGAGCCTCTGGCTGGAGCATGAGCCGACAGCGGAGGAGGTGATAGCAGAGTTTTCAAAGTTTCACAGGGAGGATTACAACGAGGTGGTATTCTGCGGCTTTGGGGAACCGACGGAAGCTTTTGAGGTATTGAAGGAGGTTGCCGCCTTTGTGAAGAAAGAATGGAAGTGCCCGATCCGCATCAACACCAACGGGCAGGGTTCCCTGATCAACGACAGGAATATCGCGCCGGAGCTTGAGGGGCTGATCGATACGGTTTCCATCAGTTTAAACCACCCTGACAGAGAGAAGTATCAGGAGATCGTCCGGAGTAAGTTCGGCGTCTGCGGATACGACGGGATGCTTGCTTTTGCGGGGGAATGTACAAAGTATGTGCCCAATGTGGTGATGACAACAGTGGAGACCACGATCTCGAAGGAAGAGGAGGAGCAGTGCAGGAAGATCTGCGAAGAGCTCGGCGTTACCTATCGGATTCGGGAGTGGGAAGGTGCATGAGAAACGAGGGCAGATATGAACGGGTTTCAGGAATTACTGCAAAATGACATATTGTGGGCGGGTATTTTAAGCTGGTTTACGGCACAGGTTGTCAAGACGATATTATATGCGGTGCTCAATAAAAAGATAGATTTTTCAAGACTGATGGGGGATGGAGGGATGCCAAGCGCCCATTCTGCAACGGTGACAGCGGTGGCGGCAATGACCGGGCTTACCTGCGGCTTTGGTTCTCCTCTTTTTGCAGTGGCATGTATCGTGGCGATCATCGTGATGCACGATGCCATGGGAGTGCGGCTGGAAACGGGAAAACAGGCGAAGATACTGAATGAGATGGTGGCACTTTTAGAGGCACTGGGACAGTCAAAACTGAGCATGGAAAAGAAGCTGAAAGAGTTCGTGGGGCATACGCCGACTCAGGTGATGGCGGGAATGTTGCTGGGAGTTGCGGTTGCGGTGATCTATTTTTATGTGTTCTTGTAAAATGCGGAAAAACACATTATAATACTATATAAATAATTTTCAGAGAGAGAGGTATTTGGTATGAAGTATACGTTTGAGAAAGAAATTGAACAGAGTGAAAACGGCGCCATTATCGACATTCCTTTTAATGTATGGGAAATCTGTAAAAGAGAGGGTGAGGTGCCGGCAAAAGTCAGAGTCGGTGAGACATTGTTTGTCTGTAATTTAGAGCCCAAGAAGAACGGATATTACAATATTCCGGTACAACCTGAGATCATGGAGAAGCTTTCCTACGGAAAGAAGTACAGGATTTCTTTCCGCATTACGAAAAACAGCGTGGGTGACAGTCCTTACAGCACATCCAATCCGATCCGGAAGATCGATCATATCGACTGTCTGATCCAGCCTCACGACGGGCTTTGCGGGCAGGCATGTATTGCGATGCTGGCAGGTATCACGCTGGATGAAGCGATCAATGTGATGCACTGCAGCGAATGGCAGGCAACCATCGCAAAGATCATCGATACGCTGAACTATTATGGATTAGAGCATTCCGAGGAGATCATCTATACCTGCGGAGAGCCGGATGTGACACTGCCAAAGTGTGCGATCATTCTGGAGAAAATGGGACGTTACAGCCATTATCTGGTTGCTTTTGACGGAAAGTACTACGATTCCAATCTGGGTGTTTTGGACCGCTATGATATGACGAAGATGAAAGGATATCTGGAAGTTTTGGTATGAACAGATTTGTGATAAGGCAGTCGCTCCTTCTTCTTTTGACGGCAACGATCTGGGGCGTGGCGTTTGTTTCCCAGAGCGTGGGTATGGATTATGTGGGGCCGTTTACGTTCAATGCGGCGAGGAGCCTGATCGGGGCGGCGGTTCTTGTTCCCTGTATATTCTTTTTGAAAAAGATGCAGAAAAAGGAAGGGGAAGGCAGGGAAGTACATAAAAAAGAGGACAAAAAAACATTGCTTGCAGGCGGGATCAGCTGCGGCGTGATCCTGGCGGTGGCAAGTTCCCTTCAGCAGTTCGGCCTGCTTTATACCACGGTCGGCAAAGCCGGGTTTATTACGGCGATGTATATCATACTGGTTCCGGTTCTTGGAATCTTTGCGGGAAAGAAAGTCGGGATGCGGATTGGTATCAGCGTTGTGATCGCGGTGGCGGGGCTGTACCTGCTGTGTATGACAGAGAGCCTCAAGCTGGATACCGGGGATATCATGGTGCTGTTGTGTGCGGTTGTTTTTTCCTTTCATATTATGGTGATCGATCATTTTTCACCGCTGGTGGACGGGGTAAAGATGTCCTGCATTCAGTTTCTGACCTGCGGCATTTTGTGCAGCATCTGTATGTTTTTGTTTGAGAAGCCGGAATTGTCGATGCTGCTTGCGGCATGGAAGCCTGTTTTATATGCGGGGGTGATGTCCTGCGGCGTGGCGTATACGCTTCAGATCGTAGGGCAGAAAGGGATGAATCCCACGGTGGCTTCACTGATCATGAGCCTGGAGTCGGTGATCTCCGTGCTCGCCGGATTTGTGCTGCTGCATGAGGTGCTGAGCAGTCGGGAGTTGTTCGGGTGCGTGATGATGTTTGCGGCGATCGTACTGGCGCAGCTGCCGGAGCGGAATGCGGTTAAGGAGCGATGAGTCTGCTGTCATAAGCAGGAATTAATTGGTGAAAATAGTCTTTTAATATTAGCAACTATAAGTCTTGGTGTGCTTTAAACGGCGCTCTGAGGCTTTTCTTTTTGCTTTACTGCTATATGGTAGAAGCTGCAGTACCCCAATTATATGTGAATATGTTTTAGAAATATAGGCAATGGGTGATAAATCTTCATGCAAATGAAAAAATCTTTGAAAGAATGAAGGTTTTATAGATTATTTATTTTTTGAGTGCTATAATTTAAAATGAAATTTTATCATGTTCCACAAATAAAAGCGAGGTAAGTATAAATGGTGGTATCATATATAGGATTATGGAAAATATTGTTAGAAAAAGGACTGCAAAAGCAGGATTTAGTTGAACATGCAGGATTGAGTTCTGCAACTGTAGCCAAAATGGGAAAGGGTGAGCCGGTATCTAATAAAGTTTTAGAGAAAGTGTGTACATATCTCGAATGCAGTGTGAATGATATTATCAGTTACGAATAGTAATACAGAAGAAAATTGAGGACGGTGTACAATGAAAACATATTTATGGATTGAAGATAGGAAGGATAAATCGGGTTATATATTTTGGCAGACATTTATGGGACAATTGTGTCCGGAAATAGTAGTAGAAAGCAAGAAAAATAATAGTGAACTGGTAAAAGCAGTTAAGGCGTTAGAGGATGACGAGAATAGGTATGTCATAGTATTTGATAATTCTTTCGATAATCTGCAGGTAGTTATGGAACAGAAACTGTTAAGAAAATATGTGAGAACCAAAAATAATGTTCTGATGATGGATATTATATGTTTTGAATACATATTGCTTGAGTTCAAGGATTTGATAAAATGGATTTATGCATCAGATGATGAGTTTTTAACAAAACGTAAAAATGCAATTGCTGCAAGAGAAAAACTTGTAAAAACAATTCAAAATGATAAATTGAATTATAAGGATATTCGTGAAATAGTAGAATATAGTGAAAACGTCGATACCTATAATATAGAGCAGTTATCTGCAAAGATTTTGTTTGATTTAACGAGAAATACTGGTTTTGAGGTATCGAAAAGTAATATTGGTGAATGTTGGATAAAATCATGTTGTGAGAGGGAACAACGAATGCAGGATGATCTTTGTGGTCTTGATGCAAGTAGATTACAGATTAAAGAAAAAATGCAGAATATTTATAAGGGAACAAGTCTTTTAATGCAATTTCAAAATATTGGCTTGGAGGTAGTATTATGATAACAATTTTTAAGAACAAAAATGATATTCCGCAAGATATGGAATATGTAGAATTAAACGATATTTATTTTAATCAAAATACCGCACATAAGCTTGATGATAGAGCCCAAAAAGTTATTGGAATAATAGATGAGGCAAAATTAATCGGCAAGTATAAAATATGCTCCAAATTTAATGATATTGTCCTGGATGTTGATAAGTTATCATCCGGTTGCAAAACGGTATTAAATGTACTATATAATCCGGAGAAAGTGTTTTGCTTGAAGGAATGTGGAAATAATGCACTGGAGATGGTATATAATCTTGATGCAGGTAATGTCTATAGTGACTATGCACTGATTCCTTTTGAAATGGCAGCAGTATGTGTACAAACTTTGTCTGGAAAGAAAGAAATTTGTGATTATGAAGAATTAAAGGAGTGGTGGCGTGATGAAGAGTAAGCCAATTGTAATGGAGCATTTTTTCACAGAGCATACCTCGTTTGTTTTGGATTTTGAATTTACGAATAATATTACTTTATTAATGGGAGATTCCGGAACAGGAAAAACAGCATCTTTTTCATTTATAAAAGAGTGCATGGCATTGAATTCTGATATTGTCTGCTTAAACTATTTAGATTATCAGAAGAATATTGGTGATATTATCAGGGATGCAGAAAAAAAGCTAATAGTGATTGATAATGCGGACATACTTTTGGATGATGACATAAGAAAGTACATTGCACTTGATGGTAAGAATCAATATTTGATCATTGGTAGAAACCCGAAGAATATGTTTGCTACAAAAGAAAATCTGTTTGAGCTTGTGAGTGAGAAAGAGGGGGAACAGATTGTGCTGAGGATTAGGGAATATTTGTAAAACAGGATTTCCTTCCATGATGAAACAGAGCATAAGGAAGAAGGAATGATACAAAGATGTCAGAACAGTTGAAAAATATCAGCGAAAGAATAGAACTGCCGGCGGCTTTTATAAAAGAAATGAAGGAACTTTTTCAGACGCTGTCGGGGGTTTCGGTATCGGAACTGCCGACTTTTTTAGAGAGCCTTCAGGAGGAGAGAAGCTGCGGGCTGAGAAGAAATCCGCTGAAATACACCGGAGAAGAGTTTGAGGAAAAAATGCCTTTTACGCTGGAGCGGATCCCCTGGGCGGAGGAGGGGTATTTTTATCAAAGGGAAGAGCTGCCGGGGAAGAGCCCTTTTCATGAGGCGGGCGCGTTTTACATTCAGGAGCCCAGCGCGATGATAGCGGTGAGGCTCCTGGGGGCGGAACCGGGAGAATATATTGCGGATCTCTGTGCGGCGCCGGGGGGAAAGAGCACGCAGATCGCCGGAAGGATGCAGGGAGAGGGGCTGCTTGTCTGTAATGAATATGTGCCTGCACGGGCGGAGATCCTGGCACAGAATATGGAGCGGATGGGCGTTCAAAACTGTGTGATCTTGAAGGAGAGCGTGGATCGCATGGCGGAGCGTTTTCCGTTGTTTTTTGACAGGGTAGTAGTGGATGCACCCTGTTCCGGCTCGGGGATGTTCCGGAAGGAGGAGCAGGCGCTCATCCAGTGGTCGCCGGAGAATGTGGGGATGTGTGCGGAACGACAGCGGGAAATTCTGGAATATGCGGCGGGGATGGTGAAGCCCGGCGGGGTGCTTGTGTATTCCACCTGCAGTTTTTCGAAGGAGGAGGATGAAGCTGTTGTAGAGTGGTTTCTGGAGGAGCATAGGGAGTTTTCTTTGGATGAGACGGCCTTATCAAAAGAGCTTCTGGAGGCGGGAGTATGTCCCGGCGGCCTGCCGGGGACGGTGCGGATGTGGCCTCATAAGTTGAGGGGCGAAGGGCATTTTGCGGCGAGGCTGGTGAAGGAGGGCGGAGAAACAGAGGCTTTCGGAGGAGGAAGAGAACAGGGCAGGACGATAAAAGGAAAGGGAGCCGGAGAAAAAAATTCGGAACAGGATAACCGGAATTATTTTCAGGAATTTTGCAGACAATATCTGAGAGAAAGTTATCTTGTAAAACTGGAGGGTAATGGAAGGCTTATCTGGAGGAAGGAACATCTCTTTTGGATACCGAAACATCTTCCGGAAACGGGGAATCTGCGGATGCAGAGAAGCGGGCTGTATCTTGGCGAGGCGAAAAAAGGCAGGTTCGAGCCTTCCCATACCTGGGCTATGACGCTGAAAAAGGAGGATGTGGCGCAGTGGATGGAGGTAAAACTTCCGGAGGTTTATCTGCGGGGGGAGACGTTGGAAAATGAAGGGCTGAAGGGCTGGGTACTGATGCTTTTGCAGGGAAAGCCCCTGGGCTGGGGGAAAGCCGGCGGTAATATGGTGAAAAATCATTATCCGAAAGGGCTTAGAAAGATGCATTTTACGGACAGGCATTATGCGGGATGAATATAAAAATAGAGGAATATAAAATAAAAAAGATCACGCTCTGGCTGTTGTATCTGGAGAAGATAACGGATGAGGAGCTTGAGAAGATGTATGCCCTGTGCAGCGGGCAGCGTCAGGAGAAGGCCGACAGGATAAAACAGGGGATGAAACGAAAGCAGTCCATCGCTGCAGGGTATCTGCTGTTTTTATTGAAAGAGCGGTTCTCCATTGAGGAGGAGCCTGTCATCTTATCCGGAGGGAAGCCTGTTTTTCCGGAACACGGACAGGGAGAGGGGACGGTACATTTCAGCATTTCCCATAGCCGGGATGCGGTATTGCTTGCCTTTGGGGAGAGGCCTCTGGGAGCGGATATCGAATTTACAGACAGGGCTGATCTGAAGGTTGCAAAGCGCTTTTTCACAAAAGAAGAGTATGAGCGGCTTGCGGATCTGGAAGGCGGGGAGCAAAAGGATGCTTTCTGCCGGATCTGGACCGGGAAGGAAGCGGTGGTAAAGGCGGCGGGAAGCGGGCTTGCCACAGCGCTCAATGGTTTTTCCGTGCTGGGAGAAACAGCGGAGCTTTCAGGAGAAAGGTATGAACTGTACCGGCAGAAGATCGCAGCAGGAGGGCAGAGCGCATGGATCTGCGCGGCACAGCTCATAGAGGATCCTACGGAAACAGACTATCCGATGTAATCCCGGTCAAAGGGAGAGGATGCTGTCTCCAACAGCTTTTGCATCTGGCGGACGCCTTCCTTCTGGGAAATGATGATGGCATCCAGAATAGGGATGAGCTGCGGGCAGATGGGGAAGCGGAGCGCATTTTCGGACATCCTGATAGCGCCCTGATGGTGAGGGATCATCTCCCGCAGGAAATCATAGGGAATCCGTTCTGTTCTGGGAGCCCTGCGCATTTCTGAAAACATGGTCTGGACAATGGGACGGAAGGCTGTCATATAGCGCCGCATATCCTGATTGTTGTTTTCATGTTCGCAGCAGCAGAAAAAGGCATTTTTCATGTTTTCAATGCTTTTTGTCTGTTCTTCGATGATGTTTTTGGCGATCTTGTTCAGTGGAAGGATCAGGTCTTTTTCGTATGTATCATTGCACTCACATCCCTGGCCGGACGGGGCGGTGTACTGGAGCAGATTTTCCGACATGCGGATGGCCGCTTCGTGGTGGGGGATCATCTGGCGGATAAATAAGCCGGAGATGCTGCCCCGGGGACGGGGTTTTGTCATTCCCTGAATCATGTCTTGAAGAATCCGGTCAAAACAGGTAAGATAGGAAATGGATGGATTATTTTGTTCCTGAGCATTATGCATAAATTACTCCTTGTTGATAACAAATAAAGATATACTTTCTTTTATCATATGCGGGGCCGTGGGTTTTTGTACCATCCGGAGAGAAAAAAGAATTTTAGGAGTTTTGCACGAATGAAGGCTCATCGCATATGTTGTTATAGCAGACATTTTTAAACGGAGAGATAGAAGATGATGAGTAATTTGCAAATGAGCATGGCGGCAGGTATTTTTATACCGTTTCTGGGTACAGCGCTCGGCTCTGCCTGTGTTTTCTTTATGAAGAAGGAACTGGGCGATAAGGTGCAGCGGGTGCTTACCGGATTTGCGGCGGGAGTTATGGTGGCTGCTTCGATCTGGAGCCTTCTGATCCCTGCGATGGAGCAGTCCGAGTCCATGGGGAAGCTTGCTTTTACGCCGGCGGCGATCGGTTTTTGGCTGGGCATCCTGTTCTTACTGTTTTTAGATCGGATCATCCCGCATCTTCACAGAAACAGCAAGGAACCGGAGGGCCCCAGCACGGGCCTGAAAAATACGACGATGCTGCTGTTTGCGGTGGTGCTTCATAATTTGCCGGAGGGAATGGCTGTGGGTGTTGTCTACGCCGGGCTGAAGATGGGAAATGCCACGGTGTCTGTCAGCGGAGCGCTGGCGTTATCCATCGGGATCGCGATCCAGAATTTTCCGGAGGGAGCGATCATTTCCATGCCGCTGCGCGCCGGAGGGATGTCAAAGTGGAAGGCATTCGTATGCGGGGTGCTCTCCGGGGTGGTAGAACCGATCGGCGCGGTGCTTGTGATCATCGCATCAGGGCTTTTGGTGCCTGCGCTGCCGTATTTCTTAAGCTTTGCGGCGGGGGCTATGATCTATGTGGTGGTGGAGGAGCTGATCCCGGAGATGTCCGGGGAGCCTCATTCTGATGTGGGGACGATTGCTTTTTCCGTGGGGTTTACGGTGATGATGGTGCTGGATGTGGCACTTGGGTGAGAAGAGAGCAGATACTCGGACAGTGCACAAAACAATTTGCAGACGTGAAGCGGCTGAAAATTGTTTTAAGGTTAAGGTGTACTGGTAGAGTATCTGCGGAACTGGAATAGGAGAAAAAGAATGAAAGCAAATATCAAAAGATATGTACTGCTACACATTTTACTGCTTGTATTTTCGCTGAGCAGTGTCTGCAGTAAGATTGCGGCTCAGGAACAGTTTATGAGCTTTCGGTTTATTATGATGTATGGATTTGTGGTGATGCTGTTGGGGGTTTATGCCATTTTCTGGCAGCAGATCATTAAAAACATGCCCCTTACGGCGGCTTATGCCAACAGGGCGATCACAGTCTTCTGGGGGATGCTGTGGGGGCTTATTATTTTTAAGGAAAAGATCACACCGGGAAAAGTGGCGGGTGCTGTGCTCGTCATTGCCGGGATCATATTGTTCGCGATGTCTGACAGGGGGGAGAAAGCATGAGTACATATATGTATGCACTTTTAATATTGATCGGTACGTTTATTGCCGCTATTTCTCAGGTGATGCTGAAGATCGAGGCAAATAAGCCGCATAAATCCCACCTGCAGGAGTATCTGAATCCGCTGGTGATCTTTGCCTATGTGCTTTTTGTGGGGACAACCCTTCTGTCGATCCTGGCATATAAGGGCATTCCGCTCTCCATGGGGCCGATCCTGGAGGCGACCAGTTATATTTATATCACCGTATTCGGCGTGAAGATATTTCATGAGAAGATGAACAGGGGGAAAGCGGCTGCGCTTGTTCTTATTGTAAGCGGTATCGTTGTGTATTCTCTGTTCGGGTAAATGATATTGTGTCGGGGGAGCGTATATCGGGATGGAAGAACAGAAAGGGACAGGAGATGGGAAAAGAAGAGCTGACACCCAGTGAGAGCGAGTGGCAGGTGATGGAAGTGCTGTGGGAGAGCGGGGAGGCGCTGACTTCCTCGGAGGTGATCGGGCGGATGAAGCCTGAGAACCGTATGAACCCTAAAATGGTGCGGGTGTTGATGAACCGGCTTTGTCAGAAGGGAATCCTGGCATACCGGGTAGATGAGAAGGACGCCCGCATTTATCACTATTATCCGTTGAAATCAAGGGAAGACTGCCAGAAGGAAAAAAGCAGCAGATTTATAGAGAGTTATTTTGGCGGAAATCAGATGGGAGCTGTGGCGGCGCTGATCGGCAGTTCAGAGCTGACAGAGGATGAACTGAGGGAGCTGGAGGGTATTTTGTCTGACAGGAAGAGGCAGAGATGATGGCGGCATGGTTTACCCGGCTTTGTGATGTGCTCAATTATATATTCTGTTATGTGACGGTGAAGCTGGGAAGGGGTGTTTTCTTTTCCATTGCACTGGTTTTTGTCGTGATGCTTTTGAGGAAACTGCCTTTGCTTGGGCATTGTTTCCAGAGGATGATTCTGTGGAGTTTCTTTTTGTGGCTTCCTTTTACAGGCGGGCTCAGGCTGTTTTATGAGACGAGATTCGGCGTCAGGGGATTTTTGTGGTGGGCAGACTGGAATTACAGGCACCAGTTGACCGGAAAGGTTTATTTTCTGGTGATGGCGCTTTTTGGCGGGTATCTGTTTTATAAAAGAAGAAAACTGCAGCGTTTTGTGGGAGGGCTTGAGAGGCTCGGGGAGAATATCTATGTTTGTGACAGCTCTGTCACACCCTTTGCGACGGGGCTGCTGTCACCGAAGATTGTATTGCCGGAAAGTATGGTGGAGACATACGGCAGGGAGGAACTGGACACGATCCTGTTTCATGAAAAAATGCATATCAGGCTGGGGCATCTGTGGTGCCTTTTTCTCTGGGATGTTCTGCGTGTGCTGTTTTGGCCGAACTTTCTGCTGACGCTCTGCATGAAGGTGCTGAAAGCGGATCTGGAGGAGATGTGTGACCGGGTGACGATACAGAGGAGCGGTAAGGATGCCTTTGATTATGGCATGTTATTGTTAAAGTGTGTTCGTCTGCTCTGTCCGGCGGGAGCGGGAAAGCTGCCTGCGGAATCTGCGGCTTTTGCGGGGGAGGCGGGGAAAGACGGCTACAGGGATCTGAAGCGCAGGATCCGGCAGATAGCGGATTTCAGAAGGTATCGGATAAGAAATATAGTTTTTATATTAGTGACAGGCCTGATGCTGGTGGGAGGCGGTTTTCTCGTCATACATAACAATTCCTATGCGCGGTATACGGAGCTGGAGGATATCACGGTGTTTGACGATACCGGATGCCATGTGATCCTTCCGGACAGCGAAAGGCTTCGGCAGGCGGTGGCTTTCGATGAGCGCAGGGTTTATGTGGATGCGCGGGAAATGCAGGATATGCTGGAAGAGTGCGGTGCCAAGACGGAAGGAATCTATATCCTGTTCGGCGGTTTTATGAAACAACCCGGCGTGGGCGGATGTTGTGATATGGTTTATGTGGACTGTTCGGAACTGGAAAGCTCCGGGGGATGGGCCAGGATAGGGTATGAGACGAATATGGATCTGCTGGGGTGGATCATGAAGATGGTGTGAAAGGGAAAGTCTTTTGATTGGCGAAGTACAGGCGCTTGCGGCGCCTGTAACAATAAATCTGCTTTCAGTTCCTGTCTCTTTTCAGCGCATCGGCCTTTTTGGAAGAAAGGCGGGAGATGATCCGGAGAAAAGCAAAAGATATTCCTGAGACCACAACAAAAAAGCTTGCCGCTGCGAAGACGGTGTGTGGTATATCCGCTTTTTCTTTAATCAGAAAATAAAAGACGATACTGAATATTCCGGAGCATATGATGCTTACAGAGAGATCTTTTTTGGGCGTGTTTTTCAGCGGTGTGCCGTTCCATGAACCGCTCCTTATTGCACCAAAAATATATACGAAACCGCCGGCGACGAGGATGATGGTTTCACCGATTATCAGGGAAAGATCCCCTGTAAGGAGCGCTTGTACAATGATGGCTGCGGCACATATAAGAAACATGATAATAAATGAAATATTACCATTTTTTAATGCCCTTTGTTTTTCCAGTTCGTGATAGTCTGCAACTTTTAATAATGTCTCTTTTAACTCGTTATCCATTTTTCCGTTTTTCCTTTCTCCATTTAAAATTTCCTTGATCTCCACATCGTAGTATTCGGAAATCTGTACTAAAATGCTGAGGTCAGGCAGGTTGCTTCCGGTTTCCCATCGCGAGATAGTTCTTCCGGATACGCCCAGGATCTCTGCCAACTGTTCCTGAGTGATCTTTTTCTCGCTGCGGAGCTGTTTTAGAAATGCTCCTATCTGTTTTTGATCCATATTTTCCTCCTTTCACTTGCAGTCTACCTTTTTCTGAGAGAAAAGAACACGACACAAAGCGGGAAATGGCTGTGATCTTACCGGACAAAGGTGTCCGGTGGATCGCTCTGCGGCCGTCTGTTTTCTGAGATCATTATATAGCAGATGCAGGTTATGTGCAAAATTGAACTGCTTTTTAAAAAAATTGTGCACCTCTTTACAGGATGGCTTTTTGAAACAGGAAGCGGATTTATTGAAAAAGTGTTAAAGATTAACAGATGTTATCCGATATACCAGACAGAGAGATTTTGAAAGCGGCGGATAAGAACAGAGCGCAGTAAACAAAAGATCATACAAGACAGAGATGAGCGAGGACAGAAAAATGGGTGTTGTAGTGATGAATGTGGGAAAGATACCGATCTTTCAGAGGATCAGTCATGGAGGGTTGAAAAGCAGGGAAGAAAAGGCGGAGCGTCAGCAGAATCGGGATGCTCAGATCGCTGTGCTGGAAAAACAGAAGGCAGGCCTGAAAAATAAGGAATGCGGATCGACCGAGGAAATAGAAAATAAGTTGGAACTTGCACATTCCTATGAGGATCAGATCAAGGCGGTGAAGCATGCTTATAACAGTGAGCAGATGAGCCATATTCTGGACGAGGCGAGGGAGAAGGGCGAGAAGATAGCGGAGGAGATAAAGAAGCTCACGGCAAAGACCAAAGAGGAAAGGGAAAAGATATTGCGCGAGGAGGCTCTGGGAATAGAAGAAAGCCAGGGGATTTTGTCGGAACTGATGGAAGAGCTGACGGAGGATGTGATGGAGGAGGCTTCGGAGGAGCTGACGGGGGATGTGACAGAGGAAGTTTCGGAGGAGCTGATGGAGGATGTGACAGAGGAAGTTTCGGAGGAACTGACAGGGAATGTGTCGGAGGAAGCTTCAAAGGAACTGGCAGAAAGGGCAGCAGAATTAAAAATCTCCTCTTGAAAGAACAAATTTTTTGTATTATCCTGTACATAATGATTTTTAAATATAGGAGGACATCACAATGGATAAAAAAGTTGCTGAACTTTTAAATGATCAGATCAACAAGGAGTTCTATTCCGCGTATCTTTATCTGGATATGGCAAATTTCTACAGCAATAAGGGGCTGGACGGCTTTGCCAACTGGTATGAGATTCAGGCGAAGGAAGAGCAGGATCATGCGATGCTGATCTACCAGTATCTGCATAATAACAATGAGAAGGTAACGCTGGAAGCTATTGCAAAGCCGGACAAGACATTTACGACACTGCTTGATCCGCTGACAGCAGGGCTGGCGCATGAGCAGTATGTGACTTCCCTCATCAATACGATTTATGCGGCGGCGCAGGAAGTAAAGGATTTCCGCACGACACAGTTTTTAGACTGGTTCATCAAAGAGCAGGGTGAGGAGGAGAAGAATTCTTCCGACCAGATCACAAAGATGGAGCTGTTCGGGGATGACGCAAGAAGTTTGTATATGCTGAACGAAGAGTTGAAGGGGAGAGTTTATAGTGCGCCTTCGCTGGTGCTGTAAAATAGTGGGATGTGAACCGTCTGCAAGGGTAAAATGCTCTTGCAGGCTTTTTTTGTTTAAGAGACCGCCCAGGCCTGGATTGCGCTGGTTGTGGTAAAATTTGCGAAAATTATTTTAAGTGCTCTAGTTGACAGAGATGTCTATCGATGATAGACTAAAAGTGTCTACTGACAACAGACGAAATATAACATGTAATAGATCAGTTACTGATAGTATATTTGTTTTAAATACGATCAGCAAAAGATTTAAAAACATAATCAGCAAAAGAAAGGAGCATCCCCTATGACAGATTATAAACTGGGAGCAGTGGAATCACGTTTTGCGGATATCATCTGGACTCATGAGCCGATGACGACAAATGAATTGATTCGGTTATGTGAGAAGGAACTTCAGTGGAAAAGGACGACTACTTACACGGTATTGAAGAAGCTGAGTGAGCATGGTATTTTTCAGATGAAGGAGAGGCAGGTGACTTCTCTGATCTCCAGAGAGGAATATTATGCGCTGAGGAGTGAGCAGTTCGTGGAGGAGACCTTTCAGGGATCGCTCCCGGCTTTTATTGCGGCGTTTACGAAGCGCAAAGCGCTCAGTGAGAAAGAGGTTTCCGAGATCCGGAAAATGATCGACAGCACAGGGAAGTAGGGAGGAGACAGGATGGAAGCCGTTTTTTTAAAGGTGCTTAATATGGGGCTTACGGCAAGCTGGCTGATCCTGGCGGTGGTGATCTTCAGGATTTTTCTGAAAAAGGCGCCGAAGTGGATTTCCTGTTTGTTGTGGGCGATGGTGGCGTTTAAGCTGGTCTGCCCGTTTTCCGTGGAGAGTGCGCTGAGCCTGATACCGAGCGATGAGCCCCTGCCGGAAGTGATCATTACGGAGAATACTTTTCAGGTAAATACAGGAATCGGACTTGTGGATACGCCGGTGAATACATATCTGGGGGATCATTATGATGAAGGTGTCCCGGTTCCGGCTGATAACGGGAACTATATCATGCATATGGCAGGAATTTTCTGGGTGGCAGGTGTTATTTTGCTTTTGCTTTATGGATTTTTCAGTTATCTCAGGTTATACAGAATGATCTGTGCCTCGGTCAGGTGGAAGGAAAATATTTTTCTGTGCGACAGCATAGATACGCCTTTTATTCTGGGAATCGTGAAGCCTCGTATTTATCTGCCGTCCGACATGGACAAGGCGCAGGCGGAGTATGTGATCGCCCATGAGAGGGCGCATCTGGGGCGGCGCGATCACTGGTGGAAGCCGCTTGGATTTCTGATCCTGGCCATCTACTGGTTTCATCCGTTGTGCTGGATCTCCTATATCCTGCTCTGCAAAGATATCGAGCTCGCCTGTGATGAACGGGTGATCAGGGAACTGGGGCAGGATAGTAAGAAGCCTTATGCGGAGGCACTTTTGTCCTGCAGTGTGAAACAGAGTATGGTGACGGCATGCCCTCTTGCCTTCGGGGAGGTGGGTGTAAAGGAGCGGGTGAAAAATGTGCTGTATTATAAAAAGCCGGCGTTCTGGATCATCGTGGCAGCAGCTGTCTGCTGTGTTGTGACAGCTGTCTGTTTTCTGACAAGCCCGAATGACGGGGATGCGGCAGAGGATCAGGAAGAGTTGTCAGAAGAGGAGCAGGCTGTTCCCGCGGAAGTGTTGGAACGTGCGGAACAGTATGTGGAGGAGGCATATCAGGCGGTTTTAGGCAGTGCATCCGATTATGACTATGCGAATTGGCGGATCGAGCATCTGGAGCGCTGTTATACCTATGAGGAACTGGAAGGAAAAACCTATGAGATTTATCAGCTGAATTTTCAGTTTCAGAGTGTTTCCCCAAAGAAGGTGATTCTGACAGGAGGCATGTCGATCACGGAAGATGAGGGATTGAGCTGGGTGGTGCCGGATTATCCGGACAGCAGATATCTTGTCTTTGAAAAAGCAGAGGAGGAGCAGAAATTTATAGTGGTCATGTTTGAGAATGATTGTTTTCCCGGGGATGAGATATTTACGGAGGACATGCTCGCTTTTATCCGGGAATATGAGGACAGTCAGAGCGCAGATGCCAGAGATAGTCAGACGGCAGAAACAGACGGCACAGACAGCGATAAGGAAGCCGCGCTGACGGAAATGCTGACACGCTGGAGGAGGGCGTACTGCGACAGGGATGCGGAAACAATAGTGGATATGATAGCGTCGGAACTGATCGACGATATGGTGGAAGGATCCGAGGGGAATTACAGCTTCGGTTATTCCAGTCCCTGGCCCCGGGACTATGAGACGGATTCCTATCTCTATGATTACAATGAAAAACAGGCGGAGATCTATTATTTTGCAGAGACCTCGGATCCCCATGTCACCTGCTGGAAAGAAGTGCTGGACTATACATGGGAAAATGACGGATATGTCATAACGGGTTCGGAGACGAAAACTTACAACGAAATTTCCACAGGCGCGGAATTTGAGGAAGCCTACCACGGTTATCTGGATGGCACAATGATGGATTATACCCGCAATGGACTGGGTGAGATTCTGAATAAAAATGCTCTGCTATCCAGCAGTATGGCTTACCGGGATCTGTTTTCGCCGGAGAGCGCGGCTGTTTTGCTCCTGAATTTATCGGATGATCCGGGGGATGTGGAGCTTTCGCTGCACGAGCCGGAAGGAGAGGGGCTGATCGGGCTGGATATCACTTTTTTACAGGATCAGACGACCTGCACGATCAGTATGTTCAGGCCTTATGGCGAAAACGGCATCTGGGTGCCGGTGGACTATCGGGTGGATGTGATCGCAAGATTTATGAACGTGCCCTGGGATCAGGTGAAAAATATCCGGTTCACAGACGGCGTTTATGACAGTGACAGTATTTTATGCATCGGGGAGATCCCGGAGAGAGATATCAAAGTATATGGGTATAATGATGAGGAAGTGGGATTTCAGGGTGTCGCCGTTGAAATCGGGGAGGATGTGAATTACTTCGACTGGTTTTATACTTCGCCCCAGACGATACTGCCGGATCTTTACTGGGATGCGGAAAGCAGACAGCTTCAGATCTCCTGCCATGTCTATACAGGGACAGGCGCGTCGGCGGATGAACTGCATGTTCTGCAGCAGTATGATACAGGGACATTGTCGGAGAATAACTTTGCCCTAAACGATTACGGAAGGCTCCTGGAGGAGCGGATCAGTTACAGTTTTGATAAGGAAACGCGGGAACTTATGCTGACAGATACAAAGACGCGGGAGAAACTGGCGGAGGCTGTGATCCCGGAGGAGGACGGAGAGAATGTCACGGGACTGGAGCTGGGGATGATATCTGATTTTGAACTGGGAGAAAAGATTTATCTTCGGGTAGAGCCCGGCTGTTATATGGATGATTTTTTCGGGATAGCAGAATATGAAGATATACCGGAACTGCGGTTCGAGGTGGTTATAGGGCAGGATGAGTATGGTAATATTGTGTTTGAACTGGGGGAGGGTTTATAGAAAACGACAGGACATATGCCCATAGTTGACTAGACCTAATATATTAAGTGTAATAAAACTGTAATTTGCATCATGTTTTAAAGGGAGGAGTGAAAAATGCAGGAAAAACCCTTTACCTTGATAAAGAATAATATGCACAGAAAGGTGAACGCATGGGTAATATACAAAACGGAAAGCGGCGGGGAACTGAAGATATGTTACGCTGAAGACTATCCGAAAGATTTCAGCGAAGGTAGACTGAAAGGCAGCAAGGCCGCCGTTTATTTAAAACAGAAAGGCATGTCCTTTGTCAAGATGGTTTTACTGGATTTTGATATGGTCGTTCAGCCCAACCCCTTTGAATTCATTTATTACCAGAAAGATATTCCCGGTCTGATAAAGCAGTTGGAGAACGCGGAAGCCGTCATGCAGGAAATACAGCAGATAGTGAATGAATACTTCCCAGAAGATAAAAGGATCCTGTTGGAAATGCCAGAAGAGGTTTAGGAAAAACGAGGAGGAAAATGGCGTGCCATCAGTAAATGTCGGCTGAAGGTGGAAAAAATGCAGAAAGGAAACTTGAATAATGTTAATACAAAAGATATGTATTATATGGAACATACCGGTTGCAGCGATTTCCTGCGTTATGTACTGGAGCGCAACAATATTCATTATATCGTATACGGCATGGGTACAAATGAATGGTATGAAAAACGAAAAACCGAAACAGTCCGCATTAAAGAAAGCGATGGTACATATTTCGAGACAGAAGGTTTTGCCGACTTCGTACAAAAACGAATATAGAATGTGTATACCAGTGAATGTCAGCACAGCGAAGAATATACGAATATTTTAAGCTCTCTGTTTTTGAGAACAGAGAGAAATTAAAAGAACTAAGAGTATGGGTTTTCCAGGGCAGTGCGGCAGCTCTGATTGAACAAAGATATTTGTGATGATTCGTGAAACAATCCTGATTGTACCTGTTTTTATACTTGATTTCAAACATTGGGGGGGTATAATAAAATCAAAAGGGATATTTCCCATCAGTAAAATCATTTATATGCAGGAGGAAACCGAAATTGGGTACTTATTACAGACACAAAAAAACCGAGACGATCGATGTGCCGTATTCATTCCGCTGTGAACAGTGCATGAAGGACAGCGGTCCGCTGAAAGCAACCATTTCCGGCATGGAGGCAGAGATCAACAGCAATTACAGAGAGCTGGAGTATAACAAACAGCAGAAACTGAACGAACAGGCTCATAAAAATCTCGTGAGCGCCGTGAAGGAAGCACACAAGAACGCCACAGAAAAGCAGATATTCAACAAGGCGTTCAAAGACGAATGTCCGCACTGTCATAAGCCGCAGTCTTGGGCTGTCAGCGGTATGAAGGATGAGATGTTTGGTACGCCGATCGTTCTGATCATCGTCGGCATCATCGTTGCTGCAGGCTGTTATTTCTTCTCAGGCGTAGACAATGCCATGACGATCGCCATCGGCGCTGGGGCTCTGTTTCTGGTACTGGCAGCAGGAAGCCTGATCATCAATATGGTGAAGATCGGGAACAAGAAGAAACAGACTGCCACGGTAAGTCAGAAAAATGTGCCTGTGATCGAATGGGGGGCAGTGCAGCATATTTTGAATGAAAAATAAACAGTACATATAGAGTATTAGTATGTAAAACAAAAGGCTGTGAGCATTTGCTTGCGGTCTTTTTTGTATGCTGTAAAACATTGTTATATCTGCGGGAGTACAAGATTTTCGCAAATCTCGAAAATATCAGTATTCTTCTCAAATATCTGGTTTCGGAAAATTTCCGAACCATCACATCCACCTGCGTATAATAACATCATAACTTCTTTTGAGAGACACAGAAAAGAAGAGAAGATCAGAAAAATCCGGCACAGGAAAGAAGATAAAACGATGGCAGGCATATTAAGAGAACTGATGAGATATTCCCGTAAAGGCTATATTGACAGAGTATGTGATATTAAGAATATTCTGAAAAGATTTTTCGACTTGACGCTGGCGGAAGTGGACAATATGGTGGATGAAGATGTGCAGGAGAATGTAAAGCTCCTTGCGCAGACGATATTAAATGAAGAATATGGACTGGAACAGGATTATGAAACCATGAAAGAATTCGGTTTTCTGGAGCTGTTGTTTTTGATCGACAGTACGAAATTGGAGGGGAACAGAAAGTATTCCGCCTATGGCAACGCCGTCAATATCAGCCTTGCTTTTCGTATGAGAGCGCCAATGTGGTATCCCTGCATGGTGCTTGTGAACCATCTGTTGGCGCGGGGAAAGGAAACAAGCAATCTGTTCCGGATGTTTTCCGCCATCAATATCCGGGCACTGTTCTATTATCTTGAAGTTGAGGATCTTGTCAGAGAAGACAAAGAGGAGGAGGAGAGGGAATGGATCAAGGAGCTTCAAAATGAGTTCTATGAGAAGGCGGATCTGCTGGAACTGGAGATAGACTGCAACTCCACCATGGAGGATATTTTCGGGCAGACGGAGAAGATCCGGAATCAGTCCTGGTCCCCCGGTGATACCATAGAGTACTATGAAGAACGGATACTGAATGCCTATGAAATACTGGACTGCCTGCTGATAGAACCTTTTCGGTATTTATATCCGGAAAAGTTCACGATGGAGTACATTTTGGGAAAATATGGTTCGTGGTTTATCGGGGAATCGTGTTGTGGATGAAAAATACAGGAGGATGACAGATGGCAAATATTTTAAAAGAAACCGTTCGCGGAATGGAGGCAGTGCGCATCGAGGACGAGATGCTGAAAAACAGAACGATATTTCTGGTGGATGCGGTTGACGCCGCCAGTGCCAATGAGCTGATCAAACAGCTTATGTATCTGGAGCAGGAGGACAGCAGCGAGCCGGTTATGCTCTATATCAACTCCCCGGGCGGCGAGGTGATCAGCGGACTGGCGGTATATGATTATATTCAGCTGATGGAGGCGCCTGTCAACACTGTTTGCATCGGCATTGCCGCCAGTATGGGTGCGATCCTGTTTCTGGCGGGTGAAAACCGTAGGATGCTGCCACACACAAGGCTGATGATCCACGATCCCTCCTTCGGCAGTCATAATATCGGCGGACGCAAGCCCCATGAGATCCAGCAGGAGCTGGATAAACTCAATGAGACAAAAGAAGCGCTGGCGAAGATCATTTCCGAAAAGACGGGAAAGAGCCTCGAGGAAATCTATGAGGTCACAGCGGAAGACACTTATTACAGCGCGGAGGAAGCGGTGGCGTTCGGGCTCGCCACAAAGATCATAACAGACACAAGAGACCTGAAAGGAGAATAAAAAAAATATGGAAAACAGAAGGAAAAACGAGAGGATTCTGGCGGAGGGGATCAGCGTGTCCAACGATACGAGGGTGACAGGGCTGAACAATAACGATCTGATCATCGGCTCCTCAGGAGCGGGAAAAACGGGAGGCTATGTGATCCCGAACCTTCAGAATATAGAGGGGAGCCTGGTGGTATCGGATACCAAGGGCACTCTGGAGCGAAAATTTGCAAAAAATCTGATCAGGGAGGGATATCATGTATATACGTTGGATCTTGTGAATCCCGAGCGATCCTGCGGGTATAATCCGCTTAAAGGGATCAGGCGCTATAAAAACGGTGGCTACAGGGAGCAGGATGTACTCACTTTGGCGAATACGTTGATGCCGTCCCTCGATACGAGAGAACCCTTCTGGGACAGGGCGGCAGCCTCTTATCTGGCATTTCTGCTTGCTTTTGCTTTGGATTCTCTGCCGGAGGAGGAACAACATATGGGAAGCATCTGTGAGCTTCACAGAACCTTTATCGGGAAAAAGGGAGACCTCTCCTTTGTCAAATGGATAGACGCTCATCCGGACAGCTATGCTGCGAAAAAATTCTATAAGCTGCGGGGGATCATGGATGCAGATAGGACATGGAGCTGTATCGTCGAATTTGCGAACAGAGCGCTGGAGGTTTTTGACTTCCGGGAGGCAAGGCATATTTTCGAGAACAATGATTGTCTGGATATCAGAAGCCTTGGGCGAAAAAAGACGGTATTGTTTTTAAACGTCAACGATACGGACAGGTCGCTGGACGATATCGTCAATGTCTTTTATACACAGGCTTTGCACCTCCTTTGTTCGGAGGCGGACGAAAAGGAGGACGGAAGGCTGAGCGTACCAGTCCGCATCATCATGGATGATTTTGCCACCAGCGCGAGGATTCCCGATTTTGACAAGGTGATCTCTGTGATCCGCTCGAGAGGGATCTCCGTCAGTCTGATCCTCCAGAGCATGACGCAGCTGACCAGTATGTACGATGACGCGGCGGCAACTACCATCATCAATAACTGTGACCATCTGCTCTATCTGGGGTGTCAGGACACAGCTACCGCCGAATTTATCGGCTGCAGGGCATATAAAACACCGGAGGTGATCCTCTGTAAACCTGCAGACAAGGCGTATCTTCTGACAAACGGGGAGAAGGCGAGACTGGTGGATAAGATAAAGCCCTACAGCACATTGGAGACTTTGCGGGGCAGGGCGGCATCCGAGGATATGGCTTATGTTCCGGGCGGAAGGGATGGGGGAGAAAGAGAGGTGTTGGAAGCTATATAAGGCGGTCAGTCCGGCTTTACATATTCGAGGACGTCGGATACGGAACAGTCAAGGATGAAACAGAACGTGTCCAGCGTCTTCGTGGTGATCGCTTCCCCCTTTTTCATGCGGTACAGGGTGTTGGCGGATATGCCGTGTTTGAAGATCAGTTCGTATTCGGTGATATTTTTTTGAAATAAGGTGTTGTAAAAGGGTTTGTAAGAAATCAAATCGGGAACCTCTCTTTCTGTTTCTTACAAAAATATCACATTTCTTTTGTTGGATATACTTAATATGTTGAGTGTAATGGCGTTCAGTGATGCAATGCTGGCAGCGTCCGTGATGTTTAGCATGGGATGGCCGTATCTGCTGGGTGTGACATCTCTTTTTATGGGATTGGTTTACTAGACGCAAAAACACGGCAGATTGCTCTACCGTGTCTTATTGTCATCGTACTGTTTGTTATGGTTTTAATACTGTATGGGTACGGGTATAATGGAGCCGTCTATGATGCCTGGCTCTTCAATATCTGGATATGCATGGTTTTCCCAGAGCACAGGGCTCATCAGGTAGGTATCACCTGCAACTGCATCACTCCATCCGTTGCCTCCACGGCAGTCATTCCAGTATGCATCGTTGTAATAGGTTACACCGTCGATGACAACCTCATTCCAAGCGTGGTTCATCATTGTGCTGTGTATGTATTTGCATTCGATACCGAGGCTGCCGACTATGTTTACAAATGCGTCTGCATAGTGCCGGCATACACCGTTACCTGTTGTCAGTGCGAACTCACCTTCTGCGAGCGGTTTTTCGATAAGCCAAGCCGGATTTGTGAAAAACTCGCTGTCGTCGGCACCATTGATGGCTGCACAGAGATAGTTGTTGACGCGTATACATTTCTCCATATCGCTCATTTCGTTCGTGATGCCTGCTGCGTCGATAGCATTCAGGTATACAGCAGGTACAGGTTTAATTGGTTTGAAAGGATGGTCAATGTAATAGCCATATACGTTGACACCGCCTGGTGTTACTGCTGTAATGGGGCCATACAGATCTTCTCTTGGTGCCGCGAGGGCTGTCAGGCTCGTACTGAGTGTCGTTGTGGCCACCAATGCTGTAGCGATGACGGTTTTTAGTTTTGTTTTCATGCTGTTCATTTTTTTCACTCCTTTTCTTGAAAATATTGCATGTTTTTACAGTTGTATTATACTTAATATATTGAGTGTAGTCAACTGATGCAACGCGAATTTTTATAAAGTATATAAAATATAAAAATATTTTTCGGAAATTTTCCGAACAAATCAGAGTGAAAGAGTTACAGTATACAGGAAGCAAAGATAAGTGCAGAGAAAAATCGTCAGGAAAAGGTAAATAAGGAGGGCAAAGATGCAAGGAGATCAAAATGAAAAGGTGGATGTTAAGGTATATGAACTCGCCATCTTCTTTGCAAGAATGTGGGGAGTTGCAGAGACGCTCGAATCGGTTCCCAATATAGAATTTAAAATGATGAGAGATAAAGTTATGGAATGGGCAAAGGAATGCATTGCCTGTCAGGAGAAGGACTTTGTGAAATTTTTTCAGAAGAAGATGAAAGAGGAGGCACAGAATGATTGATTTTAAGAAGATGAGAACAACCCAGAAAAGTTATATGTTTATTCCGGACTGGCACAGCAGTGAACTGAAATTTGCATTGGAAATTTCGGGCGAAAGTGGGTGGGAATTTTTGGAGAATGATAATGTACCGGAGGAGGTCCGAAAAAGCTTTTCAGAAGAGGAACTAGAGTATGGAAAGTTTTTTGTGTCCTGCTTTGAAAGGGACGCGCTTTACGCGTTGCTGCCCTATATCGAGTATGACATGGATATTCAGGCTGCTCATGAGGAACAGGATTACCGGGAAATGAAGGAAGAATGGGATGCGCATAGAGGGAAGAAGGGAGATCTCTACACCGAATCGGATTGGTATCTGTATGAAAACAGTTCCAGGGGGATGGAATTTATGTTTGATGAAGAGGATGAGGAGCTGTTGATTGATGAGTATGATGTGGTGGATTGGGAGGAGTATGAGGAAACGGGGGATGAAGAAAACGATATATATGAGGCGGGTATAGATATATATGAAGATGCTGCCGACGGGGAGAAAGCAGGCATTGGAGGCAGGGAGGCTTCTTTACCGAAATCGAAGGAGGAGGAGATGACGGAAGAGGAAGCTTTGGAATATGACAGGAAAAGAGATGGAAGACGCTATATAAGTTCAACTGTTGCTGACATTATCAGCAGAACATGTGAAGAAGAAGCGATCATGATGCTTTTAAGGGAAAATGAGGAAACGATTATCGAGTGGCTAAGCGGTGATAATACGGAGAAAGAAATCGTATTGAGACATGACGATGGAGATACATTGGATATTGTCGCACGGCATGAAGACTCTGTGCTCTGTCGGTATTCAGGAATGGAGTATGTCCTTTGTCTGGAAAAAGACGAAACAATGGATATCGGTTATCGGATCGTAGAGATATATCTGGATATGGTTACCTATATGAAAAAGTTCAGTGCGCAGGATGAGAATGCACCTGTCCGCCAGTATTACAGTATTACCCCGGAAGAGGTGGAAGAAAGAGAAGAGATGCATAAAAAGTTTTTTAGGGATCTTAAGAATATTGATATTTTTGCTTGAAGTCGCGTATTGACTAAACTCAATATATTGAGTACAATGAGGGAGAATATACAAGATAAAAGGAACTCGGTAAAATCTCAGGAAAAGGTTCTTGTATATAACAAATGCCTGAATAGTTTAGGGAAAAGGAGAAACGATTATGGAAAGACAACGTGTAAAGATTTTAATGAAGGTTGTGCCCGTTTTTGCGGCGGTGATAATGGTTGTACTGACAGCTCTTCCGGCGCAGGCGGCTTCAGGGAATGAGACTGCCTATGCGGCTGTGTTTGACAGTACATATTATGCAAGCCATAATCCTGATCTGTACACAGCCTTTGGCAACGACAGCGGATTATTGTTAAATCATTTTCTGAATCATGGTATGACAGAAGGACGTCAGGGAAATGAGGAATTTAATGTGATGTCTTATAAAACAAAATATGCTGACCTGCAGGCTGCATTCGGCGAAAATCTTCCTGACTACTATCTGCATTACATCACAAACGGGAAAGCAGAAGGCCGTATCGCAAATGAAACTACGACAAGTGAGACTATATCGGACGAAAATGTTATAACTGTAGATTTTACGGATCTCTTCTATAACATTATTCAAAATAATAGTAATCCGACAGAAATATATATTGACAACAATACCACGAATTCTCCTCAGGAAAGTACTGCAGGATTTGAGGATGAAGTGGTCAGGCTTGTCAATAAAGTTCGTGCGGAGAATGGCCTTGATAGTCTTACGACGACATCAGCGCTGAGGAATGCGGCACAGGTTCGTGCAGGAGAATTGGAAACTTTATTTAGTCATACCAGGCCGGATGGATCCTCCTGTTATACAGCATTTGAAGAAAGTGGAGCGAAATATGGTTACGCAGGTGAAAATATTGCAGCAGGCATGCAGACACCGGAAGCTGTTATGCAAACATGGTTAAATTCTGCGGGGCATAGAGCAAATATTTTGAGTGACAACTTTCATCATATTGGAGTAGGGTGTTACCAGGGAAATGGTAGATATGGCATTTACTGGACACAATGCTTTACAGACTAAGATTATATAAAACCGAGTATAACTTTTATATATCAGGGATTTGAAATAATATAGGCAGGAATCGACATAGCAGCGCAAGGACGTATGGAAAATAGTACATAGTAGGCCATACGTCTTTTGCGTTGGGGAGGCAGACAGAAGATGAAAAGCATGCCTGTCGGAAATAAAAAGAGCAGCGCGCAGTCAATGACTTTATTTTCAGAATGAGGATGGAGGATTTTTCGAAAAAGAATAGGATATTGACTAAACTCAATATATTGAGTATAATGTAATAGAATAAAAATAGAAAAGCATTTGTGTCATACAAAAGAAATAACTGTCCAAAAGTATAGAAAAAGACAGGATAATTGTCCTGTCTTTATTTACAGATAAAGATATAGAAAGTGGACAAGGGAGAGATTTAATCATGGAAGAAAATTTTTTTGAGAGCCTGAAAGGACAAAGGAAAATTGACTCGAAAAAAGAGATGAAAGAATCTGCTGTTAAAGAACCAGAAGTGCGGGGTGGGAGAGAATACGAGGAATATTTGAAAAATCAAGATTGTTATGAGGACGCTTGTAGAAAAAAGGAGCAGAAAGAACAAGAATTTTTTGCTGTCAAAAATAAGCGTGAACAAATAGTAAGAGAATTACAGGATTGCCATGAACAAAAGAATAGGCTGGCACAAGAATATCAAAATAAAAAGGAAGAGGCACCCGAGAATACCCGGGAAAGGTGGGAGCAGATAAGGGAACAGGAGCTGGCTGATATCGAATATCAAAAACAGGCTGCTTGTGAGCAGGCAGAGTCAAAAAAACAAATTTGTGATCAGGATGAAGCGGCAGCATTGGCGGAGATAGAAAATAAGATTACATACTGGCAGAATGAGCTTTCAAATCTGGAAGGAATGGATACTCCTGAAATACCCGCGATGCCGAGAGAAAAGGCTGTGGAGCTGCAGACTCTCCGCACAGAAGAACAAGAGTTGAAAAGCGGGAGAAAGAAAGTTTCAGATCAATTTGACAGGTGGAAACCTGACAGGAAAATTTTATTATTACAGCTCGTGATCAGCGGAATATTTTTTCTGGTTATATTGGTTTTAAGAAAATATATAGCAGTAGAATTAGATAAAAGAACGCCGGGGTTTTTTTGTATGCCGGCTCAATATGTGGTAATAGGAATTTGTTGCTGCGGAGGAATCGGGTATCTGGTCAGCGTCATAATGTTTTTATCCCGAGGCGGTTCCTTTTGGGAAAAGATGATAAAAAGGAGTGTCATAATATCTGCTTTATTGATCGCGATTTCAGGCTTGTTCAAAGATATTTTGTCTTCTGTTCTTTATAATTATTCCAGTATCGGTATTATAATGCTCAGCCTGATCATGGCATGGGGAGCGTCAATTTTAGTAAAAATATTGATCATAGAGCCAATTCATAGAAGAAGATTGTATAAGAATGCATTGCATAATTATTCGAAAGCTTTGTGGGAGCGAATAGAGGAGCTGGAAGCAGAGGAAAAGAACCGAGTATGGAGACTACGGCAAATGGCGGCCAGCAGAGCAAATATGATCGCAGACCAAAGAATAAGGATTAAAAAAGCGATAGAGGAGTGTGGGAATAAAAAATGGGAGATACAGGAGAGTGGAAAGCGGGAAAAAGAAAAAATAGATTTTGAACTCCGTGAGGAACTGAGGGAAATAGACAATAAGAAATATGATATGCCGACAATTCCTGTTGTGATTGATGAAGACGATTATCTGGAAGAAGACAAGATGACTTTGCGCTATCTAAAACAGGAGCAGAATAGATTGAAGGGTGCCATAGAACATTTGCATAAAGAACAGGAAAAGTGCGGGAGCCAGATGCAAAAGATAAGGGCGGCGTGTGATGATATCAGTGCTGAGATAAATTATTACAGCGGAGAATTAAAAGTCTGGTTATCTGATGCAGAAAGCTGTTTTCCAAAACTTGATGAGAAGACAATTCTGTTCAGCAGCCAGATCTGTATTCGAAATTATGAAGATCCGGAAAATGGGCATCCTCAGATTATCAGACATAATATGTATCCGATGATTTTCAAATATGCAGGGGAAGCGAACTGGAAGGAGGAGGGAGCTATTAATTTGATCAGTGAGATCTGGCATGGGTTTACGAAAATGGTTCCTGCGGAGCTGTTAGATTTTTCTGTGATAGATCCCAGTGGATTGGTGAGGGGAAAAATTGGAAATCCAAGCGAAAGGCGAAAGGAGTTTTTTCAAGCTTACCAAAAAGGCTTTGTCGTGAGAGAAGAAATAAGAAATCCCGTAAAAGGCTTATTTGAGGAGGCGGATATCGAAAGACTGGATAAAGAAATTGAGCGGGAGCAGGATGATATCCAGGAGTATGCCCGCATAAATTATGAGGCTGTCATGAGGGCAAAACAGGACTATGAGGAAAGTTTGGGTGATTCTGTGACGCCTATACAGCAGGTTAATATTTCCTTGCTGAAAAATAAAGCGGCTAAGAAACCTTATCATATTGTGTTTATAGTAGTTCCCAATGAAGATGAGAAACAAAAACTGGGAATGAAAACGGGCAATGTTTCGAGGTTGCAGCAAATGAAAAACTTGTTGGAGAGAGACAATTATGCCGATTTTGGTTTTCTTCCGATCTTTCTGGTCTCAGAGAGAGAGACGGAGAGCGGTGAGAGTTGGAATTATCTGATCGAGAAAGCTGAACAGAATAATGGAATGATCTATCGAGTGGATCTGAATGCTTTGACATTGGTGGAGCAGAGGGGATAGAGTTCTGCAGCAGAAAGTGAGAGATTATGTGTCCTGATTTTACATATACATATGGTACGGATTATATGGGAAATCTTTATCCAACAGGGCCAATGTGCAATATTGGCGGAGTGGTGATTTCTGTCTATTGTGGTGGAGATTATATCTATTGTCCATGTCACGGCGGTGATGATCGATATCGAAGAGTTGATGCGCTGACGGAGAAGGTAAGCGATTGCATTGCCTGCAATTTTAAAGAGTGTCTGGAAGCCGGGGAGAGAAGAATGCATGAACTGCTTGTGGATGCGGCGGAGATCATCAGAAATACCAACTATGAATTACTATGTGATGGCTATTACAGGGCAGGACGCCGGGAGTTTACATTGTCTGTGGCGGGAAGATTTAAAGGAGCAGTGAGATCTCCGATGGAACGGCGGCAGGCGGAAGCTCTGGAATGCAGTATGCAGGAGGCGCTGGATTCTTTCAGACCTTCGGAGGTTCTTCCTGATATCTTCGTGGACGGCAGCAGAGTTTGTGTGTCAGAGATGGACTTTGACAACCTGGAGTTTGTCATTTCACAGATTGGCAATGTCGGAATAGATTTGCTGTGGCATACAAATGTATGCGCTGTGCCTCAATATAACTATATTGTGGCGGGAATACTTCAAAATTTGTCCAATGAAATTTATCTCTATCTACGATATTTTCAGGAGTGCTTTTTTGAGGTTAGAACACAGTTTCAAAACAGCATTCACTCTGCGGCCTGGGCATCGGAAATGGGAACACATGGATTTCAGGGCGCTGGACCCAGATGGAGAAATGATTTTTTTTAAGGGGGAGTACATAAAATGGCATCTATAAATTTATCTGAATTAAATCGGATCGCCTATATTTATGAGAGGCAGGCTGAAGCTTGTGTGCGTGGCATAGAGGGATTTTATGATGAGATCACCATGCTGGCTAAAAAGACAGCTTACGAGCCATTGGTTAATTTTACAAACCAGATATATGAGTTTTATAAGGGAGAGCTGAGGGAACATTTAAAAAATGAATTTGACAGATGGTATAACAGTGAATACAGTTTTCAGGCGTTGTCAAGAAATATTGGCGCAGGGTATGCCGCTGTCCAAAAGTCACAGAGTGCCATGGATGAGATAGGAGCACACTTAATGCTGATGTTTCAGAGAGGGCCGAATAAGATTTATGTGGACACGATGGAACCACAGGTTGAAGATCGGGACTTTGAAACATTCAGCAATGCGATTTTTATATGTGTCAGAAACTGTGAGTATGCAAATCAGAATGCGTTGTCGGAAATTAATATGATGGCGATGGAAAATAATGCTGTTTCCTGTATCACAGGCTTTGTCAGGTCTCTGGGAATAAGTATGACACAGAGTTTTCAGGGGATGATTGGCCAGGTGGAGGATGGGCTTGGGATGTTCAGGGTTGGTGTGGGAACGACCATTGAACAGGTTCCCAATGTGGGAAGAGCTGTTGATGGACATATTATTTGGAAAAAAGGAATGAATTTTTTATGAGGGAAGAAGAAATATATTTACATTCGGAATTTGTGTTTGAGTTTAAAGAATATATCGAAAATCAGATGGAAAGCGGTGGGGGAGATGAAACATTTTACGCCGAGAAGAAAGAACTTTTTCTTTGCGAAGAACCGCTGAAATTTTTATATGAGACAGATGATTTCTCAGTTGATAAAAAGAGCTGCCAGAACTATTTTGAGGAAAAAAAGAAAAGTTTTGTGCAAATATCTGTAAAGCCAGAAGCATTACAAAAGATATGGTTCAATACAACAAAAAATGGAATTAATCTGCGGCCTGGCACAGATAAAAACGGACAGGTTAAGGAAGTGACCATGGGAGATGACGGGGTTCATGGTCTGATAGTGGGACAGACAGGCAGCGGTAAATCTGTTTTTCTGAACAACCTTATCTTCAACATGCTGATGGAGTATGCACCCTGGGAGCTGGATCTATATTTAGCAGACTTTAAAAGAGTTGAATTTTCTCGCTATATGAATACATATAAGGCGCCCCATGTGTGTGTCTGTGCGGCGACAAGTGAAATCAGATATGTGTTGAGCTTGATTTCCTATCTGGTGGATTGCATGAATGCGAGAGAAGAATTTTTTGCAAGGCTTGGTCTGGCAAAAATTGCGGATTTCAGGGATCGCTATCCGGATGTTGTGCTGCCTCGTATGCTTTTGATCGTGGATGAGTTTCAGCAGATGTTTTCGGAGGCAAGTCCGAAGGAGGGGGAGCAGATTCGGCAGATGTTGGCTTCCATCGTCAAAAAGGGACGTGCTACTGGATTGCATATTCTGTTTGCCAGTCAGGAGATGAGCCAAACATTGTCTCGATCTGTACTGGGTAATTTCCGGATAAGATTTGCACTGAATTGTAACGCCGGAGTTTCCATGGACATTATCGGCAATAGAGGCGCAACATCCTTGAGTAAAGGACAAGTTCTTTTTAATACCTCCGACGGAACAGAGGAGACTAACAGGATATTTAATGTGCCGTTTATCGAGACAGGGGAAGAAGGCGATACGATTTCCTATTTCTATAATTATTTAAGAATGCTGGAAAGTTATGCAGAAAATCTTCACTTCCATAAAGTGCAGAAGTTCTATAAGGAAGAACTGCAGGAACCTTTCGCAAAACTGCAGGAACTATTGCACAATGATCTGGTGAGGGAGACGCGGAAAAAATTTCTTCAGGAGGGGGAACAGAAATATTTTGATATTCTTACACTCGGTTCTTTTGTGACATACAGTAATCGCTGTTATGATATTCAAACATTATTTCTGGAGTATGGCAGAAACAAAAATGTTTTGGCGATCTCTTCGAAAGCGGAGGATCTGGCATATTTAGAAAAGCTTCTGAAAGTGAATTTTGATACATCTCCAAGAAAGGAAATGATAGGAATGGATTATCAGCATGAGGTTTTCTGCTTTCAGCCGATTGTTGATCCTTCCATATTCTCCGGAGTGCAGCAGCACACGAATCCGGATGAAGCAGCAGAACTGGAGACGGTGTTTTTAAAGAAAAAAATGCTCTATGAACTTTTCAGGGAATGCCATACACCTTACGAGTTTGTTTTGGGAAATTATCATAAAAATCTGGAACTTCAGAGGCAGATGCTTTCCATGCAGGAGAGAGCCAGCATGGAAGAACAGGCGGCTGAGGTTTTAAAAACGCTGTTTGGTGAAATATCTATGGAAGATATTCCGGAGGCATGTACCAAAATACAGGCGGGGGAGCATTCGGAAGAGGAAAAGATTCTCGCACGGAATCTGCTGGATTTTTATAACTATAAGAAAAATCCCTATGCTGTATTTCCGCCGTCGGTGTATTGGTTTATCGGAATCGATGCTATGGAACGTATACCAGAGTGGCTGTTCCAGGCTATGAAAAATGGCATGAACTATAATACATTGTTTATCATGATGGCCAGCACAGAGTTTGATCAGATGACGCAGTTGGTCAGGTATTGTGATTATATTTTTGCAGGTGGAGCGAACCAGAGGATTTATGAGCGGCTTCAGATGAATTATACCCGCAGGCAGGCGGATTCTATTGTTCTGGATCTAAATATTAAGAGCATGGGGGAAGAGCGCAGTTTCAAAAAATACAGACGGAAATTTGAGCAGAAAAAGGCGCCAAGCATAGACTTTGATAAAATTTTAGGAAAGGGGAAAAAAGATGTTCTGTAAAACATGTGGGGAAAAACTGGAGGAAGGGGCAAAGTTTTGTGTTGAGTGTGGAACTCCTGTAGAAGAGAGGAACGAGGAGGAATATAACGATACAAGGAAGAGTAAAAAAGGGATTATAGGGATCATAGCACTTGGTTTGATTTTGGCAGTGGCAGTGGTGATCGCCGTGATTTTTATACAGAGCGGCAATCATAAATATTCCGGCTATTATATATATGCATCGGAAGATGCAGGTGAGTTTGTGGCGATGAGCGTAGACAAAGATGATGTTACATTTTATGTGAATGAATGGGGGAATGCGTATTGTTTGGATGGCTATCTGGAGGAGGAAGAAGAATCTGCATATCTATATCTTGAAAATCCGAAGGATAGAGAAATGACAGCTTTGGGGACCATTACATTTATTAAATTGGCGGATGACAGTGACAGGTTACAGATTTCAATAGATAAGTGGGGAGATAGAAAATGTCATATTGTCAGCGAAGAAAAATACAGGGAATTTATTGAAAAATTTATAGCGGAGGACATGGAAAAGGGGGAAGGATATGAGGAGGAAGGAATTGCGGAAGTAGAGCCTGAAAGAAAATCTGAAAGTATGGTTATTAAACAGGATGGGGATGAGAAAGATGTATATGCATCCGAGGACCAGGAAGAGTCACAGAACGAAATGGAAGAGTTTTTTGAAACTGAAAATTTTACGATCTATGATCAGGACGGGGTGACGATAACGTTAGAAAATGTTGCGATCGATGAATGGCTTGCACATTATGAGGATCGTGGTTATGTTTCTTCCGATGATTCGCCTGTTATCAGTATCATGAATAATAACCCTGATAATAAAAAATTGAGATTTGAAGTATCTGCGATCACTTTTAATGGAATAGAAGGTGATTTATATTATGGTGATCTGCGATTTGATTATATAGAAGCAGGAGGGAACAGCAGCAAAGAAATCTGGCTGGCGGATGGTTTATTTAGTGATGATTATCAAGAAGCAGTAAAGAGGTTGAATCAGGATTTTAAATCATATCCCGTGGAGACGATAGGGTTCTATTACAAGATACAGGTGGGAAGTGACAGTGAATTAGTAAGCGGCTGCACGATCCTGAAAACTTCCAAATATCAGGAAGGCAATTTGGAAAAAGCATATGGTGAAAAAATATGTGAACTTGAAGTGGAAGCGGAGAAAACGACATGTGAAGTATATTATAAGCAAGATGCAGATGGGTTTACTGTGGTTTTGAGGAATATGGGAGCAGAAGATGGGGTAAATAATGAATATTGTATTCAGTCAGGCCTGGAGAATCCGTGGTTAATTAATGGGAAAAAGGTAAAAGAGTATAAAACATATGGGTATTCCAACGGTCGCATAAAAAGAGAGGGCGGTGTTGCTGTTTTACGCCTTGAGGATACGGCGGAAGGTATCCGTAAAAAAGCGGAGATTCCAAATGATGAGCCGATTGAGATACAGATGAGTGTTCAGGTTTATGGTGAGTGGGAGGATGTTATCATTCCCCTGCCATTTGAGGAATGAACTATCTGTAAATGGAAAAGTAGAGAGAAAATGTCCTTGCGATTTCAGTTCTGTTTTAAGCATCTGATATGTGGACATATAAAATAATTCAAAAGAGAGAGGAAGGAAAAATGGGATTTAAAGATGGAATGTCAAACTTTGTGAGTGGAGTAGGACAAAAGGCGAAAGGAAATTACGACATTGTAGCAATGAATGGGAAGATTTCCAATCTGCAGAAGGAAATACAAAAAATGTATTTAAGGGCTGGACAGGAGTATTATTCTTTCTATAAAGAAAATCCGGATGAAAATATGAAAGAAGTGGTGGAGGAAATCAAAAAGGCGGAAGAACAGATAGCGGAAATAAAGCAGCAGATTGAAAGTACAAAAGCAGAGACGGCAGCCGTTACATTAAAGCTGGAGGCGGCTGTCCCTGGCGCTGACGGAAGTCATGGTTATTGCTCGAAATGCGGAAAGCCGTTGGCGGAAGGGGCAAAATTCTGTGTGCACTGCGGAACAAAATTGGAGTAAAGTTGAGATAGGGACAAAGAAATATAAGTATAAACGATAAAGGAGATAAAAGATGTTTTGTAAAGAATGTGGCGGACAACTCGAGGCTGGGACACAATATTGTCCTGAATGCGGGGCGCCGGTGGAAGAGATAAAAAAACCGAAGGACAATGGTAGAACAGAGAAAAACAGAGGGAAGAACAAAGGGAAGAGTAAAAAATGGATCGCGGCAATCGGACTGATTGCTGTAGCAGCGGCAGTAGTGGTTATGCTTTTTATCAGCAAGAGCAAAAATGAGTATTCCGGGTATTATATCTATGCGTTAGAAGAAGCCGGTGAGTATGGAGTGATGCGAATAGAGGAAGAGAAAGTGATGTTCTTCCTGAATACATGGGGAAAAGTATATTATTTTGAGGGGGATCTGGAAAAGGCAGAGGAGTCGGCGGATATATATCTTGAGACTGTAGAAGGCGTAGGGATGACATCTTCAGGAAGTATTAAGTTTGTTGAAGCAGTGGATGGCAGTGAGCGATTACGTCTTTCATTTGATAAAGCCGGGTATGTGAATTGTAATATCGTCAATAAAGACAGGAGTGAAGAGTTTTTTGAAGAACATTTTGAGGATGATATGGAAGACGATACGAAAAAGTATTTAGATGTGATATTTGGATAATAAATTTTGGGTCAATAAAATGAAAGGCTCCGGAATTCCAGCACAAAAACGGAATTCCGGAATTTTTTGTCTGATACACGATTTCTCAAATTATTTGACAACCACAGAAAACAACTCTAATATAAAATTATATTTTCGCGATCAGCCGGATTTGGGAAAGGAAAAGAGACGAGTGTACAGAGAAAAACAAGCCTATGACGAAGACAGAAAGTATGCGGTAAAAAGCCGCCGACGGGTTCTGGAAAGAGAATTGAAGAGCCTGAAACGCCTGATGTACGGCGGGAATATCCGCATATGGGAATACCTGTCAGATTATTGGGGCGATTATTCAGAGGAGCAGACAAATGTGTTTGTCGAACAGGTGATAGATGAGGAACACTATCAGCGGATACATACCTTTGATCATGCAGGATATCTGCATAAATTTCCATTTTACCGGAAACTGCTGTATTGTGTACTGCGCACGCTGACCGCAGGATATACGCATTACCAGAATGGAAATGTGACAGATTTTGGGGAACCGGAGAAGATTACATTTTTCGATGTTGTGTCTTCTTTTCAGGGTGTGCATAGTGAACTTCTGGATGTGGATATCGTATACTTTATGCGGATACTCTATGAAATATTGGAACAAAAAGAAATCGATCTCGCTCTGCTGAATCCCGGATCGGAGGAACCTGAGATGACGGAGGATTCAGAGAAGCAGATGCTGGTGGAGATCGAAAGTTGGGAAGCGTTAGAAGAAGAAAAACTGAGAGAACTGGGGGCTTCTGTGGAGGAATGGAGGGCCGGGGAGCAGGAAGCGTTTGTACATGAGAAGGCTCGCCAAATGGAGGAAGAGAATAGAATACGGGAAACGTTCCCTGAACGAGAGCATTTTTGTAGAAGTTTGGAGGAAATATTACTGTATTTGAAAGAAAATTCTGTGAGGGCTGATGAGCTGGAGACAGAGATCAGAGAGCTGCTTTTCCAGTTTCTTTCGGACAGACGACTTTCTGTTTTGGATGAGGAAGAAGCTTTTGTAGAAGTCATGGTACAGTTAAAGAAAACTATTCGCACAGCGCAGCGCTATCTGGAGGAATAGAGTATGAATGCAAGAGATGCGTTTTACAGAACGCTCGGTGATGATCTGACATTCTATGAAAATAAATCGGTGCTGTATCAGTATCTGGATGAGGAACAGGAAAAAAGAGCGGGGCAGGATGAGCAAAAGAATCCGGGAAAGGCAAGGAGCTATCAGCTCAGAATCCGTTATTACAGGCGTTTGTTGAAGGAAGAGAAACTTTCTCCGGAAGAATATTTGAGACTGCTTTTGGAGGTACTATTACAAAAACCTCAGTTTGCCAGACGGTGCGGAAAGCCGGAAAAAGACCTGGAGGGCAGGCGGATCAGCAATTATATTAGTCGCGATCCCCAGCCTTTGCTTCATGAGATGCTCGGGATTGCTTTGGGGAACAGGAAATCGGAAAAGAGAGCGAATGTTGGGCAGAATATGCAGATCGTATATGATATTCTGGGAACCAAAGAAGGAAAAGATTATGAGGCGGTTTTGGAGCGTCTTGGAGAAAGGGGGTTTTGGAAACCACCGTTTACAAAGCTTATGATCCTCACGGATGCTGTGCTGGATGTGGCGGTTGCCTATGATATCAGGGAATTTTTCTTTGATACGGTGGTGGAACAGCAGGAGGGCTATTCTGTTGCCAAAAGGCAGAAGGGTTCAGGAGAGGGAAAGGCTTTCTCGCGGGCGCAGCGGACAGATAAATCTTTAAAGCTGATTGATTCCTATTGTCAAAAAAGAGGAAAGACGCTTTTTGGTGCTGGATCTGGAGGAGAAGGCAGGAGAGAACCAGGCGATATGGAATGTGATGCCCTGTACAGGTGCCTGCTGGAAGAGGGGAATGAGGAAGTGTTTGTGCCGCTGCTTGTGGACAGTGTGACGGGGTGCGGTATTTATCTGCTCGGCAAGGCGTATTTTGAGGGGAATGGTATAGATGATCCCGAACAGCTTCAAGAGATGGAACAGTCCTGTGCGTACAGTGTTCTATTTCTGGATAATGATTATGGGGAGGACATCAGGACAGGATATCATATCAATAATGGATTTGGTGAATTTCAGGATTATAATGCCGCCCGTTTCGACGGTGACTTCAGCTATGAAAAGGCCCGCCAGGATGCCGAGGCTACATTAAAAGAATCAAATGGAAAATTGCCGAAAGGCATTCCGGATGTTTTCAGGAGATATTTTGAAGATGATACAGAGCAGGAGATGGGGAAATACAGGCAGGAGGTTCATCTGCAGCTTGCTGAGTGTGAGTGGGAGATCAGAGAGGAAGAAAGAAAAAGGATGTCAAGAAAAAACACTTGACAGCTCTCTCTATTTATAGTAAACTACCGTTTGTGGCTCAAAATATGCCGTCATCGTGGCAGAAGGAGCAAAGCTATGGAAAAGATCGTAGAGCAGGGGCTTTTGTATGATTTTTACGGGGAACTGCTGACGGAGCACCAGAGAAATATCTATGAGGATGCGGTCTATAATGATATGTCGCTGGCGGAGATCGCCGAGGAATACGGCATCAGCAGGCAGGGCGTACATGACCTGATCAAGCGCTGCAATAAGCTGCTGGCAGGATATGAGGAAAAACTTCACCTTGTCGCCAAGTTCACAGAGGCAAAAAAGACGATCGCTAAGATCGAGATGCTGGCGGAAGAAGGAAAACAGATGCCGGAGGCAGAGTGCCGGGAGCGCCTTGACGAGATCAGGCGGCTCACCGCAGGATTGATGGAGAATTTTTAAATGGCTTTTGAAAGCTTGACAGATAAACTGCAGAATGTATTTAAAAAATTGCGCGGCAAGGGACGCCTGACCGAGGAGGATGTGAAGATCGCCCTGAAGGAAGTCAAGATGGCGCTTCTGGAGGCGGACGTAAACTTTAAGGTTGTGAAAAGGTTTGTGAAGGCCGTGGAGGAGCGGGCGATCGGCGCGGACGTGATGAATGGCTTAAATCCCGGGCAGATGGTCATCAAGATCGTAAACGAAGAGATGACTGCGCTGATGGGCTCTGAGACAACGGAACTGAAATTCCAGCCGGGAAAGTCCATTACGGTCATTATGATGTGCGGCCTGCAGGGTGCAGGTAAAACGACCACCACGGCGAAACTGGCGGGAAAGTTTAAGCTGAAGGGGAAAAAGCCCCTGCTGGTTGCCTGTGACGTGTACCGTCCCGCGGCGATCAAACAGCTCCAGATCAACGGGGAAAAGCAGGAGGTTGATGTGTTCTCCATGGGAGAGAACATAAGCCCTGTGGATATCGCAAAGGCATCTTTGGAGCATGCGAAGAAGAACGGGCACAACGTTGTGATCCTGGATACGGCGGGGCGTCTCCATATCGATGAGGCGATGATGGAGGAACTGCAGAAGATCAAGGAAAATCTGGATGTGCACCAGACACTTCTTGTGGTGGACGCTATGACCGGTCAGGATGCGGTGAATGTGGCGTCAGAGTTTGATGAAAAAGTCGGCATAGACGGCGTCGTTCTGTCCAAGATGGACGGTGATACCAGAGGCGGTGCGGCGCTTTCCGTAAAAGCTGTCACCGGAAAGCCGATCCTGTATATCGGTATGGGTGAAAAGCTTTCTGATCTGGAACAGTTCTATCCGGATCGTATGGCAAGCCGTATCTTGGGCATGGGGGATGTGCTTTCCCTGATCGAAAAGGCACAGGAAAATATTCAGATCGATGCGGACAGGGAAAAAGAGATGGCCGCAAAGATGAAAAAGGGCAAGTTCGACTTTGAGGACTATCTGGAGAGCATGAAGCAGATGCGGAATATGGGCGGCATCGGGAGCCTTCTTTCCATGATGCCGGGGCTCGGCGGAAAGAACGCGGATATCGCGTCCATGATAGATGAGAAGGAGTTGGCGAGAAATGAAGCCATTGTGCTGTCCATGACAAAGAAGGAACGTGCCAACCCGAAACTGTTAAACCCCAGCAGAAAGCACAGGATCGCAAAAGGCGCCGGTGTGGATATCGCTCAGGTCAACCGCTTTGTAAAACAGTTCGAGCAGAGCCAGAAGATGATGAAGCAGATGCAGGGCATGATGGGGAAAAAGGGCAGAGGTTCCCTCGGCGGCATGATGGGAGGCTTCGGCGGACGGGGAAGATTCCCGTTTTAATCATATAATCATATTTAAAGAAAGCAGAGGAGAAAAAAATGGTAAAGATCAGATTAAAAAGAATGGGACAGAAAAAGGCACCTTTTTACAGAATCGTAGTTTCTGACAGCAGAAGCCCGAGAGACGGAAGATTCATCGAGGAGATCGGCACATACGATCCCAAGACAGAGCCCAGCACCATCCATGTAAATGAAGAGCTGGCAAAGAAATGGCTCGCAACAGGAGCACAGCCGACAGAAGCCGTTGAAAAGATTCTTAAGATCGCAGGTATTGAGAAATAAGATGATCTCAGGTCTTCTTTTGGAGGTGGATAATGAAGGAATTAGTTGAGGTAATCGCAAAAGCGCTTGTTGATAATCCGGAAGAAGTTGTAGTGACTGAAAAGGGTGAAGGCAGGAATATTACCATTGAACTTCATGTGGCGGCTGACGATATGGGCAAGGTGATCGGAAAGCAGGGCAGAATCGCCAAGGCGATCCGTTCCGTTGTGAAGGCAGCTTCTACGAAGGATAATAAGAGAGTGGATGTGGAAATCATCTAAAATATGTGGAGAATCCTGCATTGCAGGATTCTTTTTATCGAAAGGCGGAGCGCAATGCAGGAGGAGTTTCAGGTGGGAGCGGTGGCTTCCGTGCATGGTGTCAGGGGAGAGGTCAAGGTGTTTCCCACGACGGATGAGCCGGGGAAATTCAAGAGGCTGAGGACGGCCATATTGAGGACGGAGAAGGGACAGCGCGAGGTAAGGCTGGAGTCGGCAAAGTTCTTTAAAAATATGGTCATTGTGAAGTTTGAGGGGATCGATAGTCCGGAAGAAGCGCAGAAGTACAGAGGGGCAACGCTCTGGATCCCGCGGGAGCAGGCGGTGCCGCTCCGGAGGAATGAGTATTATCAGGCGGACCTGATCGGACTCAGGGTTCTCACGGATGAGGGAGAGGAACTGGGCATACTGACGGATGTTCTGGAGACCGGCGCAAATGATGTCTATGAGGTGACTTTACCTGATAAGAGCAAAGTTTTGTTTCCGGCGATCAGGGACTGTATTCTGGAAGTGGCTCCTGAAAAGGGGATTATGACGGTGCATGTGATGGACGGGCTTTTGGAGGCGACGGGCTTATGACACATTTTCATATTCTGACGCTCTTTCCGGATATGGTGCTGTCGGGCCTTAAGGAAAGTATCATCGGAAGAGCTGAGGCGGCAGGGCATATCAGCATAGAAGCCCTGAACATTCGGGATTATACGCTGGATAAGCATAAAAAAGTGGACGATTATCCTTACGGGGGCGGCGCGGGCATGCTGATGCAGGCGCAGCCTGTTTATGATGCCTATCTGGAGGCGGAACGCCGGATCCTGGCACGGAAGGAAAAGGAAAGCGTGCCGGATAAGCGCAGAAACCGTGTGATCTACGTGACGCCTCAGGGGACTACGTTTCATCAGCAGATGGCGAAGGAGTTTGCCGGGGAGGAGGATCTGATCTTTTTGTGCGGACATTATGAGGGGATTGATGAGCGGGTGCTGGAAACGATCGTGACAGATCATGTTTCTATCGGAGACTATGTACTCACCGGCGGAGAGCTTCCGGCGATGGTGATGGTGGATGCGATCGCCCGTATGGTACCCGGGGTGCTCACCAATCAGGCTTCCGGCGAGACGGAATCCTTCTACGATAACCTGCTGGAATATCCCCAGTATACAAGGCCGGAGATCTGGCAGGAAAAAGCGGTGCCGCCGATCCTGCTATCCGGCGATCATGCCAAAGTGGACGCATGGCGGCTGGAGATGGCAAAACAGCGGACAAAGGAGAGAAGGCCGGACCTGTATGCGCTGTATGAGCAGGAGCATCCTGTAGTGGAAAAAAAGAAGAAAGTAAGGAACAGATAAAAATATCTTACGCATCTCTGGCATATATATGAAACAAACAGATAACAGGGGGAGTGTGAGGTTCCGGCAAAGGAACCCGCATGACAGGTTTATTTCATGGAAATGCTTAGAGGCAAAGAAAACAGAGGGCAGCGCCGGGGAAAAAGCAGGTTTTTTGCCGTGTGGTTGTCCATGATCCTTATGGCAGTCAGTCTGTGGGGGAGCGGCATGTCCGTCCGGGCGGCAGGTCCCGAGATCACATCGCCGTCAGCCATTATGATAGAGGCTTCCACGGGACAGGTGATCTATGAGAAGAATGCGGAAGAGCGGAGAAGCCCTGCCAGCATTACAAAGATCATGACGCTGCTGGTCATTTTTGATTACATTGAGAACGGAAAGGTAACACTGGAGGATGAGGTGCGGACTTCCGCCCACGCACAGTCTATGGGCGGTTCTCAGGTGTTTCTGGAGGAGGGAGAGGTCCAGACGCTGGATACGCTGATCAAGTGTATCGCGGTGGCATCCGGCAACGATGCCGCGGTGGCGGCGGCGGAACATGTGGCGGGCTCCGAGGAGGAGTTCGTCTATCTGATGAACCAGAGGGCGGCAGGGCTTGGAATGGAGAATACCCATTTCGAAGACTGTTGCGGCCTTACGGATTCTGACGGGCACTATACCTCCGCGAAGGACGTTGCGATCATGTCCAGAGAACTGATCACAAAATATCCGAAAATATTTGATTATACAGGTATCTGGATGGAGGATATCACCCACACCACGAACCGGGGAACGGAAACTTTTACGTTGTCCAGCACAAATAAGCTGCTGAAAAGTTACCAGTGGGCAACCGGATTAAAGACCGGTTCCACCAGCAAGGCGAAGTTCTGCCTTTCCGCTACGGCGAGAAAGGATAATATGGATCTGATCGCTGTGGTGATGGGGGCGGAAGAAGGAAAAATAAGGTTTTCGGAGGCGATCACACTGCTCAGTTACGGTTACAGCGTGAGCCATATCTATGAGGACGGAAACGAAGACATCCTGCCCGCGGTGCCGATCAAGGGAGCGGTCGTGGATGAGACGGCGGTAACCTATCAGGGACCTTTCCGCTATCTGGATACCACAGGCCAGAACCTGGACGGCGTGGAGAAGATCATCTCCCTGCCGGAACAGGTACAGGCGCCGGTAAAAGCCGGGGATGTCGCCGGGGAGGCGATCTATCTGCTGGCAGGCAATAAACTGGGGAGCGTACCAATCCTGTTCCAGGAGGATGTTCCCGAGGCGGTATATAAGGACTTTGTGCGCAAGGCGTTCGGGGAGTTTTTGCTCTCCGCTTAAACAGCATCTGTTGGAATGGAGGACAGTAATGATGAATGGCACATGGATAGCAACCATATTACTTGTACTGTTTGTGTGCCTTGTCCTCTTTCTGTTCTGGGTGATGATCTGGGACAGCAACCGGTTTGTCACAAGGACGTATACTTTCCGGTCCCCAAAGCTGAAAAGGGACTGCCGTCTTGTTTTTCTCTCGGATCTGCATAACAAAGAATACGGCATCGGAAATGAAAGACTCCTGCAGGCGATAGAAGAACTGTCGCCGGATGCGGTGCTGGTTGGCGGGGATATGCTGACGGCCAGGCCGGGCGCCTCCTTCCAGAAAGGCGCAAACCTGATACTCAAATGCGGAGAAAAGTACCCTGTCTATTATGCGATGGGAAATCATGAATACCGCGCCAGGATCTATCCGGAAGATTATGATACCATGTATCTGGATTACATGGAAAACTTTAAGGGCAGTGGCATCCGGTTTCTGGACAACGAAAGCTGTTTGCTGCCGGAATTTGGCATCCGGCTCACCGGATTGACCATCGACAGGACATACTACAGGCGGTTTGCGAAGAGAAAGCTGAGGGAAGGGTATCTGAAGGAAGCTGTTGGGGAGGCTGATTCATCTTCCTATCAGATCCTGCTCGCCCATAATCCGGAGTTTTTTCCGGACTATGCGGCGTGGAAACCGGAGCTGGTGCTGTCCGGACATGTTCACGGCGGCGTGGCGAGGATTCCCGGGTATAAAGGTGTCATTGCGCCGTCGCTTTTGCCCTTTCCCCATTATGACGGGGGGCTGTTTGAGGAATACGACAGCCGTATGGTCATAAGCCGGGGGCTTGGGATGCACACGATCCATGTGCGGCTTTTTAATCCCGGGGAAGTGGTGGTGCTGGAGCTGAAGGCGGATAAGGAGACAAGAGAGGGATAATATGGCAATTCCGGTAAAACTGGAGGTGTTTGAGGGGCCGCTGGATCTTCTCCTGCACCTGATCGATAAAAATAAAATAGATATCTATGACATTCCGATCACGCTGATCACGGAACAGTATCTGGATTATATCCGTCAGATGGAGACGGAAGATATGAATGTGATGAGTGAGTTTCTGGTGATGGCGGCAACTCTTTTGGATATCAAATGCAGGATGCTTCTGCCAGTGGAAGTGAATGAGGAGGGAGAAGCCGAAGATCCGAGGGCGGAACTGGTACAGAAGCTTTTGGAGTACAAGATCTATAAATATATGTCCTACGAGCTGAAGGATTTACATATGAGCGCGGGAAAAGCGTTCTACAGAGAGCCGCACCTGCCTAAGGAGATCGCGGAGTACAAGCCTCCTGTGAATTATGAAGAACTGATCGGGGAGGCAACGCTTGTGAAGTTAAACGAGATGTTCCGGTTTATGTTGAAACGGCAGGAGGAAAAGATAGACCCGGTCAGGAGTAATTTCGGAAAGATTGAAAAGGATGAGATCGATCTGGACAGAAAGCAGATTTATCTGCAGAATTATCTGCTGAAGCACAGATATTGCTCTTTTCGGGAACTCTTGGAAAAACAGAACAGTAAGATGGAAGTGATCGTAACGTTTCTTCTGATATTGGAAATGATGAAGATCGGAAAGATATCCATCGAGCAGGATGATCTGTTTGAGGAGATAAGGATCGTTGTGAAGGAGGAACCGGTTATCGTGTGAGGACGGGATCGCAGGCGGTGGAAGCGGAGCCGGATCCGATAGCGGGCATCGGAAGGTAAACACAACAGCAATTTGCCGGAAGTGAAAAAGCTCAGAGCGAAGAAAAAGGAAGTAGGTACAGTGGAGAGAGAGAAAGCAAAAGCCGTATTGGAAGCAATTTTATTTACGCTGGGGGATTCTGTGGAGATCGGCCGGCTGGCAGAGGTGATAGAGGAAAGTAAAAAAGTGACAAAAGAACTGCTGGAGGAGATGAGACAGTCCTATCAGGCGGAAGATAAAGGGATTGAATTGATCGAGCTGGAGGACGCGGTACAGCTCTGTACAAAAAATGAGATGTATGAATACCTGATCAAAATAGCGAAGACGCCCAGGAAACATGTGCTCTCCGATACGATGCTGGAGACGCTTTCCATCATCGCCTATAAACAGCCCGTCACGAAGCTGGATATCGAGAGGATCCGCGGCGTGAGCTGTGACTTTGCGGTAAACAGGCTTGTGGAGTATGATCTGGTACAGGAACTGGGGCGGCTGGATGCGCCGGGACGCCCGATGCTTTTCGGAACAACGGAGCAGTTTCTCCGGAGTTTCGGCGTCAAGAGCCTTGGCGATCTGCCGGAGCTGAATCCGGTACAGGTGGAGGAATTCCGGGAACAGGCGGAAGCCGAAGCCCGCCAGACGGTGGATATCTGACAGATGGGAGTTCCCCAAAATGCGTTTGGCATCAGATGATCGGACTAAATGGTAAATGGCATAAAGAAAAAAACAGCACCATATAATAGCCATAAAGACAAACAGGAACGTGCTGAATGAAAACGGGGAAGATTGCGGAAAAGGAAAGAATAAGAACAGACAGAACAGAAAAATATCCTGAAAAGAGGAAAAAGGCAGGTTTCAAAAGATGGATGTCTGTGCTGCTCATCACGGTGGCCCTATTTACGGGGATGGTACCTGATAAGGTGGCACAGGCAAAAGAGACAAACCTTGATCTGTACGCCCGGGGAGCGGTACTTATGGATGCCGATTCCGGGCGTGTTTTATATGGGAAGGAAGAGGATGTGGCACTGCCTATGGCGAGTACCACAAAGATCATGACCTGTATCCTGGCATTGGAACTCGGAGATCCGGAGGATGAGGTGGAAATTTCTTCCTATGCCGCATCCCAGCCGCAGGTGCATCTTGGCGTGACGAAGGGAGAGCGTTTTTATCTGAAAGACCTTTTGTATTCCCTGATGCTGGAATCCCACAATGATTCCGCCGTGGCGATCGCGGAACATATTGGCGGTTCCGTTGAAGGTTTTGCCAAACTGATGAACGATAAGGCGAAGGAGATCGGCTGCGTGGATACCCATTTTATCACGCCCAACGGACTGGATGCCGTGGAGATGATAGACGGGGAGGAGTACCGCCATTCCACAACGGCGGAGGACTTGGCACGGATCATGCGGTACTGTATTATGATATCGCCTCAGAAAGAAAGTTTTCTGGAGATCACCCGGACGGCAAATTACGGCTTTGCCAACAGGCAGGGAAACCGCAGCTACAGTTGTGTGAACCATAATGCGTTTTTGAACATGATGGATGGAGCCCTTTCCGGAAAGACCGGCTTTACCGGCGGGGCGGGCTACTGTTATGTGGGGGCGCTGAGGCGGGATCAGAGGACGTTTATCGTGGCGCTTCTCGCCTGCGGCTGGCCCAATCATAAGACATATAAATGGGTGGATACCAGAAAGCTGATGGAATACGGTCTGGAAAACTATGAATACCGGAATATATATAAGGAAGTGGAACTGAGACCGGTAAAGATACTGGAGGGGATACCGGATACGGAGCGGTACGATCCTTACGCCGAGGTGACAATGGAAGTGGAAATGCGGGAGAAGAGGGACGATGGAGGGGAAGGAGAAAGTGCCCTGGAGATACCGGAAAAGGAACTGAACCTTCTGATGTCCGCGGCGGATGAAGTCAGGATCGATGTATCCTATACGGGCGAGATGGAAGCTCCGGCAAGGAAAGGCAGAAAAGCGGGAAAGGTGGTGTACAGCCTGAACGGGGAACCGGTAAAGGAATATGAGCTGGTTTTGAAAGGAAATGTGGAGAAAAAAGACTGGCGCTACATGGGGAAATATGTCCTGCAGGAGTATCTGATAAAGGCGTAAAACAGGAATTGGCGAATTTGTCAAATTCGGTAAAAAATTGATAATATTTCTTGACAGTTTTTATAGGGCGAGTTACAATCTATATGGGTGAGAAAACCGAATTATTATAACATTAAGGAAGGGTGAACGAGATGAAAAAAATGAACATCTGGAAAAAACTCAGCGCTATGGCAGTAGTATCTGCTTTACTGGTAAGCACACTCGGCATGACAGTAGGCGCAGCAGGCAAGGCAACACTTGCTGAACAGCAGGCTATTCTGGAGCGTAAGCAGGCAGCTACGGCAGCAGCACTTGCAGAGCAGCAGGCGATCATGGAACGTAAGCAGGCTGAAATGGAAGTGGCACTGGCAGAGAAGGATGACATCCAGGTACGTAAAGATGCCGAAGCGGCAGCAGTTCTGGCAGAGAAGATTGCCATCCTTGCAGCACAGGGTGATGACGGTGCACTGACAGCAGAGCAGCTTGCAACTTTAGAGCGTCTGACAGCAGCTCAGCTCGCAGCACTGCAGGAGAAACTGGACATTCTGGCTCGTGAAGATGCCGAAGCGGCAGCAGTTCTGGCTGAGAAGCTTGCAATCCTTGCAGCACAGGGCGATGACGGTGCGTTAGCAGCAGAGCAGCTTGCAACAATGGAGCGTAAGAATGCGGATGCAATCGCAGCACTGCAGGAAAAAGTTGCTATTCTGGAGCGTAAGCAGGCAGAAGCGGCAGCAGTTCTGGCAGAGAAAGAAGCGATCGCAGCTCGTAAAGCAGAAGAATAAAAAGTTTCTTATATCGAAAACAGAATACTGAAAATGAAAACAGCGCCATTCAGAAACAGGGCGCTGTTTTTTTGAAAATATTTCGTTCTTTTTGTTGTGTTTTCTGCAATACCTATGTTATACTTATCAAGTATGCAACATGGGGGATTTTGGTCCCTCGATAAAGTAGTTATTATTTTTTATTATAAATGGAGGAACAAATATGGGCACTACTTCAAAAGCGAGCCAAAGAATCACAGCTTTGCTCGATGAAAACAGTTTCGTTGAAATTGGTGCGCTCGTAACAGCGAGAGCTACTGATTTTGATCTGAAACAGGCAGAGACTCCTTCTGATGGTGTTATCACCGGGTATGGAGTGATCGACGGTAATCTTGTATATGTTTACAGCCAGGATGCTTCCGTACTGAACGGTTCCGTGGGTGAAATGCATGCAAAGAAGATTACAAACCTCTATGATCTGGCAATGAAGACCGGGGCTCCGGTGATCGGCCTGATCGATTCTGCCGGACTGAGATTACAGGAAGGCGTTGATGCGTTAAATGCATTCGGCGAGATCTACAGCAAGCAGGTTGCAGCAAGCGGCATGATCCCTCAGATCACAGCGATTTTTGGAAACTGCGGCGGCGGCCTTGCTATTTTCCCTACACTGACAGATTTTACCTTTATGGAGAAGAAGGGAGCTAAACTGTTTGTCAATTCTCCCAATGCCATTGATGGAAATGAGATCAGCAAATGCGATACTTCCGCGGCGGCTTTCCAGAGTGAGGAAGCGGGCATTGTGGATGTAGTGGCGGAGGAAAATGAAATCTATGCGGGAATCCGTGAACTGGTAGGATTTTTACCTGCAAACTGTGATGACGAGGCAGTTTCCGACTGTACTGATGATCTGAACAGAGCATCTGCAGAACTGGCAAACTGTGTGGGCGATACATCCATCGCTTTATCCCAGATCGCAGATGACGGCGTATTCTTTGAGACAAAAGCTGACTACGGCAAAAATATGGTGACGGGCTTTATCAGACTGGACGGTATTACTGTCGGCTGTGTGGCAAACCGTACAGAGATCTATGATGAAGAAGGCAAGGTATCCGAGAAGTTTGACGCGGTACTTTCCCCTTCAGGTTGTGAGAAGGCTGCTTCCTTCGTGAAGTTCTGTGATGCTTTTGATATTCCGGTGCTGACGCTGACCAACGTAAAAGGATATGCTTCCTGCAAGTGCGCGGAGAAGAAGATCGCAAAAGCGGTGGCTAAGATGACGGCAGCTTTCGCGGAGGCAACTGTACCGAAAGTAAATGTGATCATCGGCCAGGCTTACGGCAGCGCCTATGTGGCAATGAACTCCAAGGCGATCGGCGCAGACGTGACTTTTGCATGGCCTACGGCTGAGATCGGCTCCATGGATGCCAAACATGCGGCTCAGATCATGTATGACGGAAAAGGCGCAGATGTGATCAGCGAGAAAGCGGCTGAGTATGCAAAGCTTCAGGCAAGCGTACAGGGCGCAGCGAGAAGAGGATATGTGGACAGCATTATCGAAGCGGCAGACACAAGAAAGTATGTGATCGGTGCGCTGGAGATGCTTTACACAAAGAAAGAAGACTGTCCGGACAAGAAACATGGAACAGTCTAGAAAGGATGCTTCATATATGAAAAAGAAACTTTTAATATGTCTTGCCATGCTTGTCTGCATCCTTGGGCTGACTGCCTGTGGTCAGGAGATGACAGAAAACAGTTTCATCACGAAAGATGAAGCAAAAACGGCTGCGGAGATGACTGCCGAACAGCTTTCCACAATACAGCAGATGCTTAACATGTACGGTGTGGGCATGGCTGAGTATGTGGAGATGAGCGGCGGAAATGTCGAGGATGCGGCGATGGACATCGCGGCGATGGACAGCTATATGAGTATATCGGATGAATTCGGTAACTTTGTTTCCGTCCTCAGCGATGAAACGGAAGTGACGATCACCGAGGATAAGGCCGATGTAAAAGTAAAGATCCAGGGCGACAAGGTATATAAAGACAATAAACAGAGAACGGCTACCGTGGAAGTGGTATTGACAGAGAAAGGGTACGAGAGTATCAGTGTTTCTGTAGACTACGATATGAGCGAACTGATGACAAAAGCGGCTTTAAACACCCTGCTTGGCATGGGAACCGTGTTCGCGGTACTGATCCTGATCAGTGTTCTGATCTCCAGCTTTAACCTGATTCCGAAGATTCAGGAGAAATTCCGGAAAAAACCGGCTGAGGCACAGAGCGTGCCGGCGCCTGCCAAGGCAGAGCCTGCGGCTGCTGCAGTGGAAGAGACAGATGATACGGAACTGATCGCGGTTATCGCGGCAGCGATCGCAGCAAGCGAAGGTGCTGTATCGGCGGACGGTTACGTGGTAAGATCCATTATCAGACGATAAAAAAGCGAACAAGTTCGCTTGCGAGAATGCTTTGCATTCTCGTATATCCGGAACAGTTCCCTACACAGTAAAAGGGCGGGCAGAGCCCGCATTGCGAGATTCGCTTCGCGAACTCGGCTTTATAAAATAAATCAATACTCATAAATTCAGGAGGAAATAACATGAAAAATTATACAATTACCGTAAACGGCAACGTATATGATGTAGTAGTAGAAGAAGGCGCTTCTACGGGCGCAGCCCCGAAGGCAGCTCCCGCGGCACCCAAGGCAGCACCGAAAGCGGCTCCTGCAGCAGCTCCCAGGGCAAGCGCAGGCGCAGGTTCTGTAAAGATCGAAGCAGGCGCAGCAGGTAAGGTATTCAAACTGGAAGCAAGCGTAGGCCAGGCAGTGAAGAAAGGCGACGCTGTGGTGATTCTGGAAGCAATGAAGATGGAAATCCCTGTTGTTGCACCGCAGGACGGCACTGTTGCAAGCATTGACGTGGCTGTAGGTGATCCTGTTGAGGCAGGCGCACTGCTGGCAACATTAAACTAAGGCCGCGGAGAGCGCAGCAATGTAAAAAACAACAGGAGGTAAAGAAATGGATTATATTATGACTACACTGGACAATCTGGTTCATCAGACAGCGTTCTTCAATTTAACCTGGGGAAACTATGTGATGATCATTGTTGCCTGTGTATTTCTGTATCTTGCGATTGCCAAGGGCTTTGAACCATTACTTCTTACCCCGATCGCATTTGGTATGCTGCTGGTAAACATCTATCCGGATATCATGATGAGCATTGAGGAATCAGCTAACGGAACCGGCGGCTTACTGTATTATTTCTATTTGCTGGATGAATGGGCGATCATGCCGTCCCTGATCTTCATGGGGGTAGGCGCGATGACCGACTTTGGTCCACTGATCGCCAATCCAAAGAGCTTTTTATTGGGTGCGGCAGCGCAGTTCGGTATCTTTATGGCTTATTTCGGAGCAATCTGGATGGGCTTCAATGACAAGGCGGCAGCGGCTATCTCCATCATCGGCGGCGCAGACGGCCCGACTTCCATTTTCCTTGCAGGAAAACTGGGACAGACAGCCATCATGGGACCGATCGCGGTGGCGGCATATTCCTATATGTCACTTGTGCCGATCATTCAGCCGCCCATTATGAAACTGTTTACAACGAAAGAAGAGCGTCAGATCAAGATGGCGCAGCTTCGTCCGGTTTCCAAACTGGAGAAGATCCTCTTCCCGATCATCGTTACGATCGTGGTATGTATGATCCTTCCCACAACAGCTCCCCTGGTTGGTATGCTGATGCTGGGTAACCTGTTCCGTGAATCAGGTGTGGTAAGACAGCTTCAGGAGACAGCTTCCAATGCGCTGATGTATATCGTTGTTATTCTGCTTGGTACTTCCGTAGGTGCTACAACTTCCGCAGAAGCATTCCTGAACTGGGATACTATCAAGATAGTTATCCTCGGTCTGGTTGCCTTTGCCTTTGGTACGGCGGCGGGTGTGCTTTTCGGAAAACTGATGTGCAAGCTGACACATGGTAAGGTAAATCCGCTGATCGGTTCTGCAGGCGTGTCCGCAGTGCCCATGGCGGCAAGGGTTTCCCAGAAGGTAGGCGCGGAGGAAGATCCTACGAACTTCCTGCTGATGCATGCGATGGGACCTAACGTTGCCGGCGTTATCGGTACGGCAGTTGCAGCCGGAACCTTTATGGCAATCTTCGGCGTATTCTAATAAAAATATATGGAGGAAATAAAATGTCAGAACAAATTAAAAAACCGGTTGGAATTACCGAGACAATATTGCGTGATGCCCACCAGTCTCTGATCGCTACCAGAATGCCTACCGATCTGATGCTTCCCATTGTGGAAACCATGGATAAGATCGGCTATCATTCCGTAGAATGCTGGGGCGGCGCTACTTTCGATGCTTCCTTAAGATTTTTAAAGGAAGATCCCTGGGAGAGGCTTCGTAAATTAAGAGACGGTTTTAAAAATACAAAACTGCAGATGCTGTTCAGGGGCCAGAACATCCTTGGTTACAGGCCTTATGCAGATGACGTGGTAGACAGCTTCGTAGAGAAATCTATCGCGAACGGTATTGATATTATCCGTATCTTTGACTGTCTGAACGATTTAAGAAACCTGCAGGAAGCAGTTAATGCGACCAACAAGATCAAGGCAAGAGAGGGCAGAGGCCATGCCCAGATCGCGCTTTCCTATACATTGGGCGATGCGTATACACTGGAATACTGGGTAGATACTGCAAAGAAAATTGAGGAAATGGGAGCGGATTCCATCTGTATCAAGGATATGGCGGGCCTTCTGGTTCCCTATAAAGCGGCGGAACTGATCGGCGCGATGAAAGAAGCGACGAAGCTTCCAATCCAGCTTCATACCCACTATACTTCCGGTGTTGCGAGCATGACTTACCTGAAAGCGGTAGAAGCGGGCGTGGACGTGATCGACTGTGCTATTTCTCCGTTTGCGCTGGGTACTTCCCAGCCAGCGACAGAAGTTATGGTTGAGACTTTCAAGGGAACTCCCTACGATACAGGATTTGATCAGAATCTGCTGGCAGAGATCGCGGACTATTTCCGTCCTTACAGAGAGAAATGTCTGGAATCAGGACTGCTCAGCCCGAAGGTGCTCGGCGTGAATATCAAGACACTGCTGTACCAGGTACCCGGCGGTATGCTGTCCAACATGGTAAGCCAGCTGAAAGAGCAGAATGCGGAAGACAAGTACGAGGACGTGCTGCGTGAGATCCCGAATGTTCGTAAGGATCTCGGTGAGCCGCCTCTGGTTACACCTTCTTCCCAGATCGTTGGTACACAGGCTGTATTTAATGTATTGATGGGCGAGAGATATAAGATGGCTACCAAGGAGACGAAAGCTGTTCTCCGTGGTGAATACGGCCAGACGATCAAGCCGATGAGCCAGGAAGTGATCGATAAGGTTATTCCGGGCGAAGAGAGGATCACCTGTCGTCCTGCAGACCTTCTGGAGAACGAGATGGATAAGCTGGAAGCTGAGATGAAAGAATGGAAGCAGCAGGATGAGGACGTATTATCCTATGCGTTGTTCCCTCAGGTTGCGGTTGACTTCTTCAAGTACCGTCAGGCGCAGCAGGAGAAAGTGGATCTGACCCAGGCTGATACGAAAAACGGGGCTTATCCGGTTTAAGAGCGGCATCTTGTTATATATATTATGATATATTATGGAACCAGTCCCTGTGTGTGATGTGCGGGGGCTGGTTTTTGTGTGGAGGACGGCAGAGGGCATATCATGTCCGTAAAGCCGGCGGCTTCGAAAAATGGATTTTCTAAATATTCCGGCATGGTTGTGGATATGCGGACGCAACCGCCCGCTGATCGACATCCTGTCTCAGAGCGGGCTTCCCGGAACATCGTGTTCCGGGATTGCTGGGTGTTGAACGGAATATTAAGAAAATCTCATTTTTCTGCGCGAGCCGGCTTTACGGACATGATATGCCCTCTGCCTGTGCTGTGACGGAGAAAAGGAGCCAAAGGTATCAGCCTGTTTTTATAACAACTCAAATTTAATATACGTTTATATTGACAGTGGTATACTATAACATTTATAATAACAAGTGTTATCGGTAAAATATTATTTCATATATGTGGCTGATATTTTATTATCGGGAACAAGAGGAAGCAGAGAACGTGGGAGACAGGCGGTTTTGGAAGAGAAACTTTGGGGGAAGGATTCCGGAGACTGCCGGAAAGTGGGGTGTGTATGCCGCGTAAGGAGAGGGTTACAAAGAAGGATATTGATGAGGCTGCTTTTCGCATGGCGAGAAAAGAGGGGATCGAGGAAGTGACGGCGAGGAAGCTTGCCGGAGCTGTGGGGTGTTCCACGCAGCCGATCTTCCGGTTGTATCAGAGTATGGAGGAAGTACAGGCGGAGGTGTTGGAGCGGGCGATCCTGTTTTTTGATGAGTTTTTTGATAATTATCCGAAGAGTCAGGCTGTGCCTTTTGCAAATCTGGGGCTTGCCTATATCAGTTTTGCCCAGAAGGAGAGAAACCTCTTCAGGATGATGTTTTTGAGTGAGAACAGAAACGGGAAGAGTCTGTATGAGCTGCTCAACGGGAAGCAGGGGAATGTTTTGAAGGAGATCAATAAGGCGAAAGCGGAGGGGTGCGAAGATCCACAGGGGTTGTTTATGAAGATGTGGATGTTTATTCATGGTGCGGCATGTATGGCGATCACAGGGGATTATGATCTGGGGATCACGGAGACGGTGGGACAGCTTGTGAACGCATATCGGGCGTTCCGGTAACAGTAAAGAGGGAACAGGATATTTATGGGAAAAAGAGATTTCATGGCGGATATGGTCAGCAATTTCAGTCGTATGAGTAAAAGCCAGAAAGTGATAGCTTCCTATATATCGGATCACTATGATGAAGCTGTGTTTATGACGGCGGCAAAGCTGGGAGAGACCTTGCAGATCAGTGAATCCACGGTGGTAAGGTTTGCGCTGATGCTGGGGTATGCCGGGTATCCGGAATTTCAGAAGGCGCTGGAGGGCTGGGTGAAGGAACAGCTTACCGGCGTTTCCCGGATGAGTGTGAAATATGCGGGACGCACCCAGTCGGAGGTGCTCTCATCCGTGTTGCAGTCGGATATGGACAAGATCCGGGATACGATGGAGCATCTGGATGCTTCGGCGTTTGACGCGGCGGTGGATATCATACTGAGAGCGAAGAAAGTATATATCTCAGGTATCCGGAGTTGTGAACCGCTGGCGGATTTTCTCTGCTTTTATCTGAATATGATGCGGGGGGAGGTTGTCTGTATCAAAACGACCAGCATGAGCGAGACCTTTGAGCAGATGCTGCGGATCAGCGATAAGGATGCTTTTATCGGTATCAGTTTTCCGCGGTATTCCATGCGGACGTTGAAGGCGATGGAATTTGCCAACGACAGAAATGCGAAGGTGATCTGCCTGACGGACAGCATCCATTCGCCGATGTGCATGTACTCTTCCTGCAATCTGTTTGCGAGGAGCGATATGGTGTCTATCGTGGATTCTCTGGTGGCGCCCTTAAGCGTGATCAATGCGCTGGTGGTGGCGATGTGTTTAAAACGTCCGGCGGAGGTGAAAAACAGCCTGCATACGCTGGAGGAAGTCTGGAACAGCTATCAGGTTTATCTGAATGATGAGATCAATTTTATTGATGAGGAACCGATGCTGAATTATCCGCTGAGGAAAGAAAGTGGGAAAATGAAGTGAGTCAGGTGATCGTGGTTGGCGGCGGAGCCGCCGGAATGATGGCGGCTTATGCGGCTGCTGCGGCGGGACATCAGGTGGTTTTGCTGGAGAAGAATGAAAAGCTCGGGAAAAAGATCTATATCACCGGCAAGGGCAGATGCAATGTGACCAATTCCGCCGATAAAGAGCAGTTTTTTCAAAATATTGTCACCAACAGCAAGTTTTTATACAGCAGTATATACCAGTTTGACAATCAGGCGATGACGGCGTTTCTGGAGGAGTACGGGTGCCGGGTCAAGACGGAGCGGGGCGGCCGGATCTTTCCGGTGTCGGATCATGCGTCGGATGTGACGGGAGCCCTGCAGCGGGCTTTAAAGGAGATGTATGTGGAGATCCGGCTGAGAACGGAAGTGAAAGGACTGATGCTTTCGGAGACACAGAGCGTAAAGCAGGGAAAAACGCTGGGGAGACAGGTACAGGGTGTGCTGTTATCAGGGGGGAAGAGGATGGAGGCGGACGCTGTGATCCTTGCCTGCGGCGGCCTATCCTATCCGTCTACCGGTTCTGACGGGGCCGGCTATAAACTGGCGGAACAGGCAGGACATTCTCTGGTTCCATGTCATTCGGCTCTTGTACCCCTTGAGGTGAAGGAGCGCTGGTGCAGAAGGCTACAGGGGCTGTCGCTGAAAAATGTGGAGATAAAGCTGGTAAAAGAGGGAGAGGCAAAGCCTGTTTACAGTGGTTTCGGGGAAATGCTGTTTACGCATTTCGGCGTCAGCGGACCGCTGATCTTAAGTGCAAGCAGTTATTGCACGAAGATGCCAGGGGAGAAGGATATCAAATTATTTCTGAATCTGAAACCTGCAATGGATGAAGAAACACTGGATAAAAGGATTTTGCGGGATTTCGAGGAAAATTCCCACAAAGCTTTTAAAAATGCGCTGGGCGGCCTGTTTCCGTCAAAGTTGATCCCGGTTATGGTAGAACTTTCCGGCATCGATGGGGAGAAAAAGGTGTATGATGTAACGAGGGAAGAGAGGCGCGGCTTTGTGAATCTGATACGGAATCTGCCTCTTACCGTGACAGGTACAAGAGGGTTTGCGGAGGCGATCATTACTCAGGGAGGAATTCCGGTATCGGAGGTAAATCCCTCCACGATGGAATCAAGATTGTGCGAAGGGCTGTATTTCGCCGGGGAGATGCTGGATATCGATGCACTGACCGGAGGGTATAATCTGCAGCTCGCCTGGTCCACCGGGCATCTGGCGGGGGCGAGCGTAAAATTTTGACAGTTACGGAACTGGAAAACAGTAACTGTCCGAACAGTGCACAAGACGATTTACAGACGCATTGCGGCTGGAAATTGTCTTCGGGTAATGTGAATTGGAAGGACAGTTACGGAACTGGAATAAGACGGAATAGGAGGAACAAAATGTACAATATCGCAATAGACGGCCCGGCGGGAGCCGGAAAGAGTACGATCGCAAGGCAGATCGCGAAGAGAAAGGGTTATATCTATGTAGATACGGGGGCAATGTATCGGGCGATGGGTCTGTTTTTGCTGGAAAATCATATTTCTCCGGAGGATGCGGAGCTGATCAGTAAAAAAAGCCAGGAGGCGGATATCTCCATTGTCTACGAGAACGGAGAACAGGTGGTTCTGCTAAACGGCAGGAATGTGAACGGTCTGATCCGCACGGAAGAGGTAAGCAATATGTCTTCGGCGTCTTCCGTTAACGGGGATGTGCGAAAGAAGCTGGTGGAGCTGCAGCAGAAGCTGGCGGAAGAGGCGGATGTGGTGATGGACGGCAGGGACATCGGAACCTGTGTGCTGCCGGGTGCGGATCTGAAGGTCTATCTGACTGCCAGCAGCGAGGTGCGGGCAAAGCGCCGGTATGATGAGATGACCGCAAGAGGGGAAGAATGTGACATTGATGTCATAAAGAAGGACATCGAAGAGCGGGACTACCGGGATATGCACCGGGAGATTTCTCCGCTGAAACAGGCGGAGGACGCTGTACTGGTAGATTCTTCGGATATGACGATCGAGGAAGTGATAGAGAAGATCATGGAGCTGTGTGATTGATCATGGAAGTGAAACTGGCAAAATCTGCCGGATTCTGTTTCGGCGTGAAGCGGGCGGTGGAAACGGTATATGAGCAGATTGAAAAACAAAAAAGTTCGGATAAAAAAATGCCGATCTATACATACGGCCCGATCATCCATAACGAGCAGGTGGTAAAGGATCTGGAAGAAAAGGGCGTGCGGGTTCTGGAGAGCAGGGAGGAACTGGAGGCTCTGCGGGAAGGTATCGTGATCATCCGTTCCCACGGGATCGGCAGGGAAATCTGTCAGATCATAGAGGAGAAGGGATTGATCTGTGTGGATGCCACCTGTCCGTTTGTAAAAAGGATCCATAATATCGTGGAGAGGGAGAGCGCGCAGGGAAAGCAGATCCTGATCATCGGAAACCCGGGACACCCGGAAGTGGAGGGTATCCGGGGCTGGTGCAGCTCGCCGGCGATCACCGTGGAATCGAAGGAGGAGATGGAAAATCTGGCGGTGGAAACTGGAAAAGAGATCTGTGTGGTTTCCCAAACGACATTTAACTACAATAAATTTCAAGAACTAGTTGAAATTTTGAAAAAGAGCGGGTATAATGGTAGTGTTGTGAATACTATATGTAATGCGACTGAGGAGAGGCAGACAGAAGCGAAGGAAATAGCCTCTGAAGCTGATGTTATGATAGTTATAGGTGGAGCACACAGTTCCAATACTAGAAAACTGTATGAAATTTGCAGACAAGAGTGTGCACAGACCTTTTTTGTACAGTCACTGGCGGACCTAAAGTTAGAGCTTCCGGAATCAGTACGTCTGGTGGGTATTACAGCAGGGGCGTCTACCCCAAATAATATTATTAGGGAGGTTCAAAATTATGTCAGAAATGAATTTTGAACAAATGATCGATGCATCATTTAAAACAATACATACAGGGGAGGTAGTTGAAGGCACAGTCATTGATGTAAAACCAGATGAAGCTGTCATCAATATTGGCTATAAATCAGACGGTATTTTAACCAGAAACGAATATACCAATGAGTCCGGCGTCGACATGACAACAATGCTGAAGGTCGGCGATACGATGGAAGTAAAGGTATTGAAAGTAAATGATGGAGAAGGACAGGTTACCCTGTCTTACAAGAGACTGGCTGTTGACCGCGGAAATAAGCGGATCGAGGAGGCATTCAACAATAAGGAAGTGCTGACGGCAGTCGTAACGGAAGTACTCAGCGGCGGTCTGTGTGTGGTTGTGGACGAAGTGAGGATCTTTATCCCGGCAAGCCTTGTATCGGATATTTATGAGAAAGATCTGAACAAGTACGCGGGACAGGAGATTCAGTTCGTAGTGACTGAGTACAATCCCAGAAGAAGACGCTATATCGGCGACAGAAAACAGCTTGTGGTTGCCGAGAAGGCCGTGAAACAGAAAGAACTGTTTGAGAGGATTCAGGAAGGTGACGTTGTAGAGGGTGTTGTGAAGAATGTTACCGATTTTGGTGCATTTATCGACCTCGGCGGCGCGGACGGCCTGCTTCATATCTCTGAAATGTCTTGGGGCAGAGTGGAAAATCCGAAGAAGGTATTCAAGGTCGGCGAAACCCAGAGAGTCCTGATCAAGGAGATTTCCGGCAATAAGATCGCACTGAGCCTGAAATTTGCAGACTCCAATCCCTGGAAGGATGCGGCTGAAAAATATGCGGTTGGAAATGTAGTGACCGGCAAAGTTGCCCGGATGACAGATTTCGGTGCCTTTATCGAACTGGAGACAGGAATCGACGCACTGTTGCATGTTTCCCAGATTTCCAGAGAGCATATTGAGAAACCGGCAGATGTTCTGAAGACCGGTGAAGAGGTAACCGCTAAGGTAGTTGACTTTAATGAAGAAGATAAGAAGATCAGCCTGAGCATCAAAGCACTTCTTGCTCCGGAACCGGCACCTGAAGCTCCGGCAGCGCCTGTAGAAGATGATGACGCAGAAGTAAGATCAGTTGATATTGACGCAGTGATTGCAAGTCAGACAGAGGAAGGCGAAGAATAATAAGAATAATAGAGGGCTGTCTGAACAGGACAGCCTTTTATGTATGGGCTTTAGCCTGTTGAGGGCATTGGAGTTTTTCGTGTTCCGAAAAATGG
>CANSLJ010000023.1 GCA_947647735.1 uncultured bacterium | reverse complement strand
TTTCGGAACACGAAAAACTCCAATGCCCTCAACAGGCTAAAGCCCATACAAAAAACGATACAGCAAGTGCTACTTTCCCGCTGTATCGTCTTCATCCATAACTTCTTCTGTGCCTCTTTGCCTTCAATATCATAATTCCGCTTTCACAAATTCTTCCTCACTATATCCCAAAGACATGATCTGTGTTTTACTTATTCCGCCTTTAAACATCCTCCTGATCGTATCGAGGCGCTCCTTTTCTATTCCCTTTTCTATTCCCTTTTCTATTCCTTCTTTAAGCCCCTGCTCAATGATGAGTTCTGATAAATTACACATAGTATGAAGCCTCCCTTCCAGTTCCACTGTCATTATCATTCCAAATTCTTCACTCAGTATACGCTTCTTCTCATTGATATCCATACGGGAGAGCAGTTTCTCCAACATCATTATCAATGTATTCTTTGATGTTTTTATATCGTTCCCGTTTCGGATATTAATGATAATACCCCGCATTAAATCTGTATCATATCCTGATCCTTTACTCCCAAAAACAGTTTTTCTCTCAAAACCGATCTCTTCTATCGAATCCTCGCCTTCTCCATTATCCATACAGATCCATATAGACCGTACCTTACACAGCTTATCATAATCACTATGAAAGAATTCCGTCTGTTTCTGCGCCGAAACCATCCTTGCCAGATAAAAGATGATCCTATTTTCCAGATGATACCCCAGTTTGACCGGATCTGATGACTTCTGTGCCTCGACATTTAACAAAAACTTTATCTCCGCCGCCCTCAGATATGCCGTAAAGCGAATATCATAAAAAATTTTTCCCTCCCCCGGCACATTATCTTCCGTATCTAATCTTGCAACTTTCCCTAAATTTGACACGCCCGCATCCAGAGCTCTGTTTCCGACCTCGATATCATTTCCTATGCAATTTATGATATCATGAATTTCCAGATCCTGAAATTCCCTGACTGCATATTTCAGTATATATGCCAGAATTTGTTTATCCGCAAGTAAATATTTTACATTCGTATCATAAGAGCTTGCATCACTTGTTATCTCAATAGCCTGCGCCAGATTCGTTTCTGCCATTATTTTCTCTTTTCTGGTATTTTACTCTAACATCTTCTACTTCTATTCCTATAATACCTGACTTATCCAGCAAAATCAATGCTGTTTTCTCCACCTGTAATAAAAGTATGAAAATATATTATAAACACGTCCGTATGATATAGACATCTAAGGGGCAGCTTTCGCTGCCCCTTCCCCCTTATCTAAACTCTACCAGCCAGTTCCCCTCTGACTGCACAGACAAATAATAACTATGTGATTTATTCAGAAAGATATTCTTCTTCGTCCTTCCGTAAGTCCCTGCCCCGTTGGCGAGAAGCTGTCTTGTACCATTATTGATATCGTAGAGCCAGACGATATAATTCCCCTTCCCTGCCCAGTTCGCACAATACACATCATGGGTATCATCATCCCCTTTAAAGCGTCCCGAAACAAAATTACCTGTACCGGACTGCGTAGGTGTTGTGGATACCAGCACCGGCGTCAGTACGATCTGCCAGTGCCCGGAGGCAAGCACATGAAGAGTTGTGGCATTTGCCCCTTTCTCGATCGTGGTACTCCCGTTATACGCCCCGGCTTTATTCACCAGAACCTTTGACTCCCCTGCCGCATTGCTGTAGAGCAGCCCGAAATACCCGCCCTCATCCGTGCTCACCGCATGTACCTCATAGGGGATCGGTGTCATATTTAATCCATAAATATCCAGATTTCCATCCCCCTCATAAACATAACTGTCCGCCACATCCTTATTCGTCACCAGGATCTGGCTTGCGATCGCCGGATTATCCTTCACAAAAACAGTAACGATCGTCTCCCCAAACACTTCTCCCCTCTTATAACGAAGCTGGGTATACTCCTTCACATCCGCCGACCATTCCACACTGCAGATATTCTTATCCGCCACAGAAAACGCCAGCGCCATTCCCTTCGGCAGATTCCTCGCCGCCACATTCATCTTCACCTCATCCGCCTGCGGGCTCAGCGAGATCAGATTCGTAGAGATATCCACAAAGGGCGCCTCCTGCGCCTGCACCACATCCCCCGACACAACCATAAATCCCGCCAAAAGCACCGCCGTCAAGGCAAACGCCATAATTTTCTTTCCTGTTCTTTTCAGAATTCCTCCGATTCCTCTTTTTAAACCTGCATCTGTCATCCTACTGCTCATCCATTCCATCTCCTTACATCGTCATTATGCATTTTTAACAAACAAAATACATTTATTATCATATTATTTCTTGTAAACATTTTATTTTTTAAAAATATCAATATTTTAAATGCACCTAAAACATACTCTTTAAACTTATTTCCAACAATATATTTCCACTACACCTTCCCACTTTTACTTATAACTCCTCAATAATCATATGAGTATTCCACCAACGTCCAGCTCCTAAAAGTGTCTGAATATTTTTGATATCTGCAGGAGGCAAGGTACTCTAAGCTTCCGGAAATTTGCGTTATCCGAAAAAATCCATCTATCTGAGCGAAGCGAGTTATGGATTTTTCCGGATGCTTTTAGCAAATTCCCGAAAGCTTAGAGTACCTTGCCTCCGAAGCCTGAAAAAATATTCAGACACTTTTCGGAGCGTCCGCTTCGCCTTTACTCCATAGCTTAAACCCCTACTGAAAAATCCCCACAATCTTATTCCAAAGATTCACAAACACCGCCTTAAATCTCCCCCACATACCGATGTCCTCTCTCGGCACCTCAATATCCGTCACATTGTCCGCTTCATCTCCCGCCGTGATCTCCGCCGTCCGCATAATGATCTGAATACTGCTCGGCGCTTCGTTCTTCTCCGAGGTAAAAGAAGGGAAACTTTCCGTCACATCCAGATTCAGGAAATTGTGCTCCTCCTCTATCTCATCCAGCTCATCATCTATTGTATCTTTGATCGTATTTTTTGCATCCCGCATCACATCCACACCGTCCGCTATACCGACACCACTGTGCATCACGCCGGTCAGCCCGTTCAGCGTCAGTGTCAGGGAGGAAGACAAAGTATCCTCTGTCAGTTCCATCGTCGTGCGGATACTCGATAATGCCGCCTGTGTCGCGGAGAGTGTCATTTCCGTAGCGCTGATCAGGTCTGTCAGCTGGTTAATGAGCGTCTGCATATCTTCCCGCACTGTCTCATCCGTCCATTTTGCCATGGAATCCACAGAATTCATAGCACTGTTCGCTTTCTGGAGAAGCTGCTGACTGTTGGAAACCAACGCCTTTCCGGTATCACCCGCATCCACGTTCAGGCTCTCCAGCGTTTGTATGTAGGTAGTGAGGAGGGACTTTAGACCTACGTCTGCACCGGAAGGATTTGTTATTTCAGTACCAGCCGATGTCTGATCATATCCCATTTCCTTTACTGCCTCCGGTATTGCCTTCTGCATAGCCCCCGCTATCTGAGCGGTAGTCTCAGCATCGATGCCCGGAACCTGCTGTCCCTGTCCTGCTGCCATATATACCGTCAAAACTTCTTCAGCTGTAATTGACATTCCCATATTTTCCTGCAAATTCTTTGCAACAATTTCAGATGCGGCACTTGCTGCTGCCTGGCTCACCGTCAGATTTCCTCCAAGGGGAGAATCACCCGATATTCCCGCGATCTGCTGCAGCTGCTCGATCTTCTCCTGACTGATCGTCCCGTCCGCGATCTCGTTCAGCATCCCCAGCGATCCGTTCAGGTCATTCAGGTTCGCGCTCATATCCGAACCGAAGCTGCTCAATCCCCCGATGGTATACATCATATCCGCCAGCCTGTCGATGGTCTGATCCAGATTGTCTTTATCCGCCTGCGTCTGGGTGTTGATGATCTCCAGATAGGTCACCATGTTCTCCAGTGACGCGATCGCCGCATCCGCGTCCGCCTCCATGGACTCCCTGTTCTTGTCATAAATCTGGTGCGCAGCTTCCGCTCTCTTTAAGCCCTCCTCCACATTGGCAAGATCGTCCCGCATCCCGTCAATATTGTCCAGGATCACATCCAGCGCGTCATCCACAGCGTCCACGGAATCCTCCACCGTATCCCGCACTTCCCGCACATCGTTGACGATCTCCAGAGAATCCAGGGTTGCCGGCACTACCATAAAAAACACACCCATGCTCTCATAACAATTTGTGCCCACATCCACCCGGAACTCGCTCTCCTCCCCGGGCAGGGAGAGAAAGATCGCCGCCTTCTCCGTGCCCAGTGTCTGAAGCTGCGCCCCCGGCGCCTCGATGCTCAGCGTATCCTTCATATCCACAATGGTTCCGCACATCAGGATCATATTGTTTTTATAATAATCAGCAATGTTCTCCTTGGGCGTCACATGGATCAGCGTTGTCACAAGCCCTTCCGCGCCGCCCAGATCCTCTCCTCTTGCCTCCACGCCGTTTAGCCGGTAGGAGACATCCACATCCCAGGGCACCTTTGTCTTCAGGTTCTCAGATTTACATTCATAATAAAAGTACTGTTTATCCGTATCCCCCAGATCCCAAGTCACTTTTCCATTGTCCACCACAGGTTCTGTGCGGTCGCTCATATTGATGATCTCATCGTACTCGCCATAGTCTTCTATCACGGTATTCCCGTTCAAAAAGCATCCTTTCACCACGCTGATATCATCGATCTCACCGTAGTGATCCATGTTCACATACATGGACTCATCCACTTCCACCTTCGGCGCCTTTGCCTGCAGGGGAGTGCAAACCGCTCCCGCCAGCAGGACTGCCGGTAAAACCGCCGCCGTATATTTCATAATCCTTCTATTCTTCCTCATGGTCCGCATCCTCCTGCTCCTTCTTTTCTTCCTCTGTTTTATCCTCTGTCTCGTCCTGATAAGTCTCCTGCAGTTCCTTCTCCTTCTTCTTTTTCTCATCCTGCAGGCGGTCCAGTCTCTCCTGTTTCTTCTGTTCCTTCATCTTTCTCACAAGTATCCTGTACTCTATCTTCTCAAGCCGCTTTATGATCAGGGAATCCTCTTTATCCCGTTCTTTCCGCTTTTTCGCGATGCGGCTTTCGTCCTTTTCGTTCTCTTCCTGCTTTTTCCGTTTTTTCTCCGCCCCTTTTTCCTTCAGACGGCTCATGAATTCCTTCTCCTTCATGATCGGCTTATCCAGCATTGTCATCAGTCCCGGTACAGCAAGCAGTACAAATCCCATACTCAGGATCGCGCCGCGCCCCAGCATATGCCCGATGTCCTTGATCGCCTCCACCGAGACCACAAAGTAGATCGCATAGCCGGCAACCGTCAAGATCGTTCCCGATGTCAAGATGGAAAGCATGCTCGCCTGCAGTGCACCCAGAGCCGCCCTCTTCGGCTTCATGTTCTCCCTCCTGTCCAGATAATTGTTGATCAGAAGGATCGAATAGTCCACCGTCGCGCCGAGCTGGATACAACTCACGACCACCATCGCCGCAAACATAAATACCTTGCCCTGCAGATAGGGTATCGCCAGATTGATGCAGATCGCCGCACTGATCGGTATGATCGCCACCACCGCGAGCAGCAACGACTGGAAGGCGACAATGACAACCAACGCCACACCCACCAGGGAAAACGCATTGACCATCGCATAGTCCGCATCACAGATCACCTTCAGATCCTGGGTGGACGGCGTGTTGCCCACCACGTAGGCATTTTCCGGATAATAGGATTTCACGATAGCCTGTATCTCATCGGAAGTCTCAAAGGCAAGATCGCTCTCCGATTTCGTCTTGGTAAACACCAGCATCCTCGTGTAATGTTCTTTTCGCAAAAGCTCCGTCACGCTCTCCGGCACGATCTGTTCCGGCACGCCGTTTGGCAGCATATCCGACAGCGCAGTCACGCTCCTGACATAGCTTAAATCCTTCAACTCTCCCGCCAGTTCCCGCTCTATCACGGGGGAACCGTTGGGCACCATCACAAGATAGAGATTGCTCCGTCCGAACTTCGACTCGATCAGTTGTTCATCGTCGTAGACAACGGTTCCCTCACTGGCGCCCAATGCACTGTTTCCGTAAGTGTTCACATTGGAATTCTGCATCAGGTAAGTCGGGAAAAACACAATGGCGATAAAGATCACGATCGCATAGCGGAGTTTAAACGCCGCCCCCGCCGCCTTTTTGAAGGACGGCATGATGATCTTGTGCTGGGTTCTCTCAATCAGCGGATCAAACCGGAGGATCAGCGCCGGCATAAACAGAAGCACCGTCACGATACTGCTGATAATGCTCTTGCCCAGCACAAATCCCAGATCCTGCCCTATGAGGAACCGCATAAAGAACAGTGCCATAAACCCGACAAAGGTTGTCATGCCGCTGGAGAGAACTGATACCGCCGCATGCCGTATGGCGTTTGCCATCGCCTTTTCCTTGTCCGGCTCCTTCTCCTTCTCCCGCATGAATGTATGTAATAAAAAGATCGAATAGTCGATGGAGATGGCAAGCTGCAGCACCGCCGCCACCGAGTTGCTGATAAAGGAGATCGTGCCCCGGAAGATATTTGTTCCCATATTGATCACGATCGCCACGCCCATCACGATCAGAAACAGGAAGGGTTCCGCCCAGGAATCCGTTGTGGCACACAGGATCAGAAAGATCAGCACGATCGCTATCGCCGTAATGATCGCTATCTGCACATTCAACGTCTCCTGCAGCGATTTATTCTCCACCGCCGGACCGCCGTAATGTCCCTTCTCCCCGAGAATGTCACTGATCTCATCCAGCGCGTCATTGGTCAGATCCGATGTATCTCCCTCCGTAAAAGTCACATCCATCACAGCACAGTTATCCTTGTAATAATCCGTCTGTCCCGCGATATCGATGAATTCCCCCGACATATACACATCGCTGCTGATCCAGGACACCATATCCACGCCTTCCACATTCTCCATCATCTCTTTGTAGAGCTGCGCCTCGTAGGGCGTGACGTTCTCAATCATGATACGCGCCGTGCCCGGATAGCCGAATTCCTCCTCCATGATATCAATGGCTTTTTTGGACTCCATGCTGTCCGGCAGATAGGACGTCAGATCATAGTTTACACTGATAAAAGGAATACAGAAAGCACAGATGACCGCCAGCACGATGAAGACCTTCATGATCTTCTCCCTGTGTCTGACAATGCCCTCCGGCAGGGATGTCTTTCCTTTCCTCAGATCCTCCAGACGCTTCTCCCTGTTTTCCAGTTTCTCCTTTACCTTCCGGGCCGCTTCCTCCCTTGCCGCCCTTGCTTCCGCTTCCGATAACTTCATTTTTCCCTTTCACCTCGCAAATGTCTTTTATCACTTAACAAGATATCTCTTTCCAACCTTTGTGTCTTTAGACAAAATTTTCCGTATGTTTATTTTTTTGACAGATTAAAAACTTTGTCTATTTCTCAAACGGAAATTGTCGGGTATGTTAAAAAAAGCAAAGAAGTTTGTTTGCGGAGCGATTACGACGCCGGAACAATTCTTTGCCTGAAAGCCAAAATCTGAGAAAATGTGAGGAAAAACACATGAGCCTTAACAATGATATGAAAACTTCTTTTTTTGAGACACAGCTTCAGCGCCTGCGAAAGCGCAAAAAAGGCCCGCTCACCCCGAAGGCGGCAGACCATATTTTAAAAAACTATAAACGGATGTTTCATCTGGACAGTCCAATCTCCTTCACCAGAGAACACTGTGAAAAATTTATGCTTCTTTTTCGGGAGAAATCTCCGGCAGAACTGGTACAGTGGATGGAATCTCTGTTTCCGTGATCATATCATTCTTATATTGATAAATATAATATGACAGGCGCTCGATATTTTCAACCAGCTCTTTCATATTTTCAGCGAGCTCTTTTTCATCGGCTTTCATGCCGCCCATTGCCCACTCGATCACCACACCGGTGAGGCCGTGGGCAAAAATTTTGGAGGCCAGTACCTTCTTCTGTACTGTGAGCTGCTTTTGCACATCCAGATCCTCCACCGCTGTCTCGAACAGCGTCGTCAACATCTTCAGCAGATACTCCTCAAAAAAATTGTCGGAACATTTGATCGTATTCATATAAAAAGCCCTGTTCCTGCGCATGATCTGCAGCAGTTCACAAAGCTTTTCATCCCAGTTTCCAAAAGAAATGTCGGCAGTCAGCGGCACAAAGGTCTCATTGTAGTAGATCCAGTCCAGCAGCTCATACTTGTCGCTGAAATGATAGTAAAAAGTCTGCCTGTTCACACCGCACTCCTTTACGATATCTCCCACCGTGACATGCTCAAAAAGCCGCTCGGAAGCCAGCCTTTTCAGGCTTTCCGCAAGTTCCTTCTTTGTAATATTCGCGTTCGCCATACATCAACCTCTTCTATGATAAAATCCCCTGCCGGTATACGCAAAGCGCTCTGCAGCCGCAAATCCCTATTTTCTGTATAATTTCATATATGCGGCATCCAGCACTTCCTGATATCCTTTCTGCTCCATCCATTCATATATGATATGATTCTGCGGAGAATCATAGTACACCGGATTCTCCCCCAGCTCCTTATCCACCGCGATCACTGTCGGCATTTTCTCCGGATGCTTCTCATAGTAACGGAGAAACATCTCATTATAGGCATTGGTTCCCTGCGTGGAAGGCGTTGCCACCCCGGCTCCTGTCCAGAGATATACGATATTTTCACCGCCGATATACAACAGCCTGTCCTCCGGCGAAACTTCCCCCGTCAGCACCCTGTAGTCATCCGCCAGCACTCTCTGTGTATCCTCCAACATATAAACACTCTTTGCCGGTCCCGCTTCCACCCGCTTCATGGGCGCCAGCACCGTCACCTCCGGACAGCCGGAAACCCGCATCTGCACCAGCTTGCAGACAAGAAGTCCCAGAAGAAAAGTGACCGTCCCCGCCCATAGCAGGCACTTCTCCCACTGCATCGTCTGCCGGACATTCCATACTTTTACCGTGCCTCTGCTCGAAACAGGCATATCCGCCGGCGCTTCCTCTCTTATCTGATAGCGTCTGCCCAGCATCCAGAGCACCGCGATCACCCCGATATACATCTTCGCCATGGAAGTGTTTACATCCATATTGGTCATGATAAGAACTGACAGAAGTGTCACAAATCCAGGCAGTATGCCGAACCACAGGCACACCCTGTTTTCCTCCGTCCGCTCCGCAAAATACAGCAGGATTCCCATAACAGAAAGCACAAAAAACCGCCATAACATATAAAACTGATTTTCATTTCTCAAAAGACAGCCCAGCGCCTGCAAAAGCCCCAGCAGAAAAAGAGATGCCATCGCGCCGGAATATACGGAATCCTGCCATCTCTCCCCCTTATCCAGCGTTTTATCCTTCAGATAACTGAGCAGAACCCCCGCCACCATCGCTATCCCCGTTATCAGGCACATCGGCAGGAGCATCTCCAGAAACTGTGCTCCGAAAATCTTCCATTTTACAGCCGTACTCACCAGCGTATGGGACTCATCCTGAAAAATATACCCGATATTCTCCACCAGCTCTCCCGGTGTCAGATAGCTGAACAGATATGCCAGAAACAATCCTCCGGCGGCGGCACTTCCCGCCGTAAACAGGATCCCTCCACCCGCCTTTTTCTTCCATGTATCATCCCCTCCGCACCGGAAGATTCCCGCAAGATACACCGGATAAAGCAAGATCAGAGCCGGGTAGGAGAACATCTGCCCCACCAGCAGCACGCCGGATACAACCGGATATCCCCACTTTTTACATCCGCTGCGCTCATAACGATAAAGACATAAAAAGAGCAGCAGCGCAAACCAGTATTGCTGCAGTTCAAACTCCGGGCACTGCACCCATTTCGGCAGAAAATTCAGATGCAGAAAAAACAGGAGCATTGAAAAACTCTTTTTCATCCCTCCTGATCCCGCCGCTGTTTTATACAAAAATATACCTGTCAGTATATGAAAGAGCGTCCCTGCAACTCTGGCAAAGATCACCAGATAATCGGTTGTGCCTGCGATTTCCAGATACAGCCACAAAAAGGGTGCCAGAAAAACACCCCCGAGCTGATGGGATTCCCACAGATCCAGAAACAGCTTATCGCCCGTTGCCAGCCGGTAACCGACAGCGATCGCGTAACTCTCATCAATATCCAGGCTCACAAATACAGTTTTCACCACCGCCAGAACAGAAAGCACCAAAAGAACAAGGCATATGCCCTGTTCCAGATAAACTGTCATCGTATTATTTTTTAGTCTCTGTATCCGCCTCTTTTTCATCTTTTTGTTTCATCAGCTCCACCAGATTGAGCTGGAATTCAAAATCTCTTCTGCTCTTGATCGCATTGCTGGACAGGATCAGTCCCGCAAAAAAGGACTGTAGAGCCGCCAGCATCACAAAGCAGCATACAAACAGCGTAGGAAACCGGTCCACCAGCCCTGTCTCAAAATACGTCACCAGCACCGGAATCAGAAAACCGATAGACAGCGCCGCCAGCACCACACTGAACAGCGTAAAAAATTTAAAAGGTTGATAATTCCTGAACAGCCTGCCAATGGTACCCAGCACTTTGATCCCGTCGGAATAAGTGTTGAGCTTGGACATGCTGCCCTCCGGCCTGTCCCGGTACTCCACGATCACATTGTCGATCGCCATATTATTGTTCACCGCATGGATCGTCATCTCGGTCTCAATCTCAAAACCTCTGGACAGGATCGGAAAGGTCTTCGCGAAATTGTAACTGAAAGCCCGGTAGCCTGTCATGATATCCTTGATATCACAGCCAAATATCTTATTGATAGAGAGCCTCACAAGGGAATTTCCCATATTGTGGAAGGGCCTTTTATTCTCGGTAAAGTAGGTGGAGGAAAGCCTGTCCCCCACCACCATATCCACCTGCCTCTCCAGCACTTTATCCGCCATTTCCCTAGCATATTCCAGCGGATAGGTATCATCCCCGTCCGTCATGATATAGCACTCTGCTTCTATTTCGCGAAACATCCGCCGGATCACATTGCCCTTTCCCTGCTGATATTCCTGCCGCACGATGGCTCCCGCCTGTCTCGCTATCTCTCCGGTACGATCGGTGGAATTATTATCATACACATAGATGACTGCTTCCGGAATATATTTTTTTGCATCCGCGATCACTTTTCCGATCGTTTTTTCCTCATTGTAACAAGGAATCAAAAGTGCGATCCTGTCCATTCTTTTCCTCCGTTACAGCACTAACTTCTTAAAGTTCTTCTTGCCTCTCTTTAAGATAACGCCATCCCCGTCAAACGCATTCATATCGTACAACGCCTTGATATCCGTCACTTTCTCATCATTCACACTGACGCCGCCCTGCTCGATAGCGCGCCGTCCTTCTGAACGGGACGTCACCAGTCCGGAAGCTGTCAGCATACTAATCAGGTCGATCTTGCCATCCTTAAAGTTTTCCTCGGTCAGAACCGCTTTCGGCATATTCTCTATGCTGCCGCTGCCGCCGAAGAGCCCTTTGGAGGCTTCCTTTGCCTTTCCTGCCTCCTCCTCGCCGTGTACCAGATTGGTCAGCTCGTACGCCAGAATGTCCTTCGCCTCGTTCAACTGGCTTCCTTCCCATTTATCCATCTCATCGATCTGCTCGATAGGCAAAAACGTCAGCATACGCAGGCACTTTAATACATCCGCATCCCCGATATTGCGCCAGTACTGGTAAAACTCGTAGGGCGTGGTCTTGTTCGGATCAAGCCAGACAGCACCTTTCTGCGTCTTACCCATCTTCTTGCCCTCGGAATTCATCAGCAGGGTGATGGTCATCGCATAGGCATCCTTTGCCAGTTTTTTCCGTATCAGTTCCGTGCCGCCCAGCATATTGCTCCACTGATCGTCCCCGCCGAACTGCATATTACAGCCGTAACGCTTGTAAAGCTCCAGAAAATCGTAGGACTGCATGATCATGTAGTTGAACTCCAGGAAGCTTAAGCCCTTCTCCATCCTCTGCTTATAGCACTCCGCCCGCAGCATCGTATTCACCGAAAAGCAGGCGCCGATATCCCGGATAAACTCAATATAATTCAGGTCCCTGAGCCACTCCGCATTGTTGACCATCATGGCTTTTCCTTCGCCGAACTCAATAAAACGGCTCATCTGTTTCTTAAAACATTCACAGTTATGATCGATCATCTCCGTGGTCATCATGTTCCGCATGTCCGTTCTGCCGGAAGGATCTCCGATCATACCCGTGCCGCCGCCGATCAGCGCGATAGGCTTGTTCCCCGCCATCTGCAGCCGCTTCATCAGACACAGCGCCATGAAATGCCCCACATGCAGAGAATCCGCCGTAGGATCAAAACCGATATAAAACGTGGCTTTCCCGTCGTTTACAAGCTCTCTGATCTCCTCCTCATCTGTCAACTGTGCAAGCAGGCCTCTCGCCTGCAGTTCCTCAAATATTTTCATAATGTTCTCCTTTTGGTATTGATTGTATTCCGCAGGATTATGTTTCTATATATTCCTTCGTCGCCACGCTCTCGCTCTGTAAAAAACGCAGCGGACACTAAGCTCGTGAAAAACCTCGCTAAGTGCCGGCGTTTTTTAAAGGGACTCCTTAGGAATATATAGAAACATAATCCTGCTGCGTTTTTCATTCCTGCAAATATCATTTATTCGCTTTCATTTTTTTGCCTATTTTTTCCACTATAAATATCATAACAATCGATATAGTCGTGCTTCCCGCCAGAATAAACAGAATCCTGACTGGGTAAGAGTAAGGAAACAGATAAACCTGCACCATCTGTCCCGTCCACCAGTGCACGCAGTAGATCGGCAGGCTCAGCTTTCCGAGCCATTCAAAGATTCTTCCATGGATCTTCCCTGTATAGGTTACGCCGCTCAGCGTGATCGCCAGCGATATCGCCAGAAAACCTACCACCGTCTCAAAGGTATATGCCTCCGGATCGGAAGCCGCAAAGACAAAGCATAATGCAATACCGGCAACCTCAACAAGCGTAAGCAGTATCTTCGCTAACGTCCCGAATTCTCTCTTTCCCAGCTTTTCCGCCGCCAGATAGATCCCGAATCCCAGCGTCAGATTGGAAAAAGCGACCAGCAGTGCGGAATACCCCACCGGCGTCGTCTCTCCCCAGCCCCAGGAACCGCCCATATGCAGGATCATCCATCCGTGGATCAAAACCGGCACAAACCACACAATATAATGCCGAAACGCATCCTCCGCCTTCAGACAGAGATAGACGATCAACGGCAGCGTAAACATCATCGCCGACACATACCACAACGGCGCATTCATATACCGGTCCAGCCTTGCCGACACCACACCGCCCATCGGCAGAAAGAACAGTTCAAACGGCAATACTGCCAGTTCATGCACCATGTCCGCCGAAAAATTCCTCACTGAAATGATCCGCCAGATATAAGCGATCAGCGTTCCGCAGGCGGCATAGGGGAAAACTCTCCTGATCTTTGTCAGCGTATAATCCACCGCATAACGCATCTTCTGAGAGATCTCCCCCTTCTCCTTCGCAATATGCCTCATCGCCATCGCCCCGGAGATGAAAAAGAAAAACTCCACCGCCACAAAACCGCTGGGCAGCACCGTCCCGTTCTCAAAGTCCACCGCATTATGATGTATCACGATCATCACGCAGAACAAAAATCTGCACAGCTCAATATAGCCGTTTTTCGCCTTCTGTATATCCGCCTTTTTGTTATTCATGCTCATATTTTCATCTTTCCTTTTATGGGAACCGCCGCAATTTGTTTCACAAATCGCGCCGTAGCGGATAACTTCGCTAATGCTCAGCTATCCTTTGTTTGCCATCAACTTGATCATCCCGTCATTGAGTCCCTTCACCGTCAGTTTATACATCGGAAACAGCTCCTTGATCGCCGTCTCCGCCTCCCGCCAGGGCGCCCTGCCCGGCGCCATCTTGGGATTCATCCAGACAATCTTTTTATAATGCTTTTTCATCAACTGCAGCCACTCAAAACCGGACAACCCGCCGTTCGGACCTCTGTAGTTTCCGCTGTCGGAATACAGCTCCTCCGGCGCCATCGCCGCATCTCCCACGATGATCACCTTATAATCACTGTCCAGATTCCGGAACATCCACTCCGTATCCACCCACTCACCGTTCTCGCACTCCGGTGTCTTATAAAGCTTGCTATAGATACAGTTATGGAAATAATAGCATTTCACATCCTTAAAATGATTCGATTTATTTACCGCCTGAAACAGATCGTTCATCAGCGAACTGTAGGGGATCATGGTCCCGCCGGAATCAAACAAGAGCAGAAGCTTCACCGCATTTTTCCGCGGCTTTTCCATCACGATCTGCAGACAGCCCCCGTTGTTGCAGGTCTTGTCCACCGTTCCCGGAATATCCAGCTCCGTCTTCGGAATATCCAGCTTTGTGGAAAATTGCCGAAGCCGCCTGAAAGCAAGCTGGAACTGCCTGTTATCCAACACTCTGTCATCACGGAAGTCCTTGTATTTTCTGGCTCCTATCACGGAAAATGCAGACTGATAGCCTGTCTTTCCGCCGACTCTCACGCCGCCCACATTACCGCCCATATTACCGAAGGAAGTCTTCCCCATGGTGCCGATCCAGAAGGAACCGCCGTTGTGCTCCTCATTCTGGTCCCGCAGCCTGTCCTTAAACTTCTGCTCCACTTCCTCCTTGTCGATGATCGTATTGTCCTCCATCTCATTTAAATGGGCCCGCGCCTCCTCATGGGCAAGCTCCACCATATCGGACTTATCGAGCCACCGCAGCATCTGGGACGTCACCTCATTCTCTGTCTTCACGCCTTTAAAACACTCTTCAAAAGCCATATCAAACTTGTCAAAATCCGTCTCGCTCTTGACAAGGATCATTCTGGCAAGATAATAAAACTGCGTCAGAGAGCTGCCCGCCATACCGCGCTCCAGCGCATCCTGCAGTGTGAGCCACTCGCTCATGGTGATATGAAGCCCCTTCGCTTTGCAAATTTCAAAAAAGGGATAAAACATGATTTAAATACCTCTATTCCAGTTCCGCATAAGCCTCCTCAGCACACTTTTGCCGAAGTCAATTCTCTGCTGCTTTCGCATCAGCGAATCGACTTGTGCGCTGCTTCGGCTTATGCTGACTAAATACCTCTCTGCCTTACGGTTTCCAGGTCCTCATCCTTCTTCACAACAACGCCGAGGAAGGGCATTTTCTCCTTCAGCACGCTTGCCGGGATCCCCCCGATCTGCAGCGCATTGATCCAATCGATCAGCTCTGAAGTGCTGGGTTTCTTGCGGATATCACGCATGGAACGGATATCATAGAAGATATCCATCGCCTGCTGCATCAGATTTTCCTCCACATTCGGATAATGCGTCTTTACGATCTCCGCCATCAGCTCCCTGTCCGGGAAATCGATATAATGGAAAATACACCTTCTGAGGAACGCATCCGGCAGCTCCTTTTCCGCATTGGATGTGATGATCACGATGGGACGATGCTTCGCCTTCACAGTGCGCTTTGTCTCATGGATATAAAACTCCATCTGATCCAGCTCCCAGAGCAGGTCGTTGGGAAATTCCAGATCCGCCTTATCGATCTCATCGATCAGAAGGACCACCTGTTCCTCCGCCTCGAAAGCCTCCCCCAGCTTCCCGAGCTTGATATAGCGGGCGATATCATCCACGCCCTCCTCGCCGAACTGTCCGTCATAGAGACGCTGGATCGTGTCATACATATAGAGCCCGTCCTGCGCCTTCGTGGTCGACTTGATATTCCAGATGATCAGCTTCTTGCCGAGGGACTGCGCCACCGCCTGTGCCAGCATGGTCTTGCCCGTGCCCGGCTCCCCCTTGATCAGAAGGGGCTTTTCCAGCGCGATCGCCACGTTCACGCCGTCCATCAACTCCCTTGAAGCTACATACTGATTGGTACTGTTAAATCCCTGATCCATATTTTCCTCTTTCTCCCTTTCACCGTTTTATATATCAATTTATCCTTCTACATTACTTTCGTGATCCGCACCGCAGATACCTCTGCAGCACTTCTGTACTACAATAAGGGCATTTCATTTCCACCACTTCTTATCACTGCCTTACCGGGATAATCATCTCTTCTTCATCATCCCCCATCTGCCCGTAAGCATTTATCTGCTTCGTTCCCTCCGGCACCAGCACATATTCCTGATAGACCACATGCGCCCCGGGCGGCAGTATCTTGCAGTTCTCATAGTTGGACTCTCCCCAGTAGTCCGGATCTTTCTCCAGCACATAGAGCCACTCGCCGTTCTCCCCATAATAATAACACATGTTTCCTAAAAAGCCCATCGTGTCATTTACGACACCGGTAAGTTCATAGGTGACTTCCACCACTGTCATCCCCTCCGGCATGACATACGCCGGAATACAGTATCCCTCCGGTATCTCTTCCAGCGCAGCCGCCTCATATCCTTCTATCGGTGAATATTTATAGGGCGTACAGATATCATAATGCGCCGAACTGACATACCCGGAATAATAGATCAGGCATATCAGAATAACGATTCCGCAGAAAACACAGGAAAATATACTTATCTTGCTCCTCATCGTGCTCCCTCCTCTATGACAAGCGGAATGCTCACTCTCCTCTCCAGAACAGAAACCCCGTCTTTCTCCATCTCCTGATCAAAAGAAATCTCGACGATTCCCGCATCCTTATCCATCAGAAAATAAAATTTCCCTGTTTTTCCATCCGCGGAATCATAATCCAGATAATTATAGCCTGTCAGGATCTCCTCCTCCTCAAATTCCTCCAGATCGTAGAGCTGCTCCAGCACATTATCCTCCTCGACGTAATAATCCCCCGACTCACTCTCTTTCTTAACAAGAATATCTCCCAGCGTATAGCTGTCCAGACACTGCCTGCAGGTCAGTCCATCCGACAGATAGACCATCTCTGCCCCCCAGCTTCTGCTCCACTCCTCCACAGGTAATATTCCCACTGTCACAGCGATCAGGTTATCCCCCTTCGATATTCCCTCCAGCATGGAAGTATCAACGACCTCCGCCTTCTCCACAACAAGCAATCTGCCGTTAATCTCAAAAATCTCTCCCGCCTCCGCAAATTCCTGTTCATAATCCACTGTCTCGTAAATCCGGGCCACCTGCATTTTTTTAATGTTGCAGGCAATGATCGTAGCAATGATCGCAGCGATCGCTATGACAACACAGATCACAGGTACAATATTTCTCTCTTTCTCCGCTCCGTTTAACTTCGCATGGTCATACTGTCTGACATTTCCCTGCTGATAAGAACCTGCCTGTCCTGTCTGATAAGTATTTCCCTGCACCGCTCTCTGCGGATAAGCTCCGCTGAGTTTCCCGGTCTGTCCCGTCTGATACACATTTCCCTGTCCGGACGTCTGCTGGTAAGGATTTGCCTTCGTCCGTATATTTTCTTGCTGATAGGGATTTGCCTTCGCCTGCATACTCCCCTGCTGATGAGCCCCCTGCGTCCCTGTCTGATGTGTATGCTGGGCGCCTCCCGCCTGATATGTTTTTGCCTTCTGCGCCCCGGGCTTGTGCATATTATACTTGTCATACATCTTATGCAGATCCGCATGCTGCTTCGCCGCCTGTGCGCTGGTGGAAACCTTCTCGCCTTCCTCAAACTTCGCGCTGAAATACCTGCTTACATCGTACTCTGCCTGCTTATTATTAAAATGTCCGCACTTCGGGCATATCCCGCTGTACATTTCCTCATCAAAATTCTTACCGCATCTGCCGCATCTCAAGTTTACCACCCCGTACTGATCTCAATCTTCTTATCCCGCACCATCAGCTCATCCAGCGCCTGTGCAGCCGGTTTCCCCTCAAACAGCACCAGGTTCACCTGCTCGATGATCGGCATCTCCACCTCATACTTCTCTGCGAGCCCCATGGCAGCTTTGGCGGAATATACGCCCTCCACCACCTGCTTTACCTCGTCCATGGCTTCCTGCATGGTCTTTCCCTGACCGATCAAAATACCCGCCCGTCTGTTGCGGGAGTGCATGGATGCACAGGTTACGATCAGATCCCCGATACCGGTAAGACCGCAGAACGTCTCCAGTTTTCCGCCCATGGCAAGCCCCAGCCTTGCGATCTCCGCAATGCCCCGGGTGATCAGCGCCGCCTTTGTATTATCGCCGCAGCCCAGACCGTCCGCGATACCTGCCGCCAGCGCGATCACATTTTTCAGCGAACCGCCCAGCTCGATCCCCAGAATATCCGGACTTGTATAGACACGGAATACCTTGTTCATCAAAAGATTCTGAATATATTCCGCTGTTTCCTTTGTTTTTGCTCCGGCAACGATGGTGGTTGGCATCCCCTTCCCCACTTCCTCCGCATGGGAAGGTCCTGAGAGCACCGCCACATCCGCCTGGGGCACCTCCTCCTCAATGATCTCGGAGAGCGTCATCAGCGTCTTTTCTTCCACGCCCTTTGCCACATTCACGAGAATCTGCCCTTCCTTCACATAAGGCTTCATCATCGCCGCCGTACTTCTTGTATAAGGAGAAGGCACTGCCAGAATACACAGATCCATCCCCTCTATCGCTTCAGCCAGTTCTGTTGTATAGGAAATACTCTCCGGCAGCTTTACGCCGGGCAGTTTATCCAGATGCTCCCTGTTTTCCTTCAACATCTCAATCTCTTCTTTTACGATAGACCAGACTGTCACCCTATGTCCGTTATCTGCCGCCAGCTTTGAAATTGCTGTTCCCCAGCTTCCCGCCCCGATCAAACCTATCTTTGCCATAGTACCCTCCTATTCATTTTACTCCTGCTTATCCTCTTTCTTCTTTAGATATGTCTTCCTCTCCTGCCCCTTCAGCAGCCTCTTGATATTCTCTCTATGCTTATAATAAGCCATCACCGCCAGAAGTGCCGACACGATATACATCTCGTTCAGCGCCGCCTGAGAAAGCCCGAATACACCCATCTGTCCCTCGATAATGATCTGGATCATAAATCCGGCATATACAAGAAGGGAGCCCAGTGACACATAATGGGTTGTAAAAAAAGTCCCGAAGAACACGATCACACCCATGATAAAAAAACTCCAGTGAAAGCAGATGATCAGCCCTGCTGTCGCGGCAATGCCCTTTCCGCCCCGGAAATTCATATAAAAAGGAAAGTTGTGTCCCAGGATCGCGCCTGCCGCCGCATATAAAACAAGCAGGTAATTCAGATCCGGCGCCATCTTCGGTGCGATGATAAACCGCGCCAGAAGGCAGGCGACAGCACATTTCAGGATATCCCCGAACAGCACCAGAACACCCGCCTTTACGCCGAATGTCCTCAAGGTATTTGTTGTGCCGGCATTGCCGCTTCCCTTTTCCCTGATATCGATTCCCTTCGATTTTCCATAGATGTAAGCTGTCTGAAACAGCCCGCACAGATATCCGACTGCCAGACAGATGATACGTGCCATCATGATCTCCTCCTATTCCAGTTCCGTAACTGTCTATTTCTCCCCTTTTCGTTCCCTGATAAAGAATTTTAAAGGCGTCCCCTTAAACCCGAAAGTCTCCCGGATCTGGTTCTCAATATACCTTGTATAAGAAAAATGCATCAGTTCCTTATCGTTCACAAATATCACAAAAGTCGGCGGTTTTACTGCCACCTGTGTGATATAGTAAAGCCGCAGCCTCTTTCCCTTGTCCGCCGGCGGTTGCTGCATCGCCACCGCCTTCGACATGATCTCATTCAGAACGCCGGTTGCCACACGCAGCGCATGGTTTTCATGTACCGCTTCTATTATATCATATAATTTCGGTAATCTCTGCCCTGTCAGCGCAGAAATATATAAAATTTCCGCATAGGGCATGAAAGACAGTACCTGTCTGATCTTTTTCTCGTATTCCCTTGTGGTCTTATTGTCCTTTTCGATGGCATCCCACTTATTGACCGCGATGATCATACCCTTGCCGCGGTCATGGGCGATCCCCGCGATCTTGGCATCCTGTTCCGTGACACCATCCACCGCGTCGATCACAAGCACCACAATGTCCGCCCGCTCCACCGCGCTGACAGTACGGATGATCATAAAGCGCTCCAGCTCTTCCTTGATCTTGTTTTTCCGGCGCAGCCCTGCCGTGTCGATAAACACATACTCCCTGCCATGATAAGTCACTTCCGTATCCACGGCATCCCGGGTGGTTCCCGCGATATCAGAGACGATCAGCCGGTTTTCCCCCAGCAGCCTGTTGATGATGGAAGATTTTCCCACATTGGGCTTGCCCACGATAGCCACCCTGATCTTGTCGTCCTCCTCCTCATCGCCTGCGCTTTCCGGAAAATGCGAAACCACCACATCCAGCATATCGCCAAGCCCTGTCCGGTTTGCCGCCGAGATCGCATAGGGCTCCCCGATGCCCAGATTATAAAACTCATAGACCGCCAGCATATCCCGCTCCTGGGAATCCACCTTGTTTACCACCAGCACCACCGGCTTTCCCGCTTTCCGCAGCATATCCGCCACCTTGGAATCGGAATCCACCAGCCCCTGCTTCACATCCACCATGAACAGGATCACGTCCGCCGTATCAATGGCGATCTGCGCCTGCTCCCGCATCTGGGACAACAGGATGTCCTTGCTCTCCGGCTCAATGCCGCCGGTATCCACCAGTGTAAATTTGTGATCCAGCCACTCCGCGTCCGCGTAGATCCGGTCCCGGGTAATGCCCGGCGTATCCTTTACGATCGATATTCTCTCCCCGGCAAGCACATTAAACAGCGTGGACTTCCCCACATTGGGCCTGCCCACCACTGCCACTACCGGTTTTCCTCTTTTCTTTGCCATAACTACCTGCTTTCTAAACGATTATTTACTATCATGATCCGCCATCTGACGGACATCGAACCTGCTCAGGCATACCGCATGACTTCTCATTACCGTCGCGCCATCACCTGCAAAAATCAAATCCCTCTATTGATACAATGTTCTCCGCTTTCCTTTAACATACAGGAAAGCAGATCATACCCGCTTGATTTTACAATATCTACCGGAACTTGTAAAGTTTTTTCCACTTCTCCCACTGTCACATCATCCAGAAAAACATCCGTCTCACTGCGCAGCATATTGACCGGCAAAAGCAGCCTCTCCCCCAGCTTTTTTCCCCTGAGCTGTCCCATGATATCCTGCCCTGTCAAAAGTCCGGACACTGTGATCTTTTCCCCGAAAAAGTGGTTGATGATCTCATAAACATGAATCTTTAACGCAGGATACAACTCCTCCACCTGCCTTGCCATCTGCGCTATCACAGGGTATGCCAGTTTTCCGGTGGCGATGGAAATCTCTCCTGCCGGCTCCTTTTGCCTCTCCCGCTCCCCTTCCAGCGCCTCCTCAAACTCATCCATCAAAAGACGCAGCATGCCCACACCGTTTTCCAGCTGCAGATACCCGTCGTACCGCTCCGCCTCCGGCAGTTCCCTCTCCGCAAGCAGATACCACTCATCGGAAGCATGCACAAAATGAAGCCCGCATTTTTCCATCGCCTCCTTCTGAAAAAGTTCGATGCAGTCGATCACCGCCTCCGCATCTTCCTTTGTAAAAGACTCAAGAGGATACAGCCCCTCCCTGAAATCCGAAAGCCCCACAGGCACAACTGACACACTTGTCAGATACGGCAGATATCCCATCAGATCCGAAATGCTCCGCTCCAGCTCCGTTCCGTCATTGATTCCCCGACAGAGCACGATCTGCCCGTTCATCTCGATCCCCGCCTCAAAAAGCCGATCCGCTTTCTTCAGCGCCTCCCCGGCAAACCGGTTATGCAGCATCATACACCGAAGCTCCGGATTCGTCGTCTGAAAAGAAATATTGATAGGCTCCAGCCGGTAACGTATGATCCTGTCAATATCATGCTCCGACATATTGGTCAGCGTCACATAATTCCCCTGCAGAAAGGACAGCCTCGAATCATCATCCTTAAAATAGAGCGTATCCCGCATCCCCTTCGGCATCTGATCGATAAAACAGAAGATACATTTATTATGGCAGCTCCTGTACTCATCCATCAGCCCGTTCTCAAACTCCAGCCCAAGATCCTCCCCGAAATCCTTCTCGATCTCCAGAACGCACTCCTCGCCGCCCTTCGCCCGCACGGCAACCTCAATATACTCATCCTGCACCAGAAACTGATAATCAAAAATATCATCAATCTCCTGCCCGTTTACCCTCAAAACAGCATCCCCCGGCTCCAGCCCCATCTCCTCGGCTATACTCCCCGGCAGCACCTTCTGAATCACATGTCCGTCCCTTTTCACAACAATGCCCTCATTTTCACATACTTATCCATTCCCCTTATTCTACTAAAATTTCCTTGACGTGTCACCAAGAATGTTATAAATTTGAAATGTACAAACTAAATTTCGACAATCTCAGCCGCCGGGGTATATATATCCTGTTCAGACTGTAGAAAAACGTCGGCACTTGGTGAGGTTTCTCACGAACCTAGTGTCCGCTACGTTTTTCTCCAAGCGAAAGCGCGTCTGAACAGGATATATACCCCGGCGGCGTCGCTTACCACATTGATAACCCCAGGAGAACTTTTATGGCCGACGTAACAAAACTGGAACAGGCGCTCCCCGTAGCGCCCTTAAAGATCGTAGCTCTGGACTCCGCTGCCGAGATGGGCAGAGTCATCAACGACTATCTTGTAGCTTTTCGAAAAGAAACCCATAAAGATCTGACAAACGATCCCGCCTTTCAGGGATACCACGAAGATAATTTCCTTGCAAACGCGGACTGCCCCCGTTTTGGCACCGGGGAAGGCAAAGGCATCTTCAAGGAATCCATCCGCGGCAAGGATCTTTATATCCTTCTGGACGTCTGTAACCACAGCATCTCCTATCAGATGAACGGTTACACAAACCACAAATCCCCGGATGACCACTACCAGGATCTGAAGCGCGTTATCGCGGCAGCCGGCGGCAAAGCCTACCGCATCACAGTCATTATGCCCTTCTTATATGAAAGCAGACAGCATAAACGAAACGGCAGGGAATCCCTCGACTGCGCCTACGCTTTAAAAGAACTTTCTGACATGGGTGTCAGCAACATCATCACCTTCGACGCCCACGATCCAAGGGTACAAAATTCCGTTCCCCTGTGCGGCTTTGACAGTTTTATGCCCACATATCAGTTTACCAAAGCCCTGCTGCAGGCGGAACCGGACATCATCATAGACAAGGAACACACCATCGTCTTAAGCCCCGATGAAGGCGCACTGGACCGTGCCATCTATTTCGCCAATGTGCTTGGCGTGGACGTGGGCATGTTCTATAAAAGAAGGGATTACTCCACCGTTGTAAACGGCAAGAACCCTATCGTGGCACATGAATTTTTAGGGGAAAACATCGCAGGCAAGGACGCTATCATCGTGGACGACATGATCTCCTCCGGCGAAAGCATGCTCGATACCGCACGCATCCTGAAAGAATTCAAGGTGAACCGCGTATTTATCTGTACAACCTTCGGGCTTTTCACAAGCGGACTCGGTCTTTTTGATGAAGCCTACAAAAAAGGCTATTTCGATAAACTGATTACGACAAACCTGACCTATCAGCCGCCGGAGCTTTTTGAACGCCCTTATTACATGGTTGCCGACATGAATAAATTTCTGGCATCCATCATCGATTTTATGAACCACAACGTATCCTTAAGCTTTGTGCGGACGCCTACCGATAAGATCAGATATCTGATGGAAAAACATAACCGGATGTTGATGGAAGAAAAATAGCAGCGATCACGCTGCTTTTTTCTTCTTTCAGATCAACTTCATAAACGCCCCCAGATTCCCTCTCTGCCCATGACTCGCCCTATGAGAAAACAGAAGATCCGGGTTGCAGCAGGTACAAAGATCCGTCACTTCAATCTGAGAAGCCGGAATCCCTGCTTCCAGCATCACCTGCCGGTTTGCCTCCCATAGATCAAGCTGATACTTTCCGGGTTTTGTCGCATACCAGAGCGGGCAGGATCGCTTACCGGATTCACTTTGTGGACTCATACTTCCTGAAGTTTCCTCTTCTGCATGCTCTATCTCCGAAGCTTTTGGAAAAGCCTCACGAAACTCCTCGATCACATCCTCACTCACTTCATAACAATCCTGACAGATTGAAGGGCCTATCGCCGCATGCACATCCGCTGGCTTTGTCCCAAACGCCTTCCCCATCTCCTCCACGGTCTTTTTCCCGATCTTCTGCACGGTGCCCCGCCAGCCCGAATGAGAAAGCCCGATCGCCTCATGCACCGGATCAACGAAAAACAACGGCACACAATCCGCAAAGAACGTGCAGAGCACGATCCCCCTCTCCTGTGTGATCAGCCCGTCCACATCCCTGTAGTCCTTCGGCTTTACGACGCCCTTTCCTCTGTCAGCCGCCCTCACCAGACGGATATGATTCGTATGCGTCTGATCCGAGCACACCATATCCTCCACATTGCTTTCCAGACAGACCGCGATCCGGCGGAAATTTTCATCCACCGCTTCCCGCTTATCCCCTCTGGTATAGCTGAGATTCATGGAAGCATAAATCCCCTCACTGACGCCGCCCTCTCTCGTAGAAAAAAGATGACGCACCACCCCCGTCCTTTCCAGCCCCGGGAAAGTGAGATAGGTAACGCCGTTTTCCGATCTGTGGATCCTGCAGGTTTCCTGCCCTTCTTTTCTTCTTATTTTCATACTTCCCTAACCTATTCAAACTCAGTGTATAATATATCTGATTATAAATTTGTGTATCAGTTTTCATATATTATACTATATCAGCTTTCAAATATCCTTAGTCTTTTCACAATCTCCTCTGGTTCAGGCAACATTTCTTTCATATTTTCCGGTAAAGAGTTACTCAGCTGATATGTTGCCACCCCAATCGGTGCGTTGGTCTGTTTTAAAGCATATTCCACATATGTCTTATCTTTGCTTTTACAAATAATAATTCCAATAGACGGATTTTCATCCACCAATTTTACCTGCTCATCCAATGCTGTCAAATACAGCTGCATTTTTCCTGCATATTCTGCTTCAAATTCCCCTATCTTCAATTCGATCGCCACCAAGCTTTTTAACCTTCGATGAAACAATAATAAATCAATATATATATCCCGCTTTCCCACTGTCAGATGATATTGATTTCCGATAAATGTGAAATCACTGCCCATTTCAATCAGAAAGGCCCTGATATTATTGACTAACTGCATTTCCAATTCATGTTCTGAATACTCTGGCGATAATTCAGCAAAATCAAAAGTATACTCATCTTTCACTGCCAGCTTTGCCTGTACCCTGCGTTCTTTTGACAATGTCATATCAAAATTTGTTTGATTTAGCAAATATTTTTCATAAGTCTGTGCTTCTACAAAATTAGCCAGAATACGCTTTGTCCAACCGTATCTCTTTGTCATTTGAATATAAAATTCCCTTTGCAGGTCATCTTTGCATTTTTCCATAATAATTATATTATTGCTCCAGCTAATTTCTCGCACCAGTGGTGCGAGTTTTTCGGAATCACGATAACTCAGATAAAAATTTCTCATTCGCCAGAGATTTGCCGCAGAATACCCTCTGGCGCCCGGAAATTCTTTCTGCAGTTCTTTTGATAATACTTGTACAATAGACTTTCCCCATCCGTTTTCCTCCTGCTGTCTATATATTTCCTTTCCGATTTCCCAATAAAGATTTATTGTTTCAGCGTTTATCAATTGCAATACTTTATACTGTTTTTTATGTATTAATTCCTTCACTTCGTCTACTAAAGGTTTATATTCCATAACCTCAAAATCTTTCAAAGTATTCCCTCCAAATCTCGCACCGCTGGTGCGAGAAAATAATATAATCTGATGCTGTAAACTATCTTCCCATATAATCAAACGCATTCCGAAACCAACGGATCTCCTCCCCGCAGATCGCCACCACGTCAAAGCGCACCGGCGAAAACTCCCCCATATGGTGTATCATCCTGTAGTAGTCCGCCACCCTGCATATCCGCCACTGTTTCCTGCGATCCACCGCCTCCTCCGGCATTCCCCTGCCGGCATCTCTGCGGTATTTTACCTCCACAAAAACAACGCTCTTCCCATCCCTTGCCACAATATCGATCTCCCCGTACCTGTTCCGAAAATTGTAACAAAGGATCGTAAGCCCCTGTCTCTCCAAAAAGAGCCCTGCCTTTTTCTCATAGGCAGAGCCCACCTTCCGTTTATTCATCCAAGCCTTCTTTCCCTCTCCGGGCTCAGATTTATTTCTTCGCCTTCGCCCTGATCTTATCCATCGCATCCACAAAGACCAGGATCTCCGCCACAACCTCATAGAGCTCCGGCGGTATCATCTCCCCGATATCCAGCCGGGAGAGCGTATCCGCCAACTCGTTGTCCTGATGCAGCGGCACATTGGCTTCCTTCGCCTTCTCAATGATCTTCTCCGCCAGAACGCCCTTCCCCGTGGCAATGATCCGCGGCGCCTCATCGTTCGGATCGTACTCCAGCGCCACCGCTGTCTTTGGCTTATTCAATTTCTCTTTTCCCTGTGCCATACCCTATGCCCTCATATCAAACCGTCCGTGCCTCAGCCCCACATCTCTCTGCCTCAGCCATTCCCTTACGTCCGCACTATGCCCTCACATCAAAAGCCGTATAGGAGATCACCGTATCGTTCTCCTCAATGCCCCGGATACGGGACATCACATTTTCCTGCTGGTCCTCCTTATATTTCATCTCGGACTGCATATGATATCCCTTTTTCTCCAGCCGTTCATTTAATATATGAATATGCTCCGCCAGAAAATCCAACACATCCTCGTTCGCCAGCGTAAACTGCGTGGAAACATTGTAGTCCTTCATCTTCACATAGACATCCAGATTACCCAGATGTTCCATCTCCAGATGAAGCAGCGCGCTGGAAGAACCGTCCTCGGAAACCTTCCCCTTCTTTTTCTGGTACACATAGAGCTCCCCGTGGGCATTCTCCAAAGACGCTTTCAAAGGGATCTGCAGATAGGGAAACATCTGGTTCAGATTCTGCATAAAATCCAGATTCTGGTTCATCTGCTGCACCGCCTGCCCTGACGGCATATCAGCCTTACCCGCGGCAGCAAACGCCTCCTGCATCTGCGTCGCCTGATTTTTTATCTTCTGATAAAAGTTCTTCACTTCCTCCTTGTCAGAAAAACTTTCCGGCTTCATGGTCCATTCCTCCGACAAAAGCCTGCGCACCTGCTGGGCAAAATCTTTTTGCAGGCTATCTAACTGATGTTCCAGCGCATCCGGCAGCTTCATCCGCCCCTGCTCCGCAAGCTTCGCCCCGTCCTTGATCAGCACCATACCGTCCTGATCCGCAAGCTGGCGCACCGCCTCCTCCCGGATTCCGGCAGCCCCCTGTCCTTTCCCGGAAGCCTCCTCATTTGCCTCCGCGATCTCCTTCATCAGGCCGTCAATCTTCTGCTGCAGGGTTTTCAGAGGGTTTCCCTCCTCCCCCTCATTGCCGCCCTGCAGCGTTTCCAGCATATCCTTCATAAACTGCAGCCCGGCAAGCTGCTTTCCGTCTTCTCCAAAAGAGGAAAGCACCTGCGGCAGCCCCTCCGTGATATCTTCCATCGTATACAAAAGCTGATGCTGCATGTTCTTCGTGGCCTCATACTGCGCCACATTGGTCTCGTTGATCTCCATTCCCATCGCAGTCAGCCTGACGATCGTATCTGCAGACGCCTGCGGGAAATCAGCCACCATCTTTCCCATCTGCCAGAGACTGTTTTTATCGATGGGCAGGCCCTCCTCCATCATACTGTTGACCATCGCGATATTTTCACCGGTCAGCGGCATTCCCGCTGCATTCAAAGCGCCCATCGCCGCGCTTTTCCCCGCCGAAAGGTTTGTATAAAGAGGACTGAGCATCAATTTATCATCGGAATTCCCCTTTACCTCAAAAAGCATATGCTGACCGACGGAAGCTTTGATATCCCCGTCCATCCTGGCGCCTATCTCCACACCGTTCCCCATGTCCAGCAGGATCTGACTGCCGTCCATAGAGCGGATCTGACCGCCGATGGTCTGTCCTGTCACCAGCGAATTCAAAACTGCACTGGTCTGAAGCTGTTTTGCAACAGCAGAAGCAGACGCCACATTTGCCGCGCCCGCCTGATTTGTCCCGTTTACTCTTGATAAAACATCTGTCAGTGTGATATTCATAGATTTTTAATGAAACTCTTCCTGTGGATTGGTGTCGGTCCGTATTTTCGGATCGCCTCTATATGCATGGAAGAACCGTAGCCCTTATGGGACGCAAAGCCATACTCCGGATAGACCTCATCATATTTCACCATCAGCCGGTCCCTTGTCACCTTCGCCACAATGCTCGCCGCCGCTATGGAAATGCTCTTCGCATCCCCCTTGATGATCGGCACCTGTCTGACCTTAATTCCCGGAATCGTAACCGCATCATTCAGCAAAAGATCCGGTTTCACAGAAAGCGAGTTCACCGCCTCCCGCATTGCCTCATAAGTTGCCTGCAGAATATTGATCTCATCAATCCGCACAGGAGCATTATACCCTATCCCCACAGCCACCGCCGTTTCCATGATCTCCAAATATAACTCTTCTCTTTTTTTTTCGGATAGTTTCTTAGAATCATTTAGATATAAAAGACTACAATCTTTTGGCAAAATAACCGCCCCTGCCACCACCGGGCCCGCGAGCGGCCCCCTGCCCACCTCATCGATGCCGCAGATATAAGAATACCCTTCATACTCCCTCTCATACCGCTTCATCCCCTCGATGCGCAATATTTCCTTCTCATAAGCCGAGATCCGCTTCCGCGCCGCCGCTACCACCGACTGCACCCCGCTTCTTTCATCCGCCTCATAGACAGAAATCAACTCCGGCAGTCCATCCACCTTAACCGCCGAAAATTTCTCTTTAATCTCCGCAATTTTTTCCATCTGGACTCCCCTCGCTAATATCTTCTACTCCCTTACTGATGCTTCAACTTCCCAAACTTCTCAAACGGATATATCCTCACCCAGGCCCTGCCGATAATATCATCCTTATGTATCTTCCCGACCAGTTCGGCCCTGCTGTCCGTACTGTTATTCCTGTTATCGCCCAGCACAAAATATTCATCGTCCCCGAGAAGTATCTCCTCTGCCGCCCAGCCCGGATCCTGAATAACTTCCAGTCCATAGCTCTCTTCCAACAACTCACCGTCTATAAAAATATTCCCGTCCCAGTCAATCTGCACAGTCTCCCCCGGCATGCCGATGATCCGCTTGATATAATAGGTCTCGTCCTCATACTGGAACGGAAAAACAATGATATCAAACCGCTGGGGCTCATGAAACCGGTAGGAAATCTTATCCACGATCAAATTATCCGCATCCTGCAGCGTAGGTTCCATAGAACTGCCCTGCACCTCCGTCCTCTGACCAACATAATGGATGATCAGATAAGTCACGATCAGTACACAAAGCAGATAAATACTGGTACTCAATATCTCTTTTACAACACTCTTTTTCATCTCTTTTTCCTCATTTCCGGTTAAGCAATGTCTTTTATTTTCTTATCACCCGGGCGGCATCTCCAACGTGATCCTGCCCAGCCTGCCGCTTCTGAAATCATCCATAAAAAGAGCAGCCGCCTTCTCCGTATCCAGCTCCTCCCCCTTCAGCAGACAGCCTCGTTTCCTTGCGATCTCCTCCAGCAGCGCAAAAGCCTCCTGCTGCTCCTCCACCTCATAGCGCTTTGCCAAAGCCCCAGCGTACCGCTCCTTCAGCATCCCGATCAGATCCACTGCCATCTCCTCCACGGAAACCACACTGTCATTCATGGAACCGATCAGAGCCAGCTTCAACCCTACTTCCTGATTCTCAAATTTCGGCCACAGGATTCCCGGCGTATCCAAAAGCTCCAGAGACTTATTCAGCCTGATCCACTGCTTTCCCTTCGTGACGCCCGGCTTGTTTCCGGTCTTTGTACAGGCTTTTCCCGCAAAGGAATTGATAAACGTGGATTTTCCCACATTGGGGATCCCAACCACCATGGCACGGACAGGCCTGTTTAAAATGCCCCGCTTTCTGTCCCTCTCTATCTTTTCCTTACAGGCTTCCTGCACAAGCCCGTGGATCTGCTTGATCCCGCTGCCGCTCTGGGAATTGACCTCCAGCACATACAGCCCCTGCGCCTTAAAATATTCTTTCCATGCCCTGTTGGCACGCTCATCCGCAAGATCCGACTTGTTCAAAAGGATCAGCCGTGACTTGTTTCTTCCCAGTGCATCGATATCCGGATTTCTGCTGGCAAGCGGAATCCGCGCATCCACCAGCTCTATCACCAGATCGATCAGCTTTATATTCTCTTCCATCATCCTCCGGGCCTTTGTCATATGCCCCGGATACCACTGATAGTTCATCTCAGATTCCCCTTTATATCCTTATTCAATAAAACCCATCATATCAATACTGCTGCCCAGCTTAAACCACGCCTTTCCTGCGATCGTATCCTCTTTCACTGCTCCCACATTGGCGGAACGGCTATCCTCGCTGTTATTCCGATTATCCCCAAGAACAAAATATTCCTCCTCACCCAGAGTAATGCCCTTTTCCGCGATCCCGCCATCCTCTATCGTATCGTAGCTGTCACTTTCCTCATAAAAATAACCGTCCAGATAGATCCTGCCGTCACTGATCGTGATCGTCTCACCCGGAAGCCCGATGACACGCTTGATATAATAATGAGTATTTTCATTCCCGTTAGGCAGAAAGACAATAACATCCCCCCGTTTCGGCTCCCCGAAGCTGTAACTGATCTTATTGATCAGAACGCTCTGACCGTTATAAAGACACGGTTCCATCGAAGCCCCGATCACGCTGGTCTTAAGTCCCACAGAATAAACAAATACAAATGCGATCAGGACAGCCAGCACAAAAAAGAACCCCCAGCTCCCGATCTCCTTTAACAGCCCTACACTGATCGTCTTACGTCTTTTATAAAAATGAAGTCCTTTGCTTTTATTGGACATTGTTTCCTCGCCTGTTAATAAAATAGTGAACTTCGCTCACCTTGCGAGATTCGCTTTGCGAACTCGTTATTCTACGGAAATTCCAAAGGAATTTCCTATAAAGTAACAAAGGGACTATTACCATCGTAACAGTCCCCTCTCTGTTTTTCCATCCTGAAAATTTTACCGAATTGCTTCTTTTACTTTCGCCTTCTTACCGGAAAGTTTCCTTAAGTAGAACAGTTTCGCTCTTCTTACTTTACCTCTTCTCACTACCTCGATCTTCTCTACGTTGGGAGAATGAAGCGGCCATGTCTTTTCTACGCCGATACCGCCGGAAGATTTTCTTACCGTAAATGTCTCACGGTTGCCGCCGTTCTGTCTCTTAATAACAGTACCCTCAAAGATCTGGATTCTCTCGCGGTTTCCCTCCTTGATCCTGCCGTGTACTCTCACAGTATCACCTACGTTAAACTCGTCCACATTCTCTTTTAACTGAGCCTGTTCGATCTCTTTAATCAGTTCATTCATTTATATATGCCTCCTTATTTAATCGGATGTTCTTAATACTTCTGTAACAGAGGACCATCTCTTTATCGCAACGTTAGTATTTTACCACAAGGAGGGCAAGATTGCAAGGGGAATTTTTGATTCTCTTTTGCAATAAAAATGTCAACATTAAATGCGAAAGATTTTTCGTTTTTTTACGTTTCTCTATGTTGCACAAAAATGCAGCATTATTTTTGTATAATACTTACATGTCTTTTATTATATCGCAATCAATTCCTTTTCAAACAGTTCTTTGCTGCTGCAATATCCCAGCTTCCTGCGCGGATAATCATTGATCCAGTTCTCTATCTGTTTAATTCGTTTATTCGGTATAGCGTCTAAATTAGTTCCCTTTGGTATATGGCGTCTGATCATTTTGTTTTGGTTCTCATTACTCCCCCGTTCGTAGCTGCTATATGGGTGACAATAATATAATGTAGTTCTTTTCCCTTTTCTCCTACATGATTTTTCCATCCCCTCATAATCTGCAAACTCTGAACCATTATCTACTGTGATGCTTTTGAACACATTATAGAACATACTTCCCAGCTTTTTTTCTAACCGGTTCAAGGCATTAACTACACTCTCCGCTTTCTGATCCGGCAGTTTCGCAATAATTTCATTTCTTGTTTTCCTTTCTGTCAATACGAGCAGGCAGGATTTTGTAACCCCCTGCTTCCCTTTTACGGTGTCCATTTCCCAATGTCCCATTTCTTCCCGCGTATCTATTTTTTCCGGTCTATTTTCTATGCTTTCCCCTTTGCTCGAACGTAACTGTTTTACTTTCCTGTACTTCCGTTTTTTATCCTTTTTAACTGGTAAATCCTTGTTTGTAAGTTTTAAGAAAATACCTTTATCTATATAAGAATAAAATGTTGTTGTGCAGATCATTGTTGTAAATCTTTCCTGCTCTTCCCGTGCCTTTGCCAGCGCGGCATCTGGCGAATACTTCCGCTCGATCACGAGACTTTCCAAAAAATTTGCCAGTTCTATATCATTTCCTATTTTTAATCCTGCACCTTTTGCTTTCAAGTTTTCGCGCGCTTTTCTGTCTGCCTCTTCTGGGTTGTACCTTTCCTCTTCTGTCAGATCGCTATTTGTGTGTATATACCTACCTCGTTTTAACTCCCTATATATTGTACTGATGTGCTTATGAAGAATCTCGGCTACTTCTTTTGGTTTGTGTCCCGCCCTAATAAGGGTGTCAAGTCTTAACCTATCATTATATGTCATTTGCGAAAATTCTTTTTTTCTCATATGTCTATTGCCTTTCCTCAAAAACGCCGCAGACATTTTCATCTCTACGGCGTTTTTCTCAGTAATCAAGCAACCACATAATATCTACATCCAAAACCTTTGCAAATACTTTCAATTCATAATCTGTCACAAAACGTGTCCCTATTTCTACACGGCTTATACTATCTCTCTCAATCGCTATTCCTTCTATTTGCATTTTTGCCGCCAGCTCGCTTTGCGACATTCTCTGTATAACCCGTGCTTCCCTTATGCGGTTCCCGCATATATTCTTTTTACCGCCATAATCGTATATTTTCACGTTTTGCTTTCCTTTTTTGTGCTAATGTTCAGCAATATACTTGACATTAACACATTAAATGCGATAAATTGTGTTAAAGGTCAGCAATTATGTGATGTTTGATAATTTTAGAGAGGTGCAAAGTTTATGAAGAGAAAATCTAAGTCAATATTTTGGGGTATTATGTTTGTGCTTGGTGGTTTTGTCGGTCTTGTCGAATATGGTGTGCTTTCCGCTTTGATCTGCTTCGTTATTGGTATTATTCTATTATTCCCTTTTAAAGAAAAAAGCGACCTACCAACAGAAGCAGTTTCTCCTATTGAGGATAAAACGCCTAATATTAATACTGCTTTCTATCGTGATACTAAAACCGTATCTTTTTCTGTTGCTGGTGTTACATTTTCAAACGAAACAGGCAGAATAAGATCTCGCCAGACGATTCTACGCCGGATTCTTTTTAAGGATCCGCCTTTTGACTGTGATCATGTTGTCACGCTTGAAAAATATACTTATGAAAATGAACCTGCATATTATGTAAAAATAAACGACTATATAATAGGAAATGTCCCAAAGGAATTTATACCATATATTGATATCAACTTTGACCGCCCATACCGAATTGATGATTTTCAAATATACGGCGGGCAAGGTAATAAAAAATTCGGTGCATCTCTGAAGGTTGTTTATCTTGATACTCTTGAATCATAATAGTCATCAAAGGGCGGTACCTTTCAACCGCCCCATTTTTTTCAGCTTTTGATAAATATTATTGCTTCTCTCCTTATATTAACCGGAATAACTTTCTCAAGTACCACCGTTAAATATTCATCCACTACCGCCGCATTCCTTCCCAGCTCCTTATCAAGTTTTTCATCCATAAAGCAAACCGCGTACAATTTTGCAAGCTGGTCCATATAATACTCTATGGTATTTTCTGTCGTTTTTGCCTCATGTAACGGGCTTAAATAAATTAATATATTCAATAGAGACTCCGATAAATCCAGCATGCCTTGTAATTCTTTATCAAGTTCCTCATCATTTTCCAGTAAAATATACAAGCCTTCTAACGCTCTCCATGCTTCCTTTACTTCCATTATATCTTTTCCTCCTTTTTTGTTAAAATTTTCTCTACAATCAACTTTTCCATATAGGGTGGACATTGTCTCGCTCCGTTTTCCCAGTTTGTTAAAGTTCTATATGGTATTTCTAGCCATTCAGCCACAGCCTTTCTTGACATTCCGCAACTCTTTCTCGCTTCCGTTATCGTCATCCTTTACCTCTTGACTTTCCTATTTTCTCCTGCTATCATTCAAATAAGCACTTGGGCGACATAGCAGGAAGTTATAGGTGTCGCCCTCGTGTGTCCCTTTATTTAATTTTTACTGTATCAATTCCTGCAGGTATTCTAATATTTCATCTTTTGGCGTATCGTTCTTGATTAGTGCCATTATCATTTTTATGATTCCTTTAAACTGATTATTTGTCATTTCGTCTTTCTCCATTTTGTTCTCCTTTCCTGCTATTCCCTTGTTACAATTATATTATGTACTCATTGGGTAAATTTGTCAATGTTTTTTTGCTCATTGGGTAAATTTTTGTTTAAAAAGGTAGCCTATCACATCAAACGATAGGCTACTCGTTTTTTATTATTTTTTATGCAACCTCTATCAGTTCCACTAAATCTGCCCGTTTCGTCAAATACCAGCCTGCTTTTAATTTATAGAAGTCTCCTGTCTCTCCTACGACTGTAAATAAATCTCCGTAATGGGCGACACCCGTCTTTTTCGCTGTATAATCTGGTATCGCCCGATAATTTACCCCGTCCTCTCCTTTGTAAATGATTTTTGCATATCGTTTCATCTCTTTCGGCGTGAACTGTACAAGATCAGATCGCTTTGTAATGTACCAGCCGGACTTTAATTTATAAAAGTCCCCCGTTTCTCCTACGACTGTAAAAATTCCTCCTGTATATGCCCTCCCTGCTATCGGTGCGTTGTAATCCGGCGTTGTCCGGTAGTTTACTCCGTCCGCACCCGTGTATATTATTTTGAGCATTCCGGCAGCCTTCTTCACTTCTGGCACATCCACGCCCTGCGCACTCCCTATTGCCGGTTTTTCTTCCCCTGTTTCTCCTGCTGCAGCCGGCGTGCTGATTGCCGCTTTGAAAGCCGCCCAGGTGCTTTCAGACAGGTTATAGTAATACGGATTCGGACAAATTTTCCCCGTAACATCGTAATGTCTCAATACATTTTCTGCTGGGACATTGTATTTTTTCATAAGCATCTTTGTCAATTCTATTGTTGTAGCTACTGTCTCGGGTGTAAAATACCAATCTTTGTCCGTAGCGTTCAATGTTCCAGCGCTTTTTTTCTTTACTGCCATTTCAATGCCGATTGAATTAGAGTTTCTACATAAAGCGTGTTTATATTTTCCCGATGTTCCACAATGCCACGCTACATCATCATCTTCTACAATCTGGTACACTTCTCCCGCATGCCCTACGGCATAATGTGCGGACGCTCCGATATACTCCCTCGCCCAGTATGCCGCCAAACTTTTTGCTGTGGAAAGCCCACCGAAATAATGAATCACTATGTATTTGATCCTCGCCGTGCTGTTTTTATCTGTGAAATTGATCTTTGTTATATACTGCCTGTTTATGTTCATTCTGGAACCGCTCCTTCCTCGCCACTGAATCCCATTTCATCAGGATCAAATCCATTCCTGAATTTATCCCGTTCTTCATCATTCATTTCTTTTACTGTCTTTTTCAGTTCAGCCAATGCCTCCGGCGTTAAATTTTTAGTTGTTTCGCTTTTCATTGCTTATCACCCTTTCAAATTTATCAAAAGCCCTGCAAAATAGTATATTAACGGTGCAGGGCTTTCCTTATTTGTTATCTCTGTATACTTTCTTTATTCGTAATGTTATCTGGTTCTTTGTCTGTGTCTAAAACATCCATGCCTGCTTCCACCAACTTTTCCGTGACTGCCAGCCCTTTTATCAAAATATTAGGAACTTTCACCCCTATTTCCACAAGGTTTTCCAAAATACTACGGGCTTCATTAATAATCAGCATAGTAAGTACCCACCAGCCGAGCAGGTTCAGGAAGGAAAGATTGACGCCCAGCAGATCATCTCCTATATGTACAAAACACCCGCTGATCATAAACGCCACAAGTATCGCCATCCAGCACCCCAGCTTCTTAACTGCTCCATTCGTGCCAACTTCGCTGCTTTCCTGCCCTTTTTTTCGTGCGTTATACCAGCCGGAAAGCCAGTCAAAAATATTAAAAGCCAGATAGATTGCAAATACATACCAGTACACCCCGAAAACTGCTGTTAATGCTGCTACTGCCGCGCCCACGATCATATTATATTTATCCGTAAAAACGTTTGTCACCATGTTTTCCCTCCTTTATTCAATCGGCTCGCCGTATTCATTATAGCCTTCTGTTTTCAGTTCCTTAACCGTTGCTGCCCTGTACTTGTCCGGTATGTCCTCGATCGTTATATATGTTGTGCCATTCTCAGCGCCTTTGATGATAACCCCTGCTGCTACGCTTACGATATCCCGCACCGGGATCGTTGCGATATTTCGCCCTGCAATTACTAACTTGATGTATATATTTTTCATTCTGCACTTACCCCCATTTCATATACCGCCGCGATCCCTTCCATGATCGCCTGCTGGTTGTCCATCATTTTCAACATTTCTTCATAGATCGCTGCCGTCCCTTCCATCTGTTGTGTATTATTTTCGTTGATAAGTTGCGCCAGCGGGCTTTTTAGTTCCGCAAGCTGCGCCTTGTATGTCTCGTATTGTCCTAGCGTCATGTTTGCGTATTCATACGCCCAAACTTTGCGCTTTTCGTTTTCGATAGTGCGGGTTTCCCGCGTGATATTCCGGCGCACCTTGATGCGGTCCCTGCTCTTTTCAATATCTGCCGGGCGTTCCGTTTCATAAGTTTCGCCGTCTTTCCAATTAACTTGCTGCATAAGCTACCCTTCCTTTCCTCTCATGATTTGAGATTATTTTCTTCAGCCTTTTTATATTTACATAGGGTTTTACGCGATCCAGATACACGTTATATGCATCTGTATACTTGAAATACCCCATTCGGCTTACCATGCTACAGGCGTCATACCAGTTTATTTTCTCTTTCTTCGCTAATTTCCGCGCCTTGCGCGTGATCCGGTATAATATCGCCTTTCTGATCGTCGTGCGTGTCCTCCTGAATAGAAAACCCATAAAATCCAATGCACGCCCGATTTCTTTCACTGTTTCTTTGACTGACTTTCCCTCTTTCCTTCTCTTTTCCATTTCTTTTTCTGTCAACTTTATTTCCTTTGACAGAGGAAATATCTGTTTATTCGCTTTAATTTCCAGACCTAGATTTTCCCTGCAAAATGTTTCTATTCTTTCCAATGCTATTTTTAATTCCCTTTTATTTGCGGCAAATCCCACAATATCATCAACGTAACGCACCATATAAGGCAACCCGCATGCATATTTTGGTATTTTATATTTTGTAATTCCTTTCCGCTCCATGCGTTTTACATAATTCTGTACTTTTCTCTCTTTTTCCGGTTTCCAAACTTCCTGCTTGATATAATGGTCTAAATCCTGAAGGTAAAAGTCCGCCAGCCATTTGCTTGTATCGTACCCTAGCGGCAAACCTTCCGGCACTGCATCGATGATCAGATCAAGCAGCCTCAGCGTTTTTTCATCTGCAATCACCCTCCGAAGCTTCGCTTTCAGCTTGTCATGTGGTATGCTGTCGTAAAAATGCCGTATATCTATTTTCAGTACATATTTTGTGTTTTTTACATCGTTTCTGATCCAGCGCTCAATGTACTTTTTCCCATAGTGTGCGCCTCTCCCTTTCAGTGATCCGCAGGTATATTCATAGAATCCACGGTTAATCACTTTCTTTAAAGATGGATTTTCCTTTATATCTTTATCAGAGGGTGCAAGCACTTGAAAGATGGCGTGATGTACTACCTGCTCATACTTATAATATGGTTTTATAATTTTTCTCTTTTTCAGTTTATAACCATCATTAATTGTTACCGGTCTATGATGCGCTGGTCTAAATTCTTCCCGGATCAGCATTCCACGCAGAATCGCCACATGCTTATCTACATTATCAAGCACTTTCTTTACATCTTTTCTGTTCCGCTTTCCTTTTGCCGCCTTAAAAAAGGCTTTTCTCAAATTTTCTTCTGAAATAATCTGTTCATATAAATTTTTGTAGGTTCTTATAGTGAATCATCCTTTCTATTCCCTCTGGGGCTTTCAATTTCTTACTAACCCCGCCTACGTCGGGTGTTCATTTCAAGCCTTTGGCTTCCGAAAATTGTGTGCATTAGGTTATTGATCCATTTTAATAGAAACGTGCGCGCGGAAATGTTCCAGTTGGCATTCGAGACAAGGTTGTTCACGTTCACCGCCCCGCCGCAAAGAAGACCATTGTTGCAGTTACCACCGACAAGCGCGGCGGGGGACGAAAAGCCCCGCGTTGTCGCACACAAAATCCGTATATTATTTACTTCCATATTATATTTACTTACACCGGGGGCGGGCTGCCCCCGATCCCCCGCTTTAACCGCTAGCCCTCAATGTCTGAGGGCTTCGCGGTTGTAGGGGTTTTAGAATAGGGGCGCGCGGAAAAGACCCAGGAGGCATACGAGACAAGGCTGCTCACGCTCACCGCCCCGCCGCAAAGAAGACCATTGCTGCAGTCACCACCGACAAGCGCGTGATCAACCTGCGAAGCGTTATACCAGCCGCCGCAGCATTTATATGTATCAGACGCACCGCCGATCACTGTCGGAAGTTCTCCGTTGTCGGAAAGTACCGTTTCTTTGATATACTGCCCGCTTGTCCCACTCATGGAAAGTCCCGTGTTAATATATCCGTCTCCTGTTTCGTTGTACGGTTCGTGCTGCTTTATATAATGTTTCCCGCCTACATACAGCCAGCCGTTGATCCTCTCCCATGCGCCCATCTGCTGCTCACAATGCAGAAATTTTCTTGCTTTGTTCACGCTCGGTCCATGCCCCAAAAATCTGCCGCCCGTTAAAAGTGTTCCGGTCTTCAGAAGGCTTCCTGCTCCGTTACCATCTTTATAATTCCCGTAGCCGCAGGCATCCTGTTTATTTGTTGATCTTGTAAAAAGTGTTTCCAGCTCCCATCGTAACTGTATAATGGAATAGTAACCCGTATTCCATAACGCACCGTTAGCCTTTGCATAGCTTATTTCTGTTTCTCCGGCTACGGTATTCATTTGTGTCTGTCCTGCGATAGATCGCAGTTTTCCGGAAATAAGCGAACCGCCGAACATAGGATAAAATGTGTACGGTTCTATGCTGCCATCAGCGCGGGTGTGTGCGTAAGCATGAAAATCTTCATCAAGCTGGATATCACAGAAAAGGTGGTATTGTTTTCCGTCCTCTGTATAGCGCTTTACCCATACAAGCGGGATCGTTGCCATAGCATTCCCTGTATATGCCGCGCTGGATATATCAGATACGCCGCCCGCCTTTTTCTTGCTGTAATCATTGTGGTCAAGTTCGTAGTCAATCGTTCCATCATATTTCACCATGAAGGGCTTGTTTCCCTTTATGATCCAGCAGTTTTTCTCCGTCCAGTCTCCATTATTCCACCCGCCTGCTGCCGTCGTTACGCATCGCATAGGCTCAAAATCCGCATTCATTTCAATATAATGTATACGAGTTTCCGGGTTGCTGTCCTTTGTGTCCTCATAATATCCAAACAATGTACGCCTGATATAGTTAAAATCGATCGCCCTGCTGTGTCCTGCCACTGCTGTAAAATGTTCTGTCTGATCCGGCGTCTTATATCCATACACTGCTGAAGCAGTGATATAATATTCTTCATTGATATTTATATTAAAACCAATCTGTGACGTACCGCCGACAGTCTGTGTCTGCTCTTCTCCTGTCGTCACATTATGCAGGATGATATCTGCAGGCGTAAAATCGCTATCGTTATCTACATTCACATTTATAGTAATTGTCTCTCCCTCATGTATCGTTATTTCTGCAATATTGGCAATATTTCCACTTTCGTTATATACGCCGTTTTCACTGTACGGAAAAGCTGCAAAATAATATGTATGTTCCATCTCCATATTTTCTACAATAACCGGCGTCTTTTCATGCTTTCCCGACTCCGTGTTATTTATGATCAATGTGCCGTCTTTGTGGTGTCTTGGATAGCCGCCCTCCTTCATCAGTATTTCCACGCCTTTTACCGCTAATAGCGTCTGATTTTCAATCACCGTGTCCGTCGGCTCTAAAAAAGTTATGCTTACCGTGTCCGCACTGGACTGTACTGCGCTAAACTTTCTCATATTCTTTGGAAGAAATCCCTCACCGAATTTCTTGATCTGGTCAACGCTCCATTTATGTTCATCGTATGCCATCTTATACCCTCACTTTCTTTTCTGTGCTACCCGTTATTCTGCCAGCGAAAAATATCGTTGTCCTTACATAGTCATATATTCCTGCTTTCGGTTTTATGGTTGTTACTGCCGTTTCATTTCCGTCAGCATCATATCCGAAGTCTGTAACAATCTCTGCCTCTTTATTTACTGTTTTTATACTGCCATCATCTAAAAATATAGTTTCCTGTGTCTGCAGCCCATAGTACCTGTCAAAAACATCTGTTGTCAGATCGTCTATCTCATTTTGCAGTTTTCCGGCGGCATTTTCGTTAAGAATACTCTTAATTTTATCCAGCCAGCCGAAATACTCATCCTGTACCGTCTGTTTCCATTTTTCCATGTATTCTTTCTGCTGGTTCTCATAGTCCGTAAATTCCCGGTCCATGCTCTCATACCTGTTTTGCGCCTGTATTTCCAGCGATCCAATATCATCCAGATACATCCCGTACTGTGTCTGTATGTCTGCCTTATAATCCGTAAAGAATTTATCGAATTGTGCTTTTATCTGCGAGAAGTCAATCTGTTCAACGGCTCCGCACACCCAGCCGCATATATCCCCATCCATCCGGGTATCTGTGATCATATCCTGTGTTACCTCTGTACTTCCTGCCGTGATCAGGATATGTGCTATCACTAATTCATGAACCGTCGCTGTGATCTCTGGCACTGGTGGTATCGGCTCGCCCGCGTAATAGCTGCCCGTTTTGCAATATGCCTTAATCCATCTATTTGTTAAATCCAGCCGCAGTACTATGCTGTCCATGCGGTTCATGTTGCCGCTCGCCGTCTCTAAATCCATCACCAGCCCATCTGTCAGATGATACCCATAACCATCTATCCATGCATACCCCGGTTGTATTTTTGCTTTCATCCCCTCATCCGCCGCTACTTGTAAATCCCCATTAAATACACCGGATTTAAAAAGCGGGAAAAAATAATCTGCCCAGTGTCTAGTATTATAAATTCTGTCATGATCTTTTGAATTGAAAAAACTGCAAAGTTCTGCCAATGCCCTTATAGCTCCTTTCTTTAATTATTCGACAAGTCCACCGCATCCGGCAGAGGATCCCCAAACGTAGGAATAACCTGCATTCCTCCATTTTCGTATACTTCCTGAATCTCCGTGATCCGCTTGTCCATCTTTATCCCCCATGCTTTTTTATCGACTGTTACAATGTCGCCTAAATCATAGTCAATCTTGTAAGCAAAATTGACGTTTGGCAGTGTGACCGCCTCTAAGCATTCCACGATGCCATATTCTGCCAGCTTTTCATTTCCGCGCTGAATAAGTGCGGATTGATACTGTGCTTCTGTCAAACCGTCCCGCTGAATGTCTCTGGCATCTACCATCACCTCCCGGCGCTCCCATCCTTCCGCCGCCGGATCAATCGCTGCTTCCATTATGGTCCGCGCCGTTCCCTCTCCGTCTCCGAACACGATCGCATGTGTTTTATAGTTTTGGCTATTCGTTGTGAAAGTGGCTTTATTTATGTTCCGGTACACTTCTGAAAAAATAACGCGCTTGTTTCCGGTCTGGTTCTCGCTGTGATCCTTTCCCTCATACACTTCAAAATAAAACTGTTTTTCTTTATAATCTCCGCGCACCCGGAAACCTAAATTGCTACAAGCGGACAGCTTCATCAAATAAGTGTATAAATCTTTGTATGATACCTGCAGCGTTACCACATCTCCTAGCCCCTGTTTTTCTCCCAGCATGAGGCGCGGCAATGGATTTTTGCCGCTGATTGCGGAAACATCCACTAACTGCCTCATAGCGTCCTCATAGCTCTTGTTTGATACATTTACCACGGTTTTTATGCCGCGTCTGGACAATGTGGAAGATAACATGTTTCCTGTCGCTGTGATCTCGTTTGAATAGTCGTCTGCTGCCATCCCCTCAATGATTGCGCTCTCTGTCGATCCTGTCATCGTGATAATGTTTTCTTTTTTCAAAAGTGCTAGATTCCTGCTATTTAAGGGCGCGTGAAATTCCACTGTGCCAGCCTCTTTATACTTCCGTGTCCAGATCAGAGACCGGTACACATCTATCACGCCCTGCCGCATCAAATCCCTATTATATACTTTTACCTGTTTCTGCTGCCGCACCTCTGCGGCAGACTGTACCTGCTGTGCCATTTTTCCGCCCTTCTACGGCATTACATAACAATTTTCAAAGTCAAAGTTTACGTTCATGTAATCATCACCTTCATCTGCTGTATAATTGATATAGTTTCTCCCTGTCTCTAACTGCACATAGCCCTCATTTTCTTCATCCACGGTGTAGTTATAATCTATCTTTTCCCCGCCGCGGTACAGAATCACGTCAATGTTTCCCTGTTCTGTCGTTATGACAATCTGATCATCCGGCAGCATGGTGCATAAGAGTTTTAAAGTTTCCCCTGTTGTCACGTTCATGATAGATGGATTTACAACCATGTCCTCCGCTATGATCGTCATTTGTATGCCGATCGCTGTTGTGCTGTCATTATCTACTACCTTTATCGTTTCCTTTGACCGTGTACCAAACTCCATCCCCTCTTCCGGTATTTCACAAGGAAATTCAAAGCCACTTTCCCAGCTTGCCATTTCAATGTGAGTTGCCTTATCATCTTTAAAATACGGATCAGGACAGATCAGGGATATCACGGCTGGTCGTATGATGCCTTTTTCCGCTATATCAATATTTTCCACCCTGTATTTGATTTTCCGTGTTTCCCCGTCCTCCGTGTGATAAAATGTGCCCTCTGCTCCCGTCTTGAAAACCCGTGATAGATAATCCCGGTTTTTCCGGTAATTTCTGCGGATATTTGCAGTTATCACAATGTTTCTTTCCTCCATTGTTTCCCCGCTGTAGCTGCTGCCGTCTGTCGTGGCGTTCTGTGAGGTGTGTACATCATTTTTCATCTGATATACACCGTCAAGTGACACAAGAAAAAACTCTGTGTTGTCATGATCATATGTAAAGACAGCATCCAGCCCATTTTCATTTTCACATCTTATTACTTTCATTTCTCTCTGCTCCTTTATGTCTGTTTCAGCTTCAATACAGTCTGGCGCATCGCATTCCTCACTTGTCTCGCGTTCTCGGATGGCGACAGCTCGCGCGGACTGTTGATTGTCAAGTTTTGCACGAACCCCCCGCCTCCTGCTGCCTGTACTGTTTCTGTTCCTATGCTTCCACCACCAGATTTTATATAACTGTCTATCGTTGTGGGCACACCCTGTGCCATTGCTGCTGTTATCCGTTTTTTCGCCGCTGGCATTGCGTTTTCTACACCCTGTGCCATGCCCGGCGGCAGCATTTCGCCCACTTCTTTCTCCATCCGGCGCGAAGGACTGTTGATATCAAAGAAATCCTTTACAGCTTCCATCGCCTGCGATGCCAGGTCTTTAAATACATTGATCAGACTCCCGGCAGCATTCTTTACGCCCTGAATAACGCCGTCTATGATGTTCTTTCCTAAATCTGCCCAATTAATCCCTTTAAAAGCATTAATGATTGCTGTGAATACTTGCGGCAGTGCTGCAAGTAATGTCGGTATCGCCCGTATAATGCCGGATATGAGCGCCCCTATCAGTTCTATACCGGACTGTATGATCTTTGGCAAATTTGCTATGATCGTGTTCACTATGGATGTGATAATCTGGGGCAAAGATGCTATTAACTGTGGAATCGCCTGTATAATGCCGGATATCAAGGAATTTAAAAGCTGTATGCCGGTTTCTATGATCTTTGGCAGCATAGAAACAACATTAGAAACTATCGTATCTATGATTGTCGGCAGTATCGCCACCAGTTCCGGTAACGCCTGTACAATGCCTTCTGCAAGTGCCAAAAGCAGATTTAAACCTGCGTCAATAATGAGCGGCAAGTTCTCCATAATGGCTTGTGTAATAACCGGGATCAATTCCACGATCGCGCTGATAAGTGAGGGTATCGTCTGTGTGATTCCGCTGATAAGATTGGTTAAAATTTGTGATCCTAACGTTATTAACTGCGGTAAATTTTCTATGAGCGTTTTAGAAAGTGTCTGTATGAGTGATGGCAGCACCGCTATAATCTGTGGGATTGTCTCATTTAGCCCCTGTAATATCCCACTGAATAGTGTAATCGCTGCATTTAGTATCTGAGGCAGGAATGTAGGTAAAGCGCCTGTGACAGTCCGCACCAGCGTGAAAAACGCCTGTATCAGAGGTGGTAAAAGCTGATCCGCCAGCCCGCCCAGCTCTCCTGCCACTCCTGCAAAAGCTTTACTTAATCCTTCGATCAATTTCGGCGCGGTCTCGATGATTCGGGGTACTACTTCCATTATCCGCGGCAGCACATTATCTACCACGGTAAGAACACTACCTGCCATGTTGTCAATTAGTCCATCTAAATCCGCGTTTTCATTGGCAAGCCCCATCATTAAGTTTTTCCATGAGGACTTCGCCGCGTTGATGGATCCCGATATTGTTTCGCTCGCTTCTTTTGCCGTCGTGCCTGTGATGCCCATTTCTGTTTGTACGACGTGTATAGCATCTACAATATCCGCGTAAGATTCTATATCGTATTTCACCCCGGAAAGTGCCGTTGCATCTTTAAGAAGCCTCTCCATTTCCGTTTTCGTGCCGCCATACCCTAATTTCAGGTTATCCAGCATGGTATAATTCTGTTTGGCAAATCCCTGATATGCTGTCTGTATGGCAGACATGTCTGATCCCATCTTATTCGCGTTATCTGCCATGTCTGTGATCGCCATATCCGCGTAATCAGCGGCTTTTCTTGTATCCCCTCCTAAACTGCTGATAAGCGCTGCTGAGAATCCCGTTACGGTTTCCATGTATTCATTCGCAGACAGTCCGGCGGTTTTGTATGCGTTGTCTGCATTTTTCAGCACTTCCATTTGTGCTATTTTCAGGTCTCCGTATTCTCCTGCTACTTCATCCGTTGTCTTTCCAACGCTTTTTGCATACTCTTCAAACGATTTTCCCCCCGTCCCAAAAAGCGTCTCTACGCCGCCCACAAGCTGTTCATAATCGGCGTATTGCTCTATTGCATTTTTAGCAACCGCCGCTCCCGCTGTCAGTGCTACCGTGGAAAAAGCCGTGAAGGCTTTCATGGTACCGCTCACTGTGGTTTCCAGTGCCTTAAATCCTCCCTTTGCCGCTCCTGCCGCCGCGTTGCTCAGTGCTGTCAGCGATTGCTTTACAGACGGCAATTTATTTTTTAATTCATCAGCCTTTTCTTTCATAGTATGAAAAGCGTCAGCAACTTTTTTCACGTGCGGGTGTGCGTCTTTGAATGCTTCTACTTTTTTCCGCGCTCCATCGACTGCTGAACCGATTTTTTTCACGGTTTCGCTTTCTTTTACGGTTTCTGTGATTTTCTGTTTTGTTTTTACAAATCCGTCCGCAAGTTTGTTTACTACCGGGATGTGGCTTGCAATCTTATATATTTTCTGTCCCAGCGTTTCCGCTTCTTTCGCCGCCTTTTTCTGCTGTGTTTCAATATTTTTCAGCTCTGTGTTGTAGCCTGTAAGTTTCTGCTGTGTTGCGGCTATTTCCCGCTGTAAATCCCGGTAACCTTCATCGTTTATATCTTTCCCGGCTTCTGACATTTCCTGCTGTGCCTGTGTCAAAAGTTTCAGCTTGTTTTCTGTCTCTGTAACTGCCTCTTTTAATACGGTCTGCTTTTGTGCTAACAGTTCCGTATTTTTGGGATCGAAATTTAAAAGGGTATTTATGCCCTTTAATTCCCTCTGGGTGCTCTTTGATTCCGAATTAATTTTTGAGAGTGCTTGATTTAATGGTTTTATATCTCCATCAATTTTTACAGTGATTCCCTTTAATCCCTTTGACATCGTTGTTTATCCTTTTCTTCCAAAAAGCCGCCGCAAGCTTTGCCTGTCTGGTTCTGTCTGTGATAGCGTCATTGCTTTTTCCAGATATTCCCGCCCTTCTTCCGTTCTGTTCATTTCGTGAATGAATGCGTCCCGCCTGTACTGTAAATAATCTATATATTCCAATTCCTCTATCTCATTTACATTCAGCCCCGTATATTCATGCACCAGATGTTCCCAGTACGTCGGAATATCAAAAAATCCTGTTTCATCCGTCGGGTAGAAGGGCGGCTCTAGTTTGGGTTTGTCGCCTCGCCGTTTACAAATTTTATATACATTTCAAAAAACTCTTTAATTTCTTCTGTTGAAAACTGATCCTCTACCCACTCTGTAGATATTTTTTCACCTTTCAGGTTGTTAGAAAGAATCTGAGCTGTCAGTTCATATAGCTCATCTATAATTTCTCGGTTTGCATCGTTCTTTTCTGTCTCAGTCTGTGCTTCATTTCGTTTTGTGTACACATCCTGCATATCCATCAGCGCTGAAAATACGCGTTTTTTCGGCATTCCCACATGGATCACTTTTTCGTACTGCTCTACTTTTCCATCTACTATCTGCTCATCGTCAAACGTCAGTACCATATAATTTCTTTTTGCCTTTTGAAAATTTACTCTAAAATTCATGCCCCGCTTTCCTTTCCGTGCCATGTTCTATAAGGGCTGGATGTGCCAGCCCTTTTGTTTCTCTGTTATTCTGTGCTGCCCTCTTCACTGCTGCCACCTGCCGTCGTTTGTGCGGCAAGGAATGACGCGATCTTTGCCGCTTTATCGCTGCCCGTCAGTGTATAGCCTTTCGCCTTTGCGATCGTCTCAATCTGTGCAACTGTCAGCGCATTCAATTCCTCTTCCGTATACGTCTGCTGATATTCTTCGTCAATTTCCTCTACAAACTCAATCAGCGTCCCACGCTCATCATGCGGTTTACAAGCAAATTCTGCATCGATCACCGTTGCACTGTCTGTCTGAAACGTGATAGTGAATCCCGCCGTGTTTCTGCCGACCACAAGCAGATAACAATTTCCCTCTACGGGATCCTCATGTACAAACAGAATCGCGTACTGTTTACCGTCGTCATTTCCGGTACCACCAATCTTTAAACGCCGGTATGCCTTCCCGTTTTTACTCTCATTGGCAATCTCCGCTGTCGCTGTAAACTTTGCAAGCGTTTCACCGTTCCATGTAAAAAGCCCGCTTTTAAAAGTAGCCTCTTCATCCGTCAAAATCTCTTTTACAATATGTCCCAGATCGTCCTTTTCCTGCGTCATTGTGGGCTTGTACTCAATGGAAGCGCCGCCTTTGATCCAGCCAGCGTGGTTTTTCGGCGTCATAAGGTTTTCCAAAATATCCGCGAAGTCTTTTTCCAATTCGCCCGTAAACTCCGCCATGTAGAGCATTCCGCTGCCCAGCGTTACCTTTTCCTTTGTTCCCTTTTTTCCTGCCATTCTTTTTACCTCTTTTCTACAAAATTTGTAGTATAAATTGTTTCAAACATCTTTTCTTCCGCAATCCATGCCCGTTCTTTTTTTATTTTCCATCCTTTTTCCTGAAACGCATCTTCAAGTTTCTTTTCATTTTCTTTATCAATGCGTTTTGCGTAAAATTCTACTGCCAGATCATGAAGTATTACTTGTGCGTGATAATCGTCGCCCTCCTCCTCTGTTCGATCAAGAATAACGATAAATGGCAATTTTTGCGGTTGCTCAAAAGCTACTTCTGTTGTCGGGATCCCTGTTTTTTGTTCTATGTATTTCTGTATATCCATTTACTCACCCCACAGCCCCGCCAACCGTTCTTCCAATACCTGCTCGGCAATCTGCCGCCCATATTTGATATGCTTTATGGGCTTTGTCCGGCTTGTGCCATCCCGTGTCACGTGTCCGTACTCAAGCAAATGTGTCAAGCGATATTCCGGCTCCTTTACATGCCATTCAGCCGCATAATGGTGGCGTGCCTGCCACCCTCTGTCTATTTCAAAACTTCCCCTATATGTCCCGGCACGCTTTCGATTGCTCACCGGCGCGTACTGCTTTGCTGTATCTTTGCAGGCATCCGCCGCTTTATCTATCGCCTTTACAAACTCTTTTTCCTGATTATCCGCCCATTCAAGCAGCACTTCGGAAAGCGCAAGCCCTAGCTGTTCCGGCGGTATCGCTTTTGCTGCATTGACTTTCATGCAAATTCCCTCTCTCTGTGCTTTTCAAGCCTAATCAGCGTTAATTTTGTGATCGGTGGCAGCGTATCTTTGATATGATCCGTTTTATCAATGTCGTACTGTTCACCCTCGATCACAACGACTTGATGTGGCTTTATATCCCACTGCCGCAAAACATGGATCACGCGATCTACCCGTGTATCTGCTACCTGCGCCGCATAATGCCTTGTTATCCCAACATTTTCATTTCCAAAACGTAAACCTGCTTTCACCTTTTCCAGCCGGTCTTCTTTGTTTACGTCGCACACGTCTATCACGCCATCGTTAAACTCCTCAAACTTCGTCTGCATCCTCCGCCCCGCTTTCTGCCATATTGTCAATCGCCGCTTCCAGTGCAAAAGACGTCAACAGGCTTGAAAAATCATGTTCAAACTGCTCGATTGCGTTCGATCTCCCATACCGGCAGAAAGAGAAAAGCAGTGTTCGTGCTGTCCGCTCTTTTACAAAGTCGATAGTGCCACCTTTGATCTGTTCTAGCCGCTCCTGTCCTTGCTGCATAATGTCTCGTATTTTTCTTTTTGTCGCGTCATCGCCAAAAGTAATATCCAGTTCATTCAGAATATCGCCCAGCAGAATTTCATCTGCTGTCATTTCCGTTTTTTCTGCCGTTTCCGTCATACCGCACCGCCTTTTATGACAGGCGGCAGGTTTGCCCGCCGCCTGCTGCCATTTTAGTTATTTCCTGCCGCTTCCTGTGCGCTGAGGAAAGAAGCGATCTTTTCCGCTTTTGTGCTGCCGGTCAATGTATATTTCTTGTACGCTGCCAGCCCTTCGATCTGGTCTACTGTCATAGCGTTTAATTCACTTTCCGTCCATGCGTGCTTTTCAACTTCTTTTTCGATAATTTCTACTTCCGCCGAATACGCTGCTACGCCCTCAACTGCCTGTGCCGCTGTATATACCGTATATGCTGCGGGTTTTAACTCGCTGATATCCAGCACGATAAAACTATTATTATCTTTTGGCTTTCCGTTTCCATAAAGATGCCCTGCATATACTCTTTCACGCTGCAAAAATTTGTAGCTGTCGTCATATTCGATCACACCATCTTTTCCCGTGCCGATTCCCATGAAGTATTGCTTTGCGATACCCATAACCGCTTTCCCTTTTGGTATTTCCTCGCACTGGATAGCTTTTGTGGGATAAGGGAAAACATTATTGGCATATGTCCCATCTGCGCGCATGATCGTAGTGGCGGGCATAAGCTTTTTCCAATAATCAACCGGGTTTACGACCAGGATTACTTCTCCTACTGCGCGCGAGCGTCCATTTCTGCTTACTGCCATATCCCCGACTATTCCACCGTATACCTCCGGCGTTAATGCCGTAACTTTAACCGGCGTTTTATCCGGATAAGGTTCTTCGTCCGCATGGGCTGCAGTGATATCTTTCATCATGCCGATCGGCATTTTAACGCCCGTGCCGCACACAATCCCCTCTTCCAGCCCAACATATAAAGCGTCCTGAAGCACCTGCCTGACATAGCTGTCTAACCATGTCGGTCCCAGATCAAGCATGGATTTCGCAACAGGCATAAACGCCGTCAAGCTGAACATCACCATATTCAGCTTTTCAAACTCTCCGGAAAGCTCATGCTCAATTTCTGCCGTTATCTCGCCCCATACCGCTTTCTGCTTCCCGTTCTTGTTCAGAATCCATTCTGTAACATAGGTGGTGTTGTTGAAGTCGATCGCATCCAAAAGCGGGTGTGCCACTTTCAAACTGTCAAATACATCCTCGAAAATCGTCTTGGGCATAGCAACATCAAGATTTGCAAGCGCCTGCTTCGGACTGTCAGATTTCATGGCATTGATAACCGCTTCATAGTACTTCTTTTCTTCCGATGTGAGCTGTCTTAACCCACGCGCGGCTAACGCGGTAGCGTCCATCTGTTCAATAGCCGCCGTGTCCTTTGCGCGTTCCAGTATTTCTTCCTGAATGCCCTCAGCCATATCTGCAAATGCCTGCGCTACAGCCCCCGTGTCGCCACTCTTTAGCGCTTCATTAAACTTCTGTGCCAGCTCTTTGCGTGCCTGTTCTTCTACATCTCTGCTTCTCATCTTTTTTACCTCTCTTTCAGATATTGCGCGGCTGCCTGTGAAAGCAGTGCCGCAAGTTTAAACTGTTTTGCCTTTTCCTGTTTTTTGTTGTCGTCCTCATCTTTATCATCATCCTCTGTGCTATCGTCAGTGTTTTCTGTGTCCTCTTCGTTGTCTGCATCCTTTTTCTGCTGCAGGTTGCAAAACTGTCTCAATTCTTCCTGAAAGCTTTTCCGCAACGCCATCTCCCGCCGCATTTCTGATAACTGTTGTCTTAATTGTTCCGTCTGATCCGGTGCCGGTTCTTCTTTCTTTCCCACTTCATCAGCAAAACCCATTTCCACCGCCTGATCCGGTGTCAGATAGGTTTCATTGTCCATCATCTCTATCAATTCCTCTTCCGTGATGCTCACGCGCTCCATGTATATCTGCCGGTTGCTTTCCATCAATGTATCAAGATCATCCGCTACTTTTCTCAGTTCATTAGCATTTCCTGATATTGTCACCCACATGTTATGAATCAGAAGGCTCGTCCCCAGTCCCATGATCCGCCTGTCTGCCGCCTGCATGATAACAGAGGCGATCGAATAGGCGTTACCATCCACATATGCTATGATCTCCTTACACTTTTTAGCTTTTAGCTGGTTATAGATCGCTATACCCTCACTTACCGAACCGCCGTATGAATTAATATGTAATTCTATCGTTGCATTTTCCGGTATCTTTGCCAGCTCTTTCCTGAAATACTTCGCACTGGTTTCGCTTTCTGTATACTCCCATTCCCACCAGTCAAATGTGCCGTATTCCGACACATTATCGTAGATATATAATTTATAGATATCCGTCCCGGCTTCCTGCCTTAAACAATAATGCGCTTTCTGCTGTTTCAATCCATTTCACCCCCTTTCTCATCTCCCAGATGTGCCATTTTTTCAGCCTCAGCATAATTTTTTGTGATATAGTGCTTTCGCGACCAGTCTTCATTAATCGCCGTATCACCTAACTTTGTGCGCAATTCGTCGATACAGTACAGCCCGCTGGATAGCAGCTTATCGCTGTTTGTTGCCTGCTCAAAAATGTCTATATGCTGAATGCAGTTTGTATTTACGTCAATGTAATTCCCTTTTTTAAATTCCTTTACGCTGTAACGCTTTCTTGTTACCTCTTCACCGAATTTCTCTGTTAATGGATCAACCGCAAATGTCAAAAAATTCTTTGTGACTTTTTCTACTTCAGAAACATCCCCCAGCATAAGGGCTTTTGGTATGCGCCATGTACGCCCGGCTAACTCAAATTCATAGTTGATCCGTTCATTTATATCTGCTGGTGTCGGCGTCGTGCCCTGCTTTGTTACGTCCGTGTATGTATATCCGTTTGTCAACGGCAAGACTGCGCTCCCAGCATCAAAAAATGGTTTGAATCTGTTATTTATAAGCTCGTTCAGCTTTTCTGCAAAACCTTTCTGCTGGGACGTTTGTGCGTCTATGTTCAATATCCCTTTTTGTGATCCCTGCCTCAGCATGTTTCTAACTGCTTTTGCTACAGTCTTCCCATAGCTTGTATACGATCCTTCCAGCCGCTGCCTTGCGTCTATATTGTTCAGATGCATATAGATCACTTCCCCAGATGTATACGATCTCTGCAATGTCAAACCCGCTATCACAATATTAGAAAATACATCTTCGTAAAAAGAATATTCCCGTCTGCTGAAACTGTCCGCCACATACAGCTTTTTATCAAGTTCTATAATCAGCGCTTCGTTGTCGTAACATAGGTTTGAGAAAAAATGCTGTAAAAAATCGCTGCTGTTCTCGTTCGGGTTCGGCTCATAATTCCATAAATAATACTCGCCGCTTTTCGTGGGTACTCCTTTTACAAAAGTTCTGATCTCACACTTCCCGATCGTGTTCGCGATCATGTTGATCGCGCACGCCGTTGCCAGTTCTTTAAAGAAAACCTCTGTAAACTCCTCCTCTATCTGGGTTTTTATATTAATTGTTGCATTCCGCCCAAACGCCTTTAAAAAATAATCATTCATATTCATGCTGCTTCACCCCACTCTATTAAAATGTGAATAACGGCAGTACGTCCCCGCCCCCCTGTTGTTCCGGGATCAGTTCATGTTGTGTCATTGCTGCAACAAACGCAAAAAATCCATCTGTTTTCCGGCTTTTGGCTTCTATCTTCTGATATTCATAATTGCCATACTTCTTAGACTTCACTTTTTTTGTATTGTTCGTGTACCATCTCATGATCGGGCAGTCCCCGTACACAATATTGTGATTGCGAAAACCGCTGTCTATGATCGGCTCCACCTTAATTTTGTCCGATGGGCGCACCAACTTAATATTTTTGTTTTCATACGTAAAACCTGCGTGTGCCAGTGCTGCCTTCATCAGCGCGAAACGGTAATCATCCAACGCCAGCATAGGGACATTATAAAAAGCTGTTTGTTCTATGATCCACTCCGCTATCAGTTCCGGCGGTATTTCCGGCGCGTCTATAATCTCGGCGTCTCCTGCTGCCACCGCCTCCATATAAGGGAACTTTATGCGCGGCAGATCGGCGCTGTTTGCACAAATCCATGTATGCTGTTTAAATACAAACTTTGCTCCCCTCTTTGTGAGAACGCCCGCCGCCGCAAAATCATTTATTTTTGTGTAATCCAGTCCGATCACGCCTGTTTCTCTCATGATCGGCGGCTCTACTTCCTGTTTTGTAACTAAAATATTTTCCCATGTTGTCAATTCCACCTCACTGTTTCCCTGCCTGATATTCATGCGCTTTGTCATAAAGTCGGATGCGGAAGACCTGTTTTCCTTCCATTCCCTGTACTCTTTACGCGTTTCCTCTAATAATGCCGGTAAATACTGAAGGCTTGGGTTTGCTTTATACCAGTTTTCTTCATCGTGCACCTCTTCCGCGGAATCCAGCATGCACATAAACGGCAGCATCCCGTTATCCTCAATCTCAGAATCTAAAATCCGCTTTGATTTTTCTATGAGATCATCTAATACACCGTCGCATACATCGCCGTTTGTCGTCGTGTATGTCTTGCGCGGATGCGGTTTTTTTCCCAGTGCGGTGGTAAATACTTTTATATTGTCGTAGCTTTCAAATGCGTGTACTTCGTCAAAATCTACTTTTCCGGACCGTAAGCCGTCTTTTGACTTTGCATTGTTCGTCCGGTATTTGATCTTTGAGCGTGTTTTTCTGCTCTGTATCTCTGATTTTGTCCACCGGAAATGCCGGATCAGCTTTTTTCTATGCTTTTCCAGCACGTTGTATATATCATCAAAAGATGTGCGTGCCTGCTCTTCTGCTGTAGCACAGATATCAATATCATAATTCTGTATGCCATTGTAGGGGCTTATCAGCGCAAAGTCTTCAAAGGCTAAATAGCCGTTTTTTCCTGCGCCCCGCCCTACAAATATCAGCAGATCGGGAAAACGCGGCAACCCGTCTTCTCTGTAGACGCAGCAATGCATTGTAAATAAAAATTTCTCCCACGGGAATAACTGAAAATCAAAATATTTTTCCAACCTCATGTAATTGTGAAGCTGCTCAGTATTTATGGTTAAATTTTCACTTTCTAATACCTTTTTGACAAATTTAACAAGCTTTTTCTGCCATAAACAGGATTTTTTTACCCCTTTTCTGCCCCCATTTTCCACTAAAAAAATATAGTCGCATATTTCTGGAACATTCTTATAGTTCGTCATCATCACCACCGCCTAATATGGCGCCGGCTTTCAGTCCCAGTTCTGCCAAGAGCTTTAGCATCTGTGCATTCGTTTTATTAAACATGTCTACGGCTTCATTTTTTTTCATGCCTCTCTGTCCGCCGCCGTTGTTGTATTCTACGATAGTTCCGCGTTTTTGAATGTCCTCGGTCAGCAGGGTTTTTGTGACATACATCGCCATGTAGTCATCAATCATATCATCAAAAAATTTTCCGTATGTTCCGTTTGCTTCAAGCTGCTGCCGAAGATCTTTTTCAATTTCTTTATACTTTTTTGTTCGTGTAATCTGCTTTACATCCTCGCTTCTGTGATCTGGTTTCTTTGCCATGTATACCACCCCTTATGTGCGCGCGAATTTCTGTTTTGTCTACCCCATGCCCCGTTTCCCGTCCGGCGTTCAAAATTCAAATTTTTTTGACCGGGGGGATTGTTACCAGCGCTCTTCGTTTACAAATTTATCTTCATTTCTCTTTTTCCATCTGCTTCCCTTGTCATGTTCCTTGTTATGGCAATCCTCGCATAATGGAATCAAATTACTGTACGTCACGCCATTGTATTCATATGTTCTTGATAATGCCAGGCGTGGATGTTTTCGCACCCACTGGACATGATGAACGCTTCGTGCTGGCGTATGAAAACCACGCTTCTTACAGTACTGGCACTCGTAGTTGTTTTCTTTCATCACGCTTTCCGATAACTGCCGCCATTCCCTGCATTTATAAAACTTATTTAACTTGTCCTCGGCAATTAACTGCCTGATCCATTTTTCCAGTTCATCCGGTGCCATTGTAAAAATAAAAAAGCAGACGCAAACAACAGTAAATAAATGGTGTCGTTCGTGTCCGCTTTCGCGATTAATGTCGTCGTGTGAATATTCCTTATCAGGAATAGATATCTTTCTTTGCCGTATCTTATTTCTACAGCTTTCTTTTATGCTTCTATTCTATCATGATGTTTCAGGCGAAGCAACTTCGTATTGTGCAGCATATATTGAAAATAACTTTTATGTGGATAACTTTTATATTTTCCTCTTTCATCCTGTCCTGCTGCCAGCGGCGCCTTTTATGCCGCCTCCTGCTGCCATTTATTTTTATGAAAACGGCAGCTCTTCGTCTATCCCATCCGGTATGTTCATAAACCCGTTTTCATCTGTTGGATAATTCCCCGCCGCTTGCCCGTTTCCCTGTTGTGCCTGTGCCGCTTTGCTTTCCGCAAATTCCTGCTCTTCTACTACAATGTCCGTAGTATATACCTTTATTCCATCGCGGTTTGTATAGCTTCCGGTCTGTATTCTTCCTGTTAATGCTATTTTCATCCCCTTGTGCAAATACTTTTCTGCAAATTCCCCAGCTTTTCCAAACGCCACAATAGACGGAAAATCAGCACCAGCATCTTTTCCCCTCCTGTCTACTGCCAGTGTATACCGCGCTATGCATATTTGATCCTGCGATTCTCCCCGCTGGGAATACCTAATGTCCGGATCACGTGTCAGCCTCCCCATAAGTATTACTTTATTCACTGCCTCATCCCCCTACTTTCTTTTGTTGTTTGATCCAATCCAGCTTAAAAAAACTACTGTGACGCATATGATCGCCGTTATGATCACCGCCGTCATGTTAATATCTGCTACCATTTTGTTTATCTCCTTTCTGCTGCTTTATTTGCTATAATGATCGCAATGGTGACCGGAAATGCTATCCCGGCTATTATGCTGTATTTTTTAATCTGTCTTTTTAGTGTTTCATCCGCGTCTGGCGTTTTCTTTGATGTTAGCAAAAACATATAATAGCCAAAGCCTATCGCTAATTCTATGTACAAAAATACAGCTATTCCTATTACGACAACTGCTGTCATGTTCATTTCACACCCCTTTTTTCTATCCGCGTTCTGCGCGTTCTTTTCTTGCCTGTGCTTTCTGGATGATCAGCTTGATCTTTATAACTTCACTATCTTCTAAATAGTCGCACACATTCGCCAGATCGGAAGCCACTTCGTACCGCTCCACTTCCTCCTCTGTCATTTCTTTATCATCGTCAGAATATATAGTGCAGCCTGCCGCTGTATTGTCCTCTTTATCTGGTGCTTTCTCCACCCCCAGTCCTGCCACCGTCTGTCCATTAATTGTTATTATGATCTTTGTTTCCATTATGTTTTACCCCTTTCTGTCATAAATTTAAATATCCGCCCATATTATCCATGCTTTTCCATACAATCTCATGAATTGTTAAAACGTAGTAGTCAATGCCTTTTTCTGCTCCCCATTCTGTTTTACCCTGTTTTATGTCCAGTGAGCAATCAGCAATAAAAGATGGAGAATTTTTACTATATCCGTTTCTGAACATTATTTGTTTTTTCTCGTTTCCGGCAGGAATAAAGGAATATGGCGACATATAAAATACATTCTTAAATCTACTTTTATAGTATGGTTTAATTTCCCGATATTCTTCTTTTTTTTCGCCAGATAAAATCATATCAAACCATTTCTTTTTGATCGGCAATATCAACATTTTAGCCTACCTCCTCTGTTAGAGTTAAAATTAAATTGTTGATCCCACATCCTCTAAACCATACTCCCTTTTTCTGCGCTTGCAATCCTCTAACATCCGCTCTAAAATGCCCACTTCCTCATCGCTCATATAGATATAATATTTTTCAAGCATTTTCAGCGCATGAAGGCGGCGTGCATTTTTCTTTTCCTCTTCGGTTGTGTCGGTATCTGACATATGTTCTGTTTTCTGCTCTGTTATGCTGCGTTTTTCTTTTTCTTCCTCCTTTTTCGCGTCTACCATATCGCGGATTTCCTGTGCTTTTATGTCTTCCCCTGCTGCCACCCGATCAGCAATCTCTTTTTGTTCCTCTTGTGGTAATTGACTAGCCGCCGCTGCTGCCGTAACGCCTATTACGCCCTCCTTAAACTGTTCTTTGATTTCTTGTGCCGCGTTTTTGTTGATGCGGTTATAATCTCCCACAACCGCCGGTGATGTTCCCATAATCCGTGCTACATAATCCCGTACACGTTCCCCTCTCTCTAAAATCAGCAGTTTTTCTTTCTGTGCCGCTTTTAGTGCCTTTTTCCATTCTTCCGCCTCAATCATTTTGTCATAATCTGTATAATGCCTGTTGAAAGTATTTCCGATCAGGACGTGAAGCTGAAATTCTGTTTCTGTCATATCTTTATAACGGCAGTTTACCACCCTGAAATTGTCTGCACCTCCCTGTACTAACATGTCTATAGCCGCCCGGCGCCTGTGACCGCTTGCAAGCCAGTATTCGCCATTTACACGCCCTAATATTAAAGGCTCATGTAAACCGCCTACCATCTCAATCCCTGCTGCCAGTTCTTCTATTTCATCCATGCTATACTTGTTCTGCCCCGTTACGACTATTTTTTCATAGTCCAGCCGGATTTCCTTAAAATCCTTTTCTATCACTTCCGCCACCCCTGCTGTCGCCGCGTTCATGATACTCTTTATATCAAATCCCATTTTGCCCGCCTTTCCCTTTATTGTTTACAAAGCATTTTTTACAATCGTTATCGCTGTGTGCATTGCATCCGCTTTTCCGCCAAAATGATCTATTGTGCTCTCGCTATATTTCCTATATTCTGTTTCAAACTCCTGCATACGTTCTATAATCTCCTGCTTTGTTTTTTCTATTTCTGCACTTCTTTCCAGTGCATTTATGCAGGCATTATGTAAGCCTATATCGTATATTGTTTTGCTACTTTCCGCATGTTTTTTATATCCTTCAAGCTTTTCTATTGCATCCTTTTCACTCATCATCTTTTAAATACTCCTTCACAAATTTTCTGTACGTGACTGCTGCCGCACTGCGCGGACTATACTTTTCCAACGGCTCTTTATAGTAGGTTGCTGCTGTCACTTTGTCCGACCGCCTGATCTGCGTCTCAAATACCCTGTATTCACATTTTTCACGAAGCCACTTTTCTGCCGCTTCATTTTCTGGCGTTTTCCGGTAATTCGTCAGCAATATACCAGCAATCTGCAGCCCCTCATTCAGCGCTTTCAATTCTTCTACCTGTGCTATGATCGTCTCCACGCCATCCAGTGCCCAGTTATCCAGCATAACGGGAATTATCACTTCATCAGCAGCGCACAAGGCGTTAATCGTGCACATAAGCAGCGCTGGCGGATTATCTATGATGCAATAGTCAAATTCACTCTCTACGACCTGTAAATATTCTTTTATGCGGTTATCCTGCCTTTCCGTGCTGACACGCAGGGCGTTATCTGCTTCCAGCAAAGATATGTTTGCATTTATAATATCAATTCTGTGTTTTCCCCAACGCAGCGGAATATCATTTCGTAAAACCTCCGCCGCGCCACATGTATCTTCGCCGCCGTCATAGCATCCGAAAAACTGACTTGCATTTCCCTGTGGATCATTGTCATATAATAAAACGCGTTTTCCGTATTTCTCCGCAAGCAGTGTTGCCATATTAATCGCGGTTGTGGACTTTGCCACACCTCCCTTTAAATTGATAATTGCAATGGTTTTCATAGCTGTGTTTTCCTTTCTTTTGCTTTTTATTTTTGTGCCGACTAATCGTAGGCGTAAATATCTACATTTTTCAGAATGCACGCCACGCAGTCTTCCGATCCGTCGCTGTCGTCGCAATCTTTTGATATAAAATCTTCACCGAAAATACACCCGCCACGCGTTCCCTCTGCTGTCAGTGCCGCTTTTATCATTTCAACATCGCTTCCGGCGCAATAGATAGCAATGCGCTTTTTCGGTCTGCACGGTTCGGAAGCTGGATCGCTCAATATTGTGCGCATACTCTGTAAATAGCTTTCTAATTCCTGCGTAGCTTCTACCCCGCTGTAACATACTGTGACTTTGTAACCCTGTTCTTTTAACGCCTTAATCCATTCTTTCTGGTGATCCGTCGGCTTGTTTTTGCCGTATTTCATTTCGATATACAAGCCCGCGAAGCCTTTTCGCGGAACCGGAAGACAAAGATCAGGTACGCCCGCTTTTACTCCCATAGCCTTAAACCGTGCCGCCTCCCTTGCGTCTCTTTTCCCTCCGTTTGGGATATGAAACAATAGTTTCAGTTCCGGAAAACGTCCTATGTTCCAATTTGCCCAGTCTATAACGCCCATTTGCTCTGTGTCTTCCCCGCGTTTTAGGTTTCCGTACATTTTGCCATCTCCTTTCTATGCGCCATATTGAAAGCCAAACGCCCGCGCAAGATTTTCAGCAAGTTCTTTTCTACTCTCTTCCAGTACTTTTTCAGCACTTGTGTCATATACTGTTTTATCTGTTCCGCTTGCCATGTCTACGCCTATGTATATTTGTGATCCGTCCGGCGTTGCATTTTCCGCAACGTTCTTTGCGACGTTCTTCTGTCCGTCTCCTGCTGCCATTTTCACTATCTGGCATGCTTCCGCCTCCATAATCAGCTTAAATTTATTTACAGAATACCAACTTTCTAATTCCAGATCATTTTTCACTTTGATTTCTTTCAGTTCTCCTGATTTTTTACCTGCTTTTTTGTCCAACACATCATACATTTTCCCGATTGTCAGCGGCAACCCGTCCGCTGTTCTTGATTTTTTGAATATTGCTTTCACTTTCTCCCTCCCTTACGTTTTATATAATTTTTCTCTTTTCGCTTTGCTGATATGTTTTTTAATGTTTTCCGGCGCCAATAACCCCTTTTTTACTTTTTCACCTTTCCTTTTCTCTTTCCCTGGCTTTTCTGTAATCTCTATTTTCCCTGTATCTAAATCCAATGTATAACTTTCTTTTACCTGTTCCCGGCTTATGCTGTCATAGATCAGCGTATAGGTAAAATACATAAAACCTGTTACCTCATGCCAGCTTTCCGCCACGCTGCCTTTATCCAGATACCAACCTTTAGGGATTTCTATTGTGTGATTGTAGGCGTCTTTTGATCTGACAGTGGTTTTTACTGGTTGTGGTATCTTTAAATTTTTGCTGGAATTATAGCGCTTACCGGAAAAACCTTCACAAGTTTTCATGGTCTTTTCTGAATACTTTATAAAGTACGAAGCTAATTTCCTGTACTGCCCGCTATCATCCAATAGCTTTATGTCAATCCATCCTTTATCCCAGCATCCCTTTAACTTTTTGATCTCTATTGCATTCAATACCATGTGTATATGAGCTGCGCCCCGTTCTCCTATTTCCGCCACCCACACATACTTCGCAATATCCCCCGCCTCCCTGTATACTTTCCGGATATCCCGAAGAAGCTTATCAACTTCTTTCCTGAGCTGTTCTTTTCCTGTCGGGCGTTTTTCTTTTCCGTAGGACCATGTAATATACAGGCTTGTCCCATCAAAATTCTCGTTTAATATCCATGTCAGCTTTTTCACCGCCTGTCTGCTGTTTACCTTTTTTTGTGCTTCGCTGGTCTTATTCTCCTTTTTTCTCCTTGATCCCTCTTTTGTGTCGGTTCTTACCGCGTAATAGTATGTATGCTGCTTTGTCTTTCCTGCTTTACAGATTTCATGTCTGAATGGCATGTGATCACCACCTTCGGTAAAATAATATACTTAGCAAGTCATAACGGCGGTCTCAAACCCGCCTTTTTCCTTGACTTTTTACCGCTCACAGCATATACTATTCTTAGGTTTTTAATATGAGCTGTGTACGGCTTAACCGCTTTAGATTTGCCGATCTTGAGCGGTTATTTTTTATCCTTCTTTTTCATTTTCTCAACGTACATTTAAATTTGTGTCGCCTGCTGCCATGTTTCTTTTTCCGGATCGTCGGCGCGCTCTTTTTCCTGCATTTCCTCAACCATGCGCGCCAGCCCTTCCGCTGCCTGCTGCCATTTGTTTAATTCCTGCTCGTATTTTTTCGCTTCTTTCTGCCACTTTTTTATTTTTGCATAAGCTTTTTCGTTCTTATCCCTCAATTCTCCATTTTCCCGGATCAGTTTTAGAACCATCTCTTTTTTATCCGGTATATCCATGATTTCCGGCTCTATCCTCCGGCGCAAGTCCTGCCTTTCAAGTACGGTTAAAACAATGTGGCTTTTGTACTTATCAACCGTCATTTTCTGCCCGCACTGAGCGCAAGTATATATAGAATCATCCTTTAATGTTTCCGGCACGATCTGCACCCCACATTTCAAGCAGATACAATTTTTATTGCTTTTAGCGGAAAATGATCTCTTAATTGCCATAACTCACCTACTGCACAAATTCATTATTATCACTGATCTCGCGTACAACTTTTATTTTATCTTTTGCCATCTGCATCACTCGGCAGCGGAGCCCCGTCTTGATTGTTACCGTCGCAGCTTTCATTTTTTTGTCACAAATAGCATCTATGGTATGTAACATGATTTCCCGTACTGCTTCCGGCTGCTTATACTCTCCTGCCTCTTCTCCGAAAAGTTCATTGATCCGCTGCTTCGCTACTGTCCGGCGGTTCTTTTCCTGCTGGTACTTTATGGCTTCATCGCACGTACACAGCATTGTAGCGGCTTCCTCTAACTGTGGTGCTGTCATTTCCGCGCTGTCTTCTACAAAGACATTCTGCCCACAAAAGCGGCAGGCACCCGGTTTATTTCCTTTTGCCATATTTTCTATTCTCCTCCTCCTGTTCGATCAATTTCAGTATCCATTCAAAATCATCTACCATTTGCCCCATAAAATTATGTGGATAGTTTGTACTTGCTTTTAACTCCTGTATACGCTTTTCAACTTTCTCCTGTACGTTTTCATAAATCCCCAGCCTATTAAAACAATGATTTATTGCACACTGGGTACAATCCTCGCTGTCATCTTCTGTCGCTTTGCAGTATTCACAACAAAGATCACAGTCATCCGCACCGCCCGCCCTGTCTATACTGCATAATTCTTTTGGTACATATTCGCCGCAATATTCTATTGTTAGCCGTTCCATGCCCACACCCACCTTCTAATAATGTGCCTCCTAAAAGGATGTTTTGTGGTTTTGATCCGAAGCTCTGCTTCTTTATATGTCTGATCTATCACCTCAATCACATCATCCAATTCGCTTTTACTTATCAGATCGCCGCAGTGTATGCCGTCGGCATATCCCGCCGCAACCAATCCCCATTTTATTGCTTCCGCTTTGCTGTCGGTTTCCCTTATTTTCCGTAACATTTCGTTTAATTGCTCCAGTCCTGTTTCCTGCTGCTTTCTTGCATCCCGGCGGACGGCAATATAGGCAGTTTTCCGCAGTTTTATGCCCGTGCTTTTTGCAATCTTTTCAAGTTCCCTTCTCGCATTGATACATAATAAATCCTGCTGCCATCCCGTGCTGGTATTGCTGATATAAATGCCCTGTACCTCATTTAATCCTCTCATTTCCCTTTTCCTCCTGTCATTTCTCCTTCTTTTTCGATTGTTTCCAGCTTCCTAACAGATACTTCATACACAGTGCATAAATACGGTACTTTCCGCCCCTCGATATGTTTTCTATAGTCTCTGGACTGAAAACGCCCGTATATTTCCACCTCATCCCCCGCCTCAAGCGTCTTTGCCTTGACAGCCTGCCATCCGAAGCAGGCGCAAGGTATATAATTTGTACCCGTAATAGAATTTACCGCGACTATGATACTTGCGGCGGCGATCCTTCCGCCGTTCTTTGCCCGACGGCGCGTTTCTCTGTAATGAGGTAATTTGCAGATATGCCCGTGTAACTTTACTTCGTTCTGGTCTATTATTGGCGGAACATTTACCGCTATAACTTCCGCATATATGTATACTTTCATCCGGTTTTCTTCTGGTGCCGGATCATGCGCGTTTTCCGTCCTGATTTCGCCGCCAATCAATACCTCTATTTCCTCTGTGATTTTCTGTAAGTCCTTTTCTGATCCAACGGCGCACCCGGAAAACTGCACAATATATACATCCTCTACTCCGCTGGGGCGCACCCGCTTCAATGCTGTCTCGTATACTTTCCGCTCCCAGTCCGCCGCGTCAACTACCAATTTAGGTGTAGCTGTAATACGTCCCACAATCCCGATCGTGTTGTTTCTGCTCATTTTCTCCGTTTCCTCTCTTTCAATATTCATAAAATAAAACTTTATATTCATCCGGTATTTGATCTGTAAATCTGGTATATAATTCCCGTATCATACCGGCGTGTTTTGCATATATCATCTTCCGTTCATCATCGCATAAGATTAATTGATCTAACCGGTGCCCGCTTGTTCTCCCAGCTATTTCTCTGCTATATGGCATTATTGTCAAATAGCGTGTGCCATCTTTTCCGACAGCTTGAGGATTTCCGCTATATTTTGTTTTTTTGATTAGCTGTATTTCTCGATTTTCTTCTAAAAACTCAAAGAATCCTTTCTTTGTCTGTTCTGCGTCCCACCCCATAAAACCTATCGTTTCTATGTATTTTTCACTGCTCATAGTTTGGCACCCTTCCCGCCTGTGCGTAAAAGTCGTATAAATCTGATTTGTATTGCATCAGGGCGCTTTTTAATTTTGTTATTTCCTCTTGTGTATGTGTATCTTTTCCGAGAAGTTTTGAAAGACTTGACAAAGCACTATCTCTTTCTTTATTGGCAGCTCTTATACGCTCCTCATATTTTGCTGTTACTTCCGCATAATCTTCCTGACTGATCCATCCGGCATCAGATATTTCTTTTGTGCTCATGCTGATACAGCCTGCCAACAGTGTATATTTATGAAACGCTCCTAATACTCCTATGCTGTCCACTAACATCTGAAGCGCCGCCTCTTCATCCATTTCATACATTTCACGCAGAGCATAATTGCTCAGTCTTTTAACATAGTTTTCCAGCGCTTTCTGGCTTTCTATTCCCTGTACGCCGTCACTTCTGAAAACGCGAAGTACTTTTTTCAGCGTGTCCTTGTCCTCTCCCAGATATTCAGACTGCCATAGCTGCATTTCCTGCATGTTCTTTTTCCTCCCTGTTTTTGATATAATATTCCAATTCCCATAACGCTTGTTTATAGCACTCTGTTTCTTCCTTCTGTTTTGCATTTACAATGCATTTCCCTGCTTTTCCTCCTTTCAGCTCCCATACTTCTATTGTTTCATACTCACTACTTATGCTAAAACGTACTCTATGAATCAGCCCGTATTTTTTCCTTGCCCTGTTATATATTTCATGGAATTTTCTAATTGCCTGCATCCTTTCATCCATGCCGTTACCCACCCATGTTAAAATCGTAAAAATTCATCTGTGCCGCTTCCTGCTCATATCTTTTCAGTGATAAATCATAATAATATTTGCTTAATTCAAAACCTATAAATTTATGCCCGGTATTCCGGCAGGCAATCAATGAAGAAGCTGATCCTACATGTGTATCAAGTATCGTGTCACCCGCTGCTGCATAATTTACAAGAATCCATTCATACAGCGGTACCGGCTTTTGTGTTGGATGTATGCGGTATTCTTTGTTTCTCATGTTTTCCTGCTGCATACCTGCCCATGTGTACCGAAATATCCATGTAGCTGTTTTGAAAGACGTCCATGCCAGTTCGCAGTCAGCAAAATCATTAGCGCCATTTTTCTTATCCCAGACAATCCAGTACGGACTATCATAGGGCATTCTTGATATAAAATGATTTGCCCCGAAAATAATCTGATTCTTACTTACCCTGAATAATTCCTGAAAATATTCCTTTGGCGGCGGTTCTTTATCTCCACCTGCAAACGGTTCATAATCTATTGCCTCTGCCAGCCTTGACCTGCTCTTTTTCCTTCCGCGTGTATCTACCTTTATTCCATACTGAGGATCAACCACCGCGAGATTAAAATACTTGTCTGGAAATTCCTTTATTCCGTCCATGCAGTCCATGTTGTAATAGCCATATTCAAGCATTTCCTCTCATCCTACCTATTTAAAATCTTTAAAATCCTTTACCGCCCCAAAAGCAACCCGCGAGTTTGTCCACCGCTGCATTTTCCGTAATGTATGCCCTTTGGGCAGCTCCTGTTTATTAAAAATCATTACATAGGGCGAATATCCTAAATCCCGCACCGTATATATCCTTTCTAAATCCTGTTCTATGGTTGTATCAAAGTTTGTCAGAATATAAACGCCTATTTTCTGATAGCCCCAGCCCGTCAGTCCTTTAAATTCTTTCAACTTTTTTATTATTATTTCTTTGTCCTCGTACCTGTCCCACGCAAAATGAATCTGTTTTATTTTCATCTGCTGTAAAACCCTTGTTTTTTCCTCTGTCATTATGCGGATATCACATCCCTGTGAAAAATTCACCCATGCCCCGCTTTCAATTAGCTGCTGTGATAGCTCTTTCCATTCCCTGCAGGCGAAAAAATTCGGATCCAGCAATAAAATATTCTTTTGCCCATTCCAAAACTCCGAAAGATCAGCTACTTTCCGGCTTTGTCGTCCTTCTTTGCTCTCTACTATGCAAAATTCACACCCGCGTGGGCATCCTCTCGTTAAAAATCCGTATGCCGTTTCTTTGCATAATACCGGGTACAGGCTATAATCTGGGTATATGTGCTCTATTTCTTGTGGTAGATCGGGCTTTCCGTCTGGATAGTTATAGCCTGTCCCTCCTCTTATAATCTCTGTAGCATTTACAGGGTGTGGATAGTCTGGCGTAAATGTGAATACTTTACTCATGTATACCCGGTCCGGCGGCTGCTGCCATGCTGTCAGCGGATCATACCACGATGCAATATCCCCTTGTCTTTTATGCCATGCCGATATTTTCATAAGCGGTAATGAGGGAAAATTGTGCCCGTCTACGTCGATCAGTGCTATGTTCATCTTTTTATGCTCCATCTTTATGTACTAAATAATGTCATTTGTCCTTTGCATTGCTTTTGTTTTGGTATTCGTGATTTATATTTGCATTTTTCCGGATCCCCGCTCCGGCAGAGGTAAAAAGCATCGATTTCACAAAAATCAAATAACTGACAGGCATTCCGAACAGAAGCTTTCTTTACAATGATATTTAATTCCTCGCATACCGCTTCTATTTCGCTCTGTGCGATACAATGTATACAATATCTACAATAATGCTTCATATTGTTGTGTCCTTCTAATATCTGGGCGGTGATCTCGCTTTCATATTGTGCCGCCTCACTTTCTGGCGTGTGCATTGCGTTGCAGCTTTTCTCCTTAAAAACCTGCTGAAAACCTGTTATCCGTCTACGCGCTTTCTAGCAGGCGCGCCCGCTGCCATTTTTCACAATGCCCTGATTTTCGGCTTTTGGCTTGCCTCATCAGGCACAAGGTTGCCGACCTTGCACGACGGGACTTTTGCCCCGTTTCGGCTGTTCAAAGTTTTTATTATGTTTTATTGACTTTTCTACAATTCCCCTAATTCTTCCGCCTCTTCCATGTTGTAAATAATTTCTTCCAGCCTTTCTATGTTTTCCCGCATCTGTTCCCCGCGTTCTCCGTTCTGCAAACTTTCCGGCAAGTTATCATAACTCTCTTCCTCTTCGTCTCGTACTTCCTCTAGAATTTCTTTTGCCTGATCTATTTTCTCCAAAGCTTCTTCTATCAGTTTTCGTCTTGCTTTATTCATTTCAATTCCTCCTTAAAACACTTTTCATTTTTTCCTATCTGCTGTTTTAACCACCAGCCAGGATTGTTTCTAAACTCTTCACTCTGACAAATATCGCAATTTTCAGTACTGCACTCATTGCAAAACTTTTTCTGAAACGCATGATTCCATGGCGCATCTAAAACCGGAAGGCTTTTCAAAAATTCACCCAGCGTTTCAGGGCTTTCTATTAGCTTGTCATATATCCTCATGTTGTCTCCTATCCGATCGCCCGCTGTGCTACGTCTGCGCTGTATTTTACATTGTCTGCAACTACGATCTTTCCGCGTTCTAACTCTCTGTATATAGTCGCAATGTGCACACCGATTTTTTCTGCAAGCTCCTTTTCATTCATTCCGCTGTTATACATCGCTTCAATCTGTTGTCTGTCTGCGAAAACAAGCCTTTTATACCTTCTTGCCATTTTCTCTTTCCCTCCTTTCTCCCTTCGCCGCCCCGCCGGGTGGGCGGTGTAATTAATCAATTATCATTTTCCTTATTTGATACACGCAAGGATTTTCTTCTATATGCGTTTTAAATAAAGAAATCGCTTCTTCTTCGCTTTCTACACACTCTTTTCTTTCTCCATATTGAATGATGTATTTTACAATTTCATAGTCAACTTTCATCCTATCCTCCATTCTGCCTGTTTAAGGGTTTCCGGCTCCCTGTGGTGGTTAATCTGCATCCTCAAAGTCTATCATTACGATTAAATCAATCGGTACATTCAATTTGTCTGCGACCTGTTCAGTATTTAATCTATGATTTGATATAAATTCAAACATATCATCTTCTACATAAACCATGTATTTCAGCATTTTGTTTTCCTCCGTTTGTTTTGATTTCCTTAAAAAAATAATGCGTATGAGTTTTTTTGAAACTCATACGCACTTTACTTTTTCTCTTAACCTATATAATAAAAAATAAATGCGAATTGAGTTTTTTAACTCTTTTCGCATTTAATTTTAAAACTTACAGATTCTCTTTTGCAATACGTCATACAGATCCACGATCCCTCATACAGTTCCGCTTCCCTCCTCATCATCTCGAAACACGATCCTTCCGGTCTCTTCGTCCATACTCTCTATGATCGCCAGAGATTCCAGCCGCACGCCTCTTTTGCGGAGCGCATCACCGCCGACCTGAAATCCCTTTTCTATCACAATACCCGCTCCCACAAGCTCCGCGCCGGATTCCTCCACCAGCGCGATAAGCCCTTCCAATGCCTTTCCATTGGCAAGGAAGTCATCGATCAGCAGCACCTTATCGCCTTTTCCCAAAAATTCTTTCGCCACAATGATATCGTATATCCGCCCGTGGGTATAAGACTGCACCTTCGTCGTATAAACATCCCCGGCGATATTTTTCGTCTGTGTCTTTTTCGCAAACACCACCGGCACATGAAAGCTTTGCGCCACCAGACAGGCAATGCCGATGCCAGAAGCTTCTATCGTCAGGATCTTATTAACCTCCGCATCCGCAAAACGCCTCTTAAATTCCTTTCCGATCTCCACAAACAGATCTGTGTCCATCTGGTGATTTAAAAAACTGTCCACTTTCAGTACATCGCCGGATTTTATCTTTCCGTCTTTTCGTATTCTTTCCTTTAAAAGTTCCATGGATTTTATCGCTCCGTTTATTACTCTATTTTTGAAATTCCTCCCATGTGTCAGCCAGAAAAGCCCCTGCCCATTTGTCAAGCCCGTACCGTCTGTCTTCCTCGGTCACCAGCTCCCTATATGTCAAGTTTAACATAGACAAACACAACTTGTCACTATATATTTCATATGTTTTGGGATTCATCATATAAAAATGACTGTAAAATTCTTATGACAGATGAGATAGCGAAAAATCAAGCACCATAATAAATGCAAACACTTTCTGTCTTTTTTACAATTTTTCTGCCCTCCGACATGAAAAAAATGCCAAAATACGGTTGACGAAAAGGAAATTTGTGCTATAATATTTAAAGTGTATATAACGGGTGAAGCTTTGTGGAGCAGTTTTATACACGAGAATAACCCGTTCAGTCATATGAACCGAAGGGACTGAAGGGAGGTCAGGGTGATTTAATGTCTAACGTTATCGTAAAA